>NZ_CP107852.1:4800000-5530653 GCF_036346875.1 Nocardia sp. NBC_00508 | reverse complement strand
CCTCGCTGTGGCCGAAGAGCCCGATACGGCCCGGGTCGATGTCGGACCGGGCGCGCAGGAACCGGACGCCCGCGGCGGCATCCTCGGCCAGGTCCGTGTAGTTCGCGTCGTTCAGTGTGCCGGTGGTGCCGCCCACGCCGCGATCGTCGGTGCGCAGCACGGCATATCCCGCGCGGGTGAGGGTGTCGGCCAGCAGCAGGAAAGGCTTGTGGCTCATCAGTTCTTCGTTGCGGTCCTGCGGGCCGCTTCCGGTGATCATCAGAATGGCGGGGAACGGGCCCGCGCCCTGCGGCTCGGTCAGTGTGCCCGCGATGGTGATGTCGCCGTTGCGATAGGTGACGTCCTCGGACTTGTACGGATACGGCGGCTTCGGCTCCTGCGGGCGGGCCAGGGGTTCGACCTCGCCTCTGCTCAGCGCGAGCCGGAAGCTCTGGCCGGCCTGCGTGAAATCGCCGATGATCTCATCGGATCCGGACTCGTACCGGCCGCGGAACACCGGGTCGCCCGGGATGTCGGGAATCGCGAACGACACTCCGTTGCGATCGGAGCTGACGTCCTTCAGCTGCACGTCGGCCGCGCCCTGCACCGGGATATCGATGGTGGCCGTCCCGTCATCGCGAAAACTCACCCCGACCTGCAGCGGCTCACCAGGGACCTCGATGCCGCCGTGCCAGTCACCGGTGGTCGGCTCGGGCGGATTCGATTCGGAACACCCCGCCACCAGTGCGGCAATCACGAACAGAACCAACGTGATCAGTCGCCCACTGCGCATGCAATTCACAGTACCGACGATCCGAACCGGTTCGGGCTACTCGCCCCGCGCGTATCGCACCGCCGCGGCGACGGCGGCCATGTCGACCTCCAAGGCCGGGTCGCGTTCCTGCGCCTCACGAAACTCCAGCAGGGCGTCGTCAACGCTGGACTGCCTGGTGAGCCGCACGAGCTCGCGGCGCACGTACTCGCCGAGCGGGAGCCCGACCGAGCGAGCGCGGCGGCCCAAGACGCCGAGCGTCTCGATGGGCAAGTCGTAGCTCTCGACGAGCGCCACGGCATCCCCGTCGATCTCCGGCTCTACATCACGACCCTCGGACTCCAGGAACGTGACGACCGTGTCGTCGGCGGTCCGCCGTCGCGCCAGCGCGATCAACTCTTGGCGGATGTGTTCCGGCAGCGGGAGCCCAGCCGCGCGAGCACGGCGGCGCAGCACATCGAGGGTGGTGTCCGGCAGGTCGTTCACGTGCAGCTCGGCCATACCGGCCAGAGTAGCCCGGCGTGCGTACGGGCACGTCGAGGTGATTCTGATCGCTTGTGCGCCACGAAATCCAGCCCGGGCGGCGGCGTGTGCTACCCGAAGAACGCCTCCGCCTCGCGGTAGCGCTCGTCGGGGACGCGCTTGAGCTGCTTGGTGGCCTCGGCGAGCGGGACGAGGTCGATGGCGGTGCCGTGCAGTGCGACCATCTGACCGAAACGGCCCGCGTGCACCGCCTCGGCGGCGTGCAGGCCGAAACGGGTGGCCAGGACTCGGTCGTAGGGGGTCGGGCTGCCGCCGCGCTGGACGTGGCCCAGCACGGTGGTGCGGACCTCCTTGCCGATGCGGCGTTCGATCTCGACACCGAGTTGCTGGGCGACGCCGGTGAAACGCTCGTGGCCGAACTCGTCGATACCGCCCTCACGCAAGGTGAATCCAGAATCCGGGGCCGGATGCGAGCCCTCGGCGACGACGCAGATGAAATGCTTGTCGCCGCGCTGGAACCGGCGCTTGATCATGGTGCACACCTCGTCCACGTCGAACGGGACCTCCGGCACCAGGGTCAAGTGCGCGCCCGCCGCCATGCCCGCGTGAATCGCGATCCAGCCCGCGTGACGACCCATCACCTCGACGAGCATGACGCGCTGGTGCGACTCGGCGGTGGTGTGCAGCCGGTCGATCGCCTCGCTGGCGATGCTCAGCGCCGTGTCGTGGCCGAAAGTGACGTCGGTGCAGTCGATGTCGTTGTCGATGGTCTTCGGGACGCCGACCACCGGGACGCCCTCGTCGGACAGCCAGCTCGCGGCAGTGAGCGTGCCCTCGCCGCCGATCGGGATGAGCGCCTCGATGCCGTTGTCGTCCAGGGTCTGCTTGATCCGGCCGAGACTTGCGTGCAGCACGTCGGGGTTGGTGCGCGCGGTACCGAGGATGGTGCCGCCCTTGGTGAGGATGCGGTCGGTGCGATCGTCGTTCTGGATCTGGATCTTCCGGTCCTCCAATAGACCGCGCCAACCGTCCTCGAAGCCGACGATCGCGTCGCCGTAGCGGCCGTTCGCGGTGCGAACGACGGCCCGGATGACCGCGTTCAGTCCTGGGCAGTCTCCGCCTCCGGTCAAGACTCCGATGCGCATGGCCGCTATCTTGCCCTCCATGTCCGATCTCGGCAGCCCCGACCCCGTGAACGATGAGTAACAGTGACCTGGCCGAATGTCCTCACGCCGCCGGGCAGCGACCGCCGGGCAACTCGTCGAGATGCTGGGCGACGACGGCGGCCATCCGGTCCAGGACGTTCATGCCATCGCTGAACGACCCCGAATCGGGCCGCACCGCGATCGCGATGGCGATCTGGCCCTGGGGAACGCTGATGATCCCGAACTGGCGCACCAGGTAAGCGCCCGAGGGCTCTGGACCCCAACCGCCCTTGAATTCGGCTCCGCTGAATTCGCCGAGGCCCCAGCGCTGACTGGTTACGACCTGCTCCATCAGCGCGGTCACGCGTCCGGACTCGGCCAGGCAGGGCAGCCGCGAGGCGAACCGCACCTGGTCGATCAGCGTCCATTCGGCTTGCCCGAAGGCAGAGTGCTCGGGACGGGAACGGGTGGCGGGCACGACGGTCCTGGTGTCACCGCCTTCGCGGAGCACCGCCTGCACGGCCTGGGCCGCCTCCTGCGGGCTGCCGAGAGATTGCCACAGCGTCTCGGCGGCGGAGTTGTCGGAGGCGGTGATCGCCGCCGACGCGGCATAGTTCGAGCTCGGATTGCGGCGCAGCGCGGCGACAGTCAACGGCACCTTCATCGTCGACCAGGCCGGACCGCCGGTCCACTGGCCGAAGGTCACCGGCTGATCGCCGCCGACCGGCATCACCGCCATCCCGAGCTGCCCGCGCACACCTGCCTCGAGTTCCGCGAAACTCGCGGCCAGCGTGCCCGGCACGATGAGGGACAGACCCTTTTGATCGGTCCGCGCCGCGGCCTCGGTGATGGTCGGCTCACTCGTCGCTGGATCTTCGGCGCGGTCGGTCCCGCATCCCGCGACAACACACGCGACAAGCGCCGCGCAGCCCAGGACTTTTCGAGCTTTCCGGAATTGATCAGTAGACATACACCACCGCGTTTTCACCGCCACTGCATGTGACGAGCAGACCTTCGGTCTGGCAATTCATCGGGTAGGTCCGGCCGGTGACCGGACTCGTCGCGAGCACCGTGCGCGGTGCGTCGCGAGCTGTGTTCTGGGCCGTGCCGATTTCGGCATAGACCCTGCGCACCTCTTCGGCGAACGCGCAGCTGGTTACGGCGGTACCTGCCGCCGATTGGGTGAACGCCCCCGCGACCGCTTGGCCCTGGCCGCACGGTTTGGCCCCCGCGGGCAGCGTGACCGGTGTCGGCTTGGCCGAGGTGGAAGCGGCGGAGGACGTCGACGGGCTGCTCGACGGACGGGCAGTGGACTGCCCAGCCGGAGTCCGGGCGTCGGACTGCCGTTCGGCGGAGGCGGTCTCGACGCCGCCGGAGCCGAGCGACTGCCAGGCGATCGCGCCGCCGACGGCCACCACGACGATGGCGAGCACGGCGACCATGATGGGCAGTGCGATGGAGCGTCCTGGGCGCGACGAAGAGTAAGCGGCGTCGTCGTAGTCGTCGTGACCGTACTCGGGGTCGTCGCGACGCTGCGGGTAGTCGCCCTGTGGCTGGTAATCGCCGTGCGACTGGTCGTCGGCATGCGCCGGATAGTCGCCCCGCGGCGGATAGTGAGCACCCGCCGAATAGTCGCTTTCCGGCGGGTAGTCGGTACGCGCCGGATAGTCGCCGTGCGGCGGGTAATCGGTGCGGGTCGCGTAGCCGTCTTCCCTCGCGCGTGCCGGGGCCAGGTATTCGGTCGGCGCTGCGGAGTCCTGCGTGACCGGATGTGCGGACGCGTCCCCGCGGTAACCGGTCAGGTATCCGCCATCCGGATCTTGCCTGGTCTCCGGATAGTTCCCGGCCCCGGGATGCGGCGGAGTCTCGGCGAACGCGGAAAAGGCGGGTGTCTGCGAATACGCCTGTGGGGGCTCGAAGTTCTCGCTCGATGCGTTATCGGCATAACTCTCCGGATACGCCTGCGCCGGCGGCGCCGAATGCCCCTGGGCCTGCGCGTATCCCGTCGACTCCAGATATGCCTCTGTCTCGGGATACAGATGCGCGTCCGGGAAGGGACGCATCGGAGGCAGGCCCCCCTTGGGTGGGTGCGGCGCACGCGGCGCCAACAGCGTCGGCGGCGGTTCGTCCGCCGACGGGAGCGGCGTGAACTGGGTTTCCGTCGGCCGCACCACCGTCGGTGCGCTGGGACGGATCACCGACAGCTCGCCTGTCGATTCCGGCGGAACCGCCGCACCACTCGCGGTCGGCTCACCGGCACGCTGGGCCCGGTCGGGCGCGCGCACCACGAGCATCGGCCCGGTGGACGGCGCCGGGGCGAGAGCGGCTCGGGCGGCGCCGGCCAGGGCGCTCGCGGTCGGGTAGCGGTCGTCCGGGTCCTTGGCCATGCCGCGGTTGATCACCGCGTCCAATGCGGGCGGAATGCCGTGCGCCTGCGCGCTCGGTCGCGGCGGCGGATCGGAAAGATGCGACTTGATCAGCACATTCATGCTGGCCGCCGGAAACGGCGTTGCTCCGGTCAGGCATTCGTGCAGCACACAGGCCAGCGAGTAGACATCGGCGCGCCCGGTCACCAGCCCCACGTCGAAACGTTCCGGGGCCATGTAGATATACGAGCCGATGGCCATGCCGACCAGCGTCACCGCGCTGTCGCCCTCGGTGTGCGCGATCCCGAAATCGGCGAGATACGCGAAATCCGCGTCCGTGACCAGGATGTTCGCCGGCTTCACGTCGCGGTGCACCAGGTCGACCGCATGCGCGGCGTCCAGCGCCGAGGCGATCTGTTCGATGATGCCCACCGCGCGAGCGGGACTCAGCGGCCCCTGGCCGCGCAGGAGGGTACGCAGGTCCACGCCCTGCACCAGCTGCATATCGATGAACAGCACACCGTCGATCACGCCCCAGTCGTGGATGGGGATGACGTGCGGTTCGGCCACCCGGGCGGCGGCCTGCGACTCGCGCCGGAATCGCACCTGGTACATCGGGTCTTTGGCGAGTTCTTCCGACAACAGCTTGACCGCGACCGCCCGGTCCTTCAGCGTGTCGTAGGCCTCGTAGACCTCCCCCATTCCTCCCTTGCCCAGCAACGACCGCAGTTCATACGGCCCGAACCGCGTTCCGGTTCTCGGCCCAGGTTCCTGCACCCGTCCATCCTCCACATCCCGAGCAAGGATCGCACACCAAAGATCACGCGGTCCGCGACCGGAGCCTGCCCGTCAAAGAATGGATTCTCCGGGTGTCACCACCCCGTGGTCAAACGCAAACACGATAGCCGCGGCCCGATCCCGGAGCTCGAGTTTGCCGAAAATATGTCCGACATGGCTTTTCACGGTCACTTCCGAGATACCGAGTTCGCGAGCGATTTCCGCGTTCACCCGGCCGCGACCGATCAATTCGAGCACCTCGTACTCGCGGGCGGTCAGTTCGGACAGCCGAGCATCGGAGCGAGTGTTCACCGGGCGAACCGTGCGGTAGGCCGAGAGCACACGACCGGTGACCGACGGATCGAGCCAGGCTCCGCCGCCTGCCACCATCCGGACCGCGCGGATGAGGTCCTCGGCGGGTGAGTCCTTGAGGATGAATCCGGCGGCACCGGCGCGCAGCGCGCCGGACAGCAACTGGTCGTCGTCGAAGGTGGTGAGCACCAGCACCGGCGGTGCGCCGTCACGCGCCCGCAGCATCCGGGTGGCGTCGATACCGCCGACACGCTTCATGCGCAGATCCATCAGCACCACGTCGGGGTGGAACTCCGCGACAGCGGCGGGCACCTCGTCCCCGTCGGCGCACTCGGTCACCACGAATCCGTCGCGTCGGCGCAGGATACGCCGCAGGCCACCGCGCACGAGCTCCTGATCGTCCACCACCAGCACGGTCACCGCGGCTTCCCCGCTCGCGGGCGATGTCACACTCACGCCTCCGCCTCGCCGACGTTCGACTCCACCGTGCGCGACCGCGCGCGGTGCCCTCGGTTCACTCGCTGTCGCTCGCTCACGCACCCTCCCGTGCTGTCGTCCCGGCGCCGGGCAGTATCGAGCAGGAGAATCCGCCGCGACCGGGCGCGAGCGGAATGCCTGCCCGCACCGACCAGCCGTGGTCGGACGGGCCGACCGTCATCCGGCCGCCGAGCAATTCCGCGCGCTGCCGCATGCCGGAGACGCCCATTCCCGCGCCGCGTTGCGGCGGCAGCCCGGCGGGCAGAGTGTTGTGCACCGTCAGCGTCACCATGGTGTCGTCCACCGCGAGTCGTACCGAGGCGGACGCGCCGTGCGCGTGTTTGACGACGTTCGCCAGCGACTCCTGGCCGATTCGGTACAGCGCCAGCCCGACCGCGGGCGATACCGCGCCGAGGTCGCCGTCGTGTTCGTAGCGCACGTCCAACCCGGCCCGCACGAAGTCGCCGACCAAGTCCGTGATGTCCTCCACACCCGGTTCCGGGACCTGCTTCCATGGCCGCGCGTCGAGCAGGCCGACCGTGCGGCGGATGTCGGCCATGGCCTGCCTGCCGAGTCGCTCGGCATCGGTCAGCGCCTCCACGGCCTCGTCCACATCGCGGTCGGCCTGCAGCGCGTGCCGCGCGGCGGTGAGATGCAGCAGGGTGACGCTCAGCGAGTGCGCGATCACGTCGTGCACCTCGCGGGCGATCCGGTGGCGCTCCTCGTCGGCGGCCTGCGCCGCGCGGATGTCCTGGTAGTCGCGTTCCTGGTAGAGGAAGCGGCGCTGATACTGCATCATCAGCCCCGCCATCCAGCCGAACGCGATACCGACCAAGTAGGTCGGTAGTCCCTCCAGTGCGTGGCCGATCGCGTTGAACGCGCCCAGCTGCAGCATCATCGCCACCGTGACCGGAACGCTCACCCGCTTCGGCGCGATCGCCGCGATCTCGCCCGCGGCGGCCACCAGCACGAACGGCGCGAAGTCGCCGCTGACCGGTTGGACGAGGAACAACGCTTCCGCGGACATGGCCAGCACACCGAGCAGCAACGGGCGCGGCATCACGCCGAGGAACGCGTACAGCGGGCCGAAGGCATAGGTCAGCAGCACCGCGATAATCGGAAGCACGGTCGGGAAGTAGTCGTGCCGCTGCACCGCGGCCGCGATCGCGACGACGAGCACGGCGAGATCGATACTGATGATGACCGACGGTGGATAGTCGAACGGCAACTGCTCGACCTTGCGCCGGAACGCCGCCACCGGATCGCGCACGAACTCGACGCACCGCTGCCTGGTGCGCCGCAGCGCGGCGCGCACGCGCCCGGTACGCGGCGTACCGGGAGGTGCTTCGGTTACGCCGGTCACACCCATTCTGTAAGGCTAGCCGCCGCCCGCGGGCCGGTACATCGTCCCGCGAGCGGGCCGCTACTCCTACCGTGGTCGGAGACGCATGCGGGTCCCTGGCACGACGACAACAAGGTGTCGCGTCCGTAGCGTGAGCGGTAGTTCACCGACGGAAGGCAAAGGCCATGTCCTGGATCGATCAACACGCTCGAACCGACATCGTGCACACCGTGCTCAGCCGTGCGGCGATCGATCCGACCAGTCCCGATCTGTTCGCGGGCATCCCCGATCTGGAGCGGCTGTTCGGCGGCGCGGAAGGACTGCTGCTCACGTTGCGCTACCGGTGGAACATCCACATCGACGCGAAACTCGAGCTGGGGCTCACGGAGGTCGAGGCCTACCTCGAGCTGGCCGCCGAACAGCCGGTGCTGCGGGCGGTGCTCGACGCACAGTATCGTCGCCGCCACCACGCGTCGGAGGCCATGGCGCGATAACGCGCGAGGAACGAAGAGTTTTGATCGACCGAACGGAGCGGGGGACAACGATGTCGGAAACGGCCATGCTGGAACTATCGGGTGTGACCAAGGAGTACCGGGTCGGCGGCCAGACCGTCCGCGCGCTCGACGGCGTCGGCTTGCGCATCGAGGCTGGTGAGTTCACCTCGATCATCGGGCCGTCCGGTTCCGGCAAGAGCACCCTGCTGCACCTGCTCGGCGCGCTGGACAGTCCCGACGCGGGCTCGATCCGGTTCCGGGGGGAGGAGATCGGCGCCCTCGACGAGGAACAGCAGTCGCGGTTCCGGCGCCACCAGGTCGGTTTCGTCTTCCAGTTCTTCAACCTGCTGCCCACGCTGTCCGCGTGGGAGAACGTGGCGATTCCGAAACTGTTGGACGGCACCGGTTTGCGCAAGGCCAAGCCGCGCGCGCTGGAGCTGCTCGACCGGGTCGGCCTCGGCGAGCGGGCCGAACACCGGCCCGCCGAGCTGTCCGGCGGCCAGATGCAACGTGTCGCGGTGGCGCGAGCGCTGATCATGGATCCGCCGCTGATCCTGGCCGACGAACCCACCGGAAACCTGGATTCCAAGACCGGCGCCGCCATTCTCGAATTGCTCGGGGAGATCGCCGGCTCCGGCAACTCGGTGGTGATGGTGACCCACGACATGAGCGCGGTGACCTACTGCGATCGGGTGATCACCCTGCGCGACGGCTTGATCGGCTCCAACGACAAGGTCGAGCGGACGGTCAACGCGTGAGCGGTCAGGCCCGGAGGAGGCAGCGAAGCGTGACCACGCAGGGCCCCGCTCACGCGAGAAAGGACACCACGTGATCGGCGCCGCGTGGGACCGCCTGCGGCTGTTCAACATCGGCGAGCTGCTCGCCCATCGCGGCCGCACGCTGATGTCACTGGTCGTGCTGGGTGTTTCGGCGTCGCTGCTGGTCGCGGTGCTGAGCATCTCCGGATCGGTGACCGGTTCGGTGGACAAGCTGACCCGAGGACTCGGCGGCAAGGCGCAGTTGGAGGTCACCGGGATCACCGACGCGGGTTTCGACCAGCAACTGCTGCCTCGGATCGCGAACACTCCCGGTGTCGCGGTGGCGGTGCCGATGTTGCGTGTGCAGATCGGCACCGGCGCCGACCGCGCGCTGCTGATCGGCGCCGACTCGACCATCGGCGCGCTGGGCAGCGAATTGACCGCTCCGATGAGCGCTTCGGCGGGAAAGCTGCTGTCGGTGTCGAATGGGGTGCTGGTCGGCGCCGCGCTCGGTCGCTCCGCGGGCGAGCGGTTCACCCTGGGCGACACCACGGTCACGGTCGCGGACGTCCTCGACGAGCAGACGTCGGGGAAACTCAACGGCGGGCATCTCATCGCGGCCCCGCTCGGGCTCGCGCAGAAGATCACCGACCGGACCGGGCGGCTGGACTCGGTGCAGATCGTTCCTGCCGACGGCGCGGACCTCGGGGAGCTGCGCGCGGCGCTGACCGCGGCGGTGGACGGTCGCGCGGTGGTGGCCGAGCCGAGCCTGCGCACCGCGCAGGCGGGCGGCGCGGTGCAGATCGTCCGGTACTCCACGGCGATGGCCTCGGCCGCCGCGCTGATCGTGTCGGCATTCCTCATCTACAACGCGATGAGCATGGCGATCGCCCAGCGCAGGCCCATGCTGTCGCTGCTGCGCGCCATCGGCGGCAAACGCGGGCCGATGGTGCGCGATCTACTGGCCGAAGCGGCGCTGCTCGGCGTGCTCGGCGGTGCGGTCGGCGCGGCGCTGGGTGTCTTCATGGGCCGTGTCGCGATCGGCGCCCTGCCCACCGCGATCGTGGAGTCGGTCGAGGCGCGCACCGAATACCTGCTGCCCTGGTACGTGATTCCGTTCGCGGTCGCAGCGTGCGTGTTCACCAGTGTGCTCGCGGCGGCCCTCGCCGCGCGCCAGGTGTACAAGGTCCGGCCCATCGAGGCGCTGGCTCCGGTGGGGGTCGGCCGAACGGATACGGCGAGCCCGCTGTTGCGCCGGCTCGCCGTCGCGCTGGGCGCCGGACTGGTCGGCGCCGCGGTGCTGATCGCGGGCAGCGACATCGGCCGCTATTCGCTGACCGCCATCTCGATCTCGTTCGTCGCCGCCATCCTGTTGTGTTTCGGCGCCACCGTTCCGATCGTGCGGGCGGCCGCCGCGATCGCACGCTGTTTCCGTGCCCCCGGCGCGCTCGGTGCGACCACACTGGAACGTGCGCCTCGGCGGGTATGGGCTACGGCCATGACGGTGATGATCGGCGTCGGCGCGACCGTCGGCATGAGCGGCGCCTCGAGCAACATGATCGATTCGGCCGCGGTGACTTTCACGGATCTGGCCCGCAACGACGTCTACGTCAGCCCGGCCTCGATGGCCCAGTTCCCGACCGGCCCGCTGCTGCCCGCCGATCTGCGGGACGAGCTCGCGGCCGTGCCCGGCGTCGCGCACCTCAGCCCGGCGCAGATGGCTTTCGCCACGCTCGGCAGCACTCGCGTGATGCTGCAAGGATTTCCGCCGGATGCCCGCGAAACCCGCATGCGGATGCTCACCGACGAGTCCGTCGCCCGGCTGTCGGCCGGGGAGGGCGTCGCGATCTCCCGTGACGTGGCGCGCTCGCTGGGCATCGGCGCGGGCGCCGAACTGACCCTGCCGACGCCAACCGGCCCGCGCACCGTGCGAGTGCTGCAAGTGATCCCGTATTTCTCGGCGATCGCGGGCGTGGTGATGATGGACCTCGACCTGATGCGCAGCTGGTACGAGCGGCCCGGCGAGACGGTCATCGCGGTCGATATCGAGCCCGGCGCCGATCGCGCGGCGGTGCTCGCCGCTATCCGCCGGGTGGTGCCACCGGAACTGAACGTCGACACCGGGGCGGATACGGTGGTCATGGCCTCGTCGAGCATTCGGCAAGGAGCAGTGCTGAGCAATGCCATCCTCTGGATCGTGGTGCTGGTGGCCACGGTCGCGTTGCTCAACACGTTGATGCTCTCGGTGCTGGAACGCCGCAGGGAACTCGGGGTGTTGCGCGCCATGGGCACCGGGCGCAAGTTCCTGATGCGTTCGGTGCTTGCCGAGGCGGCGGGCATCGGAATCGTCGGCGCGGTACTGGGTTTGCTTCTCGGCGGCTTGGTGCAGTATTTGGCCTCGGTCGCGATGGGACATGCCTTGACCATCGACGTGGCCTATCAGCCGAGCCCGATAGTGCTGGTCTACGGCATGATCGCGCTGGCGCTGGCGCTGCTCGGGTCGATTCCGCCCGCATTGCGGGCGGCCCGGCTGCCCATCGTGGAGGCGCTCGCGGTCGACTGAGCTCGTTACAGTGGCAGGTCGGCGAACCAGCCCCTGAATTCGGCGGTGGGTATGCCGAACCCGGAGGTCGGCATGCTGTCGGTGAGGGTCACCGTGGCGAACAGCAGGTAGCTGGATCGGGCCGGATCGTCCTGGAAATCGACGACCAGGAACCCGTCGGGCAAGCCACTGCCGGACTGCCACCGGTAGGTCGAATACGACTTGCCGTTGTTGCGTTCGGTCGCACGGGTGTTGGACGGCAGGTCGCGCACCGCCGCCTGTGCGTCCTGCGGCGATCTGAAGGCGATGAGGACGTAATCGGGTTCGTTGATCGGCGTGCCCCAGCAATTCCAGGCCGTTTCCCAGTTGGGGAAGTCGGGCACACCGTCGGCGCTCGACACTTTGCGACCCGGCTCCGCAGTGTCGAGAAAGCAGGTTTTGTCCCGGTATCCCGGGCCGGAGCCGAAGTTGTACTTCGTGTCCACGTCTTGCGGCAACAGGTTCGGGAACGCCTTGGCGAGGGTGTCGGCGTCGGTCGGTCCGGGGGGTTCTTTGGTACCGAGGTCGAGCGGAGACGCGGAATTCGAGAATCCGACCTTCGCCACGACAATGCCGATGCCGACGAACAGCGCCAAGACGATCAGCACGATGGTCACGATCAGACCGGTAGAGGAACGGCGTTCGGGGCGATACCCGGGTGGCTGATGGGGTGCGTAGCCCATCGGCGGTGGCATACTCGGCGGAATCGGCTGTGCTGCAGGGTAATTCGTTGAGGCTGCCGGATAACCGGGTTGCTGTGGTGCCGCCGAGTAACTCTGCGGCGCTACCGCGGAGGCTCCGGACACCGGGAGCTGTTGTCCGGCGGCCGGATTCGTGGCGTATTGCGGCGGCGCGGTGTAGCCGGGACCGGAGGCCGCGGCGACGTATGTCGGCGAACTCGCCTCCGGCGCGGGATAGGCCGGACTCGACGGCTGCGCGATGACAGTGGGCGCCGGTTGCGGCTGGTACTGCGACGCCACGATCGTCGGCGCGGGCCCGGCCAGCGCTCGCCGTGCGGCCGTGGCGAAGTCGATGCAGGACGCGTACCGGTCATCGGGCCGCTTCGCCATCGCCTTCGCGATCACCGGGTCGAGCGCGGCCGACAGCCCGGCGCGCCTGGCCGCGACCGACGGGGGCGGCAGCTGGAGATGGCCGCGGATGATCTCGGCCGGAGCGGGCGCGTCGAACGGGGCGACGCCGGTCAGCAACCAGTACAGCGCGCACGCCAGCGAGTACTGGTCGGAGCGGTGGTCCAGGTGCGCGCCGGTCATCTGTTCCGGCGAGGCATAGGCGAGCGTCGCGGTGAACATGCCGGTCTGCGTCAGGTGGGTGGAATCCTCCCGCAGCCGGGCGATGCCGAAGTCGGTGAGGAAGACCCGTTCGCCGTGCCCGCCCACCGCGCGGGCCAGCATGATGTTGGCGGGCTTGACGTCCCGGTGCAGCACGCCCATACCGTGTGCGTAATCCAGTGCGGCGGCGACGCCTTCGATGATCTGCACGGCCCGTTCCGGCGGGAGGGTCTGCGGGTTCACCGTCGCGGCGTCCACGCCGTCGACGTACTGCATGGAGATCCACAGCTGCTCGTCCTCGGTGCCGCGGTCGTACACCGCGACGATGTTCGGATGATCCAGCTGTGCGGCCAGGTCCGCCTCGCGCTCGAACCGCGCCCGGACCTCGGCGTCGGCGAACAGCTCGCGGTTGAGCAGCTTGAGCGCCGTCTGCCGAGGCAGTCTCGGGTGACGGGCCAGGTACACCGATCCCATGCCGCCCTGGCCGAGCAGCTTCTCTATGGTGAACCCGGCGAACACCGCACCGCTGTCGAGCAACACGCCCCCTTCAGGTGACCACGGCCGGACGCGGACGTCCAGGCGCTCCGTACAGATCCTGGAGCCTACCGGGTGTCGCCCTGGCCACGGAGTTTCGAATTCTCCGCGAAAATCGGCGAAACTATGTCCCGAGATATCGTTCTCGCGGCGCGGTCGCTTGTCGCGCGACGATGTCTCCCGCCCTGCCACCGGCCGGACGGGCCTGATCAGCTATTTTGCACCGCCGATGAACTGCGAGCACACGCAAGTGGTGGTGGGGAGGACTCGGTGGTGAGGTCGAACGGATCTGGTTCGATGCTGCGCGCCGCGGCGATGGTGGCGCTGCTCACGCTGACCTCGTGCGCCCTGCTTCCCGGCGAGCGGCCGGCCGCCGAACCTCCCCCGCTGGTCGTCGACACCGCCGGGACGTGGCGGCCGAACCTCGCGGTCTCCGTGCCCGACTCGCTGGCCGCCGATTTCACGCAGCTGCAGCCGCAGCTGGCCGGACAGGTCGGCATGGCGATCATGCCGGTCGGCGGCGGCCGGATGACCATCTTCGGCGACTGGGCCAGCGGCATCGCGTGGTCGACGATCAAGGTGCCGCTCGCGATCGCGGCGCTGCGGCACGACCGGCAGGAAGGCATTCTGCACGAGGTGGAGGCCGCCATCACCTGGTCGGACAACGCCGCCGCCGACGCACTGTGGCAGTCGCTCGGCGACGGGCTGGAAGCCGCCAAGGCGGTGCAGGACGTGATCGACGAAGCGGGTGACGCCACCACCGGTGTCGCGGGGCCGCGCACCACGCTGGACTACACCTCCTTCGGCGGTACCGAATGGACGCTGGCCAACCAGGCCCGCTTCGCGTCCCGGCTGCCGTGCCTGCCCGAGACGTTCCACGTGACCGAGCTGATGACGGAGATCACGCCCGAGCAGGCGTGGGGTCTCGGCGTGCTGGAGGGTACGGCGTACAAGGGCGGCTGGGGGCCGGACGACGCGACCGGGGTCTACACCGTCCGCCAGTTCGGCCTGGTTCCGGTACGGTCCGGCATGATCGCGGTCGCGCTCGCGGCGCAGGCCGATTCCGGCTCGTTCGACGATGCCACCACCATCCTGAGCCGCATGGCGCGGCTGCTCGGCCGTCACCTCGACGAAGTGCGCGGCGGGTCATGTCCGCCGCTGTGAACCCGGATCAGCCCGGAGTGACCAGGCCGGTCTCGTAGGCCAAGACGACCGCCTGGGCGCGATCGCGCAGGTTCAGCTTCGAGAACACCTTGGACACATGGGTTTTCACGGTCTGCTCGGCCACGAAGAGGGTCTCGGCGATCTCGGAATTCGACATGCCCTTGGCGATCAGCTCCAGCACCTCCCGCTCACGCGGGGTCAGCGCGGTCAGCTGCGATGCCTGCTTGGCCCGCGCGGCGCCGCGTCGGCGGGTGACATCGGCGATGAGCCTGCGCGTGACGGTCGGCGCGAGCAGTGCCTGGCCGTCGGCGACCACCCGCACCGCACGCACCAATTCCTCGGCGGGCGCGTCCTTGAGCAGAAATCCGCTGGCGCCGAGGCCCAGTGCCTCGTAGACGTAATCATCGATGTCGAAGGTGGTGAGCATCAGCACGCGCACCGGCGGGTCGAACCCCGCGGCCAGGATGGCGCGGGCCGCGTCCAGTCCGTTCATCTCCGGCATGCGCACATCCATCAGCACCACGTCCGGACGCAGCCGCTTGGCCTCGGCCACCGCGACCTTCCCGTCCGCCGCGTCGCCCACGACGCTGATGTCCGGCTGAGCCGCGAGCAGCGCTCCGAACCCCTGCCGGACCATGGCCTGGTCGTCGGCGATCAACACGGTAATTGCCACCCGCCCACCCTAATTGCCTCTCGCGCGTACGCGCTGTCCCATTCGCCCGATGAGCCCGCATCCGGGTCCGCCTCGCTCGCGGCGAGGTCCTCTCACGAAAGCTGCCGAACTGTCGGCGGATCGCCGTCTACCTGGCACGTCGTAGCTCGGAACCCGCCCTGCCGCGCTCGACTCCTTGGTGCGCCGCGTAGGCGCACGATCTCATCGCGTTCGACCTACCGTGCCGACGCCGCATGCGTCGGTGCGGCGGCGTCGCTCGGCAGTGCGAGTGGGAGGCGGGCGCGGACTTCGAAGCCGCCATCGTCGCGGGGACCGGCCGAGACCTCACCGCCGACGGCCACTGCCCGCGCCTGCATGCCTGCGATGCCGTGGCCACCGTTGGCCGCCGGTCGGGCGGGTGCGGCTCCCGGACCGTTGCCTACCGTGAGCAACAGGTCCGCACCGCGGACGAGCCGCACGTGGACCGGGGCTCCCGGTGCGTGCCGAGAGGCGTTGGACAGCGATTCCTGGGCGATGCGATAGAGGGCGAGGCCGGTGGTCTCGGGGATCGTGTCCAGCGCGCCATCGACCGTCCAGGTGACGTCGACCCCCGCACGTCGCGCGCCCTCGAACAGGCCGACCACGTCGGCGGCCTTCGGCTGCGGCGCGTGCTCGGGCAGCTGGCCGTCGCTGCGCAGGACGCCGAGCATGCCGCGGATCTCGTTGAGCGCCTCGCGCGCCGTGGCGCCGATCGACTCGAACTCGGCGCGAGCGGCCGGGGTGACGCCCTCGACCCGGTAGGGAGCGGTCTGCGCCTGCACCACGACCAGGGACATGTGGTGGGCGACCACGTCGTGCAGGTCGCGGGCGATGCGCGCCTTCTCCTCCAGGATGGTCCTGCGAGCCCGCTCGAGTTCGTTCTCTTCCTCCTGGCGCACCAACTGCCGCCGCGACAGCGCCAGCCAGCGGATGAGCAGGCCGAACAGCACAAGTGCCGCGAGCGCGATCGGCCAGCCCCACGCGGCGTTCGCGAACGCGTCCCCTTCGCCGGGCATCGCCGTCGCGAACAACAGCGCCGTGGCCCCCCAGGCGAGCGCGACGATCTGCCCCGGCGCGCGCAGCGCCACCGCGAACAACAGCACCAGCAGGCTCAGCACGTGCACGACCTGGAACGGCAGCTCGTTGTCGGGCTGATGCGGAATCGCCAGCGAGATGACCAGCGCCGAGCCCGCCGAGATGGCCCAGCCCAACGCCGGGTTGATCCGCACGAGCAGCACCGGGAAGGCGGCCAGCGCCGCGATGAACGGCTGCGCGGCCGGGGGCACCGCGTGGGTCAGATGCAAGGTCGGCCACGCCACCGCGTACAAGATCAGCCCGACCAGCAGTGTGCCCAGATCGAACCAGGTCCGTGCGTCCAGTCGCCGCGCCCGGGCACTACTTCGCCGGTTCATGCTGTGTCCCCTTTCTGCCCGAGTAGGCCCTCCGTGGTCACGCTCCGCTGCCGTCTCCGGTCCCGACCGCTCATTCCTACGACACTAGAAACCTCCAGCTCATCGCGCCCTCATACGCAGGAGTGATTTCGGACGCGGTACCCCGGTACGAGACGGTGCCACGGGCTCCCCCGACGGCCCGGGGCGCGAAACCTTCCCGGGCGTGAGGCGCCCGCGCGAACCGGGTCCCTAACGTCATCGCCATGAGCACACCGACCAGCGCAGGACCAGTGACCCGGTCCGCATCGGCCGCAGGAGCCCGAACCCGTTCCGCCGCAACCCCTTCCACTTCCGGAGCGACGCGACGCTACGCGGCGTTGACGGCGACGGCATTGACCACCATGGCGGCGACGGTGTTCCTCGCGCCCGCACCTCAGGCCGCCGCGGCGGCCGCGCCGATCGAGAGCGCGCAGGCCGTCGCCGCCGTCGCCGAACTCGCCGCGGATGGCCCCGGTGCGCTCAGCACCATCCCGCCGGACTTCGTCGCTTCGTTCGGCTACCGTCCGAGCGCGGTGGACGGTCTCGTGGTCAATCCACGAGGTGACTGTTCCTCGCCGGTGACCCTGCCCGCGGAGTTCGATACCGCGTGCAAGGCCCACGACCTCGGCTACGACCTGTTGCGCTACGCCGAGCAGCGGGGCGAGCCGCTGGGGCCGTGGGCGCGGCAGGCCTTGGACGCGATGCTGGACCGGCACATGCACCAAGCCTGCGCGGCCCGCGTCGATCCGTTCTCCCGCGCCCGCTGCGATGCGATGGCGTCGATCGCGAACACCGCCGTCGATCTGAACTCCCGTCGGCAGGACTACGGCGCACCGGTGGTCGAATCCATGCTCGGCGCGGCGGATTCCGATTCGACGGCGAGCTGGAAGCTGCTCGGAGTGCTCGGGGCCGGAATCGCCGGACTGGCTGCCGTTCTCACCGTGCGCAACCGGCAGCGCGGGGTCGCGTTCGCGATCGGCTCGGCGAATGCCATTGCCGAAGCAGGGGTCCCGAGATGACCGTTTCCGCTTTCGCGGCGCCCCAGAATCGTCGCCGCTGGGCTATGACCACACTGCTCGATGCGGGGCGCCGAGCCCTGCCGCCACGGATCGGCACGACACTCGGGACCGGGATCGGCGTGCTGGCATCGTTGGCGCCCGGACTGCTCCCCCGTACGCCCAGCGCGCAAGGCGTGCTGACGGGGCTCCTCGCGGCGATCACGCTCGGCGTCGCGGGAGTCTTGCGCGTCGTCCTGCGGCGGTGGGCTGTCGACATCAATGAGCGCCAGGGCTGGGTGCGGCTGCCCCTGCTGATCGCGATGTCGGTGCTGGTCGTGGGCGCGGCGGCGAACGCGGGCCACTGGCAGAACCGGCTGCGCGCGGCGATGGGGACCCCGCGGATCGGGACCGACTACTGGTTGCGGTGCGCGCTCGGCGCGGCGCTCATCATCGGCCTGTTCGTCGGCGCCACCCGGTCGATCGCCTGGGCCCTGCGCAGACTGAGCTGGGCGCGAGGAGTCTCGCTGATCGCGGTCGTGGCGATTCTGCTGTATGTCGTCGGCATGCCCGCTGTGGTCGGGTGGCGTGATTCGGTGTATGCCGGTGCCAATGCCGAGCTGGATCCGACTCTGGTGCGGCCGGTTTCGCGTACCGGGTCAGGCAGCACCGCGTCGGCGGTGAGCTGGTCGTCGCTGGGCGCCGAGGGACGCAAGTTCGTGAGCGACGGGCAGGTGCGGGCGGTGCGGGTCTACGTCGGGGTGGCTTCGGCGCCGGACTTGGAGAGTCGGGTCGCCCTGGCGATCCGGGAACTGGAACGTTCGGGCGGCTTCACCCGCTCGCATCTGGTCGTCACGGTGCCGACCGGGTCTGGGTGGATCGACGCCAACGCCGTCGCGGGACTCGATGAGCGCTTCGACGGTGACGTCGCACTGGTCGGGCTGCAGTACTCCTACCTACCGAGCTGGGCGACGTTCGTGTTCGGCCGCGAAGCCGCCGTGACCGCCGCGCGCAGCCTGTTCACGGCCGTGGAGAACCATCTCCAGGGCCTGACGCACAAGCCGAGGCTGTATATGTACGGCCAGAGCCTCGGCGCGCTGGGCGGCAACGCCGTCTTCGCCGACGACACCGACCAGGACAGCCGCACCTGTGCGGCGCTGTGGGCCGGGCCCCCGGCCGGCCAGGTCCATCGCGGCGGCGCCACCGTGCTGGCCAACACCTCCGATCCGGTGATCCACTGGTCGCTCACCCAGCTCTGGCGCGCGCCCGACCTGACCGGCGCCCGCACCGACGCTCCGGTCCCCCGGTGGCTTCCGCTGATCAGCTTCGCGCAGACCACGGCCGACCTGCTCGCCGCGCTCGACGCTCCCCCGGGTCACGGCCATCGCTATGGGACCGACCAGGGCACTGCGATGGGCGGCTGCTGACCCGCTCGGCGCGGACGCACAGCCATCCTTCGTAGAACGTGTTCTAATTCCTTCATGGCCTTTGTCATCGATCTCGCCGTCGACATCGACGCCCCCGCCGAGCTGGTCTGGCAGGTGGTCACCGACTTCCCCCGCTACGGCGAATGGAATCCCTTCGTCACGGAGTGCCGCAGTTCCCTGGTTCCCGGCGAGCCGATCGACATGCTCGTGCACGTCTCCGGTTCCAGCCCGCGTAAACAGCGCGAGTGGATCCGTTCCCATACCCCCGGCCGCGAACTCAGCTATGCGATGAAGCCGGTTCCCCTGGGCGCGCTGCACAGCCTCCGCTCACACACCGTGACGCCCCTCGCGGACAACCGCGCCCGGTACGAGTCGCACTTCGAACTCGGAGGATGGCTACATCCCGTGGTCGTCGCGCTGCTCGGCAAGAACCTGCGCCGCGGTTTCGAGGACATGACCGAAGGCATCCGGAAGCAAGCCGAGTCGCTGCGAGCCTCCTGATCGAGACATGCTCGGCGTCCGCCCCCGCATACAGCCCTCGCCCTGCTAGCGAGTTCCGGTGCAGCGTGGCACGTTCCAGGGAGCCGGGCAGCGGGTGACCGAGTTTCCGCGGGCGACCGACGCACCATCGCGGCCGGGCATCACGCCCGCAGATACGCCAGCGCAGCCTCCAGCGCCACGTCGGCATAGTCCTTGGTGAGTCCGCCGAGCCCCAGCGACCACCGCATTTGCGTAGGGCCGAGCAGCAGGTCGACAGCGAAGTCGAGATCCAGGTCGGCGCGCAGTTCACCCGCGTCGACGGCGGCGGCGAGCCGATCGGCGATGGCGGAGCGCTGCGGCAGCAGCAGCCGTTCGCGATAAGCGGCGCCCAGTTCGGGGTCCTGCTGGATCTCGACGTACATCGCCCGCAGGAAGGATTCGAAACCCGGATCGGTCATAGCGGCGATCGAGCCGCGCAGCAACTCGCGCAGGTCGGCCTCGACGTCGCCGGTATCCGGCAGGGCGGGACCCGCAGGGCCGGAATCGGATTCGAGCATGGCGTCGAACACGACCGCCCCCTTCGAGGGCCACCAGCGGTAGATGGTCTGTTTGCCGACACCCGCACGGGCCGCGATCGCTTCGATGCCCAGCTTCGCGTAGGGCAGTTCGCGGATCAGCTCGGCGGCGGCAGTGAGGATCGCGGCGCGGGCCCGTTCGCTGCGCCGCGCGACGGAAGGAGTGTCGGGCATGCCGCCACTCTAGCAGACGACGAGACGATACGTCTCGTCTTGACAAGCCCGGGTTTGCTTGGCATCGTTCTCAAACGAGACGGATCGTCTCGCTACGAAAGGATTCTTCGTGACCAGAACCTGGTTCATCACCGGCGCCAACCGCGGGCTCGGCCGAGCATTCACGACCGCCGCGCTCGCCGCGGGCGATCGTGTGGTCGCGACCGCCCGGAATCCGGAGTCCATGGCGGAACTCGCCGATGACCGGCTGACCGTGCTGCCCTTGGACGTGCGCGAACGGGAGGCCGCGATCGCCACCGTGGACAAGGCGTTCGCGCTGATGGGCACAATCGACGTGATCGTGAACAACGCGGGTTACGGCCTGGTCGGCGCGCTGGAGGAACTGACCGAAGCCCAGATCCGCGACCAGATGGACACCAATTTCTATGGCGCGCTCTGGGTTTCCCAGGCGGCGGCGCCGCACCTGCGCGCACAGGGCTCCGGGCACATCGTGCAGATCTCCACGGTCGGCGCCGTGGGCAGCCTCCCGCTGTTCAGCATGTACAACGCGAGCAAATGGGCGTTGGAAGGGTTCAGCGCCTCGCTGGCCGACGAACTGCGCCCGTTCGGTGTCCGGGTCACGCTCGCCCAGATGGGCGGCTTCGACACCGACTGGGCCAAGTCGAGCATGCGGTTCGCCACCGGTATCCCGGCCTACGAAGACCTGCGTAGCGCCGTCCTCGGCATGCCGGACTATCCGACGAAGGCGCCCGCCGACGCCCCGGCGACCGCAACCAGCGGCACGCCGGACGGATCCGAACCTGCGGCCGTTCCAGGGGAATCCACCACTCGCGGAGGCGAATCAGCGGATCTCGCCTCGAGCGACGCGCCCGGCACCGAGACCGAGTGGATCGAGGCGTCCCCGGAGATCGGCGCCGCAGGCTTGATCGAGCTCGTGAACATGCCGAATCCACCGCTGCGCAAGGTCATCGGCCCAGGCGCGCACCAGATGGTGGCGATCGCATTGGACCAACGGCGCCAGGACTACGTGACCGACCCCGAATTCACCTGGCCCGTATAGCCGCGCGCTGCTCCCCACACTCGGTCTCGCAAAGCCGCTCGGTTCCTCGCTGCCTAGGCGAGGAATCCAACGGCTCTGCGAGGACCGGTACGTCAGGCGATGGGACCGCGCGCGGCTTCGTAGGCGGCGCCCACCCGGTAGAGGCGGTCGTCGGCGAGGGCGGGAGCCATGATCTGGAGGCCGACCGGCATGCCGTCGTCCTGGCTCAGACCGGACGGGACCGACATGGCCGGGTGCCCGGCCAGGTTGGTGGGCAGGGTGCACAGGTCCGACAGGTACATGGCCAGCGGGTCGTCGACCTTCTCACCCAGCTTCCACGGGGTGAACGGGCTTGTCGGCGAGACGAGCACGTCGACCTGCTCATAAGCCTTGTCGAAGTCGCGGGCGATGAGCGTACGCACCTTGAGCGCCTGGCCGTAGTAGGCGTCGTAGTACCCCGCCGACAGCGCGTAGGTGCCGATCATGATGCGCCGCTTGACTTCCGGGCCGAACCCGGCCGCACGCGTGGCCGCCATGACCTGCTCGGCACTGTGCTGCCCGTCGTCGGCGACACGCAGGCCGTAGCGCATGGCGTCGAACCGCGCCAGGTTCGACGACACCTCCGACGGCATCACCAGATAGTAGGACGGCAGCCCGTATTCGAAGTGCGGACACGACACTTCGACCACCTCGGCGCCGAGATCCTTCAGCACCGCCACCGCGGCGTCGAACGAGGCGAGCACGCCCGGCTGATAACTGTCGGAGTGCAGTTCTTTCACCACACCGACTTTCACGCCACGCAGATCGCCGTTGGCCCCCGCGCGTGCGGCCGCGACAACCGGCGGCACCGGCACGTCGCGGGAGGTGGAATCGCGTGGGTCGTATCCGGCGATCACCTCGTGCAGCAGCGCGGTGTCCAGCACCGTCCGGCCGCACGGACCGCCCTGGTCCAGCGACGAGGCGCAGGCGACCAGGCCGAAGCGGGACACCGTGCCGTAGGTCGGCTTGGTCCCGACGGTCGCGGTGACGGCGGCGGGCTGGCGGATCGACCCGCCGGTGTCGGTCCCGATGGCCAGCGGCGCCTGGTTCGAGGCCAGCGCGGCCGCGGAACCGCCGCCCGAGCCGCCCGGGACGCGGGTGGTGTCCCACGGGTTGCGAGTCGGGCCGTAGGCCGAGTTCTCGGTGGAGGAGCCCATCGCGAACTCGTCCATGTTGGTCTTGCCGAGGATCGGGATGCCCGCGGCGCGCAGTTTCGTGGTGACCGTTGCGTCGTACGGCGACACCCAGCCCTCGAGGATCTTCGACGCGCAGGTGGTGGGCATGTCCGTGGTAGTGAATACGTCCTTGAGCGCCAAGGGAACTCCGGCCAGCGGCGAGGCGGGCGGGGCGCCCGACGCGATCGCGGCGTCCACCTCCGCCGCGGCCGCCAGCGCCTGCTCCGGCGCGACATGCAGGAAGGCGTGGTATTCACCGTCGACCGCGGCGATCCGATCCAGATGCGCCTGGGTCACCTCCACCGAGGACAGTTCCCCGCCGTGGATTTTCTCGGCCAGCTCGGCCGCCGACAGCGTGGTCGGACTCATTCGGCTTCTCCCAGGATCTGCGGCACCAGGAACCGCTGCTCGTCCACCGCGGGCGCGCCGGACAGCGCCTCCTGCGGGGTCAGGCCTGGCACCACCTCGTCGAGGCGGGTCACGTTGGTCGCCGGGTTCGGCGACGCGGTGGCCGGGACGTCGGCGGCGGCGACCTCGGAAATGGTCCGCACGTGGCTCAGGATCGAATCCAGCTGTCCGGCGAACTGATCCAGTTCGGCGTCGGACAGGGCGAGCCGGGACAGCCGGGCGAGGTGTGCGACCTCGTCGCGGGAGATGGCGGGCACCGCGGGACCCCTTTCGGCTTTCGGTTTCAACAGGTCACACCGGCTCCGCTGGCAGCGGACGGCGTCGGCATGCACGACAGGCAACAGCATGCGTGACACGCAATAGCGTGCATGCCATACCCATACCTTAATGGGCACAGCCGGACGTAGTCCGTCGCAGCCCGGAGCGGGCCGAACGAGGCCGAGGCATCCGCCTGATCACCGGCGACGACCGTCCCTCTGGCATCTGCGCTTCGTCCGTCCGAGCGGGACGATCCGCGCGAGCAGGCACCTGGCAACCGGGTCCGCATCGCGACACGAATCCCCCGAATAGCCCGACACGCCGCTTGTGCGCGAATCCGCCCAGTGGCGTGTGTCACTGGCGGCACTTCGACTCGATAACCGGCCCGTAGGGGTGTAATTATTGCGTTACCCGGGTATCCGTTCAGAACCTCGGCCGCCCAAGGAAAGGAACGCGCGTGTCGTATCTGCTCCGCGTGCAACTTCCGGATCGACCGGGAAGCCTCGGCGCACTCGCCCTCGCACTCGGATCCGTCGGCGCGGACATCCTGTCCCTCGACGTGGTGGAGCGCGGTGCCGGCTACGCCGTCGACGACCTGGTCGTCGAGGTGCCCGCGGGCGCACTGCCCGACACCTTGATCACCGCCGCCGAATCGATCGGCGACGTGCACGTGGATTCGATCCGCCCCTATTCCGGCGTCCTCGACACCCACCGCGAACTCGAACTCATCGATCATGTGGCCAGCGCCCGCGACGACCGATTGCAGGTGCTGGTCGACGGTGTGCCCCGGGTGTTGCGGGTCGGCTGGAGCACGATCATCGACGTCGGCCCGCAGGGCGCCTACCGGGTGGTCGGAAGTCCGAGTGCGCCGCAGACACAGGCGGGTTCGGCGCCGTGGATGCCGCTGGAGAAGCCCAGCGCGCTAGATCCCGAGGCCGACTGGGTGCCGCAGATCTGGCGCGACATGGACACCAAACTGGCCGCCGCCCCACTCGGCAATACCGGCAAGGTGCTGCTGCTCGGCCGACCGGGCGGCCCCGACTTCCGCCCCTCCGAAGTAGCCCGGCTCGGTTATCTCGCGGGGATCGTCGCGACCGTCCTCGGCTAGTTCCGGACGGGCGCTCACCTGGTTCTGCCCCGCGCTTCCTGGTTTCGCCGCAGTGCCGCCGGATCTTCGAGGAGTCGACAGCGTCCGCGGGTCCGCATCCGAGGCGGCTGCCGGGCGCGATTGCCCACACCCCGCTCACCGTGCACAAGACAATGGGCACCCGGTCACGAGACTCGATCCGAGGATTCTCGAGCGTCCGGGTCGAGCGGTAGCCGCAGGACGTGCAGCGGGTGCCCGAGGCTGGTGCGCCAGTCCCGGCTCGGGATAGGCAGGAAGCCGAGACGGTCGTAGATCCGGCGCGCCTCGACCATGGCAGGCATGGTCGTGAGCGCAACGGCGGCGAATCCTTCCGCTCGAGCCAGATCGATCACGCTGCGCACCAACGATGTTCCGGCGCCGAGACCGCGCCCGGACTTCGCGACGGCGAGCATTCGGAACTCCAGCTCACCCGGCAGCGCGGTCTCCGCGTAGGGGGTGCCGGGACGTGCGACGGTGAGGGAGCCGACGATCCGATCGGCATGGGTGGCCACGAGAATCCGGGTCGACGCCGCGCGGCGGGCCGGATCGGCCAACTCGGCGACATACGGGCTGGCCGCGCGGACATAGCCCTCGCCGACGTAGACCTCCACCGTCAGCTCGCCGACCGCGTCGTACTCTTCCGGCCGCGCCATCCGGACGACGACGCGGGTGTCCCGCACATCCATACCCGGCATGATGCCACCGGCCATAGCGGGGGCTACGTCACGTCCGTCCGGCTCCCTCGCCCCGACCCGCACGGTCATCGATCCGTCCTCTCCTGCCCCGACAATCGTTCGACCTGCTCAGCCGGGTTGGGAGATCTGCCACCGTTCGGGTTTGCCCGCCGGATAGACGACGGTGAGCAGATCGCCGACTTCCGGCCAGCGGGAGCTCGTGTCCCAGGTGAAGCGGCCGTAGACGACTGTGCCGGGGACCGAAGGGCCGGTGAGTTCGCCGGTGATGGTCACGTACTGCTCGCCCGGCGCGTCCGGGCGCGGGCTCACCCCGGTGACGAACAGCGTCCCCAGCTCCGGGTTCGCCGGCCGGGCGCCCTTGCGGCCGCGGAGAGCGAACACGATCAGCGACACCAGCACCGCGGTCAGGATTACCAGCGAGGCGAACTCCAGCATGTCCCCATGCTAGGGGCGTGCTACACCGGCGCGAGCTCACTGGTGCCGTTGGCGGTGCGGCGGACCTGCCAGACCGAGCTACGGGTCCGTGCCGAGCGTCCGTTGCCCCGATCGATGAGCATGCGGTTGTCCGTGGTGAAGATCAGCTGCGCGCCATGGGAATTGGTCTCGGGGTTCTGGAACAGCTGGATCAGCCGGTCGGTCTCCTCGGCGGGCAGGCACGCGCCGATATCGTCGACGGCGAGGACGCGGCCCGCGTCCAGCGCGTCGAGCATGGCGGGGAGCACCCGCAGCAGCGACAACGTCGCGGATGATTCGTCGCCGATCTCGAACGGGTTGGCGATGCCGTCGTGGACCAGGCCGAGGCCGACGCCGCGCCGGGCCACCATCCGTGTGTACAAGGCGTCGCGCGCGGCCTTCAGGTTGGTCAGCTCACGTTCGAGCAGGACACCGGTCAGGCCGTTGTCGCGCAGCAGCTGGTCGGCGTAGCCGGGCGAGGTGGCGCACAGCTCGACCTGTTTGGCCAGCCCGGCGATGTCCGCGTCCAGTTCGCGCAGGTAGTCGGCATACATCGGGTCGTTCTCGGCGATGAGCAGATCGGTGATGCCCAGCTCGGCGGTGCGCAGCAGCATCAGCAGCCGGGCGGCGTTCTCCGGCGACCGGGACAGGTGACTGCCGAGCCGGTGCGCGATGGCGTCCGGCTCGGCGGGGCCGCGCTGCACCTCGAGCATGGAGTCGAACCACCGGTACGCGGGCACCAGCGCATCGGAGTACATCTGCCCGGCGAGACTGAGCAACAAGGCGTTCGGACGCACCAGCGGCACCAGCGCGGCGATGCCGTAACGCGCCGCCTCGAACATCGGCCCGATCTTGATCTGTTCTCCGCTGCGCTCGAACACGATTCGCTTACGCGAGCGCGGGTGGGTGTGCAGCCATTCCGCGGTCACATCGGCGTTGTCCAGCCGGAAGCCGTAGGTGTAGGGCACACCCTCGGCGACGAACGCGGCCACGAATTCCGAAGGCCGATCCGGGAATCCGAGATGTGGCGCCCGCACCGGGCCCGCGTACGGGTCCCATCCGGTGACGGAGTGCAAGACCGCGTCCCGCATCTGTGCGAGCGCATCGATCAGGTTCGTCTTTCCCGCCGCGGCGCCGCCGTGAACGGCGGTCACCGGCACGGCCACCGGCCCGCTCCCCCTGGTGAGCCGCAACTCCTGCTTGTCGGCCAGCGATCTGTGATTGGTCACCTGAAAACTGCGCAGCATGCCGCCATACTTCCGTCTGCGCCGCGCCGCGGCGACACCAGGCCGGTGGCACCCGCGATCCGCCGGTGTTCACGACTCGCGCGCGGGTGCACGCGCTATGACCACGGACGCCGACCAGCCGTCGGGCGCACCGCTCCGGGGACCCCGAGACCTGATGACGGCCGCGTCCGCGCAGAACAAACCTGCTTCCGCGACCGATGGCTCCTCTCTCGGCGGCACGGTACCCTGAGCGCATGACCGGGGCTTCGATCGCCTACCGCTGGACGCGCAGCGAGTTCCTGCGCGCGTGGGAGGCGGGCGCGTTCGACCATCGCGTCGAACTCGTCGAGGGGGAGGTATGGCCGGTGGTAATCGGGTCTTGGCACGGCCGAGCAGTGTTCCGCATCGCGCGGAAGCTTCCGACCGACGGTGTCGAGGTGACCAGCGAGACGTTACCCACCGCCCAGTCCCTGCCCGACCCTGATTGCTGGGTCCTGCGCGCCGACGCGGATCAGGTCGATTCGATCGGCTCGAAGATCGCCGTCTGGGATCCGTCCGACGTACTCCTGGTCATCGAAATCTCCGACGAGACGGTGATGCAAGACCTCAGCGTCAAAGCGAAATTGTATGGCCGCGCTGGATACTCGGCCTACTGGGTGGTCACGAAGACGGTGATCTACGAGCACACCGAACCGACAGCCACGGGGTACCGGACGCGCAAGGAGTACCGGCCCGGCGACCACATCCCGGTGCACTACGCAGGCACCGAACTCGCCGTGGACGACCTGCTGTTCGCCGGGTAGCGCACACCCATCGCCAGGACAACTGCCGTGATAGCGGGTTAGCATGCCTGCACGCTGCGGTCATTCTGCGGCGTACTGCCGAAGTTGTTCGATGAGATGAGGGTATCGATGGAACCGACGGTTCGTCGTCTTGTGGTCGGAAGCTCCGTCGTCGCCGCGCTCGCGCTGGGCTCGCTGGTCGTGGCGCCGGACGCGGTGGCCGACGCGCCGTGTCCGGATGGCACCGCGCGCGTGTTCCTGGCCAACAGCACGAACACCTGCCAGGGCGGCGGGACGGTCAGCTACGACCCGCCCGGGGCGGTGTCGAAGGTGTGCTCGACGCCGACCGCCGACGTGTCCGCCGAGGCCACGTTCAAGAATCGCCGCGGGAAGCTGATCACCCAGAAGCTCGACCTGAGCGACGGCCGCTGCGGACGGTTCGACATCGCGGGCCAACTAGGTGCCACCGTGACGGTCAGCTGAGCTGCCTATCCACGCCGAACAGCAGAGCGCTGTCGCCGAACTCGTGCCACAGATAGCCGGTATCCATGGCAACGGCATAGGCCGCGGCGACGGTTTCCTCGCCTGCCACGGCGACCAAAAGATCCAGGTGTGACGCGCCGGGAGCGTGCCACCCGGTGATCAGTCCTTCGACCACCCGAGCCGGTCGGTCTGCTCCGAGCACCAGATCGGTCCAACCATCGGCCGCGTGCACCAGACCGGACGGGTCGGCGACGGTCTCCAGCGCGCGTGTCACCGTCGTACCGACCGCGACAATGCGGCCACCGGCGGC
The DNA here is from genome assembly GCF_036346875.1 of Nocardia sp. NBC_00508. Taxonomy (NCBI): domain Bacteria; kingdom Bacillati; phylum Actinomycetota; class Actinomycetes; order Mycobacteriales; family Nocardiaceae; genus Nocardia; species Nocardia sp. NBC_00508. Next base: position 5,502,414 of record NZ_CP107852.1, on the reverse strand, counting down.
TCTCGTGGCGTTCACCAGTCCGGCCGTCGAGGCGGTGACGACGAACCGTTCCGGGCTCGGCGGCTCCCCCGACTCCGGTGAGGAAACTCCCGTGTGCAGAGTGATCGGCGCGAATGCGATGCCCGCGGCGATCAGATCCAGCACCAGATGCTCCGTGAACGGACGGGCCGCACTGGGCATTTCCGCGCTGCCCGGGATCCTGCCGAACACCGTCGAGTAGTAGGACGCCGACCACCGATGCCGCACATAGGAATACGTGATCGGCCGCCCGTGCGCGGCCAGCAACCGGGGCACGTCGGTGGTGACGTCGGCGATCCATAGCCGCCGCGCACCGGGCAACCACGGCGTGCACAGGGTCGCCGCGGCGCCCGGAAGTCGCAGCACGACCCCGGGCACGAGTCCCTCTGCCGGATAGGGAGTGCGCTGGGTAGTGCGCACCTCCACCACCCAGCGGCCGTTGTCCAGCCAGGTGGAGAAGTGCAGCACGACCGGCTCGCCGTCGAGCGTGGCATCCACCGCCGACGACATGGTGGCCGAATTGTTCACCACCACCAGGTCGCCCGGACGCAACTGATCCGGCAGCTCGCGGAACCGAACGTGGGTCAGCTCGGAGTCGGCGACGAGCAGCCGGACCTCGTCCCGCGCCGAGCCCCGCGCCTCGGGCGGGGTGGCGGCGTCGCGCTCGCGTGGCAGGACGAAGGACGGCCGGTCGGCCTGCACCGTCATGACACCCGCCCGACCGTGAAATCGGCCGCGGCGTAACGCCCGCTCTTGGGTTTCTCCGCCAGCAGCCGCAACAGAGCGGGCACCACCGTGTCCGGTTCCGGCCGATCCGAGATGTCGACGCCCGGGAACGCTGCCTGGTGCATCTCGGTGCGCATATCACCCGGATCGAACGCGTAGATCGACAGCTCCGGATGCTCCGCGCCCAGGATCGCGGTGAGGTGATCGAGCGCGGCCTTCGACGAGCCATACCCGCCCCACTCGGGATAGGGCTCCAGCGCGGCGTCGGAGCTGATGTTCACCACGCTGCCGCCGGAGCCGAGCAGGGGCAGCGCGAACTGCAGGATGGCCAGCGGCGCAACGATATTCGTTCGATACACGTGCTCGAGCTCATCGAGCGGATAGTCGACGAGACGCGGCAGCGGACTCGGCCCGAGCCTGCTGGCGTTGTTCACCACAAGAGCGAGTTCACCCGCCCCGCGCGCCGTGGCGGCCAGCCGCGCGCGGTGGCCCGGGTCGGTGACGTCGCCGGGAATCGCGACGAATGCCGTGCCCAGTTCGGCCGCCACGGTCGCCAACCGGTGGGCGCGACGCGCGGTCCCGAGCACTTGCCATCCCTGTCCGATCAGCGCCCGCGCGAGCGCCGAGCCGAATCCGGCCGATGCGCCGGTGATCAGAGCGGTCGGCTGAGACATGATGACCTCCTGGTAGTCGCCCTACCAGTCGATCCTGATACCTCAACGTATCTTCAGGTCAAGCGCCGGTCACTCCTCGGCTTCGGCGTCTTCCGCCGCCGTCTCCGGCGCCACCGCCGCGGGACCGCCGTCCAGCAGCCGCCGGAACCCGTCCTCGTCGAGGATCGGCACCCCGAGTTCCTCCGCCTTGGCGGCTTTGGATCCCGGCGCATCGCCCACCACCACGAACGCGGTCTTCTTCGACACTGAGCCGGCGGCCTTGCCGCCGCGCATCAGGATCGACTCCTTGGCGCCATCCCGGGTGAAGCCCTGCAGCGAACCGGTCACCACGATGGACAGGCCCTCGAGATTGCGTTCGATGGATTCGTCGCGTTCGTCCTCCACACGCACGCCCGCGTCCCGCCACTTCGCCACGACCGCGCGATGCCAGTCGACGGTGAACCATTCCGAGACGGCTGCCGCGATGGTCGGGCCGACGCCGTCGGCGTCGGCGAGTTCCTCGACCGACGCCGACTGGATGCGGTCCAGGCTGCCGAACTCGGCGGCCAGCGCACGCGCCGCGGTAGGGCCGACGTGCCGGATGGACAGGCCGACCAGAACCCGCCACAACGGCCGGTCCTTGGCGGCGGCCAGATTCTCCAGCAGACGTTTGCCGTTGGCCGACAAGCTGCCGTTCTTGTTGGCGTAGAGCGAGGTGGTGAGCAGCGCCGCCTCGTCCATATCGAACAGGTCGCCCTCATCGGTGATCGCGCCGGATTTCAGCAGATCGATCGCGGCCTCGTAGCCGAGCGCCTCGATGTCGAACGCGCCGCGGCCCGCCACGTGGTAGACGCGTTCCCGCAGCTGAGCCGGGCAGTACTGCTGATTCGGGCAGCGGATGTCGGCATCGCCCTCCTTCTCCGGCCGCAGTTCGGTGCCGCACTCGGGACAGTGCGTCGGCATGACGAACTCGCGCGCGTCCTCGGGGCGTGCGTCCACTACCGGGCCCAGCACCTCGGGAATCACGTCGCCCGCCTTGCGGATGGTGACCGTGTCACCGATCAGCACGCCCTTGCGCTTGACCTCGGCGGCATTGTGCAGGGTGGCCATCGCGACCGTGGATCCCGCGATGGCCACCGGTTCCATCACCGCGAACGGCGTCACCCGGCCGGTACGGCCGACGTTCACCTGGATGTCCAGCAGCTTGGTCGTCGCCTCTTCGGGCGGGTACTTGTAGGCGATCGCCCAGCGCGGAGCGCGCGACGTGGAGCCGAGCCTGCGCTGCAACGCGGTCTCGTCGACCTTGATCACCTGGCCGTCGATCTCGTGCTCGATGTCGTGCCGGTGCTCGCCCCAATAGGCCACCCGCTCGATCACCGCGTCGATGCCCTGCACCCGCCTGGTGTGCTCGGACACCGGCAGGCCCCATGCCGCGAGCGCGCGGTACGCATCGTACTGCGAGGTCGGCGTGTAGCCCTCCATCCGGCCGAAGCCGTGGCAGATCATCCGCAGCCTGCGTCGCGCGGTGACCGACGGGTCCTTCTGCCGCAGCGAACCGGCGGCCGTATTGCGTGGATTGGCGTACGGCGGCTTGCCCTCGGCCACGATGGCGGCGTTGAGAGTCTCGAAATCCTCCAGCCGGAAGTACACCTCGCCGCGGACCTCCAGCAGATCCGGGATCGGGAACTCGTCGCTGGGCGTCAGCTCGCCGGGGATGTCATCGATGGTGCGGGCGTTCAACGTCACGTCCTCGCCGGTGCGCCCGTCGCCGCGGGTGGCGCCGCGGACCAGGCGCCCGTGCTGGTAGACGAGGTTCAACGCGACGCCGTCGATCTTGACTTCGCATAGGTAGTGCAGGTTCGGCCCGGTCTCCGCCTCCACCCGGGCGGCCCAGGCGCGCAGCGCGTCGATATCGAACACGTTGTCCAGCGACAGCATCCGCTCCAGGTGATCGACCGCGGTGAAATCGGTCGCGAACCCGCCGCCGACGAGCTGGGTCGGCGAATCGGGCACGAGCAGGTCGGGATGCTCGTCCTCCATCGCCTGCAACCGCCGCAACAGTTCGTCGAACTCGCCATCGGAGATGATCGGCGCATCCCGCACGTAGTAGCGGAACTGGTGCTCACGCACCTCGTCCGCGAGCCGCTGCCACTCCACCCGCTGCTCCGGCGTCGCCGGGACCGCCGCACTGTCGCTGTCACTCACCCATCGCACATTAGCGGAGGCCACCGACAGGGCACCGCCATGTTCCCGCACGTCGCCGCCCTCGACGGCACAGAATCCGAACGGTTCGTTTTCACGTGGGACCGCGGCGAAAGACCCGCCGACCGGGCGCCCCGCGGTGCCGCTCGCCCAGTCGAGGAAACCCCGGGGCACTACACCATCGTCAGGCAGTGACCCGGAATCACGGATCGCACGACGCCGGTTGCCGTCGTCATCTTCCACGGCGGAAAGCACGGTGTCACCCTGCTCCACACCGCGGCCGGGCACCGGACCTCACCGGGCGCCGGACCTCAGGAGAACGAAAGCTCTTCTGGCTCTTCGGCATACGCCCGTGCGACGTCATTGGCCAGACGGAGTGCTCGGCGACCCCACTCCAGCGAGCCGCCCGCCAAACCGCAGGCGGGACTGACCGCCACCCGCTGCGCCAGCGTCCTGCGGGCGAAGCCGAGCCGATCGATCAGCCGGACACCCGGCTCGGCATAATCGCGCCAGGTCGTGCCGGTGGCCGGTGCGTGCGTCGGAACGACGCCGAGCACCAATTGCTTTCCGGCTTCGAGGGTTTCCCCGATTTCGTCGAGTTCACGGGTGCCGATCGTGTTCAGGTCGAAGCCGATCGCGGCGGCGGCACTGCGGCGCAGCAACCCCAGCGCGGGCGGCTCTGCGCAGCTGTGCACGAGCACCGGGGCAGGCTGGCCCGTGATCACGGTGTCCAGCACGGCGAGCGCTTCGGGCTCGGGCAGGGCGCGCACGGTGTTCAGCACGCTCACGCCTCGCAGCGAGCCGTCGAGCACCACCGTCGACAATGGTTCGTCCAGTTGCAGCACGACCTGCGCGCCGAGCCGCTTGCGCACCTCGGCGACATGCTGGGCCAGCCCCTCGGCCAACGACTCCGAAAGGTCCCGCACCGCACCGGAATCGGTGAGCACGCGATGTCCGCCGGGCAGCTCCAGCTGCGCGGCCAAGGTCAGCGGGCCCACCGCCTGCACCTTGACCAGGCGGCCGCGGCCGGACAAACCGGCGTTCTCCCACGCTTCCTCGAGCGCGTCGAGATCGGTGCGCAACAGGTCATGGGCCCGCCGCGAGACGGCTCCCGGGCGCGGTGCGAGCCGGTAGCCCCGCGGCGTGGTGTCGAAACGCAGGTCGACCAGGAGCGCGGAGGCACGCCCGATCAGGTCCGCGCCCGCGCCGCGATCCGGCAGCTCCACCAGGTGTGGCAGTTCACCGAGTTCGCCGATAATGGTCGCGGCGGCTTCCCGCGGATCGGCACCCGGCCAGGAGCCGACTCCGGTAGCGATTCCTCCCCGTATGCGCATGGGCTCGGTCACTGCGTCCGTCTCGCCGTCTTGTGCCGCGCCATCCGTGCCGGTCTCCTGCACCGCTGCCGTACTCCGTCCGTTCGATTCCGCCATTACCGGACTCCGCCGACTTCAGCGGTGACACCGGCCTCCCCGTTCCCTGTCACCGAACCGGACAGGTCGAGCGACGGCACCGGAAACCTACCGCGCCGCAGCCCGGTCCGGATCACCGCGCCGCCTCGGACCCCGCTTCGCTCGTGACGGGCTCGCGCGCGGTGCCGGAGATGGTCCCGCTGCCGATCACCTCGTCGCCCTCCTGATCCGGACGGTAGAGCACCACGGCTTGACCCCGCGCGACGCCGGTCAGCGACTCACGCAGGCGCACGGCCAGCCCGCCGTCCACCGCCTCGGCCACCGCGGGCGCGGTGCCGCCATGCGCGCGCACCTGCACCACGCAGTCGATCGGGCCCGCGGGCGCCGAACCCGAGGTCCAGATGGCGCGCTCGGCCTCGACCGCCCAGACGCGCAGGTCGTCGGCCGAACCGACGCGGACCATGCCGGAATCGGGGTCGATGTCGGTCACGTACCGCGGCTTGCCGTCGGCGGCGGGGCCGGGCAAACCGAGACCCTTGCGCTGGCCGATGGTGAACCCGTGCACGCCCTCGTGCTGCCCGAGCACCTGACCGTCGGCGTCGACGACCGCACCGGGCCGGATGCCGATCTTCGCGCCGAGGAAGGCGCGGGTGTCGCCGGAGGGGATGAAGCAGATGTCGTGGCTGTCCGGCTTGTTCGCGACGGCGAGCCCGCGCTCGGCGGCCTCGGCGCGGATCTGCGGCTTGGGGGTGTCGCCTACCGGGAACATCGCGCGGGAGAGCTGCTGCGCGGTCAGTACCGCCAGCACGTAGGACTGGTCCTTGTCGGCGTCGACGGCGCGGCGCAGCACGCCGTTGTCCAGGCGCGCGTAATGGCCGGTGACCACCGCGTCGAAGCCGAGCGCCAGCGCGCGGTCGGCCAGCGCGGAGAACTTGATCTTCTCGTTGCAGCGCAGGCACGGATTCGGCGTTTCGCCCGCCGCGTAGGCGGCCACGAAATCGTCGATCACGTCCTCCTTGAAGCGGTCGGCGAAATCCCAGACGTAGAACGGGATGCCGAGCACGTCGGCGGCGCGCCTGGCGTCACCGGCGTCCTCCTTCGAGCAGCAGCCGCGCGACCCGGTGCGCAACGTGCCCGGTGTCGCCGACAGCGCCAGATGCACGCCGACCACCTCGTGACCGGCGTCGACGGCACGCGCCGCCGCCACGGCCGAATCCACACCACCGCTCATCGCGGCGAGTACCCGCATCAGACACCTCCTTTCGCACCGGCCAGACCCGCGGCCTTGGCCCGCTCCACCACCTGCGGTAGTACTTCCAGTAACGCGTCGACGTCGGCGCGGGTCGAGGTGTGCCCCAACGAGAAGCGCAGCGACCCGCGCGCCTGCCACGGTTCGACGCCCATGGCGATCAGCACATGACTCGGTGTGGCCACGCCCGCGGTGCACGCCGAACCGGTCGAGCATTCGATCCCGGCCGCGTCCAGCAGCATCAGCAGCGAGTCCCCTTCGCAGCCAGGGAAAGTGACGTGCACGTTGCCGGGCAGGCGCCGCTCGCCGAGAGGTCCGTTGAGCACCATGTCCGGGGAAGTCGCGCGGATACCCTCGATCAGCGCGTCCCGCAAGGCCACCAATTCGACTGTGCGCGTAGGAAATTCGATCGCCATCTGGCGCAGCGCGGCGGCCAGGCCGACGGCCGCGGCCGTGTCCGAGGTCCCGGATCGCAGATCGCGCTCATGCCCGCCGCCGTGCAGCAGCGGGACGCACGGCACCTGCCTACCCAGCAGCAGCACGCCCACACCATGCGGGCCGCCGACCTTGTGTCCGGCGAAGCTCGCCGCGGACAGGCCGCTGGCCCCGAAATCGATCGGCAATTGGGCGGCCGCCTGTACCGCGTCGCTGTGCATCGGCACCCCGAATTCCTGGGCGACGGCCGCCAGTTCGGCGATCGGCTGGATGGTCCCGACCTCGTTGTTCGCCCACATGACGGTGACCATCGCCACGTCGTCCGGGTTCGCGGCGAGCGCGGCACGCAGCACACCGGGCGTCACCACGCCCTCGGCGTCCACCGGCAGCCAGGTGACGTCCGCACCCTCGTGCCGCTGCAACCACTCCACGGCGTCGATCACCGCATGGTGCTCGATCGCGCTGGCGATGATCCGGTTGCGACGCGATTCTTCGGCGCGGCGCGCCCAGAAGATCCCCTTGATCGCCAGGTTGTCGCTCTCGGTGCCGCCGGAGGTGAAGATGACCTCCGAAGGCCGGGCGCCCAAATCGGCGGCGATCGACTCGCGCGCCTCCTCCAGCACCCTGCGGGCGGCGCGACCCGAGCCGTGCAGCGACGACGCGTTCCCCGTCGTGCGCAGCGCAGCCGTCATCGCCTCGATGGCCGCGGGCAGCATCGGTGTGGTGGCCGCGTGATCGAGGTAGACCGTCTGGGGCGCCGCACCGTTGACCGGACCCGAAAAAGCCGACTTCATGACCGATAAAGCCTATCCCACCGCTGACCTGCACATCTTCGGGGTATCCTCCGCCGCCCTACGATTTGTCTACGATTCACCCACGATCCGCAACCCGCTGACCGCCCTCCGATATTCCCGAAGCCCGCGCCGCAACGGACCGCCGGGGTCGGTGCGCCGTCCTCGCGGTCGCCGATCTCTGCCGTGCATTCTCCAGGTCCGGCCGGCGGCACGCTGCGCGCACGAAGCACGCAGCGGGCATCGCAGGCAGATCTGCATCGATTGCATCCAGATCTCGGGAGTCCCGGTGCCGAGGTCCCATCGCTCCGGTTGTTCGGCGCACGGTAGCCGGCGGTGCGGTGGCCTGAACATCGGAGCTGTCATGGCCGCTCGTTTCGTGAGACTCGGGGATATGTGACGGACGAGTTCGACGTCGGCGGGGCGGGTGGTCGAAGCACACTTCCAGACTCGGGGCTTCGGCGCATGAGTGGGTACTAGGGAGATCCCTGCATCCGATCACCGACATACAGCACTGCCGCGTCACTTTCGTCACCGGCGGCACCACCGCGCTCGGTGCCACGATCGCCCGCGGATTCGCCGACCGGGATGCACAGGTCGCCGTGATTGCCGCCGAAACCCCTGCCATACAGCACAATTCGCCGCCGAGTTGATCGAGCGCGCAGAACGGCACGAGGCCGTCGCGCCGGCGCCCGGACGACTGTCGACGCACCGTCGCCGATGTCATCCCCTGGACGCCTGGACTTCCTCGTCGACGACGCCGGGATCACCGGAGACCGGACTGCGGTCGACATGAACGAAGGCGCCTGGAACACCGGGCTCGCGGTCGATCTGTCCGGTGCCGCCATCTGCCCGAGCACCCTCACCCTGTCACTGATAGCTGGCTATTTCCCGACCACTCGTGCGCACGCGACAGGAGTGGTCGCCCCGAGGGATGCCTCGTGGCACAGGGCACATCAATCCATCCACACCTATTGAATGCGCCGCTATATAGCGGTACGTTGTTCAACGTACTGATCGCTCCAGCACGTGCGGGAAACGGCTATCGGGCTGGGAGAAGCAAGTGGTCGTCCGCGGGCGACATCAATGAGTGAGGAAGTTCCGATGAACCCAAGCACCAGCCACACCGGACGGACGCGCCGTGTGCTGGCACGTACCGCCGCGGCGTCGATGCTGGCCCTGATGCCGATCACCGCCGTCGCTGTGCCCGCGCTGGCCGACCCGATCGTGCTCGAGCCCGCCGTCGAGCCCGGCGTCGAGTCCGTCGACGAGCTCGACGCGGTGCACGGCCGCAACGGCCACCGCCACCGCCACGGTCGCAACGGCCACGACAGGTGGAACCGGGGTCGTCACGACGACTGGAATCGCGGACGCCACGACGACTGGCTCCGTGGCCGCCACCGCCACCGCCACGACGACTGGGACCACGGCAGGCCCGGATGGCACAACGGCTACCGGCCGCCCACCGGAAGCGGATTCTGAGCCCAGCCGACCCATCGTTCCGGAGCGGGCCGAGACGACCACGACCCGCTCCGGACGACCGGCACCGATCCGCTGCTCGGACCGATCCGGACCATGTCCGGACGAAGCCACCGGGTTCTGTGATCCCGCGCCAGCGATCGCTGGACGAATCGGAATCCGCCTACCGCGACTGGCATCGTCAAACCAGCAGCCGCGCAGAGACATTGATTCCGAGCGGGCGGCGCGATGAAACTCTTCCGCCCATCCGGCCGATCGCCCGACTCCGTAGTCGTCGCAAAGACCGAGTTGCTTGCGGCGTACGGACACGCGCTGACGTCGCGACGAACGCGATCGTCCCTGATCCTCCGACTGCCTACCGCGCGGCGGCGGTGCCGCGGCGACTGCGCAGCATCGGGAGACGACGCGGCCTGCGCACATCCGGTGTGTCCGCCGCGACCGACGGGTCCTGAACCCGGGTGTGGGCCGCCTCGATCCACACTGTGTCATCCAGCGCGCCGTGCCGCGATCGTTCGGCGCCACGCACAGCCGCCTCGCAGCGCCGGGCCAGCTCACGGCGATCCGTGCCGGGCTGTTGCACCGGTTCCAGCACGATCTCGGCGACCATGCCGCGCGACCGCAGTATGCGGCGCGCGGACGAGGCGAAGGTGTCCACGCCGACGAATCCGGGCACCGTGCACGGCACGCCGTGCCGGTCCAGATACCGCAACCGCACCGGCTGCACCGCGGCGCCCACATCCACCGCCGCCTGGAACAGCGCGGGTCGCATGGTGCCGTAGGCGCGGCCACACCATGTGGTGCCCTCCGGGAAGATCCCGATCCGCTCGCCCGCGGCCAGCCGTGCGCCGACCGCGTCCACTACGCCGGGCAGTTCGCGCAGCCGCTCCCGTTCGATCGGGATAACGCGCATCACCTTCGCGAGCTTGCCGAGCATCGGCCAATCCAGCATGTCCGCGCGCGCCACGAAGCCGAGCGGCTGCACCGAGGCCAGCGCGACGATGTCGGTCCAGCCGATGTGCCCGGTGACGACCAGCACGCCGCGATCGTGCGCGCCGTAACGAACCCGCGCGAGCGCGGCGCCGCCCTCATCGGCGACGCCGTGCTCGTCCGCGGCCGCCCGGTTGTCCACGACACGCAATCGCATGCCGAGACAGCCGAGCAGCAGCCGCGCGTAACCCCGCTGCATCAGTTCGCGCTTGCCGCGCGGCGTCATCACGTGCGCGACCGGGTAGCTGAGCAGCAGTCCGGCGACCCCGGCCAGCCGGGCGGCCACCCGTCCCGAGCCCACCTCGTCGATCGAATCCAGGCAACCGGGACCGCATGGGCTCGATGGCATCCACGCGTGCGCGGTGGACACGGCGGGTGGCGCGTCGAAGACCACGGTCCTCACCGTCCCCCGTCGAAGGTGGCCGCGGCATCCCGTAACCGGTTGAGGTAGCGGGTGTTGATGGTGTCCAGGCCGAGCAGCACGACGAAGTCGGCGACCGCGAAATCGGGGTCGTGCGCGGGCTCACCGCAGATTTCCGCGCCCAGCCGCAGGTAGCCGCGCACCAGCGGCGGAAGCTTCGGGCGCGGCGGCGGGGTGAGTTCGTCCAGGGTCTTCAGGTCGACGATCACCGGGTTGTACGGATGCACCCGGCGCTCCGGATCGGAGGCGTGGCGGCCGAGCAGCAGATCGCGCACGCCACGCACGTTCACGCCGGGCGGGTCGGCCGGGGTGTCCTGCATGGGCACCGACACGCAGCCCATCACCCATTCGTAGCCGGTGAGCTGGATGTAGTGCAGGATGCCCGCCCACATGAGGGTGAGCACCGATCCGTTGCGATGGTCGGGCACGACGCAGGCGCGGCCCATCTCCACGATCCGCATGCCCTCCGGATCCAGTTGGGCGAGATCGAATTCCGTCGCCGTGTAGTAACCGCCCGCGGCGGCGACCTTGTCCGGCGGCAGCATCCGGTAGCAGCCGACGAACTCTCCGCTGGCGTCGTCACGCACCAGCATGTGGTCGCAGTGCTCATCGAAGCGGTCGGCGTCGAGTCCGGTTCCGTGGTCCGGGATCTGGAAGCCCGGCTCGTTGGCGAACACTCCGTAGCGCAGCCGCTGCGCGGCGACACGGTGCTCGAGGTCGGAGGAGACCACCAGCGAGTAGCCCGACCGTTCCTCCCCGGAGCCCGACGGTCCAGCCGAGGCTGTCAGCACGGACGAAATAGTCATATCCATGATGAAGCCAGCCCGACAATGCGACCCAGCAACCTCGAAGTGTCGCGTCGATGCCGGTTCGGTTAACGAGACGACGGTCACACCAACCGTTCACCGAACGGTTCCACCCCGTTCGTCCATCCGCATCACCACCGCATCCGACCGCGCGGCTTATCGCGCGACCAGCTATTTTCGCCACCCAGCGGGAGCCGCCCGCATTCGGACGGGCAGCGCGGCGGACCCGGACGCGCGAATCGCGCTGCCTCCGAGTCGAGACAGCGCGATTCCTCAGGCCCGGGAAGGGTCAGGCAACCCAGCGTTCCGGAGCGCGTACCTTCGACAAAGTTGTCTCCTCCTCGGCGAAGCCGGGGCGTCCGGTCCCGACGAACGCGACCAGCCACGAAGCGACCGCGGCGAAGCGGTTGCGGAAGCCGACCAGGTACAACAGGTGCACCGCGAGCCACATGAACCAGGCGATCACGCCGCGGAAGGTGATGTGCTCGTTGAGTTTCACCACCGCGCTGAACCGGCTGATCACCGCCATGCTGCCCTTGTCCCAGTACTTGAAGGGCGTGCCGGGCCGCTTCTTGCGGCGGATGATGTCGGCAGCGTGCCTACCCTCCTGCATGGCCACCGGCGACTGCCCGGGGTAGCCGTTGAGCGAGGTCATGTCGCCGATGGCGTAGATGTCCGCGTAACCGCCGACGGTGAGGTCCGGGTTGATCAGCAGACGACCGGCGCGGTCGGTCGCGACTCCGGTGGCGTCGGCCAAGATCTCGGCGAACCCGCCCGCCTGCACACCCGCCGACCAGACCACCGTTTCCGCCGCGATGTCGTGCTCGACACCGTCGGCGCTCTTGACGGTGACCTTGCCGCGCTCGATGTCGGTGACGAACGTGCCGAGCAGCACGTCGACGCCGCTGCGGGTCAACGACTTCTTCGCGTACTCCGACAGCCCGCCGCCGAACGGCGGGAGCACCGCGCCCGCGCCCTCCACGAGGGTGACCGAAATCTCTTGGCGGTAGTGCCGTTTCGCCAGCTCCTTCAGCTGGCCGGCGACCTCGACGCCGGTCGCGCCCGCACCGACCACGACGAAGCTCAGCAGCCTGCGCCTGGTCGGTTCGTCGGCGTTCGTGGCTTCGGCGAAGACGCGTTCGATCTGCGCACGCAGCCGCCGCGCGTCGTAGATGGTCTTGAGCGAGAAGGTCTTCTCGGCGAAATCGTCTCGGCCGAAGTAGGACTGGCTCGCACCGGTGGCCGCGATCAACGAGCCATAGCGGATCCGGTGCCGCACGCCCTCGTTCTCGTAGGTGACGATGGCCTGGTCGGGATCAATGGCGACCACCGTGCCGAGGCGCACATCCGCCTCGCGGTGTCGGCGCAGGACGCCCGCGATCGGCGGCGCAATCTCCTCCGATGCGAGCACACCGGTCGCTACCTGGTACAACAGCGGTTGGAACAAGTGCTCGGGCGTGCTGGAGATCAGCACGAAGTCCACCCCCGACTTGGCCAGCTGCTTGGCGGCGGCGAGCCCGCCGAACCCCGATCCGACAATGACGACACCCGCGGTTTCGATTCCCGCTTCCACGTACTGCATGACAGCCTCCTTCTCTCATTACGAACCGCGATCCGGGGGGCGGATATTTCAGGTGTCAGAGCGCATAGTTAAGATGACTCTTATCTCGATCCGTAATTAATGGGAGGCGCTGTGGAACTTCGGCAGCTCACCTACTTCGTCGCGGTGTGCGAGGAGCTCAGCTTCAGCGGCGCCGCCGCGCGCTGCTTCATCTCACAGTCGGCGATCAGCCATCAGATCTCCCGGCTCGAGCGCGACCTCGGCGTACAACTGTTCGAGCGCTCGACCCGCTCGGTCGTACAAACCGATGCCACCGCTCGGCTACTTCCCCTCGCGAAACAAATGCTGAGCCTGGAGTCGGCGATCCGCGCCGCGGTGCGCACGGTGGGGCCGCGCATCCGGCTGGCCGCGAACATGACTTTCGCCACCCGTTCGCTCTCGGCGATCGCGGGCGCGCGCGCCGCGCACCCGGAAGCCGAGATCGAGTTCGTGATCAAACCATTCCGCCAGCGCATCGCCGCCGTCACGGACGGGGACTGCGATCTCGCGCTGATCCGCGGGAGCGTCGACCAACCCGGCCTCATGGTGGAGCAGCTCTGGGTCGAGGACCTTGTGATCGCCACCTCCAGCGCGCATCCCCTGGCGACCAGGGACGTGGTGACCTTGTCCGACCTGAGTTCGTATCCGCTGCTGCTGCCACCGGAACAGGAACAAGTATTGCTGCACACCGTGATTCGCAGCGCGTTCGCCGAACTGCCCACCGGCCCGACCTTCGGGCCGCCCATCCCGCCGGACCACACCGCGACGATGGAGCTGATCAACCGGCCGGACGCGTGGACAGTGCTCTACGCCGAGAGCACCACCGAGGGGCTGGTGGTGCTGCCGCTCGCGGAGCACAAACTGCGCATCCCGGTCTCGGCGGTGCTACGCGCCGAAGCCAAGCGCTCACCGATCCTGACCACCCTGCTGTCCGCGCTACACCGGTGCTGATCCGGTCGGTCGCAGCGGGACCGACCGGCTTCCCTTGCGCGCGGCAGGAGCGTAGTGGATCGCAAGGAATCGGCTGTGATTTCGAGCCGAGGCCGCCCACACGAAGCGCTCGGCTGGGATACCCGAGCCGAGCGCTTCGCTAGCTCTTGTCCACCAACCAGCAGCGGTGTTGCGACGCCCCCTGGAACCCGAGCATGCCCAGGGCCGTTCGGGCTGATCGCGTCGAGTTGGGGGTCAGACACCCAATTCCGTTGCGGCCAAAGCGGTCCCCTCGATGCGCGCCCGGATCTTGGCGAACGCGGTTTCCCGCGAGGTGGATCGGTCGTCGGCGAACGGCGCGAAACCGCAGTCGTCGCAGGTGCCCAAACGCTCCACGGGCAGGTAGCGGGCGGCGAGCAGTACCCGGTCACGCACCTGCTCCGGCGTCTCGACAACCGGATCGATCGGGTCGGTGACGCCGATGAACACACGCGCATGGGCGGGCAAGTGCTCGGCGACCACGGCGAGCACCTTCTCCGGCTCCGATTCGCTGGCGAACTGGAGGTAGAACGCGCCCACTCGCAATTGCAGCAGCTTGGGCAGCAGCGCGGTGTAGTCCACGTCCAGGCTGTGTGTGGAGTCCTGATCGCCGCCCGGGCAGGTGTGCACGCCGATCCTGGCGCGCTCCTGGTCCGAGAAGCGATCGAGCACAAGGTTGTTGAGTTCGATGAACTGGTCGAGCACGCCGCCGCTGGGATCCAGCTTGAGCGACAGCCGCCCCTCGGTGAAGTCGAGCTGCACCAAGTGCGCACCCGCCTCCAGACAGGCGCGGATATCGGCCTCGGCCGCGTCAGCCAAGTCGGCGAGGAACTGCTCGCGCGGATACCCGTCGATGCCGTCCGCCGGATACAGCAGGCTCAGCGCCGACGGCGCGATGACCGCCTGCTTGACCGGCACGGTGGCGTGCTGCCGAGCCGCGCGGAAGTAGTCCGCCGCATGTGCGGCGTAGCGAAACGGTCCCGCGGTCAGCCGGGGCAGCTGCCGCTGGTGCCCGTCGGCGAACGGGATGATCGCACCGTCCGGAGCCAGGTTGTCCAGCCCGGCGATCGGATAGGTGGCAAAGCTCGGCTTGGTTTGCTCACCGTCGGTGACGACGGGAGAGCCGAGTTCCTCCAGGTGGCGGATGGTCTCGGCGACCGCGCGCTGCTGAAGCTCGGCGAGCGCGGTGGCGTCGCCGGAATCATCGGCCATGGCGGCCAGGACGTCGTGGGGACGAGGAATGCTACCGATCAGTTCTGTGGGGAGGCTCACACGGGGAGTGTACGTCGGAGGCCTGGCCCTCGACTCGAATTCGCCTGCGTCCGAATTCCATTCGCACAGGTCACAACGGCAGCCGGTTGAGACGCCATGCCGGGCGATCACGCTGCTGACGAAAAGGTGGCCCTGACCGTTTTCTGGTCAGGGCCACCATCTTTGTTCGGCCGAGGAACCTCAGCCCTTGTGCGTCTTGACCGCTTCGGTCAGCTGCGGCGCGACGTTGAACAGGTCGCCCACGATGCCGTAGTCGGCGATCTCGAAGATCGGCGCCTCTTCGTCCTTGTTGACCGCGACGATGGTCTTCGAGGTCTGCATGCCCGCGCGGTGCTGGATGGCGCCGGAGATGCCGAGGGCGATGTACAGCTGCGGCGAGACGGTCTTACCGGTCTGGCCGACCTGGAACTGGCCCGGGTAGTAGCCGGAGTCGACGGCGGCGCGGGAAGCGCCGACGGCCGCGCCGAGCGAGTCGGCCAGCGCCTCGACCACCGCGAAGTTGTCGGCGGAGCCGACACCGCGGCCACCGGAGACCACGATGCTCGCCTCGGTGAGTTCCGGACGGTCACCGGCAACGATCGGCTCACGCGAGGTCACCTTGACCACGCCCTCTTCCTGCGCAGGCACCTCGACGGTGACCTTCTCGCCCGCGCCGGCCTGCGCCGACGCCTCGACGGCGCCCGGACGGACCGAGATCACCGGCACATCGCCGGTGGCCTTGGCGTCGACGGTGAACGCGCCACCGAAGATGGAGTGCACCGCGCTGCCGTCCGCCTTCACCTCGATGACGTCGACCAGCAGGCCGGAGCCGATGCGGGCGGCCAGGCGGCCCGACACCTCCTTGCCCTCGGCGCCGGCGGCGACGAGGACCGCGGCCGGGGAGGCCGACTCGGTCAGGCCGGCCAGCACGTCCACCTTCGGGGTCACCAGGTAGTTGTCCACATCGTCGGACTCGGCGATGTAGATCTTCTCCGCGCCCGCGGCGGCCAGCGCGTCGGCCAGCTTCTCGCCGGTGCCCGCCGTGCCGAGCACGACGGCCGCGGGCTCGCCGAGAACGCGCGCCGCGGTGAGCAGTTCGGTGCTGACCTTCTTGATCGCACCGTCGGCGTGCTCGACGAGCACAAGTACTTCTGCCATTTGTGTTCTCTCCTAAGAAGTCTCAGTCCTGGAGGGCGGGGCGAGCGACAATCGCGAAGCGGCTCGTTCCGCCCGGCCGGATGCGGTGTCCCGCAGGAGCGCTGCCGCGATCAGATGACCTTCTGGCCGATCAGGTACTGGGCGATCTTGGTGCCGCCGTCGCCCTCGTCGGCGATCTTCTCGCCCGCGGTGCGCGCAGGCTTCGGGGTGGCCGCGGTGACGGCGGTGCCCGCGTTCGCGACACCAACGGTCGACGGGTCGACGCCGAGATCGGCCAGCGTGAAGGTCTGCACTTCCTTCTTCTTCGCGGCCATGATGCCCTTGAAGGACGGGAAGCGCGGCTCGTTGATCTTCTCGTTGACGCTCACGATGGCCGGAAGCGTCGCCTCCAGCTTGAACACGCCCTCGTCGGTCTCGCGCTCGCCGGTGATCTTGTCACCGTCGACGGTCAGCTTGCGCAGGTGCGTCAGCTGCGGCAGGCCCAGGTACTCGGCGATGATCGCGGGGACGGCACCGGCGCGGCCGTCGGTCGCCTCGTTGCCCGCGATGACCAGCTCGACACCCTCGACCTGGCCGAGCGCACTCGCCAGCACCCACGCCGTCTGCACGGCGTCGGAACCGTGGATGGCTGGGTCGTTGACGTGGATCGCCTTGTCGGCGCCCATGGACAGCGCCTTGCGGATGGCCTCGGTGGCACGGTCCGGACCGGCGGCCAGCACGGTGACCTCGCCGCCCTGGGCCTCCTTGATCAGCAGCGCCTCTTCGACGGCGCGCTCGTTGATCTCGTCGAGAACGGCGTCGGCGGCCTCGCGATCGAGGGTGAAGTCACCGTCGGTCAGCTTGCGCTCGGACCAGGTGTCGGGAACCTGCTTGATGAGTACGACGATGTTCGGCATCGGTCTTCGTCGACCTCCTGTTCTGGTTACACGTTTGTGGTGGTCGCACGAGCTGGTGCCGTACGTCCGTGTGAGTGGCTCAGGCCGTGACATTACCTTACGTTAAGTTACTCGTGGGTAACTTAGTGGCTTCTCTCTCACAACCCGGCCTCGAGGGATAAAGTGCGCCGGATCAGAGGTCTCCGCACGGCGCAGCCGCGCGAAGTGGCCGACCAGGTGCGAGTGTCCCGCGCCGCCACCCTGCCAGTAACGTCGGAGTGATGAGCGAGGCTGTGATCCCTGCCGCAGTGGGCGTTACCGCGGGCCCCGAGACGAGCGGCGCTGTCGAACCGCTGCCGCTGACCGGCGAGCGCACCGTCCCGGGCATCGCCGAGGAGAACTACTGGTTCCGCAGGCACGAGATCGCCTATGCCCGCCTGTTGGATCGCTGCGCTGGAAAGACCGTCCTGGAGGCCGGTTCCGGGGAAGGCTATGGCGCCGACATGATCGCCGACGTGGCCACAAAGGTGATCGGCGTGGACTACGACACCACCGCCGTCGAACACGTGCGCGCACGCTACCCGCGGGTGGAGATGATCCAGGGCAACCTCGCCGCGCTGCCTCTCGAGGACGCCTCGGTCGACGTCGTGGTGAACTTCCAAGTGATCGAGCACCTTTGGGACCAGGCCCAGTTCCTGCGGGAGTGCCTGCGCGTGCTGCGCCCCGGCGGCGAGCTGCTGATCAGCACTCCCAACCGAATCACCTTCTCCCCCGGCCGCGACACCCCGCTCAACCCGTTCCACACCAGGGAACTGAACGCGGCCGAGCTGACCGAATTGCTGGCCGAGGCCGGTTTCGAGGTCACGCGGATGATCGGCGTGCACCACGGGCCCGGCCTGAAGGCGCTGGACATCAAGCACGGCGGGTCGTTCATCGACGCGCAGATCGAACGGGCACTTGCCGGCGAGCCCTGGCCCGCCGAACTGACCGCGGACGTCGCGGGCGTCACGGTCGACGACTTCGCGCTCGTCGCGGCGGACATCGACGCGAGCTTGGATCTGGTCGCCATCGCGGTGAAGCCTTGACCGATCGCAGTGCCGTGCCCGGCGGGCACTCCGCAAGCCCGGTGCCGGGCCAGTTCACCTTGGTCCTGCACTCGCACCTCCCCTGGCTGGCCCATCACGGCCGCTGGCCGGTCGGCGAGGAATGGCTCTACCAATCCTGGGCCGCGTCCTATCTTCCGGTCGTCGAGGTCCTGAGAACCCTTGCGTCCGAAGGTCGTTCGCATCTGCTCAGCCTCGGCATCACACCGGTGCTCGCGGCCCAGCTGGACGACCCGCACTGCCTGGCGGGCATGCACCACTGGCTGGGCAACTGGCAGCTGCGCGCCGATGAGGCCGCCATGGCGGGCAACGTCGCACTCGGCAGGCACGAGCATCGCTCGGCCGCCGCGGCGCTGACCGAGTTCGAGCAACGCTGGCGGCACGGGGCGGCGCCGGTCTGGCGCGAACTCGTCGACGCGGAAACCATCGAGCTGCTCGGCGGGCCCCTGGCGCACCCGTTCCAGCCGCTGCTGGATCCGCGGCTGCGGCACTTCCAGCTCACTGAGGGCCTGGCCGACGCGCGGCATCGCTGGGGCCATACACCCACCGGGATCTGGGCACCGGAGTGCGGCTACACACCCGGCATGGAGATCGGCTACGCCGCCGCGGGCGTGACGCATTTCATGGTTGACGGACCGGCGCTGCGCGGCGACACGACGCTCGGCCGACCGGTGCACGATTCCGACGTGGTCGCCTTCGGTCGTGATCTGCAGGTGAGTTACCGGGTGTGGTCGCCGAAATCCGGCTACCCGGGCCACGGCGCCTACCGTGACTTTCATCACTATGACCACGCGACGGGTCTCAAACCGGCCCGGGTCACCGGCAAGACCGTCGCCGGACCGGACAAGGCGCCGTACGACCCGGAGTTGGCTGCCGCCGCGGTGGCACGCGACGTGGACGACTTCGTGCGGACCGTGCGGGAGCGGCTGGTCGCCGAGTCCGCGCGGATCGGGCGGCCCGCCCTGGTCGTCGCCGCGTTCGACACCGAACTGTTCGGCCACTGGTGGCACGAGGGTCCGCAATGGCTGGCCCAGGTGCTGCGCGCGCTGCCGGAAGCAGGCGTCACCGTTGGCACGCTCGCCGACGCGCGCGAGCGCGGCTACCTGGGCGAACCGGTGCCGCTGGCCGACTCGTCCTGGGGTTCGGGCAAGGATTGGCGGGTGTGGGCCGGCGAGCAGGTGCGCGACCTCGTCGAGCTCAACGACGACGTCGTGCGGCTCACGCTGGACACCATCGACAAGATGCGCGCGGCACAGGGCGGGGCGCCCGGCTTGCGCGACCAGGTTGCCGATCAACTGCTGCGCGAGGCGATCCTGACCGTGTCGAGCGACTGGGCGTTCATGGTCAGCAAGGATTCCGCGGCGGGCTACGCGCGCGACCGCGCACACCGGCACGCTCACGCGGTGCGGGAGATCGCCGCGGCCGTCGGCGCGGGCCAAGTCGCCAAAGCACGGCAATTGGCGGCAGGATGGGGGGCGGCTGACGGACTCTTCCCCGGCGTGGACGCGCGACGATTGACTTCCGCCGGGTCCGTACCCAGCGCCACCGGGGCAGCATCCGCCACCGCGCCGGGATCGGGCCCCGTCACCACGGACCAGAGCACCGACCCAGCGGACCCGGGCTCCGCCGCAGAAGGACATGCATGAAGATTTTGATGGTGTCGTGGGAGTACCCGCCGGTCGTCGTCGGCGGGCTCGGCAGACACGTGCATCACCTCGCTGTCGAACTGGCCCGGGCGGGCCACGAGGTGGTCGTCCTGTCCCGGCGCCCCTCCGGCACCGACTCCTCGACCCATCCGACGCACTCCTTCATCGCCGAAGGCGTGCTGGTGGTCGCCGTCGCGGAAGACCCGCCGGTGTTCGACTTCGGCGAGGATATGCTCGCCTGGACGCTGGCCATGGGCCACGCGATGGTGCGCGCCGGCATCGCCCTCGGCAAGCCGGGAATCGGCGACGGCTGGACGCCCGACGTGGTGCACGCGCACGACTGGCTGGTCGCGCACCCCGGCATCGCGCTGGCCGAGTACTTCGACGTGCCGCTGGTGTCGACCATCCACGCCACCGAGGCCGGACGGCACAGCGGCTGGGTCGCGGGCAAGGTCAACCAGCAGGTGCATTCGGTCGAGTGGTGGCTGGCCAACGAATCCGACGCCCTGATCACCTGCTCGGCGTCCATGCAGGACGAGGTGGAGCGGCTCTACGGTCCGGAGCGGATCCCGATGACGGTGATCCGCAACGGAATCGACGTGGGCGCCTGGACCTTCCGTCCACGCTCGCCGCGCAGCGGTCCGCCGCGGCTGCTGTACGTGGGCAGGCTGGAGTACGAGAAGGGTGTGCAGGACGCGATCGCGGCGCTGCCGCGTATCCGCCGCGCCCACCCGGGCACCACCCTGACCGTCGCCGGTGTCGGCACCCAGTTCGAGTGGCTGCGTGAACGCGCCCGGGTGCACCGGGTCGCCCGCGCGGTGACCTTCACCGGGCAGCTCGACCACGAGGAACTGCTCGGCTGGCTGCACGGCGCCGACGCGATCGTGCTGCCCAGCCGGTACGAGCCCTTCGGCATCGTCGCCTTGGAGGCGGCCGCCGCGGGTACTCCGCTGATCACCTCGACCGCGGGCGGCCTCGGCGAGGCCGTGATCGATGGCGTCACCGGCGCCTCCTTCGCACCCGCGGACGTGGACGGCCTCGTCGAGGCGGTCCGCGCCACCCTCGACGACCCGGCCGCCGCGCAGCAGCGGGCCTACGCCGCCCGGGAACGGCTCACAGCCGATTTCGCGTGGGACGTGGTGGCCGCGGAAACCGCCCAGGTGTACCACTCCGCCAAGCGACGTGTGCGCAACCCGCTGGGCCGCCCGACCATCGTCGAACGTCCGCTGCCGGAACGCGATCCGGAATAGCCGCGGTCATTTTTCGATCTTCTTGGCGATGCGCTCGACGGTGAGCCAGGTGCGGGTGGTGATGTCCTTGCCGTACGTCCTGTCCAGCCAGGCCATGAAGTCCGGTGTCTTGCCCGGATCGCTGTTGTCGATCACCGCGAGGAAGGCGCGCGCGGCCTTGTCGTAGCCGACGATCCGGGTGAGCGGGTCGGGTTGTTCGGGCAACGTGTCCGGTGGCGTGGCGGTGTCTTTGAGGAACGTCGCGATCAGATAGGTCCCCCGCCCGTGCGTCAGCCCGGGAAACGGGTCGGTGTCCAGCAGTGCACGCAGTTCCTCGTAGCTGCGGATGATCGTGCCGCCGCCGATCCCGAGTCCCCGGATCAGCGCCTCCTGGATGCGCTCCTCCAGCGCGGGGACATCGGTGTCCGCGCTGCGGAACACGATATTGCCGCTGGCGAGCACCGACGCGACGTCCTCGAACCCGAGTGATTCGAACACCGCCCGCAACTTCGCGTTGCTCATGTTCGGATTGCTCGGCATGATCCCGCGCAAGAGTGCGGCGTAGGCGTTCATACCGCGAACCTACCCGCCTCTGCCGTCAGCCGACTGGTCTCGCCGGCGCTTCCCGACCTGCGCCCAGGCCAGCCCCACGCGGCTCCTCGCCATCGCTCAGCCGGGCGCAGGGCAGCAAACGAACTGGTACGGGCTGTGTCATAGGTGCGGCTGACGCTGTCGCACGCGGACCAATCCCTCCGGCGGTGCCCGTTTATGCGGTCTGGGTGGCGCCGTTCTTCTTGCGGGCGATGTCCTCCAGGGCCGCAAGGTATTTGGCGCGTTCTTCGGCGCCCGCCTCCCAGGCCGCCTTGCGGTTCTTGACCACCTTGGCCGGTGCGCCGACGGCGATGCTGTAGTCCGGGATGTCGCCCTTGACCACCGCGTGCGCGCCGAGCACGCAGCCGCGGCCGACGCGGGTCTCACGCAGCACGGTCACCTTGGCGGCGATCCAGGTATCGGGGCCGATGCGGACCGGGCTCTTCACGATGCCCTGGTCCTTGATCGGCAGGGTGATGTCGTCCATCTTGTGGTCGAAGTCGCAGATGTAGCACCAGTCCGCGACCAGCGTCGATTCGCCGATCTCGATGTCGAGGTAGGTGTTGACGACGTTGTCCTTGCCGAACACCACCTTGTCGCCGATGCGCAGCGAACCCTCGTGGCAGCGGATCGCGTTGCCGTCGCCGATGTGCACCCAGCGCCCGATCTCCATCCGGGCCAGCTCCGGCGTCGCGTGGATCTCCACCCGGCGGCCGAGGAACACCATGCCGCGCAGCACGATGTGCGGGTTGGCCAGGCGGAACTTGAACAGCCGGTAGTAGCGCACCAGATACCAGGGCGTATACGCCCGGTTCGCGAGCACCCAGCGCAGCGACGCCAGCGTCAGAAATCGCGCCTGCCGCGGATCCCGGCGGCGCGAACCCCGCCAGCGCGAGCGCAACGGCGCGCCCCACATGCTCGTCACGAACGGTTCTCCTGTCGTGGTACTACCGGCTGCCGCCCGCCTCGGCGACGGATAGAGCCTATCGCTCGCGACCAGCACCGTGACGAGCACCCGCGACGACAACGACGGGACTCGTTCACCCCCGAACGGGCCTCCCGTACAGTGACTCGTGCGCCGGCGACGGCGACGGCGAACCCGCCGGTGCGACGACCGTTCCGCCGGACGCGGTTCGACACTTTTCGGTCTCGTGCGAGCAAAACGGTGACAGGAGTGCGGCAGGTGCGAAGCGGCGGCGTACTGGCTACTTCCATGTGGCGACCGTCCCGGAAGCGTGCCGCTGCCGTGCTGGTCGCGGTCGCCGCGCTGGCCTTGACCGGCTGCGGCACCGATGTCGACGACATCACCGTCGGTTCGGGCAAAGGCTGGACCGGCGCCTACCACGACGGCCGCAACAGCGCCACCAGTCCGGTCACCGGCTCGCGGAAGCTCGCGCTGAGCTGGTCGCGCCCGATCGGCGGGCCGGTCGCGGAGCCGATCACGCTCGGTCCCGACGGCCAGATGTTCGTCACCACGCGGCTGCCGAACTGCTCGATCTTCACCTTCCAGATGGCCACCGGGCGCAAACGGTTCTGCAATGCGCTGGGCCCGAGCGCGATCTCTTCCCCCTCGGCCGTCGACGCCATGACCAATGTCTACGTCGGCGACGACAGCAAGGTGAACGCGTTCAACTATCTGGGGCAGCCACGGTGGAGCACACCGGTCGCCGGTACGCCGGTCTCGGTGCAGTTCACCGGCGACGGAAAGCTTGTGACGGTCACCCAATCCGGTCAGGTCGACGTATTGTCGCGGCAGACCGGCGAGCGCGTGGTGCCGACCGTGCAGCTGCTCGGCGAACCGGATTTCCTCGCGAACGCGGGTCTCACCTGGCCCGCCGCCGGGCAGGGACTGGACGACTGCGCCGCCGGGGGACCGCAGTGCCCGGTCGCGAACATCTCCCCCATCGATACATCGAGCGGCCGCTTCTACGTCACGTTGTGGCAGCCGGGCAAGCCCGCCGCGGTGCTGGTCGCGCTGCGCTACGCCGACGGCGAGATCGAGCGGGAATGGAGCGCGGACCTGCTGGAACGCGGTAGCGCGACCAGCCCCGCCCTCTCCGCGGACGGCGGCACCCTCTACGTCGGCGACAACAGCAACCGCCTGATCGCGCTCGACACCGCCGACGGGCGGGCCAAGTGGGTCCATCGGCTGGACTGGACGCCGCGCGGCGGTATCTCGGTCTCCAGCGACGGCCTGATCATCCCGTCCGGCGACGACGGTTACCTGCTCGCGCTGCGCGACAAGGGCGATGCCGTCGAAAAGGTCTGGGAGCGTAAGGATCTCGCGTTGCGCGGTACCCCGGTGCAGACCGCGGGCGACACCGGCTACACCACCGCCGTGATCGGCGACGGCCTGAACCTTGTCACCTTCGACACCCAGACCGGCGCCACCGTCGATTCCGATGTACTTCCCGGCGCGCAGGGCACCACCACAGGCACGTCCGTCGGCGCCAAGGGCGAAGTCGTTGTCGCTACCCGCATCGGCGAGATCTTCGCCTTCAAGCCGGAATAGCCACCCGCCGACCCGAGATTCAGACAACCGTTATCGCAGCCGGTTACCCCGCGGGCCATGCCGTGCGCCCGGCGGCGTCGCACTATCCGCGATCCGCCCCTTCGGGTAAACGATTCGGCCGTTGGCGTCGCGCCACAGGTCCCCCTGCCGACCGTGGATCCGGCCGGTTGGACGAAAGGCGTGTTCGGGGAGCAACGCACCCTCAGTGTCAAGGGGTGGCGCAGAGAAAGGCGGTGGCGGCACGGCCTATGCGGGTGATGACGAGAGTGTGAGACCGGCTACCGCGGAGTTTCATGCGGGCGCGCAGGGCATCGGGGTCGATGTCGACGCCGCGAGTGAGGATTTCGAGGGGGCCACAGTCGCGGCGATGGAGTTCGGCGCGCAAGGATTTCTCGCGGAAGTCTATGCGGTCGAGAATCCGGAAGCCGCGCACGCCCGCGGGGACCGTGTCGCCGGTGAGATAGGCGATGCGCGGATCCAATTGCCACAGGCCGTGTTTCGCGGCGTAATGACGCACGAGACCGGCGCGCACGACGGCGCCGTCAGGGTCGATGATCCAGTCCCCTGGCGCGCGCTCATCGATAGTGTCGGGTTCGGCATCGGTGATGGTCCAAGCGACGCCCGTGGAGGAGATCACCGTGGCACGACGGGTGACACCGGGTTCGGCAAGTCCTGGGGACCACAGGCAGGCCTCGCGCACCGCGCCGTCCAGGGAATCGACCTCGATCTCACCGGACCAGTCCAGGCGGTCGAAATCCAATCCGGGAGCGCATTTCACGGCCAGATCGCGCCCCTGATAGGCCGTGAGCAGGTCCGGCAGCGGCGGCTGCAACTTCGCCGGGTCGTGGGTACGCCGGCCGTCGGCACGCCGCGCCGGGTCAGCGATGACGACAGTGTCGCTGCTGCTCGGGCGCAGCGCGTCCGCCTTGGCCAGCACCACGTTCCGCGCTGGCGAACCGGCGACGGACGCACCCGATTCCCCTACCGGAAACCAGCGCTGCCCCAGGTTGTGCGCGGCAATGGCGAGCCGCACCTCGTCCAGATCGCTGCCCACCACAGCCGGGCACACCCGGGCCAGCTCGACGAGTTCCGCGCCGATCGAGCAGGTTACGTCGTGCACCGCCCGTCCGGCCAAGCGCGCGGCCCGGTGCCGGGCGACGGCGGTGGGGGTCGCCTGCTGCAGGGCGTCGTCGGTGAACAGCCATTCTTCCGCGCCGGCGAGTTTGGCGGTAGCTCGGCGGCGCAGCCGGACCGTCTCGACCAGAGCCGCGGCCCGGTCACCGTGGGCGCGGCGCACCTGCTCGAGATTCTTCAGCAGGGATGCGGGGGTCAGGGCCAGTCGATCCACCTCGGCCAGCGCGGCCCGACCGGTCGCGCTGCCCAGGTACCCGACGTCATCGCGGGTAAAGCGATAGCCCACTACCGATTCCCCACCGGCCTGTGCACCGAATCGGCTCGCCCGGCAATCGCGATCGTGCTGGTGGCGTTGCTGCAAGACTTCGTCCGGTCACCGTTCCCGCGGTGTTCCATCTCCAGATTCCGAAGCGGAAACGGCGACATGGGCTCGCACTCGCCCACCGTAGCGGCACCGACCGTGCCGCCGAGGTGGGCGATGCGATCGCGATCGGGATCGCGAACCACTACTTTCCGGCGGCGCTTGGCTTCACGCCGGTGATCATGGCGTTGTAGAAGAACTGGCGCGGAACCACGCGGCGCATGACGTTCTCGTCCACCCAGCTCAGACCCAGCCAGGCGCGGTACATCGCCATCCGGTAGCGCAAGGTGAGCTTCTCGGCGGGCACGGCCGCCTCGAAGGTGCGCACCGGCCAGCCCCACAGCGCGGCGGCGAATTCCTCGGTCTGGGCGGACACGTCGACAGCGCCCGCCGAGCGCGCCATCGCCTCCAGCCGACTCGGATCGAAGGTGTGCAGGTCGACGACCGCTTCCAGGGCGGCGGCCCGGGAGGACTCGTCCAGCTCCTCCTGCGGACGCCGCCAGTCGCGCAGCATCGGCAGCTTGGTGACCGTGGTGGCCGCCTGCCAGGTGATCCGGCCCAGCCAGCGTGCGTAGAAGTTGCCCACCGTGGTCGGCTCGCCGGCGAACACGAAGCGGCCGCCCGGCTTGAGCACGCGCAGGCACTCCTTCAGCGCCAGCTCGACGTCGGGGATGTGGTGCAGCACCGCATGGCCAACCACCAGATCGAAGGTGTCATCCTCGTAGGGGATGGTCTCCGCGTCGGCGACCCGGCCGTCCACGTCCAGCCCGAGATTCTCCGCATTGCGCAGCGCGACCTTCACCATGCCCGGCGAGAGGTCGGTGACCGAACCGGACTTCGCCACGCCCGCCTGCATCAGGTTCAGCAGAAAAAAGCCGGTGCCGCAGCCCAGTTCGAGCGCCTTGTCGTAGGGCAGCGGGGCGGGACCGACCGCGGCGTCGAAGCGCCCGCGGGCGTACTCGATACAGCGCTCGTCATACGAAATGGACCATTTGTCGTCATAGGTCTCGGCTTCCCAGTCGTGGTAGAGCACCTGGGCCAGCTTCGTATCCTTGAGCGCTGCTTCGACCTCTGCCTCGGTGGCGTGCGGGTTCGGCGCGGGGTCGTCGGAACGTACCGTCATGGTCGGCAAGCCTACCCAAATCCCCAGTTGACGCCTGCTATCGGCCCACGAATTCGGCCGACCCTGGACCGTTGGCCAGATAGGAACCTGTTCCGATCAGGCGATCCTCCGTCGTGAACAGCGCGGACCACTCCGTCCTGGCCCGATCGAGGCCGTGCGGACCGGCTTCGAAGACCGCCTTTGCGCCCGCGAGCGCGCGGGCGGGGCCGTCCTCGAACTGGCGCGCCCAGCGCATCGCGGCGGTGTAGACGTCGTCCGGCGCGACGACCTCGTCGACCAAACCGAGCGCCTTCGCCTCGTCCGGCTCGACGAAACGACCGGTGTAGACGAGATCCTTGGCCGGACCCGGCCCGATCAGCAGGGACAGCCGACGGATGCCGGCGAGCGGGATCAGGCCCGCCTTGATCTGCGGCAGACCCAGCTTGACGTTGTCACCGATGACGCGGCGGTCGGCGCCGAGGGCCAGTTCCAGCCCGCCGCCGAGACAGTAACCGCTGATCGCCGCCACGGTGGGCTGCGGAATCCTGGCCAGGCACCCGAGGGCGCGCTGCAGATCGGCCGCCATGGCGCCGGCCTGATCCACCCCGAGCCCGGATAGCTCGGCCACATCGTCGCCCGCCGAGAACACCCGCTCGTCGCCGTACACGACCACCGCGGCCACACGCGGGTCGGCGGCCGCGGCGGCCGCCGCCTCGGCCAGTTCCCGCGCCAGCTGCACGTTCAGCAGGTTCATCGGCGAGCGGGCGATCCGGAGGACGGCCACGCGCCGCTCGGCAGCGCTCTCGGGCAGATCCAGGGTCACGAATTCGGCCATGGGAGGCCACGCTACCGATCAACGAAGGCCTTGCCGCTACCGGGCAGGACACCGGCATGGCCGCTCATCGCGCCTCGCGGGCACCCGGCTCAGTCGTGCGCGAGGGCGCGCCGTGGCCTCGCCTGCTCTCTCACGGACGTACGGAGCCCTTGAGCCGTCCGGCATCCGGCAGATCGGCGAAATAGCGCTGGTTGTCCGGGAAGGACAGCACTTGTCTGCCGTCGACGTCGTCCAGCACCGGCTGGATCGGATCGATCGCCCGCTGCGTGGCCAGGATGTCGGCGGTGGAACCGAACTCGCCGAGCGCGACCAGCTGCGACCAGGTCGGCGGCAGTAGCACGTCGGTGCCGGAGCGCCAGCGCGCCAGCGCCTCGGCCGGAGTACTCCACTGCACCTCGGCCGCCTCCGACGTGGCGCCGTCGGCGAGCTGCCCCTCCGGCAGCACCGCGACGAAGAACCGGGTGTCGTAGCGGCGCGGCTCGATCACCGGCGTGATCCAATTCGCCCACGGCCGCAGCAGATCCGCGCGCAGCACCAGCTTCTCCTCGGCGAGGAACGTCGCCAGCGACAGTTCCCTGCGCTCCAGCCTGCCGCGGGCATCCCGGTATCCGGTGGTGTCGGAGACGACGCTGTCGCCGGTGGGACCGGCCAGCAGCACGCCGCATTCCTCGAACGTCTCCCGCACGGCCGCGCAGACCAACGCCTTCGCCCTGGCCTGGGTGGTCGCGAATCGCTCGGCCCACCAGGCGGGCTCGGGACCGGCCCAAGCGATCTCCGCGGTGCCGTCGGTCAGGTCGACGCCGCCGCCCGGGAACACGGTCATACCCGCGGCGAACGCCATGGCGCCCACCCGGCGCTGCAGGAAGATCTCGGGTCCATCGGCGCCGTCACGCACCAGCATCACCGTCGACGCGTCCTTGGGTGACGAGGGCCGCTGAGAGTCGGCCTGCGCTTCTGTCTCACTCACCCCTGCACCCTAACGCGCGCTTGGTGAGCGCCGTCACGACCTCCGTGTCAGCGGGTGCGGTGCCTGCCCGCGCGACGTGCGCGCCGCGCGAAGTAGCGGCCATCGACCCGATCCAGTGCGATCGATTGTCGGAACGCGTCGCTGAGGTTCTCCGCGGTGAGCACATCGGTCAGCAGCCCCTGCGCAACCACGTCACCCTCGTTGAGCAGCAGGCCGTGCGTGAATCCGGGCGGGATCTCCTCCACATGGTGAGTGACCAGCACGATCGCGGGCGCGTCCGGGTCAGCGGCGAGATCGCCGAGCCGTTCCACCAGTTCCTCCCGGCCGCCCAGGTCCAAGCCCGCCGCCGGCTCGTCGAGCAGCAGCAGTTCGGGATCGGTCATCAGCGCGCGAGCGATCAGCACGCGCTTGCGCTCGCCCTCCGACAACGTCCCGTAGGTGCGGTCCGAGAGATGTTCGGCGCCCAGGCTTTCCAGCATGTCGATGGCGCGATCGGTGTCCAGGTCGTCGTAGCGCTCCCGCCAGCGGCCGAGCACCGCGTATCCGGCGGATACGACCAGGTCGCTGACCTTCTCGTCGAGCGGAACCCGGCTGGCCACCGCGGCTGACGACAGGCCGATGCGCGGACGCAGCTCGCTGACGTCGACCTTGCCGATCCGCTCCCCGAGCAGATGGGCGATGCCGGCGGTGGGATGCATCTCGGCGGCGGCCATCCGCAATAGTGAGGTCTTGCCCGCGCCGTTGGGGCCGAGGACCACCCAGCGTTCGTCGAGCTCGACCTGCCAGGTGACCGGACCGACGAGGGTATGACCCGAGCGGCGGACGGTCACGTCGGTGAAATCGATGAGCAGATCGGGATCCGGTTGCGGCACGCGCTCCATCTTGGCCCACGATCGGGGGCACTTGCCAACGCGGGGAGGGAAAACGTTCCAGTTGGTCTGATCGATATCTCCTCAGCCGTCGCCGCCCGACCGGAACTCCACGGACCACGTCGAGTTCACAGGTGGCGCAGAGGCCGTTTCCCCTGGATCGCGCGGGCACAGCGATCACCTGATCGAGCCCGCCGTTACCTCCGTGAATGCCGCGTCCCACACTGTCACCGCGCTTCCCCGAGCCGCCTGGCCGACACCACGCCCCGCACTGCCGCCGCGCCGGAGCCGCCTGATCGACACCGCGTCGACAACGACGATGTCCCCGCTCACCAGGATTGGGCAGGCACCGCGATCACCGTCATCGAACCCGGCGCCACCTCGGTGAATCCCGCGTCCCGCACGGCAACCGCGGTGCCCTCGGCCACCTGGCCGGCCAGGGACGCCCAGCGCTGGGCGTCGGCTTCCCGGACCGCGCAGCGGAATCCGAGTTCCGACCAGCGCAGTGCGTGCTCGACCGACAGCGCACCGGCCAGCAGCATGCTCGCGTGACCCACTTGCGCGGCCGCTTTGCCCAATGTCATGCCGAGCGCGGCGTTCACCCACAGCACGGGCAGCTGCGGGGCGGGCGGGCCTGGATCGTCGTGGTCGAGATCGGTGCCACCGATCTGCAAACGCTTGATCACTGGATCGGCCTCGCCCACCGGCCCCGGCACCAGCGCCCGCGCTTGCGCGCCGTCGATCTCGACGGTGACGCCGTCCACCGCGCAGGTCGCGCGCCACTGGGCGCCGCGGGCGCGCCGAGCCAGCTTGCGGATGCGCGAGCGCTTCCACGCCAGATAGCGCTCTGCCCACTCGCCGCCCGGACCGACCCGCTCGTCCAGGCAGAGCGCGACCGCGGCCGCCGCGGCCGCCGCGAGCAGAGCGCTGCGCGGTGGCGGATCGGTCTTGGGCAGGTGCAGGACCATCTGCATCGCCTGCACCATGGCCGGATCCTCCGGATCGCCCGCGCCGCCGTAGCCGCCCGCCAGCTCGGCATGTCGCACGCGGAATCCCACGATGTCCGATGCCGTTGCCGCCGTGCGGGTTTCGCCACCACGGGCTTCGGCCCCGCATTCCGGGATGCCCGTCATCACTCCACCTTGATAGTCAACGTAAACGTTTCGGCCGGCGCCGAGCCGTGCTCCCACGCCCGCGTGCCTCCCGGACCCGCACGGCCCTTCCGGTCGGCGGGCCGGCACGACGACGAGCCGGGCGCCGTCCGACTACCCGCCCGACCAGGTCCGAATGCTCAGCCCAGTGGCACGCGGCGCAGCAGGCCGTCCCGGGCGTCGGCGGCTTCCACCTCGTGTCGAGTGACTCCGAGGATGAACAGCACCGCGTCCAGGTAGGGATGCGAGAGCGCCGCGTCGGCGACCTCGCGCAGCGCCGGCTTGGCATTGAACGCGATGCCGAGCCCGGCGGCGTTGAGCATGTCGATGTCGTTGGCGCCATCGCCGACCGCGACGGTCTGTTCCATCGGCACCCCGGCCTCGGCCGCGAACTTGCGCAGCGCGGTGGCCTTGGCCGCCCGGTCGACGATCTCGCCGACGACCCGCCCGGTCAGCTTGCCTTCCACGACTTCCAGCGTGTTCGCCTGCACGAAGTCCAATTCCAGCTCGTGCGCCAGCGGTTCGATGACCTGCCGGAAGCCGCCGGACACTACGCCGCAGCGGAAGCCGATGCGGCGCAGCGTGCGAATGGTGGTGCGCGCACCGGGAGTCAGCGCGATCTTCCCGGCCACCGCCTCGATCACGGACTCGTCGAGACCGGCCAGCGTCGCGACCCGCTGCCGCAGCGATTCGGCGAAGTCGATCTCCCCGCGCATGGCGGCCTCGGTGACCTTGCGGACCTCGTCCTCCACACCCGCGTGCGCGGCGAGCATCTCGATGACCTCGCCCTGGATCAGCGTCGAGTCGACGTCGAACACGATCAGGCGCTTGCCGCGGCGCGCGAGCCCGGCGCGCTCCACCGCGACGTCCACCTCCTCGGTGACCGCGATCTCGGCCAGCGCCGTGCGCAGCCGTGAATCGGTGTCGGGGCCGGAGTCGATCGCGGTGACCATCAGCTCCATACCGGTCACCGGGTAGTCGGCTATGCCGCGGATGGTGTCGATGTTGGCGCCCAAGGCGGCCAGTTGCCGCGAAACCGCGCTGAACGCGCGCGCCGTGACCGGGCTGCCGAGGACCACCACCGCGTGGGTGGACATCGGCTGCCTGCCGATCGCCGCGTCCACCTCGACGTCGACGTGCATGCCGACGGTGTTCATGGCCTCTTCGAGTTCGTCCTGCAACGCCTCGGGGTCGTTCGGACAGGTGACCAGGACGCCGAGGGTCAGCCTGCCCCGGATCACGACCTGCTCGACGTCCAGCAGGCTCACCTGGTGCCGCGACATCGCCGCGAGCAGCACGGACGTCACACCGGGGCGGTCGGGCCCGGTGACGGTGACGAGGACGGTGGTGTCGGCCAACTGATGAGCTCCAAGTTCGGTGTGTGCCGTCGCTGTGCTGGACATCGTTGTCACAACGCCACGATGCGTAGTGGTCTCCACAAATGAGTGTGCACCCGCTGGTCACCAGCAGGTGCACACCCGTCACGTTGAATCCTAAGGCGCTACCGGACGAACTCCGGCCATCGCCCCGCCGCCAAATGACGCCGCCGGACGAAGTCCGTCCATAGACCGCGCCGGGCCGAGCGCAGGCGAGAGAGCCGCATAAAGAACGCCGCCGGACGAAGTCCGTCCGTAGACCGCGCCGGGCCGAGCGCAGGCGAGGCAGCCGCATAAAGAACGCAGTCGGACGAAGTCCGTCCATAACCCGCGCCGGGCCGAGCGCAGGCTGAGGCAGCCGCATAAAGAACGCAGTCGGACGAAGTCCGTCCATAGCCCGCGCCGGGCCGAGCGCAGGCTGAGGCAGCCGCATAAAGAACGCAGTCGGACGAAGTCCGTCCATAGCCCGCGCCGGGCCGAGCGGAGGCGAGGCAGCCGCCTAAAGAACGCAGTCGGACGAAGTCCGTCCATAGCCCGCGCCGGGCCGAGCGGAGGCGAGGCAGCCGCCTACTTGGCCGCCCCCACCGTTTCGCGGACCTCGACGGCGTGCTTGCCCGAGCCCCAGCCGACGTGCGCTTCGGCGTGCATGCGGTCGATCATGTGCGGGTAGTGCAGCTCGAAGGCGGGACGCTCGGACCGGATGCGCGGCAGCTCGTAGAAGTTGTGCCGCGGCGGCGGGCAGGTGGTGGCCCACTCCAGCGAGTTGCCGTAACCCCACGGGTCGTCCACGGTGACGACCTCGCCGTAGCGGTAGCTCTTGAAGACGTTCCACAGGAACGGCAGCATCGAGGCGCCGAGCACGAATGCGCCGATCGTCGAGATCGTGTTCAGCGTGGTGAAGCCGTCGCTGGGCAGGTAGTCGGCGTAGCGGCGCGGCATGCCCTCGGCGCCCAGCCAGTGCTGCACCAGGAAGGTGGTGTGGAAGCCGATGAAGGTGGTCCAGAAGTGCCACTTGGCCAGGCGCTCGTCGAGCATTCGCCCGGTCATCTTCGGGAACCAGAAATAGATGCCCGCGTATGTGGCGAACACGATGGTGCCGAAGAGCACGTAGTGGAAGTGCGCCACGACGAAGTACGAGTCGGTGACGTGGAAGTCCAGCGGCGGGCTGGCCAGGATGACGCCGGACAGACCACCGAAGAGGAAGGTGACGATGAAGCCGATGGAGAACAGCATCGGCGACTCGAAGGTCAGCTGACCGCGCCACATGGTGCCGATCCAGTTGAAGAACTTCACACCGGTGGGGACCGCGATCAGGAAGGTCATGAACGAGAAGTAGGGCAGCAGCACGGCGCCGGTGGCGTACATGTGGTGCGCCCACACCGCGATGGACAGCGCCGCGATGCCCAGGGTGGCATAGACCAGCGTGGTGTAACCGAAGATCGGCTTGCGCGAGAAGACCGGGAAGATCTCCGAGACGATGCCGAAGAACGGCAGCGCGATGATGTACACCTCGGGGTGACCGAAGAACCAGAACAGGTGCTGGTAGAGCAGGATGCCGCCGGTCGCGGGGTCGTAGATGTGGCCGCCCAGGTGACGGTCGTAGGCCAGGCCGAACAGCGCGGCGGTCAGCAGTGGGAAGGCCAGCAGCACCAGGACGCTGGTGACGGCGATGTTCCAGGTGAAGATCGGCATCCGGAACATGGTCATACCGGGCGCACGCAGGCAGACGACGGTGGTCAGCATGTTCACGCCACCGAGGATGGTGCCGAGACCGGAGACCGCCAGACCCAGGATCCACAGGTCCGTGCCGACGCCGGGCGAGTGCAGGATGTCGGTCAGCGGCACGTACGCCGTCCAGCCGAAGTCCGCCGCACCGCCAGGGGTGACGAAGCCCGCGGTCGCCATGCTGGCGCCGAACGCGTACAGCCAGTAGCTGAACGCGTTCAGTCGTGGGAAGGCGACGTCGGGCGCGCCGATCTGCAGCGGCAGGATGATGTTGGCGAAGCCGAACACGATCGCGGTCGCGTAGAACAGCAGCATGATCGTGCCGTGCATGGTGAACAGCTGGTTGAACTGCTCGGTGGAGAGGAACTGCAGGCCGGGCCGCGCCAGCTCACCGCGCATCAGCAGCGCCATCAGGCCGCCGATCAGGAAGAAGGCCATCGACGTGGTCAGGTACATGACACCGAGGACCTTGGGATCCGTGGTGGTGACCATCTTGAAGATGAACGAGCCCTTCGGCCCGGTCCGAGCCGGATAAGGCCGAGTCGCTTCCAACTGAGGGACTGGCTGGGGCTCTACGGCAGTCACTGATCCTCCTGAAAGGTGCCTTTAGGTCGCTCCGCAGGCTCCGCTGATCGCATCCATCCCGACGACAGGACAGACGACAGTTCGCTTGCGCTCATCGAATCGTAAACGGTGCCTATCGCGCGAGCCGAACGGGTCCTACTCTCTGTCGTATTTCATAGCTGTGTTTGTTTTGCAGCGCCTGCGGCGCTGCGTGTTCGCGGCCCCCTAGTGGCTCGCGTCCGAGCGGCCGCCGCTGGCGACTGCGTCGCGGACGCGGCGGCCGCTCGGACGCGAGCCGGGCCGCGAACGGGAGCATGCCCGGTCTCGCTTCGCTCGAAACCGAAGGTTGAGCCAATCGGGTGGCGTAGAGAGGCACAACACGGTGTTGGTTGGGCCGTGGCTGTGACGCGCCGCGAAATACCGCGCGGATGGATGGCACCGGTCTGCCCGGCCCGCCGCCGATGAGTTCGTCGCGCGGCGGCCGTCTCTACCGGTGACACACGTTCCCCTGGCAAGGAGATCAGCGATGACGAATCCGAACGGAACCAAGCCCGGCGACCCCTGCTGGGTCGATCTGTACACCTCCGACCCCGAGCGCAGTATCGCGTTCTATCGCGACCTGTTCGGCTGGACCGCCGAACAGGCGGGGGCGGAGTTCGGCGGTTACATCACCTTCCGCAAGGACGGTCGTGCGGTAGCGGGCGCGATGGGCCGGATGCCGGGCGACACCGACAGCCCGGAACAGTGGACTGTCTATCTGGCCAGCCCCGACGCCCGCGCCACGGCCGACGCGGCCGTCGCGGCGGGAGCGTCGCTGATCGTGCCGGTGATGCCGATCGGCGAGCTGGGCACGATGGCCGTGCTCGGCGACGTCGGCGGCGCGGGGGTCGGCATCTGGCAAGCAGGGACGTTCCCGGGATTCGAGACGATGGGCCTGGTCTCCGGCGGTCAATGGCGCGAGCACGCGGGCGCGCCGTCCTGGTTCGAGCTGCACACCCGCGCCTACGACGCCTCGATGACGTTCTACCGGGACATCTTCGGCTGGTCGGACGTCTTCACCGTCTCCGACGTGCCGGAGTTCCGCTACTCCACGATCCACGCGCAGAGCCCGATGCTCGGCGGTGTGATGGACGCCTCGGCGTTCCTGCCCGAAGGAGCACCCGCGGGCTGGACCGTCTACTTCGGCGCCGACAACGTGGACAAGTCCGTCGAGAAGGTCGTCGAACTGGGCGGCTCGGTGCTGTCACCCGCCCAGGACACCCCGTACGGCCGAATGGCCGCGGTCGCGGACGCCACCGGCGCCAGGTTCAGCATCGGCGGCGAAAAGGCCTGAACGGTGACTGTCCGGCAGCACTGCGTGTTCGCAACTCGCTGATGCCTGGCATTCGAGCGGGCGAAGCGCCCGAACAACGCCACCAGCAGCGGACACCCGCCAGCGAGCCAGGGTATGGCGAACTCAGATCCTGCGGTTACAGCACAACGCAACCACATCGGACCAGCTCCGGCTTTCGAGCGAAGCGAGACCGAGCATTCCCCGTTCGCGGCGCCGCAGGCGCTGCAAATCAGACACGGTACCCTCACCGGCATGCCGCTGAGCGCCTTCGTTCGTCTCCGAAACCGCACAGCCCCTTCCGCACACGCCGCGTCAGCGGGCCGACGGGTGATCGCCGTCGCCGCGTTGTGCGCGACCGTTCTCGCGGCGGGGTGTGGCGGGAAGAGCGACGACGACGTCTCCATCGTGCGCACCACCACGAATATCGCGGGCGCGGGGGTGGTCGGGCTGGAGCGCGACACCACCCGGGCGTGCGCGCTGCCGAGCGCGCCGGACCAGACGAGCGAGGCCACTCGCAGCGTCGCGCACGCCGCGGGCGTCTCGGAGGTGCCCGCCGACCCGCAGCGCATCGTCGTGCTGACGACCTCCGCGCTGGACGCCGTCTGCGCGCTCGGTCTCTGGGAGCGGGTCGTGGGCACGGTCACCATCGAGGGGCCGAGTCCGCAGCCCGCCTATCTCGGCACCGGCGTGCTGAAGATCCCCGGCGTCGGCACCGCCGCGCAGCCGGATCCGGCTCGAATCGCTGAGCTGCGCCCCGACCTGATTCTCGGCGAGATCCCCTCGGGCGCGGCGAGTTTCGCCGCGTTGCAGGCCATCGCCCCGACCGTGCTGGTCGGCGCGAGCACCAGCTGGCAGGCCGAATTCGCCGCGTTCGCAGCGGGTTTGGGGCGGCGTGCGGCCGCGGAGACCACGCTGCAGAACTATCGCACCGAGGCCAGGGATACCAGTACCGCGTTGGCGGCGGGGCAGACTCAGGCGTCGGTCCTCCGATTCACCGCGGATGCCAACCGGGTCCAGGGCGGCGACAGCTTCGCCGGCCAGGTGCTCGGTGATGTGGGCGTGCAGCGTCCCACCGCCCAGCGGGGCGCCTCGTTCGACGTGCGCGCGGATGAGTTCGCCACCAAGGTGGAGGGCGACGTGATCTACGTGATCCTCGCCGGCCCCGACGGGAAGAAACACGGTGAAGCCCTCATGCGCACCGACGAATGGAAGGAACTCAGCGCCGCCACCGATCGCCGGGTGTTCGCCGTCGAGGACACCGTCTGGCACGGCGACGGCCTCACCGCCGCCCGCGCGCTGCTCACCGATCTGCGCGCCACGCTCAACGGCTATGTGAACGACTGAGCTCCGCACCCACCCAGGGTGAGGTTTTGCCCACCCTGGGAGTGCGCGGACCAACGCTGGGGTTGCTGTCGGAAACCCGTCTCGAGGACGAGATTCAGAGGTACACGAAACGCCTCTCATTCGACACTCGAGGACATGACATGCACACGCTGACCGCTTCGCTCGCCGACAACCTGTACGTCCTGCCGCTGGCCGCCCAGCCCGTCGCCGAGGTCGATCCGGACGCGGTCGTGGTGTCCACCGCCGATTGCGACCTCACCTACGCCGAACTGGATCGCTGGTCCAACCGCATGGCCCGCCTGCTGCTCGAACTCGGCGCCGGCCCGGGCGCCCTGGTCGCGATGGCGATCGACCAGCCGATCGAGTCCCTCGTGGCCGAGCGGGCCGCCACCAAGATCGCCGCCATCGCGGTCCCGGCCACCGACGACGCCTCCTTCGCCCTCGGCACCACGGTCGGGATCACCACCAAGGACCAGCGCCCCGAGGCGACCGACGGGATCGCCTGGCTGGTGCTGGACGAGCGCTCGACCCTGCAGCGCTACCTCACCGGTTCCGACGCCCCGCTCGAGCCGGCCGACCTGGATCTTCTTCCGGCAGCCGCCTGACCGGGCACACCTCTCCCCCCGCGACCCGAACAGCGATGTTCGGGTCGCGCAGTGTGCGCAATACCCCCGCAGCGCCGTCCGCACCGGTTCAGAATTGAGTTGCCGCGTGCTGTGCGGCGGCAGGTACTACCAACTACCGCGGTGGCTACGGGCGGTCACACCTGGGTAGTCCGACCGCGGTCAGAACGTAGGACACGTCATGCAACAGCCTTCCCTTTCGGCGAAAGATACGGACACAGTTCTTCCCGACGGGGCCTTCGCCCTGTCGGCGGCGCAGCGCGGCATCTGGTTCGCCCAGCATGTCGCCGGTGCCACCCCGATATCCATCGCCCAGTACGTCGAACTGAACGGACAGATCGATGTCGACCTGCTCGCGCGCTCGGCGCGGCAGGCCGGGCGCGAGTTCGGCACCGGTTACCTGCGCCTGGTCGAGGTGGAGGGGCATCCCTTCCAATTCGTCGACAGCACGCTCGACGACAGCCTGGAAACCATCGACTTCCGCGCCGAACCCGACCCGGAAGCGGCCGCTCATGCCTGGATGCGGGCGGAGTACGAGGCCCCGCTCGAGCTGACCCGCGACCGGCTGGTGCGCATCGCCATGCTGCGAGTCGGTGCGGAGCGCTGGTTCTGGTATTCGCGGATCCACCACATCGTGCTCGACGGGATGGGCGCGTTGACCGTGGTGCAGCGCACCGGAGAGCTCTACAACGCCGCCGTCGATGGTCGCGAACCCCCGCCTGCGAAAGCGGAGGATCTGCGCAAGATCGTCGAGGCGGACCTGGCCTACCGCAGTTCGGATCGATTCGCCGCCGACCGGGAGCATTGGCTCGCCCATCTGGACGGCATGGCCGACCCGGTGAACCTGGCGGGCCGCACCGCGGGCGTGGACGGGCATCCGATCCGGGTCGAGGGCGACCTGCCCACCGACACCGCGCGGATGCTGGACGTCGTCGCCGAGCAGGTGTCCTCCGGCGTCGCGCCCACCGTGGTCGCGGCCTTCGGCGCGTATCTGTCCGCGATGACCGGCGCACCGGAGGTCGTGCTGAGTCTTCCGGTGTCGGCGCGCACCACCGCGACGCTGCGCCGTTCCGGCGGCATGATCGCCAACGTCGTCCCGCTGCGGTTGCGGATGGCGCCGGCCACCACGGTCGGCGACGTGATCCGGGCCGCCCAGGGCGAGCTGACCGGGGCGCTGCGTCGGCAGCGCTACCGCCAGGAGGACATCTTCCGTGACCTCGGCTGGCCGATGGACGAGGCCGGGTCCTTCGGCCCTTCGGTGAACCTGATGATGGTCGACACGAGGATCCAGCTCGGTCCGGTCACCGGACGGCTGCACGTGCTGACCTCCGGGTTGATCGACGACCTGTTCGTCAACTTGTATCCGGGCGTCGGCGGCGAGAGCACGCACATCGACTTCCAAGCCAACGGCAACCTCTACACCGGCACCGAACTGGCCGCGCAGCACCACCGGTTCCTGTCGTTCCTGCACCGCTTCCTTGCCGCGGGACCGGATGCGCCGCTGACGACCATCTCGGCGCTCTCGGCGGACGAGCGCGCCGTCTACGCCCCCGCACGCGGCGCCGCGGGCGTCGCACCCCGCACGCTTCCGGCGCTGCTCGCCGCGGGCGCGGCCCGCGATCCACAGGCGACTGCGCTGGTCGAAGGCGCGACCGCGCTGACCTACCGCGAGGTCGACGACTACACCGATCGCCTGGCCCGGGTGCTGATCGCCGCGGGCGCCGCACCCGAGCGCACCGTGGCGATCTCGATTCCGCGTTCGGTCCGGTCGGTGCTGGCGACGATCGCGGTGGCCAAGACCGGCGCGGCGTTCGTGCCGATCGATCCGACCTATCCGTCCGACCGGATCGAGCACATGGTCGGCGACAGCGAGGTCGTCACGGGTGTCACGGTCGCGGCGGCGCGCAAGTCGTTGCCGGACCGGGTGTCCTGGCTGATCCTCGATGACGAGAGCACCGAGCGGTCCTTGGCCGAGCAGGACGCCGCGGCGCTCTCCGACGCCGAGCGAACCGCGGCGCCGCACCCGGACCAGGTGGCGTACATCATCTACACCTCAGGCTCCACCGGGCTGCCCAAGGGCGTGCTCGTCCCGCACCGCGGGCTGGCGAACCTGGTCGCGAGTTCCGGCGCCGGATTCGGCATCGACGCGGATTCCGTTGTCGCCCATGCGGTGTCGCCGAGCTTCGATATCTCGGTCGAGGAAATCCTGGTCACGCTCGCGGCGGGCGGGACGCTGGCGGTGGTGCCGCCGTCGGCGTACGCGGGCGAGGAGCTCGCGCAGGTGCTGCGCGCCCACCGTGTCACCCACCTCAATGTCACCCCGGCCGTCGTGGGATCGCTGGACCCGGCGACCCTGCCCGATCTGCGCACCGTGATCGTCGGCGGCGACGCCTGTCCACCGGAGCTGGTCGCGAAGTGGTCCGGCCGCACCCTGCTGAACGGCTACGGCCCCACCGAGACCACCGTCACCGTGACGCTCAGCGCCCCGCTGACTCCGGACGCGCCGGTCACCATCGGCGGTCTCGCCCGCGATGTGTCGGCCGTGGTGCTGGACCCGTGGCTGCGGCCGCTGCCCCCGGGCACCACCGGTGAGCTCTACCTCGCCGGTCCCGGTGTGGCGCGCGGCTACCACCGGCGCAACGGGCTCACCGCCGACCGCTTCGTCGCCAACCCCTACGCGACCGGTGAGCGGATGTACCGCACCGGCGATCTGGTGCGCTGGGTCGGGCACGACGGCCGGATCGAGCTGGAGTACCAGGGCCGCAGCGACTTCCAGGTGAAGGTGCGCGGCTTCCGTGTCGAGCTGGGCGAGATCGACGCCGCCCTGCAGCGGCACCCCGATGTCGACTTCGCGCTCACCCTCGGCGTCGAGACCGGGTCGGGCGCCACCGCGCTCGTGTCCTACGTATTGCCCAAGCCGGGCGCGGAGGTGCCTACGGAGGCGCTGAAAGCCGCTGCGGGCGAGACGCTTCCGGCTTACATGGTGCCGGCCGTGGTCATGGTGCTGGACAGCCTCCCGCTGACGCCACTCGGCAAGGTGGACCGCAAGGCGTTGCCCGCGCCGGAGTTCGGCGCCCGCACGGTCACGAGCAGGCCGCCGTCCACGCCGCGCGAGAAGACGCTCGCCGCGCTGTTCGCGGAGGTGCTCGGGCTGGACACGGTGGGTGTCGACGAGAGCTTCTTCGCGCTCGGCGGCGACAGCATCGTGTCGATCCAGCTGGTGTCGCGAGCCAAGGCGGCCGGGATCGGGTTCAGCGCACGGGATGTCTTCGAGCGCAAGACCGTCGCGGCGCTGGCCGCGATCGCCACCGACGTGCCGACTGTGGAGGTGCACGAACTGCCCGGTGGCGGGGTCGGCGAGGTGGAACTCACGCCGATCGTGCACGCGATGCTCGAGCACGGCGACTCCTGGCGCCGGTTCGCCCAGGCCGTACTGATCGAGCTGCCGTCCGGAATCGAACGCGCGCGGCTGGTCGGCGCGGTGCAAGCCCTGTTCGACCAGCACGACCTGCTGCGCTCCACCCTGCGGCGCACCGACGACGACTGGAGCTGGGTGGTCGCCGAACCCGGCGCGGTGGACGCGAACGCCCTGCTCGAGGTCGTGACCGCGTACGCGGATGTCGAGGCGACCTGCGAACGCGAGCTGCAGCGCGCCGCCGACCAGCTCGACCCGGAGTCCGGCCGCCTGGCGCGCTTCGTGTGGATCGAGCGCCGAGGCGCCGCGCCGCTGCTGTGGCTCGTGCTGCACCACCTGGTCACCGACGGCGTCTCCTGGCGCATCCTGCTGCCGGATCTGGCCACCGCCGCGCTGGGCGCCGAGCTCGCGCCGGTCGGCACCTCGTTCCGGCGCTGGGCGCACGGGCAGCGCGAGCACGCCGCCACTCGGGTCGCGGAACTGCCACTGTGGCAACGCATTCTGGCCACGCCCGATCCGGCACTCGGCTCGGCGCCGATGGACCCGGAACTGGACGTGGTCGCCACCATGGCGGACCTGACGACGGTCGTGCCGCCGGAGATCGCGCGGACGGTGCTCACCATCGCACCGGATCGTTTCCACTGCGGCGCCGACGACGTGCTGCTGGCCGGGCTCGCGCTGGCGGTGGCCCGGTGGCGCGGACGCACCTCGGCGCTGTTCACCCTGGAAGGCCACGGTCGCGCCGAATCCGTCCTGCCCGGGGCCGACATCGCGCGCACGGTGGGCTGGTTCACCAGCATCTATCCCGTCGCGGTCGACCTGACCGGCATCGATCCGGCGGACGCGTTCGAGGGTGGTGCCGCGGCGGGCGCCGCGATCAAGGCCACCAAGGAACAGCTGCGGGCCCTGCCGGACAAGGGCATCGGGTTCGGCATGCTGCGCTACCTGGTGCCCGAGACGGCGGCGGCGCTCGCGGACGCGCCCACCCCGCAGATCAGCTTCAACTATCTCGGCCGCGCGACCACCGGCGGTGAGGCGGAGCCCTGGCTGCCGCGACGGTTCGCCGCGACCCAGGACGATCGCGCGCCGCTGGCCGCGGCGGTGGACATCAACGCCGTCCACACCGATTCCGGCCTCGAAGTCACCTGGGCCTATGCCGCACGTCTCTTCGAGGAGGCGGAACTCGCGGAACTCGCAGCGCTGTGGACGCAGGCCCTCGGCGCCCTCGCCGAGCACGCCGAATCCCCCGGGTCGGGTGGACGCACCCCCTCGGACTTCGATCTTGTCGCCGTCACCCAGGCACAGATCGATGCCTGGGAGCGCGACTACCCGAACCTCACCGACGTGTGGCCCCTCTCGCCGTTGCAG
The DNA here is from genome assembly GCF_036346875.1 of Nocardia sp. NBC_00508. Classification (NCBI taxonomy): domain Bacteria; kingdom Bacillati; phylum Actinomycetota; class Actinomycetes; order Mycobacteriales; family Nocardiaceae; genus Nocardia; species Nocardia sp. NBC_00508. The sequence goes on along the minus strand of NZ_CP107852.1, from coordinate 5,460,137 downwards.
TACGGCCTGCTCTTCCACGCGCTGTACGACTCCGACACCGCCGACGGCTACACCGTGCAGTCGCTGCTCACCCTGGCGGGCACCGTGGACTCGGCCCGATTGCGCCGCGCCGCACAGGCTTTGGTGACCCGGCACGAGAACCTGCGCGTCGCGTTCGCCGAGACCGAGGACGGTCCGCGCCAGCTGGTTCTGGCCGACGCCGAGATCGAATGGCACGAAGCGGATCTCACCGCCATCGCCGACGAGGACGAGCGCGCCCGCGAAATCGAGCGGCTCATCGCCGTGGACGCGCGCACCCGGTTCGAGCTGACCCGTCCTCCACTGCTGCGTTGCACGCTGCTGCGGATCGGCCCCGACACCTACCGTTTCCTGCTGACCAACCACCACCTGGTGCTGGACGGCTGGTCCACACCGCTGCTGGTGCGCGAGCTGCTCACCCTCTACGTCACCGACGGCGACGCCTCCGCGCTGCCGCCCGCGCACTCCTATCGCGAGTTCCTGACCTGGCTGCGGACCAGGGACGACACGGAATCACTTGCGGCATGGGCTGATTCGCTGTCCGGCGTGGACGCCCCGACTCGCGCGGTGCCCACTCTCGCCGGAATCGAATCGACCGAAACCGGCATGATGTCCGTCGATCTGTCCCGCGCCACCGTGGCCCGGCTGGAGACCACGGGCCGGGAAGCGGGCGCGACGGTGAACACCCTGGTGCAGGCCGCGTGGGCGATGCTGCTGGCGATGCTCACCGGCCGCACCGACGTGGTGTTCGGCGGTACGGTCTCGGGCAGGCCGCCGGAGCTGGGCGGGGTCGAGGAAATGGTCGGCCTGTTCATCAACACACTGCCGGTGCGGGTGCGGCTCGATCCGGCGGAGAAAGTGGCCGACCTGCTCGCGCGCGTGCAGTCCGAGCAGGCGCGGCTGCTGGACCATCAGCACATCGGTTTGGCCGCCATCCACCAGGCGGTCGGCCTGGCCGAATTGTTCGACACCCTCACTGTGTTCGAGTCCTACCCGATCGACCGCGAGGCGCTGTCGCAGGCGCTGGACATCGCCGGCATGCGGGTGCTCGACGTGGAAGGCACCGACGCGACGCCATACCCGTTGAACCTCATGGTGATTCCGCTGCGCGGCGCCGACGAGCAGGACACGCTGCGAATCACGCTGAAGTACCTGGCCGACCAGCTTCCCCCCGAGGCGGCACGGCCGCTGCTGGATCGCTTCGTCCGGCTGCTCACCCAGCTCGCCGACAACCCGCGCGCGCTGGTCTCCCAGCTGCAGTACTGCGACGACACCGAGCGCGAAGCTCTGCTTCCGGTGCGCGGCCAGGAATCGGCGTGGTCGGCCACATTGCCCGAGCTGTTGACCGCGGGCGCGCGGATCGATCCCGACGCGATCGCGGTCGCCGCGGGTGAGCTCACCATGTCCTACGGCGAACTCGACGCGTGGTCCAACCGCTTCGCCCGCGTGCTGCTGCGCCGGGGCGTCGGGCGCGAGGTGTTCGTCGTGCTCGCGCTGACCCGGTCGCTGGAATCGGTGGTCGCGGTCTGGGCGCTGGCCAAGACCGGCGCGGCATTCGCACCGCTGGACCCGAACTACCCGGTAGAGCGCATCGAGCACATGCTCGCCGACTCCAAGGCGCCGATCGGTTTGACGGTCACCGCGACCGGAGAGACGCTGCCGGGCACGGTCGACTGGCTACTGCTGGACGATCTCAACACCATCCGCCGGGCGATGACCGTCCCGGATGCGCCGATCACCGACGAGGAGCGCGGCGGGCCCATCGACCTCGACCAGACCGCGTACCTGATCTATACCTCCGGCTCCACCGGCAAGCCGAAAGCTGTGCTGCTCAGCCACCGCGGTATCGCGAATCTGGTTGTCGCGCAACGCGAGACGCTGAGCCTGGACCACACCGCCGGCGTGCTCCAGGTGGCCTCGCCCAGCTTCGACGCCTCGGTGTTCGAGCTGCTGATCGCGCACGGCGCCGGCGGCAGGCTGGTGGTGTCGCCGCCGGACGTCTACGGCGGCGCGGAACTCGAACACCTGCTGCGCACCCAGCGGGTCACCCACGCGGTGATCACGCCGTCGGCGCTGGCCACCATGGAACCCGTCGACCTGGACCACCTGCGCGTGCTCGCGGTCGCGGGCGAGGCGGCGACCCCGGAGCTGATCGAGCGGTGGGCGCCCGGCAGGCGCATGGTGAACCTGTACGGCCCCACCGAATTCAGCATCTGGGCGACGGGCCCTGGCGAACTCGTCTCCGGCGAGCCCATCACGATCGGCGGACCGATCCGCGGCGCCGCCACCATGGTGCTGGACACCTGGCTGCGGCCGGTGCCGGTGGGCGTGCCCGGTGAGCTCTACCTGGCCGGTCCCGCACTCGCGCGCGGCTACTTCAACCGGTTCGAGATGACGGCGAGCCGTTTCGTCGCCGACCCCTCCGGCGAACCCGGCGGCCGGATGTACCGCACCGGCGACATGGTGCGCTGGGTGATCGGGCACGACGGCGCGTACGAGCTGGAATATCTGGGCCGCAGCGACTTCCAGGTCAAGATCCGCGGCTTGCGGATCGAGCTCGGCGAGATCGACGCGGTGCTCTCCAGGGACGACGAGGTCGAGTACGCCGTCACTATCGGGCTCACCGGTCCGGCCGGGACCACCGTCCTGGTGTCGTACGTGCTGCCCGTCGAGGGCGTTCGGCTGGATGTCGAGCGACTGCGCGCCCAGGTGGCCGCCGAACTGCCGGGGTACATGGTGCCCGGCTACCTCGTCGTCCTGGACTCGATTCCGCTCACCCCGGTCGGCAAGCTGGATCGCAAAGCCCTTCCGGTACCGGACTTCTCCGAGACGCACCGGCCCTACCTGGCGCCGCGTACGCCGGTCGAGGAGGCGGTGGCCGCGGTGTTCGGCGACGTGCTCGGCCGCGAGCGAGTCGGCGCCGACCAGTCGTTCTTCGAGCTCGGCGGCAACTCGCTGAGCGCGACCAAGGTGGTGGCGCGGGTGAACGCGGCCCTCGGGTCGCGGATCGCGCTGCGCGATCTGTTCGACGCGCCGACGGTGGCCCAGCTGTCCGCCCGGGTGGTTCCCGCGACCGGCGCGGAACCGGGGCGGTTCGTCCTCGCGCCGCGGATTCGCCCGGACCGCGTTCCGCTGTCGCCCGCGCAGCAGCGCATGTGGGTGCTCAACCGGATGGATCCGGACTCGCCCGCCTACAACATCGCCGTCGCGCTGCGACTCACCGGAGCCCTGGACGTCGAGGCGTTGCGCGCCGCGCTCGTCGACGTGGTCCAGCGCCACGAGAGCCTGCGCACGCTCTATCCCGCGGACGCGGAGGGGCCGCGCCAGGTGGTGGTCGGCGCCGACGTGGCCGTGCCCGCCATGCCGATGCTCGACGCCGAGCACGGCGCGGCGCTGCGCGCACGCATCACCGAGCTCGCGAGCACCGGATTCGACCTGGCCACCCAACCGCCACTGCGGGTCGGCCTGTTCCGGATCCACGGAGCGGCGGAGCCCTCCGCGGGTGCCGGGCCGGTGTCGTCGGGCCCCTCCACCGGAGCCGCACCGGTCGCGTCCGCGCCGGTCTCGTCGAGTTACGCGGCGCACCCCGAACCGATGGCGGCGAATCCGCCGGTGCACGTCGTCGTGCTGGTGGTGCACCACATCAGCGCGGACGGCGCGTCGATGGCGCCGCTGGCCGCCGACCTGGCCGCCGCGTATTCGGAAAGGTCCAGCGGCGGGCAGGCCACCCGCGTCCCGCTGCCGGTGCAATACGCCGACTTCGCGCTCTGGCATCGCGAGGTGCTCGGCGACGAGGCGGACGCGGAATCGACCGCGGCACGCCAGATCCGGTTCTGGCGCGAGGCATTGGCGGGCGCGCCCGACGTCCTGGAACTGCCCTCCGACCGCCCGCGGCCTGCGGTGCAGACCATGCACAGCGCCGATCTCGGCTTCGCCATCGACGCCGAAATGCACGGCGACCTGGTGGACTTCGCCGCGGCGCAGCACGTCAGCCCGTTCATGGTCGTGCACGCCGCGCTCGCGGTGCTGCTCGCCCGGCTCGGCGGCACCGACGACGTGCTGATCGGCACCCCGGTCGCCGGTCGCGGCGAAGAGGCGCTCGACCAGCTGGTCGGCATGTTCGTCAACACCCTGGCGCTGCGCACTCCGGTCGATCCCGGCATCGGCTTCGCGGTGTTCCTGGACACCGTCCGGTCCACGGATCTGGACGCCTTCGCCAACACGGACGTCCCGTTCGAGCGGCTGGTCCAAGTGCTGGACCCGCCCCGCTCGACCGCGCACCATCCGCTGTTCCAGGTGTCACTGTCGCTGCAGAACTTCGTCGAACCGGTGCTGGAGCTGCCTGGCCTGCGTTTCGAGGTAGAGGATTTCGATCGCAACGCCTCCCAGTTCGACCTGACCCTCGATCTGCGCGAGCGCTTCAGCGAGAGCGTTCCCGCGGGGATCGACGCAGTGCTGACCTACGCGACGGATCTGTTCGACGAGGCGACCGTGGCCGCGTTCGCCGCCCGGTGGCGGCAGGTGCTCGCGACCGTCCTCGCGCGACCCGACGTGCCCATCGCCGATATCGACATCCTCGACGACGCCGAACGTGCGACGCTGGTGCCGGTGCGCGGTCCCGAAACCGCCGGAACGACAACGCTTCCCCGCGTGCTGGCCGAGACCGCCCAGCGGTACCCGGAACGGCCGGCCCTGGTGGTCGGCGGATACACCACCACGTACCGCGAGATCGACGCGTACGCCAACCGTCTCGCCCGCATCCTGCTCGAGTCGGGCGCAGGCCCCGAAACCGTGGTGGCGCTGGGGCTTCCGCGCTCCGCGGAACTGCTCACCGGCATGTGGGCTGCCGCCAAGGCCGGTGCGGCGTTCCTGCCGGTCGATCCGAAGCACCCCATCGACCGCATCGATCACATGCTCACCGACTCCGGCGCGACACTGGGACTCACCCTTACCGCGTACCGGCCGATGCTGCCCGACAGCACGAATTGGCTGGTGCTCGATGACCTCGCCCTCGTCGAACGCTGGGGCGCCGCGAGCAGCCACCCGCTGGACGAGCGCGACCTGCCCGGCCCCATCCGGCCGGACAACGCGGTGTGGATGATCTACACCTCCGGTTCCACCGGCACGCCGAAAGGTGTCTCCGTCTCCCACCGCGGCCTGGCCGATCTCGTTTCGGCGCAACAGAAGTCGCTCGGTCTGGCGGAGCACTCCCGGGTGCTGCAAGTGGCGTCGCCGAGCTTCGACGCGTCGGTGTTCGAGGCGATCATGGCGTTCGGCTCCGGTGCCGCGTCGGTGGTCGCACCGCCGGATGTGTTCGGCGGCAGCGCACTCGCGGAGCTGATCGAGGCCGAGCAGGTCACCCACATGGTGATCACCCCGTCCGCGCTGGCCACCCTCGATCCCGCCGAGGTGACCAGCCTGCGGGTGCTCGCGGTGGCCGGTGAGGCGGTCGGCGCCGAACTGGTCGAACGCTGGGCCACCGGGCGCACCATGGTCAACCTGTACGGTCCGACCGAATCCACCATCTGGGCAACGGGTTCGGCGCCGCTCGAGCTCGGCTTGCCGGTGACCATCGGCACGCCGGTGCAGGGCGCGGCCGTGCTGGTTCTCGACGATCGGCTGCGTCCGGTCCCGGTGGGCGTGGCGGGCGAGTTGTACCTCGCCGGACCCGCGCTGGCCCGCGGCTACCACGCCCGGGCGAGCCTGACCGCCGCTCGCTTCATGGCCGCCCCGTTCGGCGCGGCGGGCGAACGGATGTACCGCACCGGTGATCTGGTGCGCTGGATCCGTACCGAGGCGGGGCTCGAGCTGGAGTACGTCGGCCGCACCGACTTCCAGGTCAAGGTCCGCGGCCAGCGCATCGAGCTCGGCGAGATCGACGCCGTGCTCGGCCGCGCCGAGGGGGTGGACTTCGCGGTGACGCTCGGCGTGCCCGGCCCCACCGGGGCGACCGCGCTGGCCGCCTACCTGGTCCGTACGCCTGGGTTCGACCTCGACGTGGCGAAGGTGCGCGCGTTCGCCGCCGACATCCTGCCCGGCTACATGGTGCCCTCGGCGTTCGTCGTGCTGGACGAGATCCCGCTCAACGCGGTCGGCAAGCTGGACCGCAAGGCGCTGCCCGCACCGGAGTTCACCGCGGACCACACCGAGTACCGCGCGCCGTCCACGGAGGCCGAAGAGCAGCTGGCCGCGATTTTCGGCGAGCTGCTCGGGGTGGCGCGAGTCGGCGCCGACGATTCCTTCTTCGCGCTGGGCGGCGACAGCATCCTGGCGATCCAGCTGGTGTCGCGCGCCAAGCAGCAGGGCATCTCCTGCACCCCGTTGCAGGTGTTCGAGCACCGCACGGTGGCGGCGCTGGCCGCGGCGATCGACGCCGCGGGCACCGCGGTGACGCTGGACGAACTGCCCGGCGGCGGCGTCGGCGAATTGCCGGTGCCGCCGATCGTGCACTACATGCTCCAGCGTGGCGGAAACTACGACCGCTTCGCCCAGACCGCGGTGTTGGAGCTGCCGGTGGGCATCGAGCGTGCCCAGATCGCCGCGGTGCTCACCGCCGCGGTGGATCGGCACGACATGCTGCGTGCCCGGCTGGTCGCCGACGGCGAGGACGGCCCACGCATCGTGGTCGGCCCGCCCGGCTCGGTCGACGTGGACGCGCTCGTACACCGCATCGAGTTCGACGCGATCGAGCCGATCGAGCTGCACGAGTTCGCCATGACCGAACTGGACGCCGCGGCGAACCGGCTCGATCCGGCGAACGGCACCGTGCTGCAGTTCATCTGGTTGGACCCGGTGGGCGCCGCGGGCATGCGCACCGGCGCGGGGCGGCTGATCGTGCTGGCGCACCATCTGGCCATCGATGGCGTGTCCTGGCGCATCCTGGTGCCGGACCTGGTGGCGGCCTGGGCGCAGGTGTCGGTCGGCAACACCCCGGTGCTCGCGGAGACCGGAACCTCGATGCGGCGCTGGGCGCACGCGTTGGCCGAGGAGGCGCACTCCGATCGGCGCAGCGCCGAACTCGCGTATTGGCGCGACGTTCTCGCCGGACCCGATCCGCTGATCGGCGGCCGGGAGTTGGACCCCGCGATCGACAACACCGGCACGCTGCGCATGGTCGAGCGCGAGGTGTCCGCGGATGTCACCGCCGCGCTGCTCACCACCCTGCCCGGCCTGTTCCAGGGCAGCGTCAACGACACGCTGCTGGCCACCTTGGCCGTGGCGCTGGTGCGCTGGCGCGACTCCGAGCCGACGGCACTGCTGCGGCTGGAAGGCCATGGCCGCCAGGAGGAAGTGGTCCCCGGTGCCGACCTGTCCCGCACCATCGGCTGGTTCACCAGCATCTACCCGGTGCGGCTCGGCCTGGCGGGAATCGATATCGACGACGCACTCGCCGGGGGCCCCGCGCTCGGCGCGGCCATCCGTGCGGTGAAGCATCAGCTGCTCGCGGTGCCGGACAAGGGCATCGGCTTCGGCCTGCTGCGCTACCTCGATCCCGAGACGGCGCAGCAGCTTCCGGAACGCCTCCCGGGACGGGTCGGCTTCAACTACCTCGGCAGGTACTCCACCGGCGACATCCCGGCCGGACTCGAGGGCCTGGGCTGGCTGCCGACCGACGACCTGGGTGACGTGCACGTCGCCGAGCACCCCGAGGTGCCCTTGCAATCGGCGATCGACGTGAACGCCGTCGTGATCGGCGACCGCCTGCGTGCGAGCTTCGGCTTCCCCTCGACCCTGCTCACCCGCGACGAGGTCGCCGAGCTGGCCGATCTGTGGATCGAAACACTTCGCGCGGCAGCCCATTTCGCGCAAACTCCGGCAGCACGGTCCGCCGCGGAGGAAGAGGCCGCGGTCACCGCGCCACCGGCTACTCCGGCGGCGGGCGGTCTCGGACTGGACGTGGTACTGCCGATCCGGCTCGGCGGTGACGAACCCGCGCTGTTCTGCGTCCATCCCTCGTCCGGGATGGCGTGGACCTACCTGGGATTCTCCGACGCGCTGGCTCCCGGTCGTCCGATCTACGGCCTGCAAGCCCCTGACCTCGGCGGCCACGAACCGTCGGCGCGCTCGATCGAGGAGTTCGCCGACCGCTATGTGCGCGAGATCCGCACCCTGCAACCGGACGGCCCGTACCACGTGCTCGGCTGGTCCTTCGGCGGGCTCATCGCCCACGCGATGGCGACGAAGCTGAAGGCCGAAGGCGCCGAGGTCGGTGTGGTCGCACTGCTGGACGCCGACACGGCCGATATCGACGGCGACAGCATCGAGCGGGTCACCGCAGGCTCGTTCGTCAACACGTTCGGCTCGGTGTTCGGCATCCACGACGTCCCCGCCGAGGCGACCGCGCAGCAGGCGGCGGACCTGATCAAGGAACGGCTCGGCGGTGTCTCGCTGGTCGACGCCGCCACTCTGGAGCGGATGGCCGGGTCGTACAACGCCTCCGCGCGGACCAGAACCGGCTATCGCCGCCCGGTGTTCGACGGCGACATCGTGTACTTCAGCGCGACCGTCGACACCTCCGACATCTTCGGTCCCGACGGCTGGCGGCCGTACGTGACCGGCGAGATCATCAACCACGACATCGAGGTCACGCACGACGAACTGACCGCACCGCAGGTGCTGCCGGTCATCGCGCGCGCGCTCGATGCACATCTGGGAGGCCGAGGATGAGCTTCGATCAAGGAGTCGTCGTCGAGGGAATCGAGAAATCGTTCGGCACGGTCAAGGCATTGCGCGGAGTCGACTTCGCGGCCGAGCCGGGCGAGGTGCTCGGCATCCTCGGACCGAACGGCGCGGGCAAGACCACCACGGTGAACATTCTGTCCACGCTGATCCGCCCGGATCGCGGCCGCGCGCTGGTCGCCGGGTACGACGTGGTCGCCGACCCGGCGGCGGTGCGGCGCAGCATCATGCTGACCGGACAGTACGCCGCGCTCGACGACATGCTCAGCGGCTACGAGAACCTCGTGATGTTCGGCAGGCTGATGGGCCTGCGCAAGCGGGCCGCCCGCGCCCGCGCCGACGAGCTGCTCGCCGAGTTCGATCTCGAGCGCGCCGCGGGCCGCCGGGTCGGCACCTACTCCGGCGGTATGCGCAGACGCATCGACATCGCCTGCGGCCTCGTCGTGCGGCCCGACGTGGTGTTCCTGGACGAGCCCACCACCGGGCTCGATCCACGCAGCAGGCAGGGCGTCTGGGACCTGGTGTCCGGCTTCAAGAAGGCGGGCATCACCACCCTGCTCACCAGCCAGTACCTGGAGGAGGCGGACGCGCTCAGCGACCGGATCATCGTCATCGACCACGGCGTGGTGATCGCGCAGGGCACCGCCGACGAACTGAAGTCCCAGACCGGAGGCAGCTACTGCGAGGTGGTGCCGCTGGATCTGAAAGACCTGCCCGCCATCGCCGCGGCGCTGGGTTCGCTGCTGCCGCAGGAGAGCCGGGCCGCGTTCACCGCCGAGTCCGATCGGATCGCCATACCCGCGCCGGATGGCGCGAAGACGCTCGCCGAGGCGCTGCGCCGACTGGACGGCTCGGGCGTCGAACTGGTGGACATCGCCCTGCGGCGACCCTCGCTCGATGACGTCTTCCTCCAGCTCACCGGGCATTTGGCGAGCACGGAGAAGATCGCGCAGCCGGAGGTCGTGTCGTGACGGCCGCGACGTGGCTCGCCCAGACCCGCGCGATGCCGCTACGGCCGCAGCAGTGGTGGGTGCTCACCGCGCGGCTGATCGTGCCCTCGGTGCAGACCGGCGAGGTGCTCACCTCGGTGCTGGCGCCCGCGGCGTTCACCGCCAGCTTCTACATTCCGCTGAAGACCATCATGACCGTGCTCGGCACGGGATTCAGCAGCTACGCGCAGTTCATGATGCCGCTGGTGATCCTGCAGGCCGCCGCGTTCACGGCCGTCTCGGCGGCGTTCCGCGCGGCCACCGATTCGGTCGCCGGACTCAACCGGCGCTTCGGCGCCATGCCGATCGGTCCGCTGGTCCCGGTCGCGGCGCGCCTGTCCAGCGGTGTCTTCCGCCTGACCATCGGGCTGATCACCGCGTTGATCTGCGGCTACGTCATCGGGTTCCGCTTCCATCTCGACGCCGCGCACACGATCGGCTTCCTGCTGTTCTCGTTGCTCGTCGGTCTCGCGCTGATCTGGGGCGGGGACGTGATCGGGACGGTGTCACGCAACCCGGAGGCGACCGCGCAGGCGCTGGTGCTGCCGCCGTTGATCTTCGGCATGTTGTCGTCGGGAATCGCTCCGGCGGATCAGTTCCCGGAGTGGGTGCAGCCGTTCGTCCGCAATCAGCCGGTCTCGCAGTGGGCCATCGCCTTGCGGGCGTTCGCCGGCGACACCGGGCCGAACGCCGGTCAGGTGACCTTGTCGCTGCTGGGACCGCCGCTGGCCTGGGCGATCGGCATCCTGATCATCTGCGTTCCGCTGTCGCTTCGGCTGAGCTCGAGGAGGGCGTGATGGTGCTGCTGGCCGATCGCAGGGACGATCAACACAGCGCTTCGGAGTTGTCGCTGTCGGCGCTGGTGCGCCACACGCTGCTCCAGACACAGCGGTTGCTGCTGCGCTGGGCGCGCAATCCGGTGACGCTGCTGGAGACGCTGATCATTCCGTGTCTGCTGTTGATCATGCTGAACACCGTGATCGGCGGGCAGATCAAGAAGTTCACCGGTGAGAGCGCGCTCTTCGGCTCGGTGCCGATGGTCGCCCTGGTCGGCGCCCTGTCCGGCGCGGTCGCCGGGGGCGTGCTGCTCGGCCGGGAACGCGATGCGGGTTTGCTCGCCCGCTTCTGGGTGCTGCCGGTGCACCGCGCATCGGGTCTCGCCTCCCGTATCCTCGCGGAGGGTTGCCGCATCTTCGTGTGCACCCTCGCCGTCATCCTGGTCGGCCTCCTGCTCGGGTTCCGCTTCCACCAGGGCGTCGCGGCGACGATCGTCTTCCTGTTCATCCCGGTGTTCTTCGGCCTGGCCTTCGCCACCATCGTCACCGCGGTCGCGGTCTTCACGGCGAAAGCGACGCTGGTGGAGGGGATCACGATCCTCACCTCGCTGATGATGTTCTTCAGCACCGGATTCGTTCCGCTGGTCGCCTTCCCGAAGTGGATCCAGCCCGTGGTCCGCAACCAACCGATGTCGGTGGCCGTCGACGCCATGCGGGCTCTCGCCTTCGAGGGGCCCCTGGCCCGCCCGCTCACCCTGACCTTCGCCTGGTCGCTCGGCGCGATCATCGTCTTCGCCGTTCCCGCCGCCATCGGCTATCGCCGGGCCAGCAGGCGGTGAACTCGCCGCGCACGCACAGCGAACTCCCAGCTCGGTCCCAGCTCGCCAGGAGCGCCCGTTCCTAACGTCACCGAGGACGACTCGACGAACGGAAGGACCAACACAGTGAAAAGGGGCCGCGAGCACCCAGCGCCGCAGGCGCTGGCAAAACCAGCACAGCTATTCGGCCGCGAGCTGCCTGGCCAGCGCCCAGATCACCAGCACGTCGATGGCGATCAGCACCAGCGCCCAGAACGGGTAGATCGATACGAACAGGAAGTTGTCCAGGATGCTGAGCGCCGCCAGCACGATGCCCGCGAGATAACCCCAGGTCTTCCCGGTCACGATGGCGAAGCCCGCGATCACTATCAGTACCCCGATCACGAGGTGGATCCATCCCCACGTGGCGACGTCGATCAGGAACACCTGATCCTCGGTCACCACGAAGACCTCGCGCCCCGCGATCGCCGCGACGGCCGTCAACATGTGCAGGACACCGGCGAGGAGGATGAGCACGCCCGCGAAGATCGTCATGTCGCTGAGCACCGGACGGGTGCTGATCGGACTGGTCACAACACTCACTCCTTCCAAGCGCGACACTGTCCGGCCCAACGTAACGGCTCATCTGGTCGAATCGGCGCAGGTAGCCAGGGCGGGTCACCCGCCGGGCCCCATGGTGCCCGCGCCCGGCCCCTGGTGACTTCCGGCACTGCCTACGCTCCGGCACCACGAAAAATCGACGAATCGCCACGCTCGGCAACGGTTTCGCGGCTGCCAGGGCGCGCAGCCGTACCTGCGCGCGGCCCCGCCAGCGCACCGTTCCCGGGCGTTCGATCGAACAATGGCAAACGCATAGCGATCGATTGGGCGGATCGGGACCGATGTGGTCGCCGGCGGGCACATGCCGCACAATAGGGAGCCGCGCGCGGCGCGTGCCAGGTGTACTGCCCACACCCGGACGCATGCTGCGGCGACACAAGGTGTTGTGCTACGCGGACTTGTCACCCACAAGGAGTAGTGTTCCAAGGGTAGATATTCCGTGACGGCAGCGGGCTTGGGAAAGGCGTGGAGGCAGGATGAAACTGATCGATCGGGTTTCGGCCATCAACTGGAATCGGGTGCCCGACGAAAAGGATGCAGAGGTATGGGATCGGCTGACCGGCAACTTCTGGCTGCCGGAGAAGGTCCCGGTCTCCAATGACATCCCGTCCTGGAACACCCTGACCGCCGACGAGAAGCAGCTGACCATGCGGGTCTTCACCGGCCTGACGCTGCTGGACACCATCCAGGGCACGGTCGGCGCGGTGAGCCTGATCCCGGACGCACTGACCCCGCACGAAGAGGCGGTGATGACCAATATCGCGTTCATGGAGTCGGTGCACGCCAAGAGCTACAGCTCGATCTTCTCCACGCTGTGCTCCACCCGCGAGATCGACGAGGCGTTCCGCTGGTCGGAGGAGAACCGCAATCTCCAGCGCAAAGCCGAGATCGTGCTGTCCTATTACAACGGCGAGGACCCGCTCAAGCGCAAGGTGGCCTCCACCCTGCTGGAGAGCTTCCTGTTCTACTCCGGTTTCTACCTGCCGATGCACTGGTCGTCGCGGGCCAAGCTCACCAACACCGCCGACATGATCCGGCTGATCATCCGAGACGAAGCGGTGCACGGCTACTACATCGGCTACAAGTACCAGAAGGGCTTGGAGCTGGTCACCCAGGCCGAGCGTGACGAGCTGAAGAACTACACCTTCGAGCTGCTGTTCGAGCTCTACGACAACGAGGTCGAATACACCCAGGATCTCTACGACGAAGTCGGCCTCACCGAAGACGTCAAGAAGTTCCTCCGCTACAACGCCAACAAGGCGCTGATGAACCTCGGCTACGAGGGCCTGTTCCCCAGGGACGAAACCGAAGTCAACCCGGCCATCCTGTCCGCCCTCTCCCCCAACGCCGACGAAAACCACGACTTCTTCTCCGGCTCCGGCTCCAGCTATGTCATCGGCAAGGCGGTCAACACCGAGGACGAAGACTGGGAGTTCTGAGCGATCAGCGCAGGGGCATAAGCAACCCTGTCGTTGATCTGCTGTCCCCAGCGGCTCGGCTGGGGTATCCCAGCCGAGCGGCCACAGACACTCCTCGGCTTGCTGGCACCTTCTCCCGAATCTCGAAATCCATCGCACACCCATTCTCGAGGTGTTGCGACAAGGTCCTCGACCGAGCTCCGGTAAGGCGCGTTCAGGGGTGGTCCGTGGCTTCCGGCGCAACCTTCAGAAACTGTCGTCTCGCCGTCTGGATCCGGTCGAATTCGGGTCCGGTCGGGGGTTCACCCACCCGTGCCCATTGGTCGCACGCATGACGGAAATCGGCAACTGCCCGTCGGTATTCGGCGGACCTCCGCAGATTCACGAGTTCACCGACCATCGACTCCTCCAGCCGAAGCGTCGGCAGAGTCCAGCAGCGTGGACCAGTAAGCGTCCCGGACCGTGTTCCACAAGTCGTCGTGCTCGGGGAACCACTCGCGGGCCTGCGCCAGATCGGGAAAGGTGTCGAACAGGACGGTTCCGGGCTGAACCGCCGGCAGCGGGTTGCCGGGGAACCGGTATGCCGTCGAGCCGTCGTCGTTGACCCGGAAGCGAATCACGTACGCACTACGGCCGAGCAGCCGCCAATACGCTGTCTTCCGGCCGTCCCCTGTTTCAGCGGTCCGGATCCCACCCTTCCTCATCGGAGACCTTCCGTAGCTTGGTGTTTCCCGGTGCCGGGGGATGCGACACCTCGGCACCGGGAAGTCCGGAGCTCCCGTTCGCCCAGCCCGGCGCCCACTCGCCAAATCCGGACCTCTCGGCACGGAGTGGCGGTGCCGGATGGGTACGAGTCGCCGGGAGATAAGCACTGGGGCAGTTCTTCACACACGTCGTTGTCCTCCCAAGCGAAACACCGGTTAGTCAACACTGTCTGATCAGACGTACATGTCTAATCATAGGGCCGATGGGTACGCTTTGGTCAGCAATCGAAGGAAGGAACGCGGCGGTGAGTACTACCGGCGATGTCATCCGAAGGCAACGAGAGCGGCTGCAGCTGTCCCAAGACGGCCTTGGCCAACTGGTCGGTGTGGGGCAGCGACAGATAGCCCGATTCGAGTCAGGCGCGTCGGAACCATCACTGTCGATCGCGGCGCGACTAGCGACGGCGCTGGACGTGTCCCTGTCGGAGCTGGCAGGCGTCACGCCGCGCGGGCTCGATCTGTCCGGCGTCTGGTGGGCAGGCTGGCAGACCTGGAAAGACGATGTGGAGCGAGTGGACGTGCACGAGCTGACCATGCAGCAGAACGGCGCGTTCATCACTCTGGACGGCGCGCGAGCCCGGCCGGTCTCCGAAGGCTCCTACGAGTGGCGCGGGGAAATGAAGCTCTGGGACAACGAAATCTTGATGGGTTGGTACATCGCCACTGATGGCGCCGTTCGTTCCAAGGGTTCTCTGTACGCTGCCCTGCACCCGCACGGACACGCGATGATCGGGTCGTGGACCGGCCTCAGTTACGCCGGATTGATCGTTCGCGGTTGGAGCGCAATCGCCCGCGACCGTGACCAGGTCGAACATTTGCTGGGCGAATTGATCCAGACCCAGGGAAACTTGACGACATGGCCGAAGATGAAATCGTAGATGTCTCTATTGCTGCCGATGACCCGGCGTGGCTGGCCGAGTTCACGCACAAACTCATCGAGGACGAGCTGGTAGCGTGCGGCAACATCATTCCCGGTATCCGGTCGATTTACCGCTGGGAAGGCCGGATTCACGACGACGCGCAAGCGCTTGTCATCCTGCACACACGCGCCAGCCTGGTTCCCGCAATCATCGAACGGGCCGACGCCGACCACCCCGACGAAACTCCCCAGGTCCTTGCTGTCCCCGTGGTCGACGCCCACCCCGGCTACCGGCAATGGGTCCTCGACTCCACGCGAGGGTGAATCCCCGACTTCCACGGCAGTCGGTTTCCCCGACGCACAAATAAAATTGGCGCACAACAACTTCGAGCGACCGCGACGCCTCCTGAACCGAAATATTCGGGACCCGGCAGGCATTCGGTCCGGTCGAGCGGTGAAACACCGTGATATAGCTGATCAAATGAGTGGAAAATTGTCTCGATGCACCAGCGCTGATCACTGCGCTGCTGAATGACCGCTGTCGGATGCGCGGACGACTGTCCGGCGGTCCGCCTCGGCACCATTCCCTTCGACCGCCGCGATCTCCCTCCGCATGAACACTCCACCCGGGTCGAACCATGCCCGATCGCAGCTCGCCGTTCACGGCGGCGGTGTCCGGATGCAACGCTCTTTCCGTAGGCGGCGGCAACAGTCGGGGGCTGCTTCCGGTCTCCGTAACCGCAAGCAGCCCCCGGCGCGTGATCCCCAATCGACGGTCGGACGTCGAAAAGAGTCCGCATCCCGCGAATTCAGATCCCCAGAACCAGCTTGGCCGTGGTGAAGTAGATGATCAGGCCGGTGGCGTCGACCAGGGTGGTGACCATCGGGGCCGAGACGACGGCGGGATCGATCCGCAGCTTCTTCGCCAGCAGCGGCATGGTGCCGCCGATGGTGGCGGCCCAGCCGCAGATCAGCACCAGCGTGATGCCGACGACCAGCGCGATGCGCGGGCCGACGAACACCGCGCCGATCCCCAGGCCCACGGAGGCCAGCAAGGAACCCAGCACCAGGCCCACCCGGCATTCCCGCCAGATCACCCGGAACAGGTCCGACACCCTGACCTCACCGACGGCCAGCGCACGCACGCAGGCGGTGGCGGCCTGCGCGCCGGCGTTGCCGCCCGCGCCGATCAGCAGCGGGATGAACAGCGCCAGGTGCGCGGCCTGCTGCAGGGTGCCCTCGAAGAAGTCGGTCACACTCACCGTGAGCGTCGCCGCGAGCAGCAACAGCAGCAGCCACAGCGCGCGATAGCGGGCCAACTGAAACACTCCGGCCGCCATGTAGTGGCCTTCCCACGGCGCGGACCCCGCCTGACGGGCGACGTCCTCGCTGTCGGCAGCCTCGATGACCTCGACCGCGTCATCGATGGTGAGCAGCCCGACCAGCCGGTCCTCGCTGTCCACCACCGGCAGGTTGATGTCGTTGGTCTCGCGCATCAACCGGGCGGCCTTCTCCGCGGAATCGGTCGCGCGCGCGAAAGCGGGCTCGGTGACGACCAACTCCGACACCATCGCGCCCGGCTCGCTGAGCACCAGTTCGCGCAGTTCGACGATGCCGGTCAGGCGCCTGCCCGCGTCGACGACGGGCAGCGTGTACACCGTCTCGGCATTGCCGCCCTTGGCCCGCACCATACCCAGCGCCTCGGCGACGGTCAGCGCGCGTGGCAGCGCCACCACCTCGGGCGTCATGTACTGCCCCGCGGAACCCTCCGGGTAACCGAGCAGGCTCGCGGTCATCCGCCGCTCGCGCGGGCTCAGCCCGGCGAGCACCTTCTTGGCGACCTTGGCGGGCGCTTCGCGCAGCATCCGGGCCCGGTCGTCGGGCGCCATGCCCTCGACCAGCTCGCGGAAGCTCTGATCGCGCAGGCCCTGCAGGATCTGCTGCTGATCCACCGGCTCGAGCTCCTCGAAGACGGCCAGCGCCAGGTCTTTGTCGAGCAGGCGGAACGCCATTCCGGCCCGCACCCCGTCCATGCGGGCGAGCTGGTCGGCGATGACGTGTGGCGGGTGGTTGCCGAGCCAGTCGAGCGCGGCGTCCACGCAGTGGGTTTCGACGACGTCCTGCAGGGATTCGGACAGCGTCGGGCGTACTTCGATGATGTCGGTCTGCGACATGGGAGGACCTCAGCACATGCGTGAGTGAACAAGGAGCGCGAAATTCACACCGCGGGCGCCGGCCCCTGCCGTCGCAGATCAACTAGGAATGCGAAGGGGCGGCGCCGCGCGGCCTTCGACTGGGAGGTTCGCTGCGCATCGCAACCCCACCTCCTACTCGTCGTCGCCACGGATCCGAATATCCGCACCATTCCGTTCAACATCCTGAGGGCGTCGAAAACGTCCTCGTGCAGCTTACATCTCTTCGGAGCGAAAGATCGCCTCCGAACGCAGGCTGTGACCGAACCGGCGTTCCCGCTACCACGTTTCCGGACCATCGGCAGCGGAAGCACCCGGTTTGACGCACCCCGCGTCGAACTGTTGCTCCCGCGCCGACGACCCTGGACAGTTGTGCCGAGCAGGTCCAGACCACGGGTCCTCGCCCACGCCCCCCAGCACCGCTCACGGAAGTCTCGACAGTGTCGACAGCCACACCATGGATCCGCCGTCGCGCGATCGACCTCATGCGCATTCCACACGGAATCTGTTGCCGCTGACATAGCGCGGCCCGTTTCCACCCTGAATATCCGCGCGTCCCCCACGCCGCCCCTCACACTGCCGTTCCGCACGGTGGTGTCGCCGCCGCATGCCGAGCATTCCAGCTGCACGGCACCTTCTCGTCTTCGAAAGAACCGACAATGCCCCACCCCTCATTTCCCCGGCGCGTCGCCCGCGCGCTCGCCACCGCCGTCGCCCTGGTCACCGGCCTGTCCGTGCTCACCGGTTGCGGCGAATCCGCGCCCGCCAAGACCGCCGACGGCAAGTACGTGCTCCGCTATCAAGGCGCCACGGGACAGGTCGGCGCCTACGAACTGGCCCAAGAACTCGGCTACTTCTCGAAAATCACACTGCATTGGGAAGGCGACACCACCAGTGGCCCCGCCAATATCCAGGCCGCGGCGACGAACCAAGTCGAATTCGGCAGCGCGTTCAACGGCGCGGTGGTGAAACTGATCGCGGGCGGGGCGAAGGTCACCTCGGTGCTCAGTTCCTATGGCGCGGACGAACAGTCGTTCACCGGCTACTACGTGCGCGAGGACTCCGGCATCACCTCGGCACGCGATCTCATCGGCAAGAAGGTCGCCGTCAACACCCTCGGCGCGCACCACGAATTCATCACCAGGGAGTGGCTGCATCAGCAGGGTCTTTCCGACGACGAGATCGAGCAGGTGCAGCTGACCGTCGTGCCTCCGGCCAATACCGAGGACGCGGTACGCAAGGGACAGATCGACGTCGGCGCTCTCGGCGGCGTCTTCCGCGACACCGCACTCGGACGCGGCGGTATTCGCCCGCTGTACACCGACAAGGCCATCTTCGGCACGGCCGGCTACGGCACCTTTGTCTTCCGCGACGACTACATCGCCAAGAACCCCGAGGCGGTGCAGGACTTCGTGCAGGGCACCGCGCGAGCGATCCGCTGGCTCCAGGTGACACCCCGCGACCAGGTGCAGGCGAAATTCACCGAGATCATCGCCAAGCGCGGCCGCAACGAGAACACCAGCTTGGTGCCGTACTGGCTCAGTTCCGGAATCCCGGCGCCCGGTGCGGTAGTGGCGGAGAAGGAAATACAGATCTGGATCGACTGGCTGGTGCGCAACGGCGAACTGCCGAACGACAAACTGAAGGCCACGGATCTGTTCACGAACAAGTTCAACCCGTACGCGAACGGCACGTACCAGCCGGAGAGCGGGCCGACCGGCGCAGCGGTGGTGGCGAAATGACCACGACCGCAACGAAATTGTCGCTCGCCGGCGTGCACAAGCAATTCGCGGTGCGCGGCTCGCGGGAACAGTTCACCGCCATCCAGGACATCTCGCTCGAGTTGCGCGACGGCGAGTTCCTGGTCCTGGTCGGGCCGAGCGGATCGGGCAAGTCGACCCTGCTCGACCTGCTCGGCGGGCTGAGCAAGCCGACCTCCGGCGAGATCCTGCTGGACGGCAAGCCGATCACCGGGCCGGGCCTGGACCGCGGCATCGTCTTCCAGCAGTACGCGCTACTGCCCTGGCGGACGGCGCGTTCCAATATCGAATTCGGTTTGGAGGCCAAGGGCTTGCGCCGCAAGGCACGCCGGGAATCAGCCGAGCACTACCTGGAACTCGTCGGGCTCTCCGGTTTCGGCGACCGCTACCCGCATGAACTGTCCGGCGGCATGAAGCAGCGCGTCGCCATCGCACGCAGCCTCGCGTTCGACCCGGAGGTGCTGCTGATGGACGAGCCGTTCGCCGCGCTCGACGCGCAGACCCGGGAATCCTTGCAGGACGAGCTGTTACGTATCTGGCGTGCCACCGGCAAGACCGTCCTGTTCATCACCCATGGCATCGACGAGGCGGTCTACCTCGGCCAGCGGGTGGCCGTGCTGACCTCACGGCCCGGCCGAATCAAGGCCATCCTCGACGTCGAGATCGATCGCGACGCGGGCGGCGACATCCGCTCCTCCGAACGCTTCCGGGACTACCGCCACGAGATCTGGACGCTGCTGCACAGCGAGGTTCAGCGGGCGGCGAGCCTGGAACGTGAGTCGCTGACCGACCACCCGGCCGACGTCGAATCCACCACCGAGAGGGCGGCCCATGTCTAGTGCGATTCAACTCACCGAGCGCCCGATCCAGCAGAACGCGGCCGAGCCGTCGCTATCCGTCTCGGTGCGCCGGGCGCGAAGCGCGCCTCCGCTCGTCGCGAAGGCGGTCCGCGTGGTCGGCCGGTTCGCCTGGCGGGTGTTCAAACCGACGTTCGTGATCGCGCTGTTCCTGCTGGTGTGGCAGCTCGCCCCGACCGTCGGTCTGGTGGACGAAGTGTTCTTGCCGCCCTTCTCGGTGGTCGTCCAGGCGTTCGCCGACCTGGTCGCGAGCGGGGAGATGTGGACGCATATCTCCGCGAGCCTGAGCCGTTCGCTGGTCGGATACGCGATCGCGTTGTCTGTCGGCATTCCGGTGGGCGTCTCGATCGCCTGGTACAAGCCGGTGGCGGATTTCCTCAACCCGATCCTGGAGCTGTTCCGCAACACCGCGGCGCTGGCGTTGCTTCCGGTCTTCCTGCTGATCCTGGGTATCGGCGAAACCTCGAAGGTCGCGATCGTCGTGTACGCGAGCTTCTTCCCGATCCTGCTGAACACCATCACCGGCGTGCGCACCGTCGACCCGCTGCTGATCAAATCGGCGGCGTCACTCGGGTTCTCGCCGCTGCGGTTGTTCCAGAAGGTGATCCTGCCCGCGGCGTTGCCGTCCATCTTCACCGGTCTGCGGATGGCGGCGGCCAGCTCGATCCTGGTGCTGCTGGCCGCCGAAATGTTCGGAGCGAGAGCCGGACTCGGCTATCTGATCACCGCCGCGCAGCAGAACTTCGCGATCCCGAACATGTACGCGGGAATCCTCGCCATCTCGCTGCTCGGTCTCGGGTTCAACGGCCTGCTGGTCGCACTCGAACGCCGCCTGTCGCGGTGGCGCGTTCCGGCGAGCGCGTGATCATGGTCGAAAGCCTCCGCCTCCGCGCGATCGGGACGCGGTCGCGATGACGCCGCTGACCAAGCGACGCTTCGTCGACTTCATGCGAGTGTGCCGCAGTGCTTGTCGCCCTTGTGGACGCCCCGACACCTCCGGTTGACCCGGTCGATTCCTCTATCTCGAAGTGAGTTCTTGCCATGACCGCCGTACACGAAGCCACCACCACCGCCGTCGACAGCGTGCAGATCGCCCCGGTCGCCGGGTACATCGGCGCCGACATATCCGGCGTCGATCTGCGCGAGCCGCTGACCGAGCAGCAGGTCGAAGCGATCACCAACGCACTGCACACCTACAAGGTGCTGTTCTTCCGCGATCAGCACATCGATCACGTGCAGCAGATCGCGTTCTCCCGCCGGTTCGGCGCGGTCACCCCATCGCACCCCTATGACGACGACGCACCGACCGAGCACCCCGAGATCCTCGCGGTCGACAGTCGCCTGTACGAAAAGCGCTTCGGGGTGCGGAAATTCAGCTACAACAATCACTGGCACACCGATGTCTCCGCGCTGATCAACCCGCCCGCGGCCTCGATCCTGCGCGCCGAGATCGCGCCGGAGCGTGGCGGAGACACCGGCTGGACGAACCTCGTGGCCGCCTATGAGAACCTGCCGGAGTCGCTCAAGCGGTTCACCGAAGGACTGCGCGCCGAGCACCGGTTCGGCGGCAACCGGCCCGCCTGGAACTCCGACAGTGACTACGCGAAGAAGGTCGCGGCCGCGCCATTGGTCACCGAGCATCCGGTGGTCCGCGTGCACCCGGTGACCGGAGAGAGGGCGCTGTTCGTCAATCCGGGCTTCACCACACGGATCGTCGGACTGTCCCCGAGCCAGAGCGACGCGGTGCTGAAACTGCTGTTCGACGAGGTGACCACCCCGGCGTACACGGTCCGGTTCCGCTGGGAAAAGGGCAGTCTCGCGTTCTGGGACAACCGCGCGACCGCGCACCTCGCACCGAGCGACCTGAACCACCTCGACGTGACCCGGGTGCTGTACCGCACGACACTCGAGGGTGACATCCCCGTTGGCATCGACGGTCAGCCGTCGAAGTCCATCTCCGGAGCGAAGTTCACCGGCGCGTAGGGCGCGGACCAGCAGGTTCCGGCCGAGTGCTCCGCGGCGCTCGGCCGGAATCGCGCTGCCCTGGCCGGACATCCATATCTGTCGATGCGAACACCGAACTGGCCGCCTCCACCCTCACCTCAGGTGGGAACAGGCGTCCAGCCGTCGGCGGGTACGCTCCAGGCTGGCGGATACTGATCGCCGCAGTAGACGCGGTCGGCATCGATGACCTCGGCCTGGTTCGCGCTCGCGGGATCGACACGTTGTCCGGCTCGGTGTCGCAACCTCAATCCTGTTGCGGGAGTTCACTTTCAACCACTTTTCACCAAAGTTCGACAGATATCCGGGCGGTCGGTTTTACTTGCTGCTTATGACCTCCACTTCTGCCGCCGAGAGCGGGCTACCCCCGATGGCCGCAGGCCGCTTCCGCAATACCAAGCGCTTCGTCACCGATCCGATTACGTTTCTTTCCGACTCTATGACGCAGCACGGCAACGTCTTTCAGTTCCAGCTGATCACCGGGAACATGGTCGGGATCACCCATCCCCACCACATCAAGTACATCTTGCAGGAACGCATGGCCAACTTCACCCGCGAGACTCAGATGTACGACATCATCGAACCGTTCGTGGGTCGCGGGCTGGCGACCATCGCCGACCACAACCGGTGGCGACGCAACCGACGCCTCGTCCAACCCGCCTTTCACCACAAGAGGATCAACGCGCTCAGCGAGATCATGGTGGCGGAGATCGACTCCATGTGCGACGAATGGGCCGACCATGCCCACGCCGGACGAACGATCGACATCGGCGAGCAGATGAGCCACCTCACATTGCGGATCGTGGTGCGGGCGCTGTTCGGATTGGATCCCCACGGCCCGGAGGTCACCGGCTTCTCCCGCGCGACGCAGAAGGTCAATGCCGAATTGGGGAAGTTCGTGCGAATGCCCCTGATACCGTTGAAGTTTCCGACGCCGAGTCACCAACGCTTCTGGCGGGCTATCGCCGAGATGGATGCCATCGTCTACACGGTGATCGACAAGTTGCGCGACGCTGACAACGATGGCCTGCTATCTATGCTCATGAACGCCACCGACGCCGATACCAACGAGAGCCTCACCGACGAGGAGCTGCGCGACGAGGTCGTCACCATGCTCTTCGCTGGTCACGAGACCAGCTCCTCGGCCCTGACGTCAGCCATGCTGCTGCTGCAGCTGCATCCGGAGGTGCGTCAGCAGCTGCGCGATGACGTTGACGCCGCGTTGCCCGGCGGGCACGCCACCATGACCGACCTGCCCGCACTGCCCTACAGCAAGCAGGTGCTGGAAGAGGTATTGCGGCTCAAACCACCGGCATGGATGGGACAACGTCGTGCCGCCGAGGACGACGAGATCGGGGGTTACCACATCCCGGCAGGCACTCCGCTGATGTTCAGCTATTACCATGCACACCGGAACCCCGAGTGTTGGGATCAGCCTGACACCTTCGACCCGGACCGCTTCACCGCCGACGCGGTCGCCGCCCGTGACCGGAACGTGTATCTGCCCTTCGGTGCGGGCGGGCACCTCTGCATCGGCAACGCGTTCGCGATGATGGAGATGCAGCTCGCGCTCTCGACCATCATGCGACGGTTCGAGTTCGCCATCGCGAACCCAGACCTCACCCCGACTTCCGCGCTGACTCTCAACACCAAGTTCCCGGTCATTGCGACGTTGACCGAACGGCGATAACGCCCGCCGGCGTGGTGCCACCCCTCACTGTGTCACCAGCCCATCAGTGGCGAAAGGGTGCTGTACCGCACGACACTCGAGGGTGACATCCCGGTGCGCCGTGCCCACGTGGAATGCATGCCCATCGGCGTCGGCGCTCACTCCGCGGAGTCGATGGTCGCCTCCACCGCGAGTTCGACATCGTCCCAAGTGGGAACATGACGCACCCAGTCGGGAATCGGATCGTTCTGCACGCCGAACAGGTACCGGTGCGGCACCAGATCGCGCAGCGCGCGGTGCACGTCGAGGCCGTCGTCGATCATGTGCGTGATGCCGAGTTCGGCGCAGTGCACCGCCTTGTCCGCCCGCGCACGGCAGAAGCGCACGTTGTCGCGCGCGATCCCGGTCCGGTCGTAGAAGTCGTGGTGGTCGAGCCACTGGCGGGTGCGCTGCTCGACCCGAGGGCCGCATTTGGAGATCACCCAGGCCCGGCCCTCGAAACGCCGCACCAGGCGGGGCAGGACCTCGAAGGCACCCGGGCTGGGCGGCGTGCGGAGCGCTTCGGCGAGGCCGCCGGACAGGAATACGGTGTCCCGGGCGCCGGCCGCCAAGGCGGCCCCCTGGATGACCCGGCCGAAATCGACGCCGAGTCGAGGTTGTCTTTCATTGTTCATACGGCATCCAGCGTGACCGATCCGGGCCGCACGAGGCCAGCGAATTCCGCGGGACGGTCGTCATCCGCGCGTCGGAATTGGACGCGCCGTGCGCCGAACGGTTGCTCGCAGGGGGTGTACTGGGAACAGTGAAGCTCGGAGCCGTGTTATGGAATGTGGCTCGATATACGCGAAGGAGATATCTGTGCGCTTCGGCATCTTCATCCCGCAGGGTTGGCGGCTCGATCTGGTGGGCATCGACCCCGCGGCGCAGTGGGGTGTGATGCGTGACCTTGCCCAGCGTGCCGACGCGAGCGAAGCATGGGAATCGCTGTGGGTGTACGACCACTTCCACACCGTCCCGACCCCGACCGAGGAGGCGACGCACGAGGCGTGGACGCTGATGTCGGCGTTCGCGGCGACCACCTCGCGTATCCGGCTCGGCCAGATGTGTACCGCGATCAGCTACCGCAACCCCGCATACCTGGCGAAAGTCGCAGCGACAGTCGACCTGATCTCGGGTGGCCGGGCCGAGATGGGCATCGGCGGCGGCTGGTACGAACACGAATGGCGCGCCTACGGCTACGGCTTCCCCTCAGCGGGCGAACGGCTGGGCCGCCTCGATGAAGGCGTGCAGATCTTCCGGCAGGCATGGACCACCGGATCGGCCACCCTGGACGGCAAGTACTACCAGGTGGACGGCGCCATCGTGCGCCCGCTTCCCGTGCAGGAAGACGGTGTTCCCCTCTGGATCGCGGGAGGCGGCGAGAAGAAGACGCTGCGCATCGCCGCGAAATACGCGCAGTACACCAACTTCAGCGGCAACCCCGAAGAGTTCACCCGCAAATCCGAGATCCTGCGCACGCACTGCGCCGAAGTCGGCACCGACTTCGCCGCGATCGTGCGATCCTCGAACTTCAACGTCGCGATCGGCGCCACCGAAGCCGAAGTCGAAGAGCGCCTCGCAACGCTGGCCGCCCGCCTGACCCCCTTCATCGGCGCCGACCAGGCCAAGACCCACATCGACGACCTCTACCGCGGCACCGCCGCCGTCGGCACGCCCGAGCAGATCATCGAAAACCTCACCCGAGTCCGCGACCTCGGCCTCGGCTACGCCATCCTCAACTTCCCCGAAGCCGCCTACGACACCTCCGGCATCGAACTCTTCGAACGGGAAGTGATCCCTGCCCTGCGCTGAACACCAGAGGGGCAACATACCCGCGCAAGCCGCCGCTTCTCGTCGAATCGAACAGGATGAGTGGTCGACCTGGCGCAAACCGCTTGGTAGCGTGACGATTACGGCGGGCTCGGCACCACCGTGCTCCCATTCGCCCGGCGTCCAACGTTGTTCCGAAAGGGCTGATCATGATGCTCGGTATTCGAGGGGTACTCACTGTCGTCACGACCGCTACCGCGGCGGCGGTCATCACCGCACCAGCCGCGTCGGCCTACATCACCGCGGTCACTCCGACGCCAGGGCTGAGCCTCGGTGCCAACTCCTACGGCACCGGCTGCACCTACACCGTCACCATTACCGGGGACCCTGGCGACAAGGTCGTGTGGGTCGAGGATCAGGTGTACCGCAACGGCACGTGGGATCACGTCGCAACCGGTACGTTCGGCCCGGTCAGGGAGGTGGCCGGCAAACCCGGCCAGTTCACGGTCGAATGGACCCCGAACGCAACCGGCGAGCACTACTTGGGAGCCGGACACAATCAGTACCGCGAGGGTGCGTCGGTCAAGGTCAACGTGGGCACTGGATCGAACCTCGGCAGCAGCTGCGTAGCTCTGCCCTGACACCTGCCCTCGGTGGCACCGGATCTGTTGTGACTCAGGTACTTTCGTCGCCACATCGAGCAGCTCCCCAGCCGTATCTCTCGGTCCTTCCCCCTTTCCGGCATCACCGTCCCCGCGCGTGACATCACGGCGCCCGCCGTCGGTGTCGCGCCCGCCGTCGGTGTCGCGTATCCAGCTCTTGCCGCCACCGGTTCCCGATGATCCGAGGTATCCATGTCGAATCCCAGGTGGTGAAGTCTCCTTGCGGACGATGGCTCGCGGCGACGCAACACAATGGCTCAGCTGATGCGTCGCCGAGTCAGCCTCCGGCGAACCGTGGTGGTCGTTTCTCCAGGAATGCGCGTTGTCCCTCCAGGGCGTCCGTGGAATCGTTGCAGGCAGCGATCAGTGCCTGGGCTGCGGTTCGTGCCGCGGAGTTCTCCGCGTCCAGGACAGATTTGAGCGCGGCCTTGGCCGCGCGTACTGATAGCGGAGCGTTCGTGGCGATTGTCCGGGCTAGTTCGGCCACCGTGGATTCGAGTTCGGCAGGCCCCACGACGTGGTTGACGAGGCCGGTTCGTAGCGCGGTGAGTGCGTCGTATCGGCGTCCGGTGAACAGGATTTCGGCGGCGATGCCTGGTCCCGCCGCGTTGAGGAGGGCTCGGACCTGCGGCAGTGGGTAGCCGATTCCCAAGCGGGCGGCTGGGATTGCGAAGCAACTGCCGGTTGCGGCGATGCGGATATCGGTGCCGAGGGCGATGGCCACGCCTGCGCCGATGCAGTAGCCGTGGATCATGGCGATCGTCGGCGTGGACACGGTCGAGAGCGCGTCGAACATGGCTGCGGTCGCGCTGTCGGCGCGGTCGCGTGCTTCTGTGGTGGTCTGCTGGGATTCGAACTCCGAGATGTCCGCTCCCGCGGCGAATGCGGAGGTTCCCGCACCGCGTATCACGATCACGGTGGCGGTCGGGTTGTCGTCGAGTGTATACAGGGCCTCGGCCAGGTCGGTCATCATCTGGGTGGAGATGGCGTTGCGCCGCAGCGGATTACTCAGCTCGATCCAGCCGACGCCGTCGCGGATTTCGGCGGTAATTGTGCCGGTGGGGGCGGTGCGGCTCATCGGGTGTGCTCTCGGACGCAGCGGTTGCGAATGGCGCCGATGCCCTCGATGCGCACTTCGAACTCGTCGCCGTCGGTGAGATAGCGGGGCGGGGTTTGCGCCAGGCCGACTCCTGCCGGGGTCCCGGTGAGGATCACGTCGCCGGGTTCGAGGGTCATGAAAGTGGTGATGTAGGCGACCAATTGCGGAATCCCGAACAGGAGGTTCGTGGTGCGGTCGTCCTGCACCCTCTCGCCGTTGAGTCGTCCGGTCAGGCGCAGATCGGGTCGGGCGCCGCCGAGGTGGGCTGCCGGTACGACCACGGGTCCCAGCGGGGTGAGAGCGTCCCATGCCTTGCCCGCCGTGCGCTGTGCGGTGTGGAACTGGAAGTCGCGCACCGAGCCGTCATTGGCTGCGGTGTAGCCGAAGACGACCGTGGCGGCCTGTGCTTCGGGGATCCTGCGGCAGCGCTTGCCGATCACGATGGCGAGTTCGCTTTCGTAGTCGACCTGGTCGGATTCGGGTGGCAGCGGGATGTCGGCGTAGGGCGCACACAGCGCGGTTGCCCATTTTGCGAACAGATCCGGATACGCCGGGCGTTGGTCGCGGCCGGTTTCGGTGATATGGGCGAGATAGTTCTGCCCGACGCAGATGATCTTTCGTGGGTTGCCGACCGGGCTGAGCAGGTCGTCGTCGGGCACGGTGACCGATGGCCCGCGCCGGATGCGGTCAGGGTTGCCGCCGACGGCCTCGAGCAGTTCCGGCAGGTCGGCGTAGGTCTGGTCGTCCACCATGGCCAGGAACGCACTGGCAGCGCCGGATCGGCGGAAGACCATGACGCGCTCGCCGCGGACGGTTGCTCGTGCCAAACCAATGTGGTTGGCCGGGTCATTGTCGCGCATACCGTTCCCCTTTCTATCCCGCGACGCGGCCGGATGAAGTCATCGGGTCTCTTTGCGGTGGTGCGGTGTCGCCGCCAAGCGTGACGACCTTGTCGGCAGCCAGTTGTGCCACCTGCGCGGGCTCGTAGCCCAGTTCGGCCAGCAAACGCGCGGTGTGCTCGCCGAGGGCAGGTGACCGATCGCGGGCGCGTGGCGCTCCGGAGGCAACGATCGGAGTATTGACAATCGTCGGCTGCCCGTGGCGCTCGGGATCGTGAACGAGTGTCCCGCGCTCGAGGTAGTGGGGATCGGCCAGGACTGCGTCGATTGTGTTGACCGGGCCGCAGGGCACGCCGACGGCATGCAATGCGGCGACCCAGTGATCCCGGGGGTGAGCAGCAAGGCGAGCCTGGAGGATCTCCGCCAGCGCATCACGATGCAGGAACCGGTCGTATTCGGTCTGGAATCGCTCATCGTCGCTCAGGTCGATGCCGAGTGTGCGGCACAGCGCAGGCCATGCCCGGTCGATCCCGCCGACGACGAGCGACTCGCCGTCCGAGCAATCGAACGCCTGGTAGGGGGCGGCAAGCCGGTGTGCGGTGCCGAGTGGTCCGGGTGTCTGCCCACTGCTGACGTAGTCGGCGACCTCCCACAGTGACCATGCGGCAACTGTGTCCGCGAGCGCCACGTCGATGTGACAGCCACCGCCTCCGGCGCGGGCCCGTAGCAGCGCGGCCAGTACGCCGATCACACCCCACATGCCGGTCCCGATGTCGGCCACGGGGAACCCCGCCTTGGCCAGTTGCCCGTCGGTGGTCCCGGTGACGCTCAACAGCCCGCCGTAGGCCTGGGCGATGAGATCGACGCCCTTCATGTCCCGTTTGGGGCCGAACTGGCCGAACCCGGAGATCGAGCAGTACACCAGATCCGGATTGTCGGCACGGAGGTCCTCGTAGCCCAAGCCGAGCCCCTCTAGTGCGCCGACTCGGAAATTCTCCACGAAAACGTCGGAGCGCCGGGCCAGGCCGTGCAAGATCTCGCGGCCGGCGGCAGTCTTCAGATCCACGGCAATGCTGGCTTTGTCGCGGTGCACCAGATCGAACGGCACCGGGCGTGGCTCGGCGCCCATCCGGCGGCGGCGCATGCCGTCGCCCGTCACCGGCTCGACCTTGATCACCTCGGCGCCGAGGTCGGACAGAACCATCGTGCAGTACGGACCCGCGAGCGCGCCGGTCACATCGAGCACCCGCACGCCGTGCAGGAACGGAATCGGACGCTCGGCACCGTCACCCTTCATGTGCCTGTCTCCTTCCAAAGTCTGTTCCGTAATACGGACTACTAGACCATATTACGGACCGCATGGCAAACTGTTCTCTAGCGCGCGATCGCGCGCAGGCGCAGCGACAGGGCAGACGTCCAGCGAATTCGGCCGACGAAGCTGCGGCTTGTGGTCGGATGGCGCGCAGTGACCGGCCCGAGATCGGAGGAGCGATGAACGACGGTTTCCGTGAGCACTTGTTCCCGCCCGGGCATCCGCGACTGGCGGGGCTCGATCGGTGCGATTCCTACAGCTACGTCGATGAGGCGAGGCGGAACCCGATCGTCGCCGAGTTGCTGTCCGACTGGGGCAAGCGTTTCGAGACCGAGGACTTCCGCGGGATCACCGACGACGGCGCCGTGATCGCCGGACTGTTCCCGCTCGGCTGTCAGGAGAACGCCCCGACCGCATCGGCGGTCACCGCGGCCGAGCAGTTGCTTGCCGAGCTGACCCCGCGGCAGCGCACCGCTCTCGGCCACCCTTTGGACAGCCGAGTGTGGCGTGCCTGGATGAACCCGGAGTTCTATGTGAACCGTTTCGGGCTGCGGCTCGAGGAGACCGACGCCCGCGTTCGCCGCCGGGCCCTGCGGCTGGTGCAAACATGCCTGAGCCCGGAGGGCTACGCGAAGGTTCGCGACGTCATGCGGGTCAACGGGTTCCTGGGCGAGTTGGTCGGGCTACCGAAGATCCTCAACGAGCACAGCTACAACATCAATCTGTTCGGCGTTCCGTCCCGCGACCGGCCCTGGGGATGGAACCTCTACGGACACCACCTCTGCCTCAACTGCCTGTTGATCGGTGATCAGCTCGTGTTCACACCGGTGTTCTTCGGCGCGGAACCCAATTGCATCGACCAGGGACCGTACGCCGGCACCGTTCTGTTCACCGCACAACAGCAAGCGGGGCTGAACCTGATCAGGTCGATGCCACCCGAACTGGCCGACGAGGCCGTCTTGTTCCGACGTAAGCGCGATCCCGGCCTACCACCCGGCCGCCTGCATCCTGGAGACGAACTGCACCTGGGCGGCGCGTTCCAAGACAACCGGATCATCGGCTGCGAGGGGTTGAACATGGCGGGCCGTCCCGCCGCTCTGCGAGCGCAGCTCCTCGCCCTTGCCGATGCGTTCCTGGACTACCTACCCGCCGGTCCCCGGTCCGTCCGGCTCGACGACGTACGTCGGCATCTGGACCGGACCTGGTTCTGCTGGATCGGTGGCACCACCGACGCGGACCCCTTCTACTACCGGATACAGAGCCCGGTTGTCCTGATCGAGTTCGATCACCATGCCGGAGTGTTCCTCGCCAATTCGGAGCCGGAGAGGTTCCACGTGCACACCATCGTGCGGACGCCCAACGGCAACGACTACGGTGCCGAACTCGTCCGCCACGCGACCGGCGCCGCCCATCGGCTGAACGGCCCGGCATGACCGCGACACCGCTCTCCGACGAGGCGGAAGCCGCCTGCCGGCGCTTGGTCATCGCGTTCGCCCACCACCTGGACCATCGCGAGTTCGCCCAGGTCGCCGACCTTTTCGCGGCCGACGGAGTCTGGGAGCGACACGGCGAGCAATTGGTCGGACCCTACGAGGTCGCCGCTCTGCTGGCCCGGCGCCCGCCCACCGTGCGCGAGCGGCACGTGATGACGACCATCCATATCACCGCCGTATCGCCGGTCGAGTGCGCGGGCACCAGCTACGCCATGATCTTCCGAACCGAGGCAGAGCCGGACGCACCACCTCCGGTGGTGCCGGGACCGAGCTCGCTGGCAGAGTTCCACGACCGCTTCCAACTCACCGCGTACGGCTGGCGGCTGGCGCACCGCCGGTCGGAACTGGTGTTCACCTGCCGATAGCACCCTTGGCCGAGGGTATGGTGGACGACCGCGGTACGGTCCACATTGCGGACCGAAGGCCCGCGAATCGGAGCACACGCGGCAAATGGGTGTGTGTGCGGCGTCAGGCCGCCCAGCGGCCGCCGAACGACCATCACGGAGGGTGAGCGCCTCATGCGCAGCGTCAAGATCGCACTGCAGGTCCTGGAGACCGTGGCGCGCATGCAGCCGGTGGGGCTCAGCGATCTGAGCCGCACGCTCGGGCTACCCAAGACCACGGTCCACCGCAGCCTGGTCACCCTCGCCGATTCCGGCTGGCTGGAGGCCGACGACCAAGTGAGCGGACGCTGGCGGATCGGCACGCGCGCGTTCATCATCGGGAACACGATCGGCGAGCGGGATGGCTTGCGTTCGCGGGCGCTGCCGGTGATGAACGCGCTCAATGCCGACGTGGGTGAGACCATCCACCTGATGATCCCCAGCGCGGGCGAGGTCATCTTGATCGAGCGGATCGACAGCACACGCTCGGTGCGAGCGTTCACACCGCTCGGCACACGCGCCCCACTGCACGCCAGCTCCAACGGCAAAGCAGTCCTGGCCTACCTTTCCGAGCGGGAGATCGAAGAATACTTGCGATCGAACATCGAGGCGGTCACCGCGCACACCACCACCGACCCCGCTCTGCTGCGCGCCGAGCTGGCCGAGATCCGATCTCGCGGCTACGCGGTGAACGTCGAGGAACTGCGGGACGGCGTCGTCTCGGTCGCCGCTTCGATCCGCCCGGGTGGCGCCCGCCCCATCGGGTCGCTGTCCATCTCGGCGCCCAAAGTCCGGATGCCACAACAGGTCCACAACGCCTACGGCGAAAAGGTGCGCACGGCCGCCGCGAACATCGCGGCCGCACTACCCGCCTCGACGCACTACTGAGTCACCGCAGCCGGTCGGTGATCTGGTTCAGACTCCACCGAATGTGATCGACACTCGCGCTCGCGGCCGCCGCCGCATCGCGGCGCAGGCAGGCGTCGTAGATCGCCTCGTGTTGCGCATGGATCTGTTCGAGCAGCGCACCGCTCGGCTCCGAGATCGGCACGAACACCAGCCGGTGAATCGTGGTGTCCCTCCGTGCGGACTCCGCGAGTTCGCGCAGTCTCCCGTTGGGGCAGCGGGCCATCAGGACGAGGTGGAACGCGGTGTCCAGATCGACGCCACGTCGACGTTGCGCCGCGGGCAGGTCACGCAGCTCGTCCAGCACGGCACGCGCGCTCCCCAGGTCGGCGTCGGTGAGCAGCGGGACCGACGTTTCGACGGCCCGGCTCTCCAAAAGTTGCTGGACCTCAGAGGCTTCGATTACGTCGGTGCGTGTCGGCCGAAATACCTCGACGCCGCGGTGCGGTCGCATGATGACCAGCCCTTGCCGAGCCAGCTCGCCGAACGCCTCCCGAACCGGGGTACTGCTGGTGCCGAACTGCTCGGCGATCGCGTTCTGTTGCAGACGACTCCCCGGCGGGATCTCGCCGGAGAGAATCCGTTCGGAGATCTCGTGCGTCAGCCTCTGCACGATCGTGCGCGGCTGGTCTTCCAGCAGACCCATGGACGAGCGGTTCACCGCACATCACCCGCCGACTGTGCGACAGTGCGGCCATCGCTGCGGATGTCGGCCCGAACGTCATGGGCGAACAGCCATGCGTTGTCCCGGAAGGGATCACCACCGGAGGCATCCGCCAGCCGGGCGTCGCGGGCTTGCTGCTGGGCGCCATCGGGAAGGTGGAACATCGTCGCGTTGCGGTGAGAGACATCCTGCACTCGCCGAACGCGCTCGACGCGAGCAGCCGAGAACGCGGCGAGGCGCCGCGTGATGTCGGACTCGCCCAGATCAGCCAGGACAGCACACAACACAGCGGCGTCCTCCAAAGCGAGGCTCGCGCCTTGGGCGAAGAAAGGCAGCACAGGGTGCGCCGCATCGCCGATCACCACCACGCGCCCGACATGGTAGGTATCCCGGGT
Source organism: Nocardia sp. NBC_00508 (assembly GCF_036346875.1). Classification (NCBI taxonomy): domain Bacteria; kingdom Bacillati; phylum Actinomycetota; class Actinomycetes; order Mycobacteriales; family Nocardiaceae; genus Nocardia; species Nocardia sp. NBC_00508. The sequence goes on along the minus strand of NZ_CP107852.1, from coordinate 5,427,175 downwards.
CGGCCGGTCGTACAGGCCCCACAGCGAGACCGCGTCGGCCGCGTCCAGGATGCACCGCACACGCCCGTCCCAACCGGCGAAATGCCTCCGGGCATCGGTCAACTCTCCCGGCTGGCTCCAAGACTCGGCCTCCGCACGCGGCGAGGGAACAATCGCCACGAAGTTCAGCACCTTCCCATCCGACACCGGGTAGTGCACAAAGTGTCGATCAGGGCCGAGCCAAACCGCATGATCGGTGCCGATATCGCTCACCTGCGCGAACGGCACCATACCGCGATAGGCGGCATAGCCGCTGGCCCGAGGCCGAGTCGCGATGCCGACAGCGTCGGCCACCCGTGAGTGGATGCCGTCGGCCGCCACGACGAGGTCCGCACGCACCGCGTCACCGTCGGCGAACTGGACATCCACACCATCATTGTCTTGGACGACAGCCACGATCCGCCGACCGAGGTGCAAGCTGCCAGGCCGGACGTGAGAAACGAGCGCGTCCAGCAGATCGGCCCGATGCAATGCGACATACGACGCCCCGAACCGCTCGATGCACGCTTGCCCGAGAACTTGCCTGCTGATCGTCACCCCATCCCGCCAGCGGCGCAGATGAATCGCGCCGGGCGGCACCTGACCGTCCACTCCCCGATCGATCCCGAACTCACCGAGCAGTCGATAGGAGTTCGGCGCCAGCACCACCCCCGCGCCTACCGGCCTGATCTCCGCGGCCTGCTCGTAGACCTGCACCTCGAAGCCGCGCCTCTGAAGCCCGACGGCGGTGGCGAGGCCACCGATACCGCCGCCGGCAACAACGATGTTCATCCATCCACCACAGCATGCATTATGCATAATGTCAATGCATAATGCACAGTCCGCTGAGTTCGCGGTCGACATCCTGGGAGTAGCGCCAGATCAGGCGCGGTCAGCGATAAGAAGGTCGAGATTCCGCGCGATCATGGTTTGCAGCGGCTCGGCGCCGTCAGTGTCTCGCCAGGTTTCCAGCGCTATCCGGAAGGCGGTGACCGCCGCGGCGCCGATCAGCCGTGCGCGATTGCCGTCGCGCTCGGCGAACTTGGCGGCGATGAAATCGCGGAGCAGATACTCGAAGTCCACCAGAGCCTTGAGATAGGCCGAAGTGAGTGATTCGACACTGTCTATGAGTCTCAGCCTGGCCAGATTGCTCTCACGGTCGTCGTCGTTGTCGTAGCGCGCGGCCACCCTGTCGCCCAGTACCCGGAGGGCGTCCCGGACCGATTCCTCGGCCGGGCGGGCGGCCAGATACTCACCGGCCTCGGCGAGATCGCGCCGAAACGGGGACAGCACCACATCTTCCTTCGACGCGAAGTACCGGAAGAACGTGCGGCGGTGCACGAGCACGGCTTTGCAGATGTCCTCGACCCTGACCTCGTCGAAGCCTTGTTCCAGGAACAGCCTCAGTCCTGTGGCCTCGATGGCTGACCGAGTCACTTCCTTCTTGAGCTCTCGCAACGTCATGGGTTCACTCCCCAACTCGATGGCGCACGGGCCCCGCCGCCCGGCCGGTACCCGTGCAGCCTGCCATATCCGCGCCCATTCTTGACAAGTGACACTCAGGCGCTTTTTACTATTATAGGCAAATGCTTAACTAAGACATCACTTGTAACGGGACGCCGAAGGGAACGCGCACATGGACGCAACCAAGGCCGCAGGGCTGGTCGAGCTGGAGGACGTGCGGCTCTACCACGAACGACGCGGCACAGGACCCTCGATCGTGCTGGTGCACGGAGGGACGGTCGATGGAGGCTTTTATGAGGAGATCGCCGAGCTGCTGTCGGACGAATTCACCGTGGTCAGCTACGACCGCAGGGGTAACTCACGCAGCCCCGCACCCGAGCAGCAGACCACCAGCATCACGCAACAGGCACACGACCTCGCAGGACTGATCGAGACACTCGAACTGGCGCCCACAGTGGTCTGGTCCTCCAGTGTCGGCGCGGTGATCGCCCTGGATCTGCTGTGCCGCCGGCCGGAGCTGCTGCGGGGGCTGATCGTGCACGAACCGCCACTGTTCCCTGTGCTGGACAACGCGGACGAGGTGCTGCGGCAACTGGCCGAGGGCACTCAGGAGGCGATCCGGCAAGGGGGTCCCGCCGCGGCGCTCGAACAGTGGGGCCGCCAGGAGCTGGGTGCGACCTTCGACCGGCTCTCCCCGCAGCGGCGTCAGCGGATGTTCGACAACGCGGACGCATTCTTCTCCATCGAACTTCCCGGATTCGCCACATCGATGCCCGGCGCCGCGACGTTGGCCGAGAAGTTGAAAACCACGCAGGTCCCGGTGTGCGCCGCAGCCGCCGTCGAATCCGCAGGCGAACTACTGCACCAGACCTCGCAGTGGGTGGCCGACCAGACCGGCACCGCACTGCGTGAACTTCCCGGAGGTCACCTGCCGCACGTCGACGAGCCGGTGGCCACCGCCGAACTCATCCGTTCCTTCGCCCATCAGACCAGCGGTAACCGGCACTGATCCGATCTCCGGAATCCCGGCAACACAAGAAATAGAAAGAAGAACAACCATGTCCGAACACCACGCGACCACGACAATGCCCTCGAGTGAGCCCCTCGGCTTCACCCTGCCGCCGGAACACACCTTCCGGGGGATCGGCGCGGCCACCACGGCACCGCGCGGCTACGCCGATCGAGCGCAGGTAAGCGGAGTCAACATCGTCCTGACGGACACCTTCCAGCAGGTCGAGGTCGACCCCGCCGACGAGTCCGGGGTGTCCCTGGTGCGCTACGGCATGACCGAACAGTTCTCCGGAGGCGTCACCGGCACCGGCACCGCCTCGCACGTCAGCGTCGTCCGCAAAGACGGAACCTCCACTTTCACCGGAATCGAGCGGATTGTCGGCGCAGTGGGCGGGCGTCAGGGGTCGTTCGTCATCACCGACGCCGGCTATCACGACCGCCACAACATGGCACACGGCCGTTGGACGGTGGTGGCAGGCTCTGGCACCGGGGAACTCACCGGGCTGCGCGGCGAAGGCGAATTCACCGTCGCGATCGACGGCCCCGGCGGTCCGCTGTCCATCTACACCCTGACCTACTGGTTCGAAGAGAAAGACGAGCAGGGCGCCGCATAGGCGTCATGTCCGGCTCTCCGGCTTCCGGCGACCTTCTCCCAGGCCGACGGGAAGCCGGGGGGCACCGCAGAGCTCCGTCGGGCCTCGTCGATGGCGGCGCCAGATCAATGCGCCTGAGCAGTCCACCGTTTTGAAGGTTTCGCATCACTGTCCTGACAGTATCGCTGGAAAGTTCCAACCGAAGTTTCAGCGATACCGTTAAGTGTCGTGAACGTGGCAGACGAGAATCTGATGATCGAGCTCAGCATGGCCGAACTGCGCGAAGTCACGGCCTATGCCGTGGCCTGCGCGGAGCCTGTTTTGGCGATCTTCGAGCGCGACTGTCCGGATGATCCACGCGTACAGGCGGTGCTCGACGAGGCGCGCAGATTCGCCGCTGGGGGCAAGCGGACGAAAGCGCTCCGCGTGACCGCACTGGACGCGCACCGGGCCGCACGAGCAGCTCGAGCGATGGAATGTGAAGCCGCGGCCGACGCGGCGCGCGCCGCCGGTTACGCGGGAGCCGCCGCGTACCTTCACCCGCTGGCGAAGGCGACCCAGGGCGGGCATATCCTCATGCCGGCCGCCAGCGCGGCTCGTGCATTCGAGCTCGATGCCGGCGACGACCGTAACGTCGGCGCCGACTACATCGAGAAGGCAACAGCCCTGGCCAGTCCCATCGTGGTGAGCGTCCTGACGCGTTATCCGAACGCCCCGAGTGGTCGCGGCCGTGTGGGAGACCTCTGGCGGGAACTGGACGCATCGTTGCGACGACTGGCGATCGACCGCTAACCGATCGTCGACCACGACGGCGGAGATAGTCGGGCTGTCGCGCCTGCGCTGGGCGCCCCGTTGACGGTGTTGTCCGATCCAGAACGCACGATGGGATCAACACGGCGTTCCACTCAGCGACGTACGAACCGATGCAGGGCAAATCCCTGCCCTGCATCCCATCCGATGACCCAACTCACAGCATGCAGGACACGCAGCCCTCGACTTCGGTTCCCTCCAAGGCCATTTGGCGCAGGCGGATGTAGTAGAGCGTCTTGATGCCCTTGCGCCAGGCGTAGATCTGGGCGCGGTTGAGGTCGCGGGTGGTGGCGGAGTCCTTGAAGAACAACGTCAGCGACAGGCCCTGGTCCACGTGCTGAGTGGCCGCGGCGTAGGTGTCGATGATCTTCTCGTAGCCGATCTCGTAGGCGTCCTCGTAGTAGTCGAGGTTGTCGTTGGTCATGTAGGGCGCCGGGTAGTAGACGCGCCCGATCTTGCCTTCCTTGCGGATCTCGATCTTCGACGCCACCGGGTGGATGGAGCTGGTGGAGTGGTTGATGTACGAGATCGAGCCGGTCGGCGGCACCGCCTGCAGGTTCTGGTTGTAGATGCCGTGCTCCATGACCGAGGCCTTCAGCTCGCGCCAGTCGTCCTGGGTCGGAATGTGCACGCCCGCGTCGGCGAACAGCTGCCGGACGCGATCGGTCTTCGGCTCCCACACCTGATCGGTGTACTTGTCGAAGTACTCGCCGCTGGCGTACTTGGATTCCGGGAAACCGCCGAAGTAGCTGCGACGCTCGATCGCGATCTTGTTCGACGCCCGGATCGCATGGTAGACGACGGTGTAGAAGTAGATATTGGTGAAGTCGACGCCCTCTTCGGACCCGTAGTGGACCCGCTCGCGCGCCAGGTAGCCGTGCAAGTTCATCTGCCCGAGGCCGATCGCGTGGGACTCGTTGTTGCCCTGCTCGATGGACGGCACCGAGTAGATGTGCGTCTGGTCCGACACCGCGGTCAGCGCCCGGATCGCCACCTCGATGGTCTGGGCGAAGTCGGGTGAGTCCATCGTCTTGGCGATGTTCAACGAGCCGAGGTTGCAGGAGATGTCCTTGCCCACCTTCGCGTAGGACAGGTCGTCGTTGAATTCCGACGGCGTGGACACCTGCAGGATCTCCGAGCACAGGTTGGAGTGGGTGATCTTGCCCGCGATCGGGTTGGCCCGGTTCACCGTGTCCTCGAACATGATGTACGGGTAGCCGGACTCGAACTGCAACTCGGCGATGGTCTGGAAGAACTCACGCGCCTTGATCTTCGACTTGCGGATGCGCTTGTCGTCGACCATCTCGTGGTACTTCTCGGTGACGTCGATGTCGGCGAACGGCTTGCCGTAGATGCGTTCCACGTCGTACGGCGAGAAGAGGTACATGTCCTCGTTCTTCTTGGCCAGCTCGAACGTGATGTCCGGGATGACCACGCCCAGCGAGAGAGTCTTGATGCGGATCTTCTCGTCCGCGTTCTCCCGCTTGGTGTCCAGGAACCGGTAGATATCCGGGTGGTGCGCATGCAGGTAGACCGCGCCCGCGCCCTGACGCGCGCCGAGCTGGTTGGCGTAGGAGAACGAGTCCTCCAGCAGCTTCATGATCGGGATGACGCCCGAGCTCTGGTTCTCGATCTTCTTGATCGGCGCGCCGTGCTCGCGAATGTTGCTCAGCAGCAAGGCGACACCGCCGCCGCGCTTGGACAGTTGCAGCGCGGAGTTGATCGAGCGCCCGATCGACTCCATGTTGTCCTCGATGCGCAGCAGGAAGCACGACACCGGCTCGCCGCGCTGCTTCTTGCCCGAGTTGAGGAAGGTCGGCGTGGCCGGTTGGAAACGGCCGTCGATGACCTCGTCCACCAGCTTGCTCGCCAGCACCTCGTCACCGGCCGCGAGGGTGAGCGCGACCATGCAGACCCGGTCCTCGAACCGCTCCAGGTAACGCTTGCCGTCGAAGGTCTTCAGCGTGTACGAGGTGTAGTACTTGAACGCGCCGAGGAAGGTGGGGAACCGGAACTTCTTGGCGTAGGCCTGCTTGAACAGCTTCTTGATGAAGGCGCGGCTGTACTGGTCGAGAACCTCTGCCTCGTAGTAGTTCTCCTCGATCAGGTAGTCCAGCTTCTCGTCCAGGTTGTGGAAGAAGACGGTGTTCTGGTTGACGTGCTGGAGGAAGTACTGGTGGGCGGCCTCACGGTCCTTGTCGAACTGGATCTCGCCGTCCGGGCCGTACAGGTTCAGCATCGCGTTGAGGGCGTGGTAGTCCAGAACCTCGCCTGCTTCCGCGCCGCGGACCGGTGCTTGCTCTAAGCGAGCTGCTTTTCCGGTCGGTGCTGTCGTTGCTGTTGCCAAAACAATCCCAATCCCTCTCGGACGCGCTCGACGTCCTCAGCGGTTCCCATGAGTTCGAAGCGATACAGGTACGGCACCCCGCATTTGCGCGAGATCAGCTCGCCCGCATAGCAATAGGTCTCGCCGAAGTTCGTGTTGCCCGCCGCGATGACGCCGCGCAGCAGCGACCGGTTGTGCGGATCGTTGAGGAACTTGGCGACCTGCCGCGGCACGAAATCCTTCTCGGAACGGTTGCCCCCGAGTACGTGCCGACCGCCCCCATAAGTGGGGACGATCAGCACGTACGGCTCGTCTACGCGCAATGAGTCGGCGGTGTGCAGTGGGATGCGAGTTGCCGGGAGACCCAGCTTCTCGACGAAACGATGTGTGTTCTCCGAGGCGCTGGAGAAGTAGACCAGCGCCGTCGTCTCCGACATGGTCGACTTCCTCCTCTCCGGAGTGCCGGGCACTCGGCCCTCGGATGGACCGGACGCGGTGGACGCGCTCAGGCCGCCACGGTCGCGAGCGACTTGATGCGGTCGGGCCGGAAGCCCGACCAGTGATCGTCTCCGGCCACCACGACCGGCGCCTGCAAGTACCCGAGGGCCATGACGTAGTCACGCGCCTCGTCGTTCTCCGAGATATCGATGACCTCGTAGTCCAGACCGGCCTTGTCGAGGGCCTTGTAGGTGGCGTTGCACTGGACGCAAGCGGGCTTGGTGTACACGGTGACGGTCAATTGATGTCCCTCTCTCCTTGTGCCTGATCCACAGCCTGTGATCCGTATGCAGTGCACGATCCGACATACTGCGCAAACTCCTGGATCCGGACCCGAAGCCCCTGCTCAGCCACTCGTGTGGAGCGAGGTCTCATGCCGTCTTCCAGTACCGAAGACACTACACCTAGTGGCCGACAGATTCATCCAACACGACATGTAGCGAGTCACATCGGTGAAATTCCACAGCGAGAAGTACCTGGATGCTCGATTCGCCCGCGCGACAAAGAGTGACGCAGATCACTCTCTAGGGCTATAGCTAATTTCTGGCAAATATAGGACAAGCGACGAGGGCCGTCGCTACCGCGGTAACGACGGCCCTCGCTGGAGACCGGGGTGGAGCTTACACGGAGGCCAGCTGGCCACGTGTGGCCTCGACCAGTTCGCGCACGGTGCCCGCCAACTGGGTCAGCGCCTCGGCGTCCTCGCGCGGATGCGAGGCGGCGAACCGCTCGCCGATTACACCGAAGTGCAGGTGCGCGGACTCCACGACCTTCGCGCCCGCAACGCCGAGCGCCTTGACCGCGTCGCCGTGCGCCCACTGCGCCGCGTTCGGGCTGACCGACGCGCTCACCACGGCGGTGGGCTTGCCCGTGAGGACCCCGGCGCCGTACGGGCGGGAGGCCCAGTCGATGGCGTTCTTCAGGACCGCCGACAGCGTCCCGTTGTATTCCGGCGTGGCCAGCAGCAGGCCGTCCGCCTCCGCGACCGCGTCGCGCAGCGCCTGCGCGGCGGCGGGCACGGCATCGGGAAGGTCGATGTCCTCGTTGTAGAACGGGATGTCGGCAAGGCCTGCATAGATAGTGACCTCGACACCCTCCGGCGCGGTCTGCGCGGCAGCCTCGGCGAGCTGCCTATTGACCGACGCGGCACGGAGGCTACCGACGAGTGCGAGGATGCGGGTCTGACTCATGACGACTCCTGGTGTACTGAATGGTGGTGTCCGTACGTTCACCACACACTAACCGGACCATGGTCCGATTACTTCCCGTGGAGTCTGCGTGAGCGCTGTGAACTACCCCACATCGGACGCACCGACGCCGGACCGGAGTCGGTTGATCGACGTCGGCATGCCCCTACCCGGCACGGTGCAGCCCGCCGAGCCCGCCGAGCGCGCCGACGCGGCGCGCAACCGGCAGCTCCTGCTGGACGCGGCCCACCAGTTGATGCGCGAGCAGGGTATCGACAGCCTCACGATGGACGCGCTGGCCAAGCGCGCCGGTGTCGGCAAAGGCACGGTGTTCCGCCGGTTCGGCAGCCGGTCGGGGCTGATGCTCGCGCTGCTGGACCACTCCGATCGAAAATTCCAGGAGGCGTTCATCTTCGGGCCGCCGCCGCTCGGCCCCGGCGCTGCGCCGGTGGAACGGCTGGTCGCGTTCGGGCGGGCCCGGCTGCTGGACATCGACCTGGCCGGTGAGCTACACCGCGCCGCCGAGCTGGGCGAGGCAAGGGACCGCTATTCCGGCGCGCCCTACGGACTGCTGCGCGCGCACGTCACGATGCTGCTGCGGCAGGCCGACGTACCCGGGGAAATCCCGCTCGTCGCCGACGCGCTGCTGGGGATGCTGGGTGCGGCGCTCGTCATGCACCAGATGCACGTCCAGGGTTACCGCCGCGAGCAGATCGGCGACAACTGGGAGAGCCTCGTTCGGCGCGTTGTCGCCCGCTGAATCGCCAGTAGACTCGGGCGCCATGCGGAACCTGCGCGAACAGATCATCAGCGAATTGGGCGTCCAGCCCACGATCGAACCGAAAACCGAAGTGCGGCGCCGGATCGATTTCCTCAAGGATTATCTGAACGCCACTCCCGCACGAGGTTTCGTCCTCGGTATCAGTGGCGGGCAGGACAGCGCCCTCACCGGACGGCTCTGCCAGCTCGCGGCCGAAGAGCTGCGCGCCGAGGGAGCGGACGCGACGTTTCTCGCCGTCCGGCTGCCCTACGGGGTACAGGCCGACGAGGCCGACGCGAGGATCGCGCTGCGCTTCATCCAGCCGGACCGCCAGGTCGTCGTGAACGTCCGTCCCAGCGCGAACGCCGCGGCGGCCGAGGCCGCCTCCGCGCTCCAGGTGGACAAGCTGCGCGACTTCGTGCGCGGCAACATCAAGGCGCGGGAACGCATGGTGATCCAGTACGCCCTGGCCGGGCAGGAGAACCTGCTGGTGGTCGGCACCGACCACGCGGCGGAAGCGGTCAGCGGCTTCTTCACCAAGTACGGCGACGGCGGCGTCGACCTGACCCCGCTCACCGGCCTCACCAAGCGCCAAGGCGCCGCGCTGCTGCAAGAACTCGGCGCGCCCCCCAGCATCTGGTCCAAGGTCCCCACCGCCGACCTGGAGGACGACCGTCCCGCGCTGCCCGACGAAGAGGCGCTCGGCCTGCGCTACAGCGAAATCGATGACTATTTGGAAGGCAACGAGGTCAGCGCGGAAGTCGCCGCCAAGGTCGAATCCACCTACCTGAACACCCGGCACAAGCGGACCGTCCCGGTGACTCCGCTCGATACCTGGTGGCGCTGAGCGCTCAGCGCGCCGACTCGACCTCCGCGAGGCGGCGCGCCAGGAACCGCCGCACCTGGTCATTGCCCGCCAGTTCCAGCGCCGCGCGATAGCTCTCCGCGGCCTCCCGCCACCGTCCGCCGCGTCGCAGCAAGTCGGCGCGGGTCGCGGGTGCCAGGTGCGATCCGGCCAGCCGCGGGTCGCCGGCAACCTCGTCCAGGGCGGCAAGCCCCGCGTCGAACCCGCGGGCAAACCCCACGGCCACGGCGCGGTTCACCGACACCGCGGGCGACGGGGCGAGCCGGAGTAGTTCGTCGTACTCCGCGACGATCGAATGCCAATCGGTCCGCGCCCAGCTCGGCGCCGTCGCGTGCGCGGCGGCGATGCGCGCCTGCACCAGGTACGGGCCGCCACCATCGGCCTCGGCCGACCTCAGGCAATCCAGCCCGGCCCGGATCGCCGCCCGGTCCCACCGCGACCGATCCTGCTCCTCCAACGGCACCAATTCCTCGTCACCGCGCCGCCGTTGATTCCGGCGGCTGTCCTGCAACAGCATCAGCGCCAGCAGCGCACGCGCCTCGGGTTCGCGCGGCAGCAACCCGCACAGCAGCCTGCCGAGCCGAATCGCTTCATCGCACAGCTCGTCTCGCACCGCGGAAGGGCCCGACGTCGCGAAGTATCCCTCGGTGAACACCAGATACACGCACGCCAGTACGCCAGGGACCCGATCGGGCAGCAGGTGCGGGGGCGGCACCCGCAGCGGGATGCCCGCCTGACGGATCTTCGCCTTCGCGCGCGTCAGCCGTTGCGCCACGGTATGTTCCGGTTGCAGAAAGGCACGCGCTATCTCGGCCGTGCGCAGGCCGCACACCAGGCGCAGCGTCAGGGCCACCTGCGAGGGCCGCGACAACGCCGGGTGGCAGCAGGTGAAGATCATCCGCAGTTGGTCGTCCGGCACCGGCGACACCTCGGCCTCCTCGTTCGGCGCCCGCGTCAGCACCGCGTCATGTTCCTTGACCGGCCTAGCCGACTCGCGTCGCAGCCGGTCCAGCGCTCTATTGCGCGCGGTCGTGGTTATCCAGGCGCCCGGGTTGGACGGCAGTCCGCGCTCGGGCCAGGTACGCAGTGCGTCGGCGAAGGCCTCTTGCACGGCGTCCTCGGCCAGGCCGATATCGCCAACCATCCTGGCCACCGTCGCGAGGGCCCGGCCGAACTCGGCGCGGTAGACGGCGTCGATCGTCTCGGCCGGACCCGTGCGCACGTCAGTCGCCCAGATCCACGACCTGACGCACCTCGGTGCGCCCACGCTCGCCCAGCGGGATGGCCGACGCGATCTCGGCCGCGTGCGCTCGGCCCTCCGCGGCGAACAGGTACAGCCCGTCCACCACCTCGGCGAACTCCGCATACGGCCCGTCGGTGAGCAGCGTCTTCCCGTCGCGCACCCGCACGGTGGTCGCCGAGGACGGCGGTTGCAGCGCTCCACCACCGCGGATCTGTGCCGCATACTTCTCGCCGAAGCGCTGATGTTCGGCGACGGCGGCGTCCCACTCCGGCGTATCCGGCGCGATCACCGCGTCCGGAGCTTCCCACAGCAGCGCCAGCCACCAATCCGCACGCGGGGTGTCGTGCGGCCACCACATCGCCATCGGGCGCACTTCGACCGCCCCGTCTTCGGCGGCGGGCACGTGGCGCGCCAGCCGGATCGCCTCGTCCAGATCGGCGGCTTCGAACACATAGAATCCGCCGACGACCTCGGCTTGCTCGGCGAACGGGCCGTCGGTGACCAACGTGCGCTCTCCGCGGCGCCGGATGTGCAGCGCGTCGGCGGAGGGGAACAGCGCCACGCCGCCCGCGACCGCCGCGGCCTCCCGCTCCTCGAACACCGCGTACTTCGCCACCTCGGCGTCGAACTCCGGCGTGCCGGGCCGGGTGCCCGATCCTTCTTCCCGTCCCACCAGTGTCGCCAGATAGTGCATAGCGTCATCCTTCCTCGCCTGGACGGGGCCGGATACCCCATCTATTCGGACGACGAACGGGGCGGGCCGTTTTCTACATCCTCGCGTACCGAATATTCAGGCGGTCCTCAGCAGACCAGCCCGCCTCGTCCCGCCGCGGTGGCGCGGAGCACATCGCGGACGAGCTCGAAATCGACCCGTTCCGGCGCCCGGAAACGCAGGCATCCCTTGCCCATGTCGTGTCCGGCCAGACGGTCGGCGAAGGCCGCGCGCACGTCGGTGCGCAGCAGATAGAAGGAGATGTATTGCTTCTGGTCAGCGAAGGCGATCTCCCCGACCCCGTCACGCTCGTAGCAGGGCATGCCGTAGGCCATCACCTCGGTGAAGCCGGTCAGTTCGGAGCGGCACAGCTCGCGAAGCCGAGTGAGCGCGGCCCGGCGCGCTTCGGGCGCCTCGGCCAGGTAGCCATCGACATCACTCGCCTTGCTTCGCACCACGGCTCGACTGTAGCCGCGCAGCGGGGCGTAAGCGGCGAACCAGCCGAACGAAACGCGTCCTCAACCACGCCGCGCGGCGAAAGCGGCGAACCCAGCCGAACGAAACGCGTCGCCAGCCCGCGCCGAACCGAACAAAGCCCGGAAGCAGCCGCACAAAGGGCGTACCTGAACGAAGTCTGTCTATAGCCGCGCCGAGCGAGCAAGGCAAGACCGCTGCCTAAGAGACGAAGCCCGACGAAGCCCGTCAATAGCCCGCCCCGAGCGAGCGAAGGCAGAGGCCGCCGCAGAAAAGACACCGCCGGGCGAAGCCCGTCGATAGCCCGCGCCCAGGCGAGCGAAGGCGAGAACGCCGCAGAAAAGACACCGCCGGACGAAGTCCGTCCTTAGCCCGCGCCGGGCGAGCGAAGGCGAGAACGCCGCCTATCCCCCCGCGAACGGCGGGAGCACGTCGACACGTGTGCTGAGCGCGGCCATGGGGTCGCGGGTGAGCTCGTCGCCGATCAAGTAGGCGCAGACGGACAGCATTTTGTCCAGGTCGGGGCCGTACGCGGCCGCCAGGGTGGCGCGTAGGTCGGCCACTGTGGCACCGGCCGGGAAGTCGAGGGTTTCGCGTTCCTTGCCGACGGCATCGGCGATCGCGGCGAAGTAGCGGATCTCAACCACCGATGGCTCCCATCGTCCGCTCCGGTGGGACGAAGCCGTCGGCGTCGATGCCATGTCCCGCCCACTTGTTCCACATCGCGCCGCGCCAGAGCGTCGCGAGTTTCTCGTCGTCCGCGCCGGAACGCAGCGCCTGGCGCAGGTCGAACTCCTGATCGCTGAACAGGCAGGATCGCAGCATGCCGTCCGCGGTAAGCCGGGTGCGGTCGCAGGTGTCACAGAACTTGCGGGTCACCGTCGCGATGATCCCGACGGTTCCCGGGCCGCCGTCGACCAGCCATTTCTCCGCCGGAGCCGACGGATCGGCACGTCCGGCCTCGGTGAGCTCGAATCGGGCGCCGAGCACGTCCAGCAACTCGGCCGCGGTGACCATGTTGGTCCGGGCCCACTCGTGGTCGGCGTCCAGCGGCATCTCTTCGATGAACCGCAGCTCGCAGCCCTCGTCCAGGCACCAGCGCAGCAGATCCGATGCGCCGGAGAGGGTTTCGCGCATCAGCACGGCGTTGACCTTGATCGGTTCCAGTCCGGCGTGCCGGGCGGCGCGGATGCCGGCGAATACCGATTCGAGCCGATCGCGCCGGGTGAGCCGGGCGAAACCGGCCCGGTCCACGGTGTCCAGCGACACGTTCACCCGGTGCAGACCGGCCGCCGCGAGCCCGCGGGCACGGTGCTCGAGCCCGACGCCATTGGTCGTGATGGCCAGCGGGATGTGCGGGACCTCCGCGTGGCACCCGGCGATGATCTGCTCCAGTTCGCGACGCATCAGCGGCTCACCCCCGGTGAAGCGGACCTCGCGCACGCCGAGATCGCGCACCGCCAGCCGGACCAGCCGCACGATCTCGTCGACGGTGAGCAGCTCGTGCCGGGGAATCTCCGGCAGCCCCTCCTCCGGCATGCAGTAGGTACAGCGCAGCGAGCACTTCTCGGTGATGGAGACGCGCAGATCTCGGGCGACGCGTCCGAAACGATCCAGCAAATACGGAGTATCGGGACGGCCGTCGAGCGAGGGAGGCCCGGAACGCACGGCGGGGATCCCGATCTCGACTAGAGTCACACGTCCATTATGACCGTCTGTCCCGAATCGTCACCGGGCGGAAGGTACACAGACGGCTCACCGCGGCCGGGCGCGGACGGTGAGCCCGGCCTCGCGATGATCACGGTGCGGCCGCAGACCGGCGGACGGCGGCGGAGACGGAAAGTCCGGATAGAGGGCAAGGCGGCTGCCTCGCCTTCGCTCGGCCCGGCGCGGCTGAGGACGGACTTCGCCCGGCTGCACCCTTCCCTGCGGCTACCTCTACCTTCACTCGGCCCGGCCCGGGCTGCGGACAGACTTCGCCCGGCTGCACCCTTCCCTGCGGCTACCTCTACCTTCACCCGGCCCAGCCCAGGCTGCGGACAGACTTCGCCCTGCTGCGCACATTAGGCTGACCGCATGAACCCCCGGCCCGCGAGCGTTTCGGCCAGGCCCGTCGACGACTACCGCGACAGCATCGAACAGCTGTTGCGGCCGCTGGCCGCGCGCGCGGTCGAGTCCGTCGCGGTGTCGCGGGCGCTGGGCAGGCAGCTGGCCGAGGACGTCCGCTCGCCGATCGACCTGCCGGTATTCCGCAATTCCGCGATGGACGGGTACGCGGTGCGGGCGGAATCGGTGCTGGTCGCGCCGGTCACCCTGCCGCTGGCCGGTGTGGTCGCCGCCGGCGCTCCCGGCCGGGCGCCGCTGCCGCGCGGCGCGGCCGTGAAGGTGATGACCGGCGCACCGCTTCCGCCCGGCGCGGACTGCGTGGTTCCGGTGGAGGACACCCACGCCGACGCCGGCTCGGTGACCATCGAACGCGGCCGCAGCGCAGGCGAATTCGTGCGGGAACCAGGCACCGACGTCCGCACCGGGGACCTGCTCGTCCGCGCGGGAACCACCCTGGCGCCCCGGCACATCGCGGCTCTGGCGGCGGTCGGCCTGCCTGCGGTGACGGTGTTCGGCGCCGTGCGCGGCGCGGTCATCACCACGGGAGACGAATTGGTCGCCGCGGGAAGCGCGCTACGGCCCGGACAGATCTACAACTCCAACGGCGTCGCCCTGGCCGCCGCGCTCGCGGCGAACGGCGTCGAGGTCGTCTCGGTCGCGCACAGCACCGATGATCCGGCGCGATTCCGCGCGCTGCTGTCCGCCGCGACCAAGGCCGCCGATGTGGTGTTCACCTCCGGCGGCGTGTCCAAGGGCGACTTCGAGGTGGTCAAGGACGTGCTCGAGCCGCTCGGCGGGCAGTTCGGCTCGGTCGCGATGCAGCCTGGCGGTCCACAAGGGCTCACCGTCGTCGACGGGGTGCCGGTGCTCAGTTTCCCGGGCAACCCGGTCAGCACGATGGTGTCGTTCGAGGTCTTCGCCCGACCGATCTTGCGCCACCTCGCCGGCCTGCCCGACGTGGACGCTTACGAGCTTCCCCTGCTCACCGCCGTGCCGCGCTCCCCGGAGGGGAAGCGGCAATTCCTACGCGGCAAACTGGTCCGCGCCCAGTCCGGGGAACCACTTGCGCCGCATCGGCACCCGAAGGCCGTCGAGGTGGTGTCGGGGCCGGGTTCGCATCTGGTGGCGGGCATGGCGCGGGCCGACGTGCTGATCGATGTGCCCGCGGAGGTCACCACGCTGCCCGCGGGCGCGCTTGTGCGAGTGTGGTCACTATGAGCGAGCGAACAATGGACACAGCCGAGTGCTCGCTCGTGCCGGAGCCGAGCGCTAGCGAGGCGGAGGCATGAGCGAGCTGTCCCACGTCGACGACGAAGGTCGCGCCCGCATGGTCGATGTGAGCGCGAAGGACGACACCACCCGGATCGCCGTCGCGGCGGGCGAGTTGCGCACCACAGCCGAGGTGGTCGCGCTGGTCCGGGCCGACAACCTGCCGAAGGCGGACGTGCTGTCCACGGCGCGCATCGCGGGCATCGCGGGGGCCAAGAAGACCTCGGAGCTGATCCCGCTGTGTCATCAGCTGGCGCTCTCGTCGGTGCGGGTCGAGTTCGGATTCACCGACACCGGCATCACGATCGAGGCCACCGCGAAGACCAAAGGCCCTACCGGTGTCGAGATGGAGGCGCTCACCGCTGTCGCGGTCGCCGGTCTCACGCTGCACGACATGGTGAAGGCGGTCGATCCCGCAGCCACGCTGACCGAGGTGCGGCTGCTCACCAAAGAGGGCGGCAAGCACGGACATT
Organism: Nocardia sp. NBC_00508; assembly: GCF_036346875.1. NCBI lineage: Bacteria > Bacillati > Actinomycetota > Actinomycetes > Mycobacteriales > Nocardiaceae > Nocardia > Nocardia sp. NBC_00508. Next base: position 5,411,366 of record NZ_CP107852.1, on the reverse strand, counting down.
GGGTGCGTCCGGCCGCCGCGGAACCGATCGAGACCACCGACGAGACGGCCGACGACGACGCGGTTGCCGCGGAGGAGATCTCGGAGTACGCCGAAGCGGAACCAGACGAGGCCGAGCGCTCGGCCGTGGTGCTGGTCTCCTCCACAGGCGTCGCCGCGGGCACCCGCGTCGACACCACCGGTCCAGTCCTCGTGGAATGGCTTGCCGACCTCGGCTTCTCGGTGCGCGGTCCGCTGGTCTACGCCGACGCGGATATCGAATTCGGCCTGGCCGACGCGCTGCGCTTCGAACCCGCGCTCGTGATCAGCACCGGCGGAACCGGCGCCTCTCCTACCGACGGGACACCCGAAGTCACCCTCGCACTGCTCGACCGGGAACTGCCCGGCGTGGCCGAGGCGATCCGGCAGCGCGGCACCGCGAAATTCCCGCTTGCCGCGCTGAGCCGCGGGGTCGCCGGGCTCGCGGGCCGCTCGGTGATCGTGAACCTGCCCGGATCGCCGGGCGGCGTCAAAGACGGCATGGCGGTGCTGGAACCGCTGCTGGATCATCTGCTCGCACAAGTAGCCGGAGGTGGTAGTCATGACAACGGCTGAGGCCATGGTCCGGCTCGCCCGGATCAGCGACCAGCCGCTCGACCCCGATGAGGTCGAGGCGGCTGTGACCGGATCGCACTACGGCGCGGCCGTGGTGTTCACCGGAAAGGTCCGCGATCACGATGGCGGACAAGCCGTTTCGGCCCTGGAATACTCCGCGCACCCGCAAGCGGAGCGATTCCTGCACACTGTCTGCGCGGAACTCGCCGCCTCGCACGGCTTACCGGTCGCCGCGACACATCGTGTGGGATCGCTCGCCATCGGCGATCGCGCGATCGTCGTCGCGGTGGCGGCGGCGCATCGCGGCGAGGCGTTCGCCGCGTGCGCGGAACTGGTCGATCGGATCAAGCACGAAGTCCCGATCTGGAAACGGCAATTGTTCGCCGACGGCCTGTCCGAATGGGTGAACGCCTGCGGGTGAATCCATCGCTGATGGCGTGGGACCGGCGACAGTCGCGGCAACGTCGAAGTCATCGCGGCTAGCGGTGCCCTTGGCCGACGGCGCCTCGCTGACGCCCGCGGTGGCGCTCTCGGTTCGTCAGCAGCGCCGGCGCGGTGCGCTCAGTGCGGTGTGTAGCGCCAGACGCCGAGCATGCTCTGCGGGTCGAGCGGGGCGGCGGCATCGTGCACGGTGTCCCGCAGCCGGTCCAGGACTTTGTCGGTCTGCAGTCCAGCCCCGATGAACACCAGCCGCGCGCCCCGGGATTCGCCCCGCGACCAGCTGCCCGACTCGAAGACGATGTGGCGGCCGACCATGTGCACGACGAACTTCCTGCGTTCATTCGCGACGCCGAACGCGGCGAAGCCCTTGGCCCGGAACAGCCCCGGTGGCGGGTCCTCCAGAAAGTCGATCAGTTTGCGCGGGTCCAGCTCTCGCCCGCTCGTGAACGAGACGCTGGTGTAGTCGTCGTGCAGATGGCGGTGTTCGGCGTGGTCTTCCTCGTGGTCGTGCTCGGCGAGTAGTTCGTCGAAACTCAATTGCTCGGCCAGGCGAGGTGTTTCCCGCAGCGGTTCGTCGAAAAGCAGCCCGGGATCGATACGGCCGTGCGTCGTCACGTACACCGGCGCCGGGGCGACGAGCGCCGCGATGTCCGCACGCAGCAGGGCCAGTTGCTCCGGCGTCACCCGGTCGGCCTTGTTCACCACGACCAGATCGGCCAGCCGCAGGTGCGTGATCAGCTCGGGATGGCGTGCGCTGCTCTCCGGGAACTGCTCGGCGTCGACCACTTCCACCAAGCCGCCGTAGCGGATGCGTGGATTGTCGCTACCGACCACCATCCTGATCAGATTGCGCGGCTCGGCCAGGCCGCTGGCCTCCACCACGATGACGTCGATTTCGGCGCGCGGCTGCGCCAGCCGGGTGAACAGCGCGTCCAGCTCGGTGACGTCGACCGCGCAGCACACGCAGCCGTTGCCCAGCGAGACCATGGCGTCGACCTGCCCGGCGACCAGCATGGAGTCGATATTGATCGCGCCGAAGTCGTTGACCACCACCCCGATCCGGGTCCCACGATTGTCCCGCAGTATGTGGTTGAGCAGCGTGGTCTTCCCGGAACCGAGAAACCCCGCGACGAGCACAACAGGAATCCGGTCAGCCATTCCGCTCACCCTACTGTGCGGCACCACGGTGCGAGAAAAGCCGGACGCCATCCTCAGCGGGCGAGGATGGCGTCCAGTGGGTTCGGTGTGCGGACTATTTCGCGGGGCCCAGCAGCATGCCCGCAAGGGTATAGGCCAGGTTGATCAACTCCGTGCTGACGGCGCTGTCGTCCAAGCCGAGCGATTTCGCCAGCGGTCCCAGCAACTCCATGATCGACCCTGGATCTCCGGTGATCCCTGGTGATTGCTGAGCGTTCGGTGTGCTCGGCGATTGTGTTCCGGATGTGCCCGGCGACGTCGGTGTCGCCGATGTACCCGGAGCGTTCGGCGTCGCCGAGGTGCCCGGTGTGGACTGCGCCTGAGGTGCGCCCGGAACCGACTGGCTCTGCGGCACACCCGGGACCGACTGATTCTGTGGCATGCCCGGGACCGACTGATTCTGCGGCATGCCCGGGACCGACTGACTCTGCGGCGCACCCGGAACCGACTGACTCTGCGGCATGCCCGGGACCGACTGACTCTGCGGCGCACCCGGGACCGACTGACTCTGCGGCGCACCCGGAACCGACTGCCCCTGCGGCACACCCGGAATCGCCGGAGTCTGCGGCATGCCCGGGACCGACTGACTCTGCGGCGCACCCGGAACCGACTGCCCCTGCGGCACACCCGGAATCGCCGGGGTCTGTGGCACACCCGGAATCGTCTGGGCCTGCGGCGTACCCGGGTTCGCCTGCCCCTGCGGAGTGCTCTGCTCCCCCGCCGGAAGGTCGGTCGGCGCACCCGGTTGCGGAATGGACCGGACCGCGGACTGGTCCGACGGCGCACCCGCCTGCGATGCGAGCAGGTAGCCGACGAGCCCGGTCGTGAGGGCGATCGCGTGCTTCAGCTGGCCTTGCGGCGTCTCCAGCAGCGCCGCGTCCTCGGGATTGGCTCCGTTGCCCATCTCCAGGAAAACGAGCGGCACCGCGGTCAGCGCGGGCCCGGCGATATCCTTGCGGGTCTGCAGCCCGTCCACCACGCCGCCGTAGTTCGCCGAGACGAAGCCCGCCTGCCGATACGCGTCCCGCACCGCCTTCGACGCCGCGAGTCCTGCTCCGGACTGGACCTCATTGACGATCGGGTTCGGGACGGGCAGTTCCGGGACGATCAGGTGGAACCCGCGATACTCCCCGGGCGCGCTGTCGGCATGGATACTCACCGCCACGGTGGCGCCGGACTGAGTCGCCGCGTTCGCCCGGTCATCGATGCAGCCACCCCAGCCCGTGTCGTCCGGGCGGCTCAGCACAACGCGCGCGCCCATGCCCTCCAGCGCGGTTCTGACCAACTGGGTGACGTTCCAGTTGATGGTGTGTTCCGGAATGCCGTTCATCGTGGCCATCCCGGTGGTCTGACAGTCCTTCGTGCCGCCGCGACCGTCGCTGACCGGTCTGGCAAGGTTTTCGGAGTGGCTCGACCCCTGGTGTCCCGGGTCGAGGAATACGGTTCTGCCTGCGAGCTTGTTCGCCAGATCCGGCGATGTCGGTACAGCCTGCGCGGTGACCGGGAGCGTTCCGGACACCGTCATCGTTACCGCGGCCGTGACGGCGGTACAGATACCGGCCTTGATGATGCTTGGCTTCATAGTGCGGTCGGCGCCCCGGGACGGGGCACCCCTCCCTTCCCACTTGTAACACCAAACCCACGGTTCACTCTGGCAACACCTGTCTCAGCAAGCAAGGCGCGTTATCGAAGTGTTACAGCGCGCGCCGCGCCGCGCCGTCAGGCGCACTGGGGCAGTTTGCGCAGAGATCGCAGAGCGTAGTGCACCCGAGTCTTCACGGTGCCGACCGGCACGCCGAATTCATCCGCAACCTCCTGGTAGGCGCGGTCGCGCAGGATGACTTCGGTGACGGCCGCCCGCTGCGAGGCGGGCAGCAGCGCCAATAGCTGGGCCACCAGCATGCCGTCGACCAGACCGTCGGAGAAGTCCGGGTGCGCGTGGCGGGAGTCGACCAGTTCACCGAGTTCGTCCCAGCCGGAATCGCCCGGTCGCGCGGCACGGGCGCGGCTCATGTCGACGACGACGTTGCGGTGGATCGCCAGCAGCCAGGTTCGGAGGGCGCCCCTGTCTTCGTCGAACCGCGCGCACGAGCGCCAGGCGCGCAGCAACGTCTCCTGCACGGCGTGTTCGGCCAGACCGCGGTCGCCGAGGGCTTGCACGGCTCGCCAGTGCAACAACGCCCGGTCGGCGGTGAGCACCGCGGCGAGCCCGTCGTCGGTGCACAATCGCGCACATCGCATACCGCATGGCGCCGACCGGCCGAGGCCGCGGGCACGCCGAGCACACTTCATGTAGGGGATATCGCGGCGCCTCGATCCGATGACAACATCGCGCGCGATTCGGTGCGGTGTTGTTCGACAGCACAGGAATCCGCGAATTCCGGCACACCATCGGGTCTGTTCTGGTAAGTCTGGCCGCGGAGATGCGGGGATCTCCCAGGTCGGCCGCGACGGCGGAAGAACGACAGCCGCGACGCGGCGGTAGCACAGTCGAGGAGAACACCGTTATGCGTGCAAGCGCGCTTCTATTCGCGGGGGCCGTGACCTCCGCATTAACCCTGGTCGCCGCGGGAACGGCGGCGGCCGAACCCGCGAACACCATGCCGCAGGACGGCGTCTACCTGGTCGGCGTCGACATTCTTCCCGGCGTCTGGGAGGCGCCTGGCACGCCCGATCCGGCCTTCGGTTGCGACTGGCGCAGGCTGTGGAAAGTCGAAGGCGACAACACGAACATGCAGAACATCCTCGCCAACAACTTCACCCGGCTCAGCCCGGTCCGAGTGGAGATCAAGCCGACCGACGTCGCATTCAAGACGGAGAACTGCGGTCCGTGGCGGCTGCTGCCGCCGCGGCCCCATACCGGATCGTTCGGCGGCTGAACCGGTTGTCGGCTATCGGGCGGCGCCTTCCTTCACCAAGGTGAACTGCATGACGTCGATGTGCCCGCTACGGAAGTTCGCCGCGCAGCCGGTGAGGTACTTCAGATACCGCTCGTAGACCTCCTCGGAAGCGATCGCGATCGCCTCGGCACGACGCTCGCGCAGCGCCTGTGCCCAGAAGTCGAGGGTGCGCGCGTAGTGCGGTCGCAGTTCCTGGATCTTCTCCGTGCCGAATCCGGCGCGTCCGGCGACCCGGGTCACCTCGGCGGGCTGCGGCAGCTGGCCGCCCGGGAAGATCTCCCGCTTGATGAAGATGTGAAACAGCGCATGTTCTCTGGTCACAGGGATATTCATGCGACGGAGGTCGTCCAGTGTGTAGCCGACGATGGTGTGCAGAAGCATCCGCCCGCCCGGCGGGAGCATCCGATGACACCGTTCGAAGAACGTCGCATAGCGCTCGCGCCGGAAATGCTCGAACGCGCCGATGCTGACGATCCGGTCGGCATCGCCGTCGTATTCCTCCCAGCCCTGTAGCCGGACCTCGGCGTGCGCGAGGCGCTGCCGGTCGATCATGGACTGGACGTAGTCGTACTGGTTGCGGCTGAGGGTGAACCCGACGACCTTGGCGCCGTACTCGGTGGCGGCGCGCACCATCGTCGCGCCCCAGCCGCAGCCGATGTCGAGCAGCGTCATTCCCGGTCGCAGGTCGAGCTTTCCCAGCGCGAGGTCGATCTTGGCGTACTGCGCTTGTTCCAGCGTCATGTCCTGGTGCTCGAAATAGGCACAGCTGTAAGTCATCGAGGGATCGAGGAAAAGCGCGTAGAACGCATCGGAGACGTCGTAGTGCGTTTGCACTTGCCGATAGAACGGCTGGAGGTCGGTCATCGCGTTCTCCTGTTCATCGGGTTCATGTCCAGATACCCGCGCGCACGGCGAAGCGTTTCAGCGCGCGGGGACCGATACCGAACCGATGCCAGGGTCTCCGTTGCACAACGTGCGCGGGCATCCGATTACCGACGACGTAATCGACGCCGGACACCGCGTCGGGCAGGATCGCGCTCATGATCGACGAGACGGGCACCGCGCTCTTCCACCGGACCATGCCGTTCACCGAGCGCCTCGGCATCGAGGTGCTCGCGCAGGGACCCGAGCTGGTATGCAGCCGGCTGGCCTGGGACGAGTCGCTGTGCACCCTCGGTGGCGTCCTGCACGGCGGGGTGCTGATGTCGCTTGCCGACGCGACCGGTGCGGTGTGCGCGTTCCTGAACCTGCCCGAAGGCAAGCAGGGCACCACCACGGTCGAGTCGAAGACGAACTTCCTGCGTGCCGTGCGCTCCGGCTACGCCACGGCGTCCGCGATTCCGCTGCATGCCGGACGCTCGTTCATCGTGGTCGAGACGGTGATCCGCGATGACGCGGACAAGCTGGTCGCGAAGGTCACCCAGACCCAAGCAGTGCTCTAGACGCCGACGAGGCCGGCGCGGGCGGTGGGCCACACCCGGGCGAGCGCGAGCAGTTGCCGCAGTCCGGCGTCGAAATCCGTCGCGGGCACGGGCAACCGGGCCGGGGCCGATCCGACCCGCGCGGACCCCGACTTCCGCGCGCGTGTCGCCTGCGCCACTTGGTGTGCGTAGTCGGTCAGCGGACAGCCCGACCCGGCCGGGCCGACCGTGGCCGGAGCGTAGCGACCGAGGTGCAACAGGGCGTCCTGGATCTCTACGGTCATCCGCATCAGCCGGGACGACGCGTCGGTGCGTTCTTCCGGGACGGGAGGCAGGACGATCTCGGGAACCGCCGCGGTGAGATCTCGCCACAGCGGGCGCAACCTGCGGCAGGATCGCCCGGCACGGTCGAGCTCCGCCGCGGCGAGCAGCGTCCTCACCAGCGGAATGGCAGTGAACATCGCGTCGAGTACCAGGCACACGGTGACCGTCGCTTCAACCCTGGTCAGGTGCGTTCCCCCGCCCTGCCACCCGGTGACCGCCTGCACCAGCGACAGCGCCAGATTGGCGCCGAAGAGAGTTGCTGCCCATGCCATTACGCCGGAGACCAGCTTTCCCTCCACGCCTATCCCACCGGACCGCAGCTCCCGCAGGCACATCCGGGCCAGCAGCGAGGTGTTCAAGAGCAGCGGCAAGCCGAACGCGGTCCACACCACGATGTCCCCTGGGCTCGCGGTCAGGTCGACCAGTCGTCCTTCGCGGCGCGCCGACGTGCCCGCCAGCAGGATCGTGGCAGCGCATCCGGCGGCGAGCAGAGCGCAGACGCGGTGCCTGCGCCAGACCGCTACCGGGTCCGCGTCGAAGGCCCAGACACGGACGATCCCTTGCAGGCACATCGACGACATCACCGTGCAGCCGAGCGCCAGCTGATGGGCCAGGCTCGCGACACCGGGCGTCATGTCGCAGCGGTACAGCAGCAAGCTCAGCAAACCCCACAGGAACAGCCGGTTGACCAACTGATCGACGACGGTGTCGCGCACGACCACCGACCGGCCCGCGAGCACCGCGGCGACGAGGCCGATCGCAGGCCAGGCGATGACTCCCGGAATCGGTGACAACATCGATGGACCTCCCACCCTCGAAACTGTCCCCTGTGGACGATACCGTTGCCGGGTGTCAGTGACCGCCCGCATAGAGAACCGGCAGCAGCCGGCTACCGAGGCGCGTCATCCTGCCCTGGCGATTTCGCCCGCTCGGATCCGCACCACGCACGGATCCGGGTGGCGGCTCGCTCCGCACCAGCTAGCCCGAGGTCGATCTTGACAAGTACGCGATCCGCTAACCCGCCCGTCGAGCGCATGTCTGATTTGTCCGATCCGAGACATCCTCTGCCATTCGCCGGGTTGAGACGGAGACCGCTTGTCACCGACCCCAGGACCGCGGCGTCTCGATCGTCAGCTGCCACAGCGAAGCGCTGGAGAGCGAATTCGGAAAGGACGCAAAACATTTGGCGCAACGGCCGAGAGTGTTACGCTCTATCACATACAGTCTCAGTGACGACACTCACCTCCGACACGCACCTCCCGGCGGGTGCGCCCGCTTCTCGTAGCCCGCGAACGCGGACCCATTTCACGCTCTGCCCGCCAGTTCGTGCGGCAAGGACGGAGATATCTGTGCGCGATGAACCACGATCAGCGTCCCGGACCGAGCGAGTCGATGGTGCATCGATCGGCGCCGAAGTCGTTCCGCCGGTCCTGCTTCGACGCCGTGGCCGACCGCACAGCAACCTAGAAGACCTATGCGTCGCGGCCTGACCGTGGTGGGGAATCGGAAGCGATGAGCAAACAAACTGCCGGAATGACCGAATTAGCCGTGCGCCCGACCGCCGCGCCCGACGCGATGAGCACCGCGCTGCGCGATCGCCTGATCGACGCGACCGTGGAGGTGGTGTCGACCGAGGGGTTGCACGCCCTCACCGTCCGCCGGGTGTCGCGCATGTGCGGAGTCTCCACCATGGCGGTGTACTCCAATTTCGGCGGCATGCCGGGCCTGATCCGCGCCGCGGGTTCCGCGGGCTTCGCGCAGCTGGCCGACCGCATGACCGCGGCGGGAGTGACCGACGAGCCGATCGCCGATCTGCTGGTCCTCGGCCTGGTGTTCCGTGACGAGGCACAGCGCGGGCCGGAGCTGTTCCAGCTGATGTTCGGCACCGGAACGCGCATCGACATGAAGATCAACCGAGGCAATGTGCTCGTGGCCGGGCATGATTCGGAGTTCGAGCACTACCAGGAAACGTTCGATCACGTGGTCGGCGCGGTGCGGCGAGCGCAGGGCGCGGGGCTGATCAATTGCCCCGACATCCGTTCGGCGGCCGCACAGCTGTGGATGGGCCTGTTCGGCTTCGTCCAGCTGGAGATGGCCGGACACCTGGGCGACGACGGTCTCCTCGAGGTGCTGGTCCCCGCCATCGTGCATCTGCTCGTCGGTATGGGCGCCGAACTGGAGACCGTCGGCGCCGCGGTCCTCGTGGCGATGGAGCGGTTCACCGCCGAACCCGGCGACTGATCCGGCCCCGGCTCAGAACGGCAACCGGGACCTGACCCGCTGGGCGCGCGCCATAGCGCGTTCGGCGGCGCTGCCGCGCGGCGGCATCAGGCCCAGTTGGAGCAGCATCTCCTGCAGATCCCAGCTGGCCTGGCTGCGCCAGATCAGCCCGGAGCGGAACTGCCAGAGATCCACCACGAGCAGGTCGAGCTTCTTGCCGGTGGCGGCGAACCCTGGTGGGTCGATCGGACCGAGATGCGTACCGGTCATCCGCCACGGCACGAGGGCGAGCCGGTTGTCCGCGGCGAGCACCGGCGGAAACGGGTTGGCGTAGGCCACGTCCGGGAACGAGCGCACCGTGTCGGCGACGAACTTCTCGACTCCCGCGCGACCGTGCGCCGGCTCGGACAGGGACGGATCGTGCCAGATGGTGTCCTCGGTCGCGCATTTCGCGACGGCCGCCGGGTCCCCGCTGTTCCAGCCCGCGATGTACTGCTCGGTGAATTCGGCCAGCCACGCCACGCTCTCGATGGGTTCGGCTTCCGCCTCGATTCGGAACTGTCCGGTGTTGTACGTAACCACGGCGCATCGCCTTTCACCCCGAGTGCGTAGTCGACGAGCCATGGTAGCCGCTCCCCCGCCTCTCCGCATATTCAGGCCGTACCAGTGAGGTGGCGGGTGGATTTGCGTTCGGGTCCCGCGTTGGGGGCCGCTCGAGTTCTTGGGGTTCTCAACAAGTTACCCACGTGCTCACGAAATCAGTTGTCCCGTTGACATCGGGACGTCGGCTACCCGACGGGACAGGAGCGAATAACGCTGTAATTTCTCCGGTCTCGACTAGACAATAACCCTGTAATAACAGGTGAATAATGCTGTCATACCCATTCTGACCTGCGGTGATGACGTATTTGATATCGACTGAGGCGCAATAGTTTTCACTCGTGTACTGCGCGATACCGTATTGACCTCAGCGAATCAGCGCTCCTACCATGGGTGGACACTGACCTCCGACCACGGAACTACTTCCTCTCCGGACGGCGCCTACGACGGAACATGTTTACCGGCGTCGCGATTCCGGTTGTCTCCACGCTGATTCGATGGCGCCGATCCGACCGCAGGCGTTTTCGAGTACCTGAGCATCAGGGGTTTTTGCATGCCCAATGTAGCAATTGTCGGTATCGGCTGCCGTTTTCCGGGCGGCATCGATAGCCCGGCCTCTTTCTGGGACTTCGTCGTGCACAAGGGCGACGGCGTCGTGGAAGTCCCGCCGGACCGCTGGAATCTCGCGAAGTTCTACGACCCGGACCCGGACGCGCCCGGCCGGATGTACACCAGGCACGGCGGATTCCTGACCCAGCCGCTCTGGGAGTTCGACGCCGAGTTCTTCGGCATCTCCCAGCGCGAGGCCTCGATCATGGACCCGCAGCAGCGGCTGCTGCTCGAGGTCGCCTGGGAGGCGCTCGACGACGCCGGGATGGCGGGCCGGGTGAGCGGTCGCGAGGTCGGCGTGTTCGTCGGCGGCTTCATGAACGACAACGCGCTGGTGCGCAGCGGGGCGGTGTCCCGCGCCTCGATCAACAGCCACAGCCCGACCAGCTCGTCGCACACGCTGCTGTCGGCCCGCATCGCGTTCCTGCTGGACCTGCTCGGGCCCACCATGACCATCGATACCGCCTGCTCTTCGTCACTGGTCGCACTGCATCAGGCGGTGCTCGCCCTGGAGTCGGGGGAATGCGAGACGGCGATCGTCGGCGGCGCCAACGCGATGCTGCGGCCCGAGGCGTTCATCTCGATGTGCAAGGGACGCTTCCTCTCCGTCGACGGCCGGTGCAAGTCCTTCGACGCCGCGGCCGACGGGTACGGTCGGGGCGAGGGCGCGGGCGCCATCGTGCTGAAGTCGCAGGAGGCGGCGGTCCGCGACCGCGACCGGATCTACGCGGTGGTGCGCGGCAGCGGCGTCAACCAGGACGGCCGCACGCTGGCCATCCCGGTGCCCAACCCGGACGCGCAGGCCGCCCTGGCCCGGCGGGTGCACCGGCTGGCGGGCGTCGACGCGCACGACGTCCGCTACGTGGAAGCACACGGCACCGGGACGCCGGTCGGCGATCCGCTCGAATTGGCCGCGCTGGGTGCGGTGTACGGCGCGGTCGAAGGCCGCGGCGAGCCGCTGCCGGTCGGTTCGGTGAAGAACAACATCGGGCACACCGAAGCCGCCGCGGGCGTCGCGGGCGTCATCAAGGCGGCGCTGACCCTGCACCACGGCGTCATCGCGCCGCAGTTGCGGCTGGACAACCCGAACCCGGAGATCCGGTTCGATGAACTGCGAGTGCGGATTCCGCTGGAGGCCGAGCCGCTGCCCAACACCGACGGACAGGCCGCGGTGGCGGTCAACAGCTTCGGCTACGGCGGAACCAACGCGCACGCCGTCCTCACCCGAGCGCCCGAAGCGCCCCGCGAGGACGCCGCGCGGACGCCGATCACCGTGCTGCCGCTGTCGGCCCGCAATGAGACCGCGCTGCGCACCATGGCCACCCACCTGCACGGCCTGACCGAGAACGCGCCCGTCGGCGCGGTGACCGAAGCGGCGTGGACGCAGCGCGCGCACCATCCACTCCGCGCCGCGTTCGCCTACCGTGACAGCGACGACCTGCGGTCGCAACTGGCCGATTTCGCCGCGGGCGCAGGCAAATCGCCGGCCCGCGCGCTCACCGACGGCTCGACCGAGCCGGTATTCGTGTTCAGCGGCATGGGCCCGCAGTGGTGGGGCATGGCGCGCGGCCTGCTCCAGGCCGACGGCCACTTCGCGGCAACGGCGCGATCGATCGACGAGACCTTCCGCGAGATCGCGGGATGGTCGATCGTCGAAGAACTCCTGCGCCCGGAAGAACAGTCGCGGATCATCCAGACCGCCTATGCCCAGCCGGCGAACTTCCTGGTGCAAGCAGCGCTCACCGCGGAACTGGCCGAACTCGGCATCCACCCCGCCGCGGTGGTCGGCCACAGCGTCGGCGAGGTGGCCTCGGCCTACGTCTCGGGGTCGCTCTCGTTGCGTGAAGCGCTGCTGGTGAGCTATCACCGCGCCAGGTTGCAGGCCACCACCGCGGGCAGCGGCGGCATGCTTGCCGTCGGCCTGGCGGAAGAGCAGCTGCGCGAACGCCTCTCGGGCATCGAGGGGGTCTGCGTCGCGGCGATCAACAGCCATACCGCGGCTACGCTGTCCGGCGATCCGGCCGAATTGGACCGGATCCGGGAAGAACTCACCGACGAGGGCGTCTTCGCCAAGGCGTTGCGCGTCGAGGTGCCCTACCACAGCCATCTCATGGATCCCATTCTCGGCGACCTCACGACGGTGCTGGCCGAGCTCGCGCCGCAGCCCGCGCGGGTGCCGATCTGGTCCACCGTCACCGGCGGCGAACTGTCCGGACCGGGCTGGGACGCCGCCTACTGGTGCCGCAACGTGCGCGAGCCGGTGCTGTTCGGCGCGGCCGTGGACAGCCTGCTCGACGCGGGTCACCGGGTCTTCCTCGAGGTGGGGCCGCACCCGGTGCTCAGCGGCAACATCCGGGAGGCGTTCGTACGCCGCGGCCTCGACGGCGCGGCGATCAGCACCCTGTCCCGCAACGCCGACGACCGCGACAACCTGCTCCGCGCGGTCGGCGACCTGTACCAGGTCGGCGGGCTGGACGCCACGTCGGCGCCCGGCGCGCCGGAAACCCCTGCCGCGCACCTGGACCTGCCGCGCTACCCGTGGCAGCGCCGCACCCTGTGGACGGAGGACCCCGCGATCGAACGCGATCGCATCGGAGCCACCGACGGTTACGTCATGCTCGGCCAGCGCACTGCGGCGTCCGCACCGGAGTGGGAGATCGAACTGTCCGTGGCCACCCTGCCGTGGCTGCCCGATCACGTGGTGGACGGGTCGGTCGTGCTCCCGGGCGCGGCCTACCTGGACGCGGCGCTCAGCGCCGCCGCCATCCGCACCGGACGCTCGACGTTCGGCCTGGAGTCGGTCCAGTTCGTCGCGCCGCTGGTGATCGGCCGACACGACGTGCCGGTGCTGCGACTCACCGTCGAGGAGACCACCCGCCGGTTCACCCTGCGTTCCCGCACCGCCACCGGCACCGCCTGGACGGTCAACGCGCACGGCAGGCTGATCGAGGCGGACGTCGACGCGCGAACGATCGACCTCACCCCGGCGGCGGACGCGGTCGAGGTGGCGGCCTCGACGCTCTACGACGGGCTCGCCGCGCACGGGCTGGCCTACGGCCCGAGCTTCCGGCTGATCACCGCCGCCGAGGTCGGGGCGGACTCCGTGCTGGCTCGGCTCGATCTCACCCCGCTCACCGAGAACGCGCCGAACCTGCCGCACCTGGCCCACCCCGCGGCGATCGACGCCGCGCTGCAGTGCTTCGCCGCTCTCTATGCCCAGACCGCGACCGGAGCGAGTGTCGTGGTGCCGTCCTCGGTCGCCGGGGTGCGGTGGACCGGACCGTTGCCCGAGCAGGCCGTGGTGCTGGTCCGCCGGGCAGGCGCCGACCCACTGTGCGCCGACATCACCGTCGCCTCGCCGGATGGCACTGTCGCACTGATGCTTTCGGGCGTGCGATTCACCAGCCTCGCGGCCGAGCCGGATTTGCACGACCAGCTCGACGAGCTGTTCTACGAGCCGGTGTGGTCCATCGTCGACGACGCCCCGGCTGTCGACGAGCCCTCGGACGGCGAGGAGTTCCTGCTCGTGGTCAGCCTGGGGAGCACCGTCTCGCAGCGGGCGAAGGAAATCGCCAGCGCCCGCACCGCGTCGGAGATCCTCACACTGGCGCCGGAGGAGACCGGCGCCGCCGAAGGCTTACTCGCGGCCCTGCGCGCCGCCCACGAGCGACCCGACGTGGCGCGCAGCCGCCTCGTCGTGGTGTCCGGCGCCGAACTGGACACTGTGCCGAATGCCTACGGGCTCGCGCTGGTCGCCAAGGCGGTCGGCGAACTGGTGGTCGGCGAGGAGGAGGGCGACGCCCCGGCGGCGGAGGTGCGCGCGGTGGTCGTCACCGAGCGGGCGTTCTGCCTGCCGACCGACGACTTCGGGCATCCCGCGCAGGCCGCGCTCACCGGCGCGCGGCGCACGCTGCGCAACGAGCAACCCGCGGCGCACTGGCGGCTGGTCGACACCGAACCGGCCACCCGCGCCGCCGACGTCATCGAGCAGGTACTCGGCGACGAGCAGGCCGACGAGGTCGCGCTGCGCGCGGGCGCGTGCTGGGCGCTGCACCTGCGCAAATCACTGCGCGAGCAGGTGGCGCACTGGGACGAGGCCGCGCCGCTGACCGAGCCGGAAAGCTCTTTCCAGCTGGAGATCCCGCGCTCGCGACTGCTTCCGGACCTGGCGTGGCGCGCGGTCGATCGCGTGGCGCCCGGACCCGGCGAGGTCGAGATCCGGATGGAGGCGGTGGGCCTCAACTACAAGGATGCGCTCAAGGTGCTCGGCGTGCTCACCGAAAAGGAGCTGGCCGGAACGTATTTCGACACGGCGCTGGGCATGGACGGGTACGGCGTGGTGGAGCGGGTCGGTCCCGGCGTGACCGGGATCGCGGTGGGCGACCGGATGTCGGTGTGCGCCAAGGATATGACCCGGCGCTATCTCACGTGCCGGCCCGACGAAGGCGCCACGATGCTGATCGACTATGTGGACTCGGAGATCGACCCGTGCCACTCCAGCTCGGCGCTGCCCTTCCTCACCGCCGAATTCGCCTTCGACCGGCTCGCGCACCTGCAACCAGGTGAAACGGTGCTGGTGCACGGAGCGGCGGGCGGCATGGGCATGGCCGCGGTCCAAGTGGCCGTGCACCTCGGCGCGCGAGTGATCGCGACGGCCGGCTCGGACGAGCGACGCGCCATCGCCGCGGCGGCAGGCGCGCACGAGGTGGTCAATTCGCGCTCGATCAGCTTCGTCGACGATGTGCTCGCACTGACCGACGGACGCGGCGTCGACGTCGTCTACAACTCCTCCCCCGGCGAGATCCTCCAGCAGAACCTGCGCGTGGCTGCCGAGTTCGGCCGGATCATCGAGATCGGCAAGGCCGACATCTACGGCGGCGGCGCCATCGACCTGCGTCCGTTCGACCGGAACCTGTCGTTCTTCGCCGTGGACATGGACCGGGCGCTGGCCGTGCGTCCCGAAATCGTCCGCCGCGGGATACGCCGCGCGATGAAAGCGTGCGACCAGGGCATCTACAGCCACCTGCCCTACACGGCGTTCCCGCTCGACTCGACCGCCGAGGCGTTCGAGACCGTGGTGCGGTCCAAGCAGATCGGCCGCGTGGTCCTCGATCTGCGTGCACCGAATCCGACCGTACTGCCCAAACGGCCGAGTCTGCCCGTCGATGCCGAGGGCAGCTACCTGGTGACCGGAGGGTTCGGCGCGTTCGGCCTGGCTACCGCGCGCTGGCTGGTCCGGGTCGGCGCCCGTCGCCTGGTGCTGGTCGGGCGTAGCGGCGCCACCGGGGATGCGGCCCGTGCCGCGGTTGCCGAATTCGTCGCCGCCGGAGTCGAAGTCGTCGAGGAGCGCGTCGACGTGGCCGACTACGACGCCGTCGCCGCGCTGATCGAGCGCACCCACACCGGCGACCATCCGCTGCGCGGGGTGTTCCACGCCGCGGGTGTGGTGAACAACATCGAGGTCCCGTACATCACCGCCGAGTCGCTGGCGGAGATCTTCGGGCCCAAGGTGGCCGGCGCGGTGAACCTGGACACCGCGGTCACCGCCGCAGGCATCGACCTCGACATGTTCGTGCTGTTCTCCTCGGCCAGCAGTATTGTCGGCATCCCCCCTCAATTCGGCTATGCGGCAGCCAATTCCGTGCTCGACATGATCGCCGCTTCCCGGCGCGCCCGCGGCGCCGCCGCGCTTTCGGTGAACTGGGGCTTCATGAGCGGTGGCGGCGGCATGGCCGACTACGAGGCGGTCACTCGGTACGCCGAGCGGACCGGTTACCGCTCGGTCGACATGGACACGGCCACCGAGATGCTCGGCGAGTGCCTGCTGCTGGACCTGCCGCAGATCGTGCTGTTCGACGTGGACTGGAGCCAGTGGGCGTTGGCGCACCGCCCGTCCACGCGCACACCGCGTTTCGCCGAACTGGTCGCGGCCGCGGGCGGCGGCGCATCCGGCGCGGGCGCGCTACGGGCGGAGATCTTGCGGCTGGGTGCCGAGCAGCGCGGCGAGGTGGTCGCATACCTGCTGGCCGAACAGCTGGCCGCAGTGCTCGGCGTCGACGCCGAGACGGTGGATCTGAACACCCCACTGCCCGAACTCGGCATGGACTCACTGATGGGCATGGAATTCGCGGCCCGCGTCGTGCAGACGCTGGGGACCCAGCTGTCGGTGCTCGCGGTGATCGGACTGACATTGCGCGGGCTCGGCGCGCGAATCGCCGAGCAGATCGCACAGGAAGAAGAACGCGCAGCGAGAGCGAGGATGAATTGACCGACAACAACTCTCGTAACCTGGCCCGCACACTGCTGGCCAGGCACACGACCGGAGAAACGGGCGCGGCCCCGGCGACCACGAACGCGGCGCCTGCCGACAACGGCTCCGCCACCGCGGCGGTGGCCAACGGCAACGGCGCGCGGCGCGGGGTCGCGCACACCTCCTTCCGCGATCATCCCGGCGTGCTGGAGGCCGGGCAGCGGTTCGGGCGGTTCGACGCGTGGGTGCAGCAGGTGGGTCTGGTGAACCCGTACTACCTGCCGCACGAGGGCGTCAGCGGGGCGGTGACCCGGATGGCCGACCGGGATGTGGTGAACTTCAGCAGCTTCGGCTACCTGGACCTGGCCGCCGACCCGCGGGTGCGACAGGCGGCCAAGGACGCGATCGATCAGTACGGCACTTCCGCCGCCGCGGTCCGCATCGTGGCGGGCGAGCTGCCGATCTACCGCGAACTCGAAGCGGAGATCGCCCGAATCTACGACACCGAAGCCGCTCTGGTGACCGCGAGCGGCTACCTCACCAATGCCGCGGCGGTCGGATTCCTGCTGGGTAAGCGCGATCTCGCGGTCTGCGACGCGCTGATCCACCACAGCGTGGTCTCCGGCACCGAATGGTCGCGCTGCAAGCGGGTTTCGTTCCGGCACAACGACCCCGAGTCGCTGGAGACCATCCTGAAGATGTCACGGCGCAGTTTCGATCGTGCCATGGTGATCATCGAGGGCCTCTACAGCATGGACGGCGACGTGGTCCGGCTGCCCGAGATCATCGAGGTGGCACGGCGTTACGACTGCTCGATCATGATCGACGAGGCGCATTCGTTCGGGACGCTCGGCGCCACCGGCCATGGTGTGCGCGAACTGTTCGACCTGCCCGGCGACGCCGTGGACGTCTGGATGGGCACCCTGTCCAAGGCGCTCGGCAGCGTGGGCGGCTATCTCGCGGGCAACCGGGAGCTGGTCGACGGATTCAAGTACGTCGCGGGCGGATTGAGCATGTACACCGCCGCGCCTGCGCCCTCGGCCATCGGGTCCGCGCTGGCCGGGCTGGAGGTGCTGCGCGACGAACCGCAACGCGTGACGCAACTGCGGCACAACAGCGAGTACTTCCACCGCCGCGCCAAGGAATACGGCTTCGACATCGGCACGTCCGAGGATTCGCCGATCATCCCGGTCATGACCGGCGCCGACGAACCCGCGGTGCTGGCCGCGCTGGCGATGTTGCAGCGGGATTTCAGCGTGAACGCCATCACCCACCCGGTCGTCCCGGCCGGGGAGGCAAGGCTGCGGTTCTTCATCAACTGCAGGCACACCGAGCAGCAAATGGACCAGGCACTGGCCACGCTGCGCGAGGTGCTCGACGGACTCGCGGACACCGCGGGAAAGCAATTCACTCTCGCCCATGAGGAGGAGCAGCGCTCGTGAAAGTTCCCATCAACCGATCTCTCCTCCGAAAAGCCGTAGTGCCCGGCGTGGCCCTGCTGCTGATGGGCTCGCTGTTCATTCCCGCGCGGTCGTCGCTGCTGCCCATCCACGACGAGGCGGGCGGGCCGATCGCGAGCAAGTTCGACTTCACCGCGATGCCGATCGCCCTGCCCAAGGGGCTGCCCACCGATCGCAAGATCCGCCACCTGCGTCCGGCCTACGACCACCTGGCGGCCTGGATCTCCTCGATCGGCTCGGCCGTCGCGATGAACGACTTCGACGGCAACCGGCTGGCCGATGACCTGTGCGTCGTCGATCCCCGCTCGGACACCGCTTTCCTGAGCCCGACGCCGGACAGCAACACCAGCCGCTACGAGCCGTTCGTGCTGGACCCGAAGCCGCTGCCCATCGACGAGTCCACTGTGCCGTCGGGTTGCACACCCGGCGACTTCAACGGTGACGGCCGGATGGACGCGCTCGTTCAGTACTACGGCCGCACGCCGATCCTGTACTTGCAGCGCGCGAACGCCAACCGCCTGGACTCCAAGGCCTTCCGTCCAGTGGACCTGGTCGCCTCGCCGAACACCCCGGACGGCAGCTATCAGGGCCAGCGCTGGATCACCACGGTGGTTTCGGTCGCCGACTTCGACGGTAACGGCAAGCCGGACATCTTCCTGGGCCATTACTTCCCCGATATGGACGTGCTGACCGACGACGCCGAACTCGCGCTGCGGATGAGCGACTCGCTGTCCAACGCGCGCAATGGCGGCAAGGCCCGCATCTTCACGCTGGCCTCCGCCAAGTCGGGCGACGAGCCGACCGCCGACTTCCGCGAGGTGGCCAATCCGTTCCCGATCGGCACGGATACCGGGTGGGCGCTGGCCGCCGCGTCCAGGGACCTCACCGGCGACCAGCTCCCGGAGCTGTACGTGTCCAACGACTTCGGGCGCGACCGCCTGTTCGTCAACCAGTCCGAGCCGGGTGACATCCGATTCCATCTCGCCGAAGGCGAGCGCGGCCCCACCGACCCGAAGTCGTATGTGATGGGCCACGATTCGGACAAGGGCATGGCCGCGGAGTTCGGCGATCTGAACGGCGACGGCATGCCGGACCTGTTCGTCAGCAACATCGCGGTGCGATTCGCGCTGATGGAAGGCCACTTCGCCTGGTACAACACGGCCAAGGACACCGCGGACGCTTCGCGTCAGCTGGCCGAGGGCGTCGCGCCGTTCGAGAACCGCGCGACCGATGTCGGCCTGGCCTGGGAGACGTGGGGCTGGGACGCCAAGACCGGCGACTTCGACAACGACGGCCGCAACGAGCTGGTCCAGGCCACCGGCATGATCAAGGGCGAGACCAACCGGTGGCCGCAGATCCAGGAACTCGGCACCATGAACGACGAGCTGGTCAAGTACCCGTGGGCCTGGCCGATCGTCGGCGCGGACGCCGATCTGGCCGGCAGCGATCCGGTCGGCTTCTTCAGCCGCGGTGACGACGGCAAGTTCGCCAATCTCACCCACGCACTCGGGATCGACACCCCGGTCCCCTCGCGCGGTATCGCCGTCGGCGACACCTCCGGCAACGGCGCGCTCAGCTTCGCCGTCGCCCGGCAGTGGGGCGATCCGACCTTCTACCACAACAACAAGGCGAACAACGGCCAGTTCCTCGGCCTGAAGCTGGTCAAGCCGACCTGGGAAGGCGCCACCACGACCACCGTGGCCGGGCTCCCGGTCCAGGGTGTTCCCGCGGTGGACGCCCAGGTGGAGGTGCGCACGCCGGACGGCAGGCTGCTCACCAGCTACGTCGACGGCGGCAGCGGGCACACCGGAAAGCGTGCCACCGAAGTACATCTCGGTCTCGGCAGTGTCGATCCGGCCGCCGCGCTGAACGTCGTGATCCGCTGGCGTGAGAACAACGGCACGCCGCACGAACAAACCCTCCAGCTCGCGCCGGGCTGGCACACCGTGAACCTCGCCTCGGACGCGCAGGAGGTCAAGCAGCGATGAGCGACAACGACAAGAAGGAGCCGGGCGACGCGGTGGCCGCGTCGAACGGCCATCCCGAAACCAGCCCGGACGGCAACGGCAGCGCCGCGGCCAACGGCGGCTCCGACGGCAAGGGCACGGCCACCACCACCGCGGAACGCATCTCGGCCCTGCAGCGGTCGGGCACCGAGTTCGCCAAGGAGTGGGTGGAAACGCCGGCGCCCGCGAAAGATCCGCGCTACTTGGCGCTGCGCAACTTCGCCATCTCGATCACGGTCTTCAACGTCATCGGGTTCCCGCTGCTCGGTTTCGAGCAGCCGTTCCTGTGGCCGTTCATCGCGCTGGCCACCGCGTACTCCACCGAAATCGGCTTGGAAGTCCTTGCCGCCTGGGCGTACAAACGGCCGCCCGCCTTCATGGGCCGCGGGCCGCGCGGACTGTTCGAGTTTCTGCTGCCCGCGCACATCACCGGTCTGGCGTTCAACTTCCTGGTGTTCGCGCACGACAAGCTGTGGCCGGTGATCTTCGGCATCGTGGTCGCGGTGGGCACGAAGTGGGTGCTGCGCGCCAAGATCAACGGCAAGGTGCGGCACTTCATGAACCCGTCGAATTTCGGGATCGTGGTGGCCTTCCTGGTGTTCCCGATGATCTCGGTGGCGCCGCCGTACCACTTCACCGAGTACATCTCCGGACCGCCGGACGCGATCATCGTGCTCGCGCTGCTGACCACCGGCACCATGCTGAATTCCAAGCTGACGAAGAAGATGCCGCTGATCCTCGCGTGGCTGAGCGCGTTCGCGTTGCAGGCTATCGTGCGCGGGCTCTTCGAACCGAACGTCTCGATCCTGGCCGGTCTGAGCATGATGACCGGACTGGCGTTCGTGCTGTTCACGAACTACATGGTCACCGACCCCGGCACCACGCCGTCGGGCAAGAAGCAGCAGATCGTATTCGGCGCGTCGGTCGGCATCCTGTACGGCGTCGTCACCGCGCTGCACATCTCCTACGGGTTGTTCTTCGCGTTGGTCATCGTGTGTTCTGCCCGCGGCATCTACTGGTGGGTCCGCAGTGGCGTCGAATGGTGGCAGCAGCGCGACGCGACGCCGAGCGCAACGCAGCCGTCGGGTCCGGTCGCGCCGGATGAGGACGAGCCCGCCGAGTTGGCGACGGAGGCGGCCCGCCCATGACCGAAAGCGCCGAGCTGCGCCGCGTGCTCGGCGCTTTCACCACCGGTGTCACCGTGGTCACCACCGGGTGGCCACGGCCGCACGGGATGACCGCCAACGCGTTCACGTCCGTCTCGCTGGATCCCCCGCTGATCCTGGTGTGCGTCGCCCACACGGCGCGCCTGCACCGGGCGATCCACGAGGCGGGCGCGTTCGCCGTTTCGGTGCTCTCGGCACGGCAGGAGCCGGTGGCACGGTATTTCGCCGACTCGGCGCGCCCCAACGGTAGCGTGCAGTTCGACCAGGTCGAGTGGTTTCCCGGACCGCACACCGCCGCGCCGATGCTGGCGAATGCGGCAGCAGGGCTGGAATGCAAGCTCGACACCGTCTTCGACAGCGGCGACCACAGCATCGTCATCGGCGAGGTCGTGCACGCCGAACGCGACGCCGAACTGGCCGCCTCGGGAGCGCTGACGTTCTTCGACGGCGGCTTCTGTCCTTTCAACCCTCGAATCCCTTGACGATTGGAGTACCCCATGCCTTCGCCGTTGGGTCCGCTGCGCGCGGCCCTGTTCGTTCCCGGCCCTGCCGCTGTCCGCCGGGTGATGAGCGGGTTCGAGCAGCCCGACCAGCAGACCGCGCTCGAGCTCGAGCAGGTGACCATGCACTTGGTCAGCGGCATCGACTCCGCGGTGCGCAGTTCGAACAATGACGAACTGATCACCGCTCTGCTCCAGGTGCCGCCGAAGTACCGCGGGTTCGCCTACGAGGGCGCTGCGGTCGGCCTCACCGCGATCGACTCGCTGTCCCCCGGCCGCCGCGCCGCGGAACTGATCAGCGGCCCGGCCGGCCAGTACGCCCTGACCATGTACGTCGGGGTCGGCCTGGCGATGTCGAAGATCCCGAAGTTCCGGTGGAACAAGGTCTTTCCGGAGCACCCGCTGTTCCGCTGGCTCGCCATCGACGGCTACGGCTTCTACAAGGCGTTCTTCCAGATGCCGCGTTATGTGCGTGACAAGAAGGTCGAGAACCGCTTCCCCGGCTGGCTCGGTGACCGAGACAATCTGAAGCGCATCATGAGTCAGGGCACCGGTCGTGCGCTGTGGTTCATCGGCGGCGGCAGCCCGGCCGGTGTCGTGCGGATGATCAGCGAGTTCGACCCGAAGCGGCACGCCGATCTGTGGAGCGGCGTCGGCATCGCGGTCACCTTCGCGGGCGGCGTGACACCCGACGCCATGGAGGAACTCTGGGACCTCGCCGGTGAATTCCGGCCGCAATTGTCGCTGGGTTCGGCCATGGTGGCGCGCATCCGGCAGCAGACCAACAGCGTCAACGAGCACAGCGAAGCGGCCGCGCAGGTGTTCTGCGGCACCACCGTCGCGAAAACCGATGCGCTGATCGAGACTGCGCTCGAAGGCCTCCCCGACGACGGCACGTCCGGCACCTACCTGCTGTGGCGGGACCGGATCGCCGACATCGTCACCGCGAGCCGAGCCTGAGGGTCGCCACGATGGCACGGGTCAGCGACTGGGCCGGCAAGCACGTCATCGTCACCGGCGGATCAGAAGGGATCGGCGCCGCGGTGGCGGGAGCCTTCGCGCAGCGTGGCGCGCAGGTCTCGATCATCGCGCGCCGGAAGCTTCCGCTGCGCGACGCCGCGAAACACCTCGGTGCGGACTGGGCCGCCGCGGACGTGACGCGTGCGGACCAACTCGGCTCCGCCATCACGGAATTGGAGCAGCGGAACGGGCCGTGCGAGGTCATCGCCTGCTGCGCCGGCCTCGCGCTGCCCGGCCGGTTGCTCGAGGTGGATGCCGAGGAGTTCGAGACGCAGATGTCGGCGAACCATCTCGGCGCCGTGCACGCGGTGCGCCGGGTGCTGCCCGGCATGATCGAGAGGTCGAGAGGGAAAATCCTTCTCGTCAGCTCGACCGCGGCGTTCCTCGGTATTCCCGGTTACACCGGCTACGGGCCGACCAAGGCGAGCATCCGGCAGTTGGCACTGTGCTTGCGCTACGAGGTCGAACCGCGGGGCGTGGACGTCACGGTGATCTACCCGGCCGACACCGATACGCCGGGGCTGGCCGCGGAGAATGTGCGAAAGCCGGTGGAGACCAAGGCCGTCACCGGATCGATCGAGCCGATGTCGGCCGAGCGAGTCGCCGAGGCCGCCGTGCGCGGAATGGAACGCGGCCGCCACCACATCGCCCTCGACCCGCTGACCCGGTTCTTCCTGGCCTGGGCGAATCTGCCGGAGGATCTGGCGCGGCCGTTCCTGCGCCGCACCATCGCGAAGGCGCTCCGCGCGAGCTGACCGCGGCGGCGAAAGGCCCGCCCTCGCATCGGATCCCGGTGCGCGGACGGGCCTTCGGCGTGTTCAGCCGACCAGCACGATCACACAGGCCCCGACGAAGACGACCTGGACCAGCGTCCGCAGCGGCAGCGGCATGGTCTTGATGCCCAGGTCGGCGCGGGCGGCGCGGACGTTCGCCGGGAACAGCGCCAGCAGCAACGCGATCAGGCAGACCGCGGCCAGATCCGCGGTCGCCGGTATCAGCAGTCCGATCGCGCCCGCCACCTCCAGCACGCCGGTCAGCGTCACCAGCGCGGCCGGATTCGGCAGTCGCGGCGGCACCATGGCGATCAGGGCGTCGCGGCGCGGCTGGAGGAAATGCGCGCTCGCCGTGAGAGCGAGCATCATGGCCAGTCCGAGTGCGGTCGCGTGCGCCCAGGAATCGAGCCAGCCGCCGCCGATGAGCCGGCCGATGAGCCGGGCGAGTGCGGTGACGGCGGCGAGGACAACCAGCGGGGCCATCGGGGTCTCCTGTGCATCGAAGCAAATCTTGACAGTGGAAAGATTAAGCACGCCGCCGCAAACTTGTCAATGTCTAGATGATCGGCCACCATCGAGGTATGGCGAAGGACAGCTACCACCACGGCGATCTACGCGCGGCACTGCTGACCGCGGCGGCCGAGCGCATCGCCGCCGACGGCGTCGACGCCCTCTCGCTGCGCAACCTGGCACGGCACGCGGGCGTCTCGCACGCCGCGCCCGCACACCATTTCGGCGATCGAGCGGGCCTGCTCACCGCGCTGGCCACCGACGGCTTCGAGCTGCTGACCGAACGACTCGAGCAGGCCGCCGGGGACTTCCGAGAGGTCGCGGTGGCCTACATTCGCTTCGCGCTCGAGCATCCCGGTCACTTCGACGTGATGTACCGCCACAACCTGCTGCACGCCGACGATCCGAAACTGCAAGCGGCGCGGGAACGTTCGGGCACGGCGCTGCGCTCCGGCGTCTCGGCGATCCAGCCGGAGCACAGCCGATCCCGCCAACAGGCGACTCAACTCGCCGCGTGGTCCCTGGTGCACGGCTTTGCTTCGCTGTGGCGCGAAGGGGCACTACACAATTCGGCGCTGGCCACCGACCCGGATCCGGAGGTACTCGCACGCACGATGCTGTCCACCATCCGGTTCGACTGACCGGAAACCGTCGTGTGCCGAGCCGCCACCGTGTTAGCTGGACATCCGGAAGGAGCAGGCGGCCCCACCCCAGCTGCCCGTCGACACATGGACATCCACGCCTACCCGACCGAGGCGACCACGCCGGTGGACCCGACCGAAGCGCACCGGATCGCCGACCACTACCTCACCGGCGACGACCACGCCTCGCACGGAACCACTTACCGGATCACCGAATTCGACACTTGCTTCGTCGCCGTCGCCGTCTTCGACGGCCCACCGCACGCCGACCCGAACGCGCCGGTAGTGATCGTCGGCGGCTCGGTCTGCGTCATCGACAAGCCCACCGGCGCAGTCTCCTACTGGCCCACATACCCGGCCGCGACGGTCGCCGAACAGTACGCGGCCATGCTCCACGACGGCCGCCTGATCATCGAGGACGACTGGCCGGAGGGAGATGATCAGCCCGACAACGCTGAACCATCCCCTCGATGACGGGTGGCGTCAAAGCCTCGCCCGGCGGGCGCCGCGGCGCCGTGGGCGCAGCTGGTACAGGCGGTACCAGGCCAGCGCGAGGAAGATGACCCCTAGACCGGCGACGACTCCCATGTCGAGCAGCCACGCGCCGAGGGTGTGTCGCCACAGTGGGTCGGGTGCGCCCTCATGGGGTGAGAGTGTGTCGAGGTCGACGGTGGCGGCTCCCGCGCCGTAGCCCCAACGGGACGGCGAGAGATAGGACAGTTGGTCCAGGACGGGTGTGCCGGGGAGCCGCACCAGACCGCCGGTGAGCACCAGTTGCGCCATCGACAGCACTATCAACAGCGGCAGCGTCTTCTCCGAGGTGTCGACCAGTACCGACACCAGCAAGCCCAGTGCCAGCGATGCGATGCCGAGCACCGCCATCGCCAGGATCAGTTCCAGCTCGACCGAGGTGAATATCCCTTTCGCCGGCATACTCTCACCAATGGTGCCGATGAAGAACAACACCGCCGCCTGCACAGTGGTGATCACGCCCAGGACCAGCAGCTTCGACATCAGATAGACGCCGGCCGACAAGCCCGCCGCGCGTTCTCTGCGGTAGATCGTCTGCTCCTTGACGATCTCCCGAATCGAGTTGCCGGTGCCGACGAAGCATGCGGCGAAGATCAGAATCATGAGCTTGGTCGGGGCATCGGTATTGGTTCCCGGCGTCCCGGTGAAACCCTCGCCCGACGGTATCGCGGCGATCAAGCCACCGAGAAGCAGAGGCATCACGCCGAGGAGCGCCAGGTAGCTTCGGTCCGAGGCGATCACCGCCAGATATCGGCGGCACAGCGTACTGAGCTGGCTGAGCTTGGACTGCGGCGCGGGCGGCGGTGCCGGTGGGCGCACTTCCGCCGGGCCGACTTCGTCGGTCAGTCCGACCGCCACGTACTGCTCGAAGCGTGGCGAAGCCTGGAACTCACCGGCCCAGTCGCGGTCGGTGTCGCGATCGAATGCCTGGAAAACCTCAGCCCAGCTGCGCTGCGCGAACTGCTGCAATCCCTCCGCGGGCGGCCCGTAGAAGGCCAGCCGCCCGCCGGGCACCAGGACAAGCAAGCGGTCACAGGAATCGAGATTCGCGACGCTGTGCGTGACGACGATGACGGTCCGCCCGTCATGCGCCAGTTCGGACAGCATTTCCATGACCGTTTTGTCCAGGCCCGGATCGAGGCCGGAGGTCGGTTCGTCGAGGAACAACAGGGACGGCTTGGTCAGCAACTCCAGCGCGACGCTCACGCGTTTGCGCTGCCCGCCCGAGAGCCGATCGATGCGGGTATCGGCGTGCCGCGCCAAACCGAGTTCCTCGAGGACCTCGTCGACCCGCTGCTCCCGCTCCTCGCTGCGTGTGTCACCGGGGAAGCGCAGTTCGGCTGCGTAGAGCAGGGCGCGCCGCGTCTGAAGCTGGCTGTGCAGGATGTCCTCCTGCGGGACCAGCCCGATCCGATGCCGGAGCTCGTCGTAATCGGTGTACAGGTCGCGTCTGTCGTAGCGGACCGTCCCCTCCGTCGCGGGGCGCAACCCGGTGACGGCGCCGAGCAGTGTCGACTTGCCCGCCCCACTTGGCCCGATGACGCCGACGAGCGAACGTTCCGGGATGGGGAAGCTCACCTCGTCGAGGAGCACCTTGCCTTCCGGCGTCCGCACGATGAGGCTCTGCACCGAGACCGACACATCGCCGGTGTCGACGGTCTCGCGCAGTTCGTCGCCGACCAGCCGGGCCGTGGTGTGCCCCATGCTGATCAAATCGGATTCGGATAGGTCTGCGGCGTCGACCCGCGAGCCGTTGACGTAGGTGCCGTTGTGGCTGTCGAGGTCGACGATCCGGTATCTGCCCGGGCCGATCGTGCGCAGCTCGGCGTGATAGCGGGAGACCATGAGGTCGTGCACGACGAGGTCGTTGTCGGCCGCGCGTCCGATCCGGAGGGTGGGCGAGGTGATCCGGACTACCGTGCCGGCGTGGGCCGCCGGAGGCGCCGATCGCGAAACCCGCCGGGGCAGGCCCGGCTCGAACTTGGTGACCGTTGCTTCCTCGTCGAGGTTGTATCCGGGATCGGGGACGACCATCGTGTCTCCGCCGATCTCGCCATCGGACTCGTGGCCGGGTGGTGCTTCCACCGAGCAGGCCAACTGCTCACCGTCCACGGCGTGGCCGAGCTGGAACGTCTCGTCGTGGTCGATCACCATCCGCCCGACCCGGTGGCCCTCGAAAAAGGTCCCGTTGAGGCTGCCCGCGTCCTCGATTTCCCAACCGCCCGAACCCCGCTCCAGAACGGCGTGCACGGAGGACACCCGTGGATCGGCCACAACAATGTCGGCTTCCGGATCGCGACCGACATTATATGCGCCCCCAGCACGTAGCCGATAGACCCGTTCCCTCGTCTGCACCACAAGAACCGGTTCATCGGGAAATTCGGTGGAGGGCAGTTTATCCGCCATAGCGCGAGTATACGACCGTGCCACACTGTCGCCGCAATAGTCGGCCACCCGCCATCCCGCCGCGGTGTTCGCTTGCCTCCAGCCTCACACTCTCTACGACACCCGCCTGACCAGCTCAAACAGACCCGGCGAGCAGGAAGGCGATCGTATCCGGCCCCGTGGAAGCCGCTGCACGAGTCACCCGGCCACGCCGAAAGTAATTCACGATTCAATTCGAAATCCGAACCCCGATCAGGCCGATACGGCGGCTGGACGCAAGATCGAGTCCGAATGTTTCCCAATTCGTTTCCATGGCGCAGAAGCGCCGAATTCTGTCGCTTCCCAAATTGCCTGCCGACAGCGGAAATACCGAGGTAGATCGTTCTTCCATTTCCATAACAAGGCAGTAGGCCCCTGTTATGTGCGGTACACCCGAGCGGCTGACCGCCAGCGCTCCCGCGCACGCCCATCCACCGCTGCACCGCGGACGATTCCGACGGCACCAGCGCATCGAGCCCGGTCGAGCACCGAGTCGCCGAGTCGAGCGAACGACCGAACCGGCAGTTACGAAGGCATCCATTGCTTCTCGGTGGAGCGCCGCGCGTCCGACCCGGCCGACCGCGCCGGAGTAGTCTGCCGGAGTGTCGTCCTCACCGGTCGCCGTCGTTTTCGCCGTCAGTGCGGCCGTGTGTATAGCGCTCGGGGCGGCGATTCGCCAGCGCGCCGCCGCACGAACGGCAGACGCGCCCGACTCGCTCGCGGCCATGGGTGGCATGCTCCGCACCCCCGACTGGTGGCTGGGGACGCTCGTCGGCTTCGGTGGATTCGCCTTCCAGGCGGCCGCCTTGGGTAGGGGCGCGCTGATGCTCGTGCAGCCCCTGCTGGTGCTGTCGCTGCTGTTCGTGCTGCCGCTGGGTGCGTGGCTCAACGGGCGCTCGGTATCGGCCGGCGATTGGGCATGGGCGCTGGCGCTGACCGCCGGGATCGCGATCCTGGTGGTGGTCGGCGACCCCCGGCCCGGCCAGCCGCACGCCGAGACGTTTCACTGGGTGATCGTGGGGCTCCTCGCCGTTCCCTTGTTCACCGCCGCGCTGCTCGGTGCCCGTGCCTGGCCGGGGCGGCGGCGGGCGGTCCTACTGGGCCTGATCGCCGGTGCGCTGTTCGGGCTCGCGGCCGTGCTCGTCAAGGGCGTGCTCGCCACCGCCGACCGAGGCGCGAACGCGGTGCTCGTCTCGGCCGAGACCTACGCGCTGATTGTCGTCGGCCTGTCCGCCACCGTGCTGCAGCAGTACTCGTATCGGGCCGGAAGCCTGCATGCATCGTTCCCGGCGGCGACTGTCGTCGAACCGGTGGTGGTCGGCGCCCTTGGATTCCTGGCGCTCGGCGAGTACCTGGACGTGGACGTCGCGCTGGTCGGGCTGCTGGTGGCCGCGTTCGCGATGGTGGTGATCGCGACGGTCGGGCTCGCGCGCAGCAAAGGCGCCGACGCCGCCCCCGCCCGCCCCGGCCTGCCGGACCACACGCCACGGTGGGACGTACCACCTCAGCTTCGCAGAGACACCTCGTAGTCGTGGAAGCGCACCGCCGACCCTAGACCCGCAATCGAGAGCGCGGGGCCCACGATGGTGTCGTCGACCTCGAATACACGCAGCACCGAGACGTCCGGGACCCGGTTGTACAATTCCGCCAGCACCGCAGCCATCAGTCCGCCGAGGGCTTCCGCACCGGTGTCTCACGGTATGAAAACCATTCCCCCACAGCGTTTTACGCCTCAGTGTCGGAGATCCCGCGGTGACCGTCGCGACCCGGTTCGGCTTCAGCAACGCTACCAAGAGCATTTCCTCTCGCGTCTGCACGAATTCGGCCGGTGTTCAGCCAAGGGCGCGGCGAAGGCGATAGGTCAGTAGGGCCCCGCTTGGTCGACAAGCCCACCGCGGTCGGCATCTGTGCGATGACTCCGGACCACCTGGACTCACTGGATCGGCCCAACCGACCACTGACCGCGGTCGGCTAGGCAGCGCGAGAACACTCGCCCAGACGCTGGGGAGAGCGGAACCAGGCCCGGAGATCGCGAATCTAGCTGCTGCAGTGGAGGACACAGGTACATAACAAGTCGCTATAGACGTAACGGAAGCCACTGCGGGAACGGTGTGCACGGCGTGAAGCTCACCAGAGGAGGGAACGCTCCGGTAACCGCACCGAGCGTGACCGTGCTGCTCGAATGGGGGTCCCGCAACGAGGTCGACCCGCAGGCTCTACTACTGGCTGACACCGGGAAGATCCGGACGAACGACGACTTCGTGTTCTACAACGCAGCGAAGCATCCATCCGGCGCCGTCTCCCTGGACGAGTCCGCGGCGGGCTCCGCGACACTCACAGTGTCCCTCGCCACCGTCGAAGGCTCGGTTTCCCGCGTCGTCATCTCGGGATCGGTCGATCAAGGAACGTTCCGAGACATCCGCGACCTCACACTGACCGTACGCGACGGGACCAGCACGCTCATCGTGTTCGACATCGACCAACCCGATGCCGTCACAGCGATGGTGCTCGGCGAGTTCTATCGCCGAAACGGGGCATGGAAGTTCCGCACGGTCGGCCAAGGGTGGGTTAGCGGACTGCGCGGGCTCGCTGAGGAGTTCGGTGTCGAGGTCGACGATGCGCCTGCCGCGCCGACAGGGGCATCCGCTCCCGCACCCAGCTATACCGCCGCGCCGGAGCCCTCGACCCGGATGGAACCCGCGTGGTATCCGGACTCGACCGATCCCGGTCGTGTCCGCTGGTGGAACGGCACCTCGTGGACCGGCGACACCAGACAGTTGTTTCCCGCGGATCCGTCGATCTGCGAACGCTGCGGCCGCGCGAAGCGGATTCCACGTTTCGGCGCGCCGCCACCATGCCGCTGGTGCGAGTCCGACGTCAATGGCTTCATGGCGACGTGGAAATCGCAGGCATGGCAGGTGCTGACCGCTTCGGGCCCGCGCGGCACCGCGTGGGACGAGCTGTGGGTTGCCCTCCGTTTCCAACGTATTCATGAAAGCAGCGGGAGGGAAGCATTGCGGCCGCTCGCCATGGCCTATCTGGAGCGAGTCGTCGCCTTCGCTTTCGCGGACGACGAGATAGAGCAGCATGAGCTGGACAGCTTCGAGCAGGCCGTGACGGAGCTTCAAGCGGCCATCGATCTGGGCGCAGCGCAACTGCGCGTGAACGAGCTTCGACAGCGCATGGTCCGCGGCCGATCGCTCACGCAGGTGCGGGCGGGCGAGCTGCCCCGCTTGCAACGATCCGGGCTGCACCTGGAAGCCGACGAGACGCTTTACATCGACGTCGCCGCGGCACAGGTCAAGTACTTGGCCAGCGGTCCTCGCCACACCAGCGGCAGGCTGATAGGCAGCAGCAAGAAACTCCGGTTCGTCGGGGCCGGGGCGGGTACCGAACTGCCGTGGTCGAGAATCGTGTCCATCGCCAGCGAGTACGGGAATGTCATCGTCTCGGCGACCACCGCTCGCGGCGGCGGAACGTACAGTGTCGCGGACCCTCAGTACGTTGCCGCCGTGCTCGAAGGGGCACTTCGGATCGCAAAGCGATTGGTACTCGCTCCCGGGCAACGCGACGCCCGCTCGATACCGCCCGACATGAAATCCGAAGTCTGGCAGCGAGATGGTGGCAAGTGCTGCCAATGCGGGGACAACCACTACCTCGAGTTCGACCACATAATCCCGTTGAGCCGAGGCGGCGCAACGAGCGTCGCGAACCTCCAAATCCTATGCCGCAGGTGCAATCTCGAAAAGGGAGCCCGCCTCTGACCCGGGTTCGTCCCGCGGTAAGCGCTCGTTTCCTCGCACGTACAGGAACATCTGAGGAGTTCACGGAGCGGGCGAAGGAAGTCCGGGTGCCGGTTCGGCGGGCAGGTCCGGGACGGGTTCGCCCGCGTCGGGGACTTCCGTGCCGCGCAGGGAGGTTCCGGCGGTCTCGCGGAGGAAGGTCCAGGCGACCAGGCCGATGAGGGAGGCGCCGATCATGTAGACGGCGGGGAACAGGGACCAACCCGTTGCATCGATTACCGCCTCGTTGATCAGCGGGGCGGTGCCGCCGAATGCCGCCGTGGAGACGTTGTAGGCCAGCGCGAAGCCCGCGTAGCGGACGTGGGTCGGGAAGATGGCCGGGAAAGTGGAGCTGATGGTGGACAGCTGCGGCACGTAGAACAGACCGAGCACGATGAAGCCGGCGATGGCCCATCCGGTGCCCTGCCCCATCAGCCAGTACATCGGCACCGCCAGCACCGCGAGGCCCACCAGCGAGAACAGCCACATCGGGCGTCGCCCGACGCTGTCGGACAGCCGACCGAAGAACGGCAGCACCAGCATCATCACCAACTGCCCGACCAGCATCATCGCGGTGGTGGCCGACTCGCCCATGCCGATCGTGTTCTGCAAATAGGTGGGCTGGTAGGTGAGCAGCGTGTAGTTCACCACGTTGAGCGCGACGACCAATCCGGCGAGCGTGAGGGTCTCGCGCCGGTAGGTGGTCAACACTTCCCGCAGCCCGCCCGGCGGGTGCTTGTGCTCGGCGACCTCGCTGAACACCGGGCTCTCGGTCAGCTTGGCCCGCAGGTACCAGCCGGTCAGACCGAGCGGAATCGCGATCAGGAACGGGATGCGCCAGCCCCAGTCGTGCATGGCGTCCGAGCCGAGGACGAGCTGGCAGGCCAGCACCGTCGCGGAGCCGCCGACGAAACCGGCGAGCGTGCCGAATTCCAAGAAGCTGCCGAGGAATCCGCGCCTGCGATCGGACGCGCACTCCGCCAGATACGTTGCGGCGCCGCCATATTCACCGCCGGTCGAAAAGCCTTGCACCACACGCAGAGTGATGAGCAGGATCGGCGCAAGCACACCGACGGTGGCATGGGTCGGCAGCAGGCCGATGGCGCCGGTCGCCGCGGCCATGAGCAGAATCGTGGTGGCCAGCACGGCTTTCCGGCCGATTCGGTCACCGAGCGGTCCCCATACCATGCCGCCGAGTGGCCGGAGGACGAACGAGATGGCGAAGCCGAGCATGGTGCCGAGCGTCCCCAGTTCCCCGGGGAAGAACGCGCCGGTGAGATACGTCGCGGTGGCGGCGTAGACGCCGTAGTCGAACCATTCGGTGGCGTTGCCCATGGCGGATGCCGCCACGGAACGCCGCAGCGGGAAACCGGCCGATGCCTGATCGGTCACGTGCACGTCCTCTCCAGCCCGTACACGGACCTTGATTCGTTCCACCTCCGGCTCCGGACTTCCGGAGGTTCAGCACGAAACAGGGCGATACCCAGGTTTTTCACCAGGCAAACCGGAACGCCCTGGGACGGCCGCGAAAACAGCCGCCCTGAACTGCTGATTCACCAAGTTTGTGACTCCAGTCACAATTGAGTCATCCGACGGCCGTGGCCGGACGAAGTGCGGCGTGCCGCCACCTCCCGACCAACACAGCACGCACAGCCTGCCGGACACGCGTTCCGACCGGAGAATGCCACAGGACGCCACCGGCCGACGAGCACCACGCAGCCTTCCGGGGACAGATGTCCGGCTAGCCGGATGCCATTGAGCGGTCACCGGCCGACACGCAACCCCCAGCCTTCCGGACAAGCGACCCGGTTCGCAGCCTGCCACCGACCGATACGCAACCCACGCGACCTTCCGGACAGGTAATCCGGTTCGGCGCGATCGACGTGCAGCGCATACGCCTTACTACAGCGGCGTCACGTACGCACCCGCGATGCCGCCGTCGACCAGGAACTGCGAGGCGGTGATGAACGAGGAATCGTCGCTGGCGAGGAACGCGACGGCCGCGGCGATCTCCTCCGGTTCCGCGAACCGCCCGATCGGCACGTGCACCAGGCGACGGGCGGCGCGCTCGGGGTCTTTGGCGAACAATTCGCGCAACAACGGTGTGTTCACCGGACCGGGGCACAGGGCGTTGACCCGAATGCCGTTGCGGGCGAACTGGACTCCGAGCTCCCGGCTCATGGCCAGTACCCCGCCTTTGGAGGCGGTGTAGGAGATCTGCGAGGTCGCCGCGCCCATGACCGCGACGAACGACGCGGTGTTGATCACCGAGCCCTTGCCGCGCTCCAGCATGTGCCCGATCGCGTACTTGCTGCACAGGTATACCGAGGTCAGATTGACCTCTTGCACGCGGCGCCAGGCGTCGATGCCGGTGGTCAGGATGGAGTCGTCCTCCGGCGGCGAGATGCCCGCGTTGTTGAACGCGATGTCCAACCCACCGTAGGTGTCGACCGCGGTCTGGAACAGCGCCTCGACCTGGGCTTCATCGGTGACGTCCACCTGGACGTACCGCCCTGCGACCTCCTCGGCCGCCGCTTTGCCGGTCTCGGCGTCGATGTCCGCGACGACCACCTTCGCCCCTTCCGCCGCGAAACGACGGACCGTGGCCAGCCCGATACCGCTCCCGCCGCCGGTGACGACGGCAACCCGATCCTGTAAGCGCTGCAACGTATCTCCTGTCGGATATGCTGGGATCACTGCGTGGCGAGGAAGACGTTCTTGGTTTCGGTGAACGCCAGCGCGGCGTCCGGCCCGAGCTCACGCCCCAGCCCGGACTGCTTGAAACCGCCGAACGGCGTCCAATACCGCACGGACGAATTCGAATTGACCGACAGGTTGCCCGCCTCGACACCCCGGGCCACGCGCAGCGCCAGGCCCACGTCGCGGGTCCAGATCGAGCCGGACAGGCCGTAGTTCGTGTCGTTGGCGATCCGCAGCGCCTCGGCCTCGTCCTCGAATGGGAGCACCGCGACCACCGGGCCGAACACCTCCTCGGTGAGTACACGGTCGGTGGGCGCGCCGGGCAGCACCACGGTCGGCGGGTACCAGAACCCGGGGCCGTCGGGCACGCTTCCGGTGAAGGCCACCTTGGTCGAAGGCTGCACGAACCCGGCGACGCGCTCCCGGTGCGCGGCCGAGATCAGCGGGCCCATCTCGGTGGATTCCTCGGACGGATCGCCGACCCGCACGCCGTGCACCGCCGGTTCCAGCAGTTCGAGGAAACGGTCGAACACACTGCGCTGCACCAGGATTCGAGACCGCGCGCAGCAGTCCTGCCCGGCGTTGTCGAACACGCCGTAGGGCGCCGTGGCCGCCGCACGCTCCAAGTCTGCGTCGGCGAACACTATGTTCGCGCTCTTGCCGCCCAGTTCCAGCGTCACCCGCTTCACCTGCGCTGCGCAGCCCGCCATGATCTGCTTACCCACCTCGGTGGAGCCGGTGAACACCACTTTGCGGACCGCGGGATGGGTGACGAACCGCTGACCCACCACCGAGCCCTTACCGGGTAGCACCTGGAACACACCCTCGGGCAGCCCCGCCTCCAGCGCGAGTTCACCGAGCCGCACCGCGGTCAGCGGCGTGAGTTCGGCGGGCTTCAGCACCACTGTGTTACCCGCCGCGAGCGCGGGCGCGAATCCCCACGCCGCGATCGGCATCGGGAAGTTCCACGGCACGATCACCCCGACGACGCCGAGCGGTTCGTGAAAGGTGATGTCGACTCCGCCCGCGACCGGGATCTGATTGCCCAGCAGCCGCTCCGGCATCCCGGCGGCGTAGTGCAGCACGTCGCGGACGTTGCCCGCCTCCCAGCGCGCGTTGCCGATGGTGTGCCCGGAGTTCGCCACCTCGAGCCGCGCGAGGTGCTCCAGGTCCGCGTCGACCGCTTCGGCGAACCGGCGCAGCAACCGGGCTCGGTCACCCGGCGCCACCTCGCGCCACGCGACCGCAGCGCGTTCGGCCTCGGCGATGGCGGCGTCGGTCTCCGCTTCGCCCAGCAGCTCGACGGACGTCACGATCTGTTCCGTCGCCGGGTTGACCACGTGCGCCGTCGTCACGAGTTCCGCTCCCTTCGGTAGGTGTCGGCCGCCTCGACCAAAGCCCGAGTCAAGCGACGATCGGTGGCGTCGGCCTCCGGATGCCATTGCACACCCACCAGGAACGATCCGTCGGACGCTTCCGCGGCCTCGATCGTGCCGTCGGCGGCGTGCGCGGTGGCGGTCAGACCGTCGGCGAGCCGGTCCACGGCCTGATGGTGGTGGCAGTTGACCTTCACCTCCGGACCGGCGAGTTCCGCGATCCGGCTGCCCGCGGCGGTCAGCACGCGGGTGGCCGTGAAGCCGCCGGCGAGGCCGGAATGCTCCGCATGGCCGACGACGTCGGGCAGATGGGGAATCAAGGTGCCGCCAAGCGCCACATTGGCCAGCTGGAGCCCGCGGCATACCGCCAGGATCGGCATGCCCGCGGCCCTGGCCAGCTCGAACAGACCGAACTCCGACTCGTCGCGATCCGGCCTGGTGTAGCCGGGGACTCCCGCCGAGGGGCCACCGTAACGGGCCGGATCAATGTCGGCGCCGCCGGTGAGCACCAACCCGTCGAGCCGCCGCACCAGCTCGGGACGCGCGACCCCAGCAGGCGGCAGCAACACCGGGATGCCACCCGCGGCCAGCACCATCTCGACGTAGGCATGCGGCAGCACCGCGCTCGGCAGATCCCACGCGTTGAAGCGGGTTTGCTCCACATAAGTGGGCAGGCCGATCACGGGACGGGCTCCCGCGACCTCAGAGTCGTTCGAAACCACGGATTCGCTCCCAGTCGGTGACCGCGGCGTCATAGGCGTCCAACTCGACCCTGGCCGCGTTGCGGTAGTGCTCCACTACATCATCACCGAACGCCGCACGCGCCACCGTGCTGTCCCCAAACAGCTGGGCCGCCTCGCGCAGCGTGTGCGGCACGCGCGGCCGGTCCGAGTGGTAGGCGTTGCCGTGGAATTCCGGCTCCAGTGGAAGCCGCCGATCGATCCCGTGCAAGCCCGCCGCGATCAGCGCGGCCACGGACAGATACGGGTTCACGTCACCGCCGGGCACGCGGTTCTCGAACCGCAGCGAGTGCTCCTCGCCTACCACGCGGATCGCGCAGGTCCGGTTGTCCCGGCCCCACGCGATGGCGGTCGGCGCGAAGCTGCCCGCGACGAATCGCTTGTAGGAATTGATGTTCGGCGCCAGCAGGTAGGTGAACTCACGCAGGCAGTCCAGCTGGCCCGCGATGAAATGCCGCATCAGCGCGGACGTTCCGTCGGCCGCGTCACCCGCGAACACCGGTTCATCCGAGTCGGTGCGCAGGCTCAGATGGATGTGGCACGAATTGCCCTCTCGTTCATTGTATTTCGCCATGAACGTGAGGCTGCGCCCGGCCTGGGCGGCGATCTCCTTGGCACCGGTCTTGTAGATGCTGTGGTTGTCACAGGTGACCAGGGCTTCGTCGTACCGGAACGCGATCTCGTGCTGGCCGGGATTGCATTCGCCCTTGGCCGACTCGACGTACATCCCGGCGCCGTCCATCTCCTTGCGGATGCGCCGCAGCAGCGGCTCGATTCGTCCGGTTCCGAGCATCGAGTAGTCGACGTTGTACTGGTTGGCCGGTGTCAGCCCGCGATACCCCGCGTTCCAGGCCGCCTCGTAACTGTCGTCGAATACCAAGAATTCGAGTTCGGTCCCGACGAACGCGCGCAGCCCCCGCTCGGCCAGTCGGTCCAACTGCTTGCGCAGCACCTGGCGTGGCGAGGCAGCGACCGGCCGTCCCTGTGGCACCACGTGCTCCACGTCGCACAGCACCAGCGCCGTCCCCGGCCACCACGGCGCCATCCGCAGTGTGTGCAGGTCCGGTCGCAGCACGACGTCCCCGTACCCGGTGTCCCAGGACGAGAGGGTGTAGCCGTCGACCGTCGCCATGTCCACGTCCACCGCGAGCAAATAGCCGCACGCCTCGGTGGCGTGCTGGACCACTTCGTCCAGGAAATAGCGTGCCGCGCAGCGCTTGCCTTGCAGTCGGCCTTGCATGTCGGTCATCGCGACGAGCACCGTGTCGATCTCCCCCGTGTCGACATGGTCGCGCAACTGCGCCACACTCAGCATCCCGCTACGCATCCACGACCCCTCTCGGCACCGACCGTGCTCACGGTAGAGCAAAACGGACACGTTCGTGACGGGACACACGAATCGGACCATCGCGTCCCACGGGATCGTGCCTGTTCAGCGTCCCGAGGCGACGGTCAGGACAACGGGTTGCGGAGGGCAGCGGGAAGGATGGACAGGCGGCGCGGACCGATCCGCGGTACCACCGGCAGGCGCGACGCGCGGATGGGCAAACCGAGCCACATCCGGGCCAGCAGACCGGCGAAGCGCACGTGGCCGGTCAACCACGGGCCGGTGAAGGCGAGTGACCAGAGCGTTTTCGTGCCCGCGGGAGGCAACTCGCGATCGGCGAAGCGCGCCGCGAGCCAGTCGACCATCACCGGCAGCGCCAGGAATTGCAGCAGCAGGTGGGTGCTGAGCCGGTCGCGCAGGTAGCGCACGTGAACACCCGCGTCGGCGTACCGTGCGACGTGGCCGTCGACATCCTCGACCGCGATCACTTCGTCGTTCACGCCCTGCAACACGAACATGGGCATGGCGGGAGCGCGATGACCGGGATGGATGTCGTCGAGAATGCGCCGCATTCCGGGCTGCGCGAGCATCGCGGCGAGGCCCTCCTCGCTGTGCTTTTCGACATCGCGCCGCGCGAATCGGTAGAGCAACGGGAAGGTCGCGGTCTGCTCGATCTCGGCCAGCCAGCCGAGGTACCTCGCATCCAAGTGCGAGCTCAGCAGGCGTTCCAGTTCCGGATACCCGCGCCGCAGTCCCGCGGTGAAAACGGCGGCGAAACCCGCGAACAGCGTGCCGTTGAGCCGGATGAACGCGGCGGCCGGGTTGCCGACCGGCGATCCGGCGACCGCGCCGACGACGTTCAGCTCGGGCGCGTACTCGGTGGCCATCTCCGCGGCCCAGGTGGTAGCCAGTCCGCCGCCCGAATATCCCCACAGCGCAACGGGTGTCGTCGTGTCCAGGCCGAGCGGCGCGAAGGTGAGAGCCGCGCGGACGGCGTCGAGCGCGCGATACCCCGGCTCCCTGGCCACACCGAAACGGCCCGCGGTTCCCCCGTGATCCGGGATCGACACCGCCCAGCCCTGTGCCAGTGCGCTGGCGATCAGCGGCAGCTCGAGCTGGGGAATCGACCCGGCCGCCCGCGCACCGCGCCGCAGGGCGTACGAGGGCAGGCATTTGGAGGCGACCGCGTCGATCGCGCACTGGAAAGACACCAGCGGCCGCGGTTCGGCGGGATCCGCGCCCCACGGCAGCAGCACGGTGGTCACGGCGACTTCGGGCACGCCGTCGAGATCGCAGGTGCGATAGAGCAGCTGCCACGCCGAAATACGCTGGCGAACAAGGCCGAAGAAGCCGATCTCCACTCCGCGCGTGCGGACGATCGAGCCGGGGCGCAATCGTCCGACCGCGGGTGGCGGGGTGTAGAACGGATCGTCTTCGGGCTGGATCGGCCGATGCGAGAACGCGGCCGGATCCGGCGGCACGACACCTGCATCCCACTCGGGCTCCACACTCATCCGGTTCATCCTTTCCGACGGCACCGCCGTGGTCTCCGGCACCGCCGCGCCGGTAAATGGCGCGGGATGCCCGTACGTCCACTCAACCAATCTCGCGGCCGGAAAAGAATTGTGCCGGGCGCCAATTAGCCGGTCATGGTTTCTCCCGTCGATGCAGTGACAGCACTTACAGGCTGCCGTTGCCGCCGACCATCCACGGATTGAAGGTGCATTCGAGCGTCGGGTGCGCGACCGGATCGAGCGCGTGCAAAACGATGGACGCCGCGCGCGGGGAGTACATGATCGTCAGATGATCGGACAAATCCTGCTCACATCCTTCTTGCAGCGTGATGTTGTCCACCGTCGCGCCGGGGCCCGCCTGCAGGAAAGCCCAGTGGAAGGGGTTGGCGATCTCGTCGTAGCGGGAGGCGACCGACGTGTAGGCCACGCCGGACACCGTGTCGCCCTGCGCGTTCAGCTTGGCATAGAACGGCGAGCCCGCCGCCTGCTGGATATTCGAAAGGCCGATCAAGGGTTCGGAGAAGCCGAGGATGTCGACGCCCAGGTTGTTGATGGTCCGGCCCAGCGTCGCGATGCCCATCAGCGAAGTGCCGTGATGCGTGGCGCCGAAGCTGATCAGCTTGCCGACTTTGCCCTCGCCCCCGTCGAATTTCAGATAGTGGTTGGCGACCGTGCCGCCTTGGGAATGGCCGACGATGTCGACGGCCTGCGCGCCCGTCGCGGCCAGCACGCGATCAACGAAATCCCGCAGCTGGCGCGACGAATCCTCCATCCGGCCCACCCCGTAGCGTCCCGGCATGATCGTGCCGAGCCCGCCACCTTCCAACAGGCCGGAACGCCCGAAGTTGAAGGCGAACACGCAGTAACCGGCGCGCGCCAGGCGCGGCGACAGGTAGGCGAAGCTGTCGTAGGCGTTCAGCCACGTGGCGTGCAGCAGCACCACCGGCCGCGGGTGTTCGGCGGTCGGCGTGCAGTGCCAGCGATTCGCGCCGGGCGGCGCGGAGTCGGGATGAGCCAGACCGTAGGCGAACGCGGCCAGATAGGCCGACATCTCCGGCCCCTCTCCCAACGCGTCGGAAGCCACGCTGTTCGCCCACCCCGACGAGCTGCCGGAATCCACGATCGCCTGCGGCTGCCTCCCGTCCGGAGCCGCGTTCAGGCCCGCGTTGATGTACTCCGCGAGCGCCTGCTGGGTCGGTTCGATCTCCTCCTGCGCGTGCGCCACTCCGATGCCGAGCGCCGTCGCGATCGTCATGCCCGCGATCACCGCGGCTCCCAGAATTGCCCGCCGAGCGTTGTGCCTCATTGCCAACATCCGATTCACTTCCATTCAGCCCGAAGGTGCGCGGCCCCCCGGTGACGAATAGACCACCGACACACAGTGTTTGCCACGCCACATTCGGCCTTCGATGTGATCGGGACCATATTCACGGCCGCGGTCCGAATCTATGGCGATACCCGAGCGGTGTCACTGCACGGCGAGGAGAAGATTCCGTCCGGAAAATTGGTGCCGGAGCCAAAATTCGCGGGGCGCCACGCAGAACCTTGCCGCGGGTTCTGTGGTCGGAAACAATCGGCGCATGTCCCTCGCGTTGTCCCCAGTCACCGGAGATACCCCTTTGGTCGCCCGGCTGCTCACCCGCTGGCCGCAGATCGCCGAGCGCATGTTCGCCGCGGGGCTCGGCACCACTCCACCGGCTGCCGATCTGCCGGAGGGACACTTCACCGCCGAGGTGCTGCCCGCGATCTACGCCTGTGGCCGCGCGGTGCTCCAGGCGATCGGCGAACAGCGCAGCTTCACCAAGACCGAGGTCGCGACGTTCGTCGCCCCCGTGGCCGAGCGGCATGCCGAGGACCGGTTCCCGCTGCCCATCCTGATCGAGGCCATTCACGGTTCCGCGCAGTCGGTGCTCAAGGAAGCGGCGGCGCTGGCATCCCATGAGGAGCTCGACGACCTCGTCCTCATCGGCAGCCGTCTGCTAGATCTGCTGATGCAGATCAACATCACCGTCGTGGAGACCTACACCGAGGTCGAGCAGTCCATTTACAACGCCGAACGCGAGGCACGGCGCGCGTTGTGCTCGGCGCTGCTGCACGGGCTGCCCGCCGCGGAGCTGGCGGCGCGAGCGGACACCGCCCTGGCCGAGCACTACACCGTGCTCGCGATCCACATCCGGCACGACGACCAGCCGAGCACGGTTGCGACGCTCGTAGGGCGGCGCCGCATCCGCATCCTGCACCGCGCCCTGGACGCCCTCGCCGGTACGACGACGCTGGCCACCTTCGACGGTTGGACCGGAATCGCGTTGCTGCCCAGCGCGTCCGACGCCGAACTCGACGACGCGCGCTACGCGCGGTTGACCGCGGAGCTGACCGAACAGTTCGGCGTGCCGGTGTTCCTCGCCGAATATCCCTCGGTGCCGATGCACGTCATTCCGGAGACCGCGAAGGAAGCCACCGACCTCGCCGAACTCGCCCGCCTGCTGGGCCGGCCCGCGGGTGTCTACCAGCTCGACGACCTGCTGCTGGAGTACCAGCTCACCAGACCGGGCACCGCCCGCGCCCGGCTGGCCGAGCGCATCATCCCGATTCTGGACAGCCCGCACCTGATCGAAGCGCTGGACGCCCACCTGCGCCACGGCTCCGACCGCAAGGCCGCCGCCGCCGAGATCCACGTGCATCCCAACACCTTCAGCTACCGCTTGCGCCGCATCGCCGAACTCACCGGCGTCGATCCCACCGATCCGCACGACTCGCGGTTGCTGGCCGCCGCGCTGACCATCCAGCGCCTGCATCCGGGCCAGCCGACCGGCTCCGGCCAGAGCTAACGGATACCTACCCCGGGACCCCGCTCCGCCCTGGTCACGGGCGGATCACGGGGTACAGGCG
Source organism: Nocardia sp. NBC_00508 (assembly GCF_036346875.1). Lineage (NCBI taxonomy): Bacteria > Bacillati > Actinomycetota > Actinomycetes > Mycobacteriales > Nocardiaceae > Nocardia > Nocardia sp. NBC_00508. Next base: position 5,369,452 of record NZ_CP107852.1, on the reverse strand, counting down.
CCGAGGTGGGCAGGGCGTCAGCGCGACCGCCGTCTCCCCGGCTATGTCGACACCGACATGACCGCATGGAAGCGTGACATCCTCGACCGAGTGCCATGCTCACCACCGGTGACGTCGCCGAGATGGTCCTGGCCGTCGCCCGGCTGTCCCGTAACGCCGCGGTATCGAACGTCGTGATCTCCCGGGCAGGCGACCGGGGTCTGATGGGCCTGAGCCACGTTACCGGGCCGCGACCGGAGCGGGAGATCCGGTATCGGAGGATAAAGCCGAATTCGCGCGCCACCTGTCGAATTCGGCGCGGATAATTGAATTGCACATTGTGGACGCCCCGCGCGGATACCGCGATCAGATTGTCGCCATGAGATAGCCCAGCGCCTACCGCATTACGCGGTAGACGCCGGATCACGCATCAGAGGTATGAGCCGCACACGGGCCAAGCGCCCGGGCCCTGGGTGGCGAGCACGTTCTCCGCGACGCGGATCTGCTCGGCCTTGCTCGCGTTGGACGGGCGGCCGGAGCCACCATTGGCCTCCCAGGTGCTCTGGGTGAACTGCAGGCCACCGGAGAAACCGTTACCGGTCTCGGTGTTCCAGTTGCCACTGCTCTCGCACTGCGCGACGGCGTCCCAGTTGTGGGCCGACGCGGTGGCGGTGGACAGACCGAACGGAACGGCGACAAGAGCGCCGAGAGCCGCGGTGAAGCCGAGGACACGAGTGGTGAATTTACGGTTTTGCGACATGTGGGTTCCCGCCTGCGCCCACCGACTCGGCGAGATTCGCCGCGTCCCTGTCCCCAGGTGATGTCGGGGATACTCGAACCACGGGACAGGGTTTCCGGCGTTCAGCGATTCGAGCTCGATCTCGGTGTTGCTCCGAGCCGTGACCGACGTTAGCGGAGAAATCGCGGCAGATCACGTGCAGATAACGTCCGAACCGCGTAAACCATTGGTCGAGACTGATGGCCATTCTCGCTGGTCGATTACAGAAAACACGCCGATAGAGATCGGCTGTTATGGGGTTGTTATGTGATGGAGATCACTGTTTAATAGTGAAACGGATCGCATTTCCGCAGGTCCGATCGCTGCGGAAGAAGCTGATCGACCTTCGGCGCGTGCGCTCGCCCCCGGGCGGCAGGCGCCCTAACGTTCGATTCGTTATCTGCCCTTCGAATCGAGGATGGTTCCGTGACCTCGCACCGCACTCTGCGTCGCTCGCTGACCACAGCCGCGATCGCGGCGCTGACCCTGTCGGGGTTCCTGTCGTCGGCCACCGCCCAACCAGACGGGGTGGATGACCGGCCGAACATCGTGCTGATCCTCGCCGACGACCTGGACGCCACGACCACGCCGGTATGGGCGGCGATGCCACGCACCGCGCAGCTGATCCGCGATCGCGGCATGGAGTTCCGCGACAGCTTCGCACCCCTGCCGATCTGCTGCGCATCCCGCGCGTCGCTGTTGACCGGCGAATACGGGCACAACACCGGCGTGCTCACCAACTCGGGCGAGGTCGGCGGCTTCGAGACCTTTCGCGCCAATGGCAACGAGCAGCACACCATCGCCACCTACCTGCAGGACGCCGGGTACCGCACGGGCATGGCGGGCAAGTACCTCAACGGCCTGGAAGACGATCCCGGCCACCTTCCACCGGGCTGGGACGACTGGAACGCGGGCGTCGACAACTTCCTCTACACCGGCTACAACTACACCCTCAACGAAAACGGCGCGATGGTGAAATACGGTGTCGCACCGGCGGATTACGAGACCGATGTCATCCGGGACAAGTCGGCCGAGTTCATCACCGCCGCCGCGGCCTCGGGCGAGCCCTTCTTCTGGTACGCCGCCTCGACGGCCCCGCATTTCCCGATTCCGCCCGCGCCACGCCACCTCACGCAGACCGTGCCCACCGCCGCGCCGCGCTCCCCCAACTACCAGGAGGCCGACGTCTCCGACAAGCCGTCCTGGCTCGTCGACACCGCTTCCGTGCGTTACGCCACCATCGCCGCGACGAACGACCCGGATTACACCAACCGCCTCGGCGCACTGAAGGCGCTCGACGACATGGTCGCCGGGATCGTCGACACGCTCGCGCGCACCGGCGAACTGGACAATACCTATCTGCTGTTCACCTCGGACAACGGTTACAGCCTCGGAGCGCACCGGCTCACCCAGAAGATGGCGCCCTACGAGGAATCCCTGCGGGTCCCGCTGGCCATCGCGGGTCCCGGAATCAGCGCGGGCGCCACCGACGCCATGGCGCTGACAATCGATCTGGCGCCGACCATCCTGTCCTGGGCGGGGCTTCCCGTCCCCGAAGCGATGGACGGACGGTCGCTGGTTCGTCCCCTCGCAGGCGACGGCACCGGTTGGCGCACCGATTTCACCGCCGAGTACGGCGGCCCCGGCGCGGACGGACGCAACGGCATTGCGCAGGAGCAGGTTCCGGGCCGGACGCCGCCGATGTACGCGATCGATATGCCGTCCTGGAGCGCCGTGCGTACCGAGCGCTACCTCTACGTGCGGTGGTACGAGCGCGAAAGGCCGCTCGGCGAGCGGGAGTACGAGCTCTACGACCTCGACAGCGACCCCTACCAACTCACGAATCTGATCAAGACGCCCGATGGGCGCGCGGAGCATGCCGCGACGGTGGCCGCACTGGACGCACGGCTCGCCGCGCTGCACGCCTGCACCGGTACGAGCTGCCGGTGACGACCTACTTCCCGTGCGCGCGGAGCTGGTAGAGCCCTTCGGTGTCGGCCACCACCACGCCGTCTGCGTCCGTGACCACCGCCCGCAACGTGAAGTCGGCCTTGCCGTTCGCGATGGCCTCCGCGGTGACGCGCGAGATCTCTTCCTCCGACAGCGTCGCCTCCGCGCGCACGTCGGTCTTGGCCGGCTTGCGGAAGAAGATGTGCAGGTCCTTCACCAGCGGATAGAACGCCGCGGTGTCGAAGGTGGCGATCGCTATCGCGCCGCCGAGAATTTCCGCGACGGTGAACAGCACGCCCGCGTACATCACGCCGAAATGGTTGCCGTTGCCCGCGGCGGGCACCGAGGTGGCCGCGAAACCGGGCCGCACCTCCACCGCCTGGATACCCATCTTGTGGGCGATCGGGATGGTGAATTCCAATGCCCCGTTGACGATGTCCTTGAACGGAGGAGTATCGACGTCGCCCATCCGCGCAACCATCCCTTCACACCGGAGGTGGCCCGCACCTCGTTGTCTCTGCCATGGCCACCTCGGTGGACCTCAGCGAAGCGTAGGCCCTCGTCGCCCCGCGCCGACAGAGTATTGGCACATTGCCAACACTGTCTACCGCGGAACAACCGATAACCCCGTCCCCTTCGGTCCCGCAACGTCAGCGCGAAGCGGGAACCAGTTCATGAGAAATGGCGGTGACGAAGTCGGGCAGGTCGCCCGGATTGCGGGAGGTGAGCAGCGTCCAGCCGTCCTCCGTGGAGCGGACCGCCGGTTCGTCGACCCAGGCGCCTCCAGCATTGACGAGGTCGGCGCGCAGGGAGAAGTACGAGGTCACCGTCTTGCCCCGAACCAACTCGGCATTCACCAGCAGCCAGGGGCCGTGGCAGATCGCGGCGATCGGCTTGCCCGCGCCCGCGAACTCCTGGGCCAGCTCGATCGCCCGATCGGTGACCCGTAGTTTGTCCGCGTTCACCGTGCCGCCGGGCACCACGAGCACGTCGAAGTCGTCCACGGAGACCTCGTGCAGCGACGAATCCGGTTGCACGACAATGTCTTTGTCCTCATCGTGCCGGAACGTCTGCACCTGTTCGTTCTTCGGCGCGGCGTGGGTGACCCGTGCCCCGCGCTCGCGCAGCTCATCCCGCGGCACCAGCAGTTCGTCCCGCTCCACCCCCGTGTTCGACGTGATGATCAGGACCCTTGTGCCGTCCAACTGACCGCTCATGAGCAACTCCTTTTCGGTCGAAATGGTCCCTCTTCGGTCATGCCGCGCGGCGTCCCGGCTAAACCTCGCCGGATGCGGGAGACGTGGCGTCCTGCGGCGGCAACAACGTGCTGGAGAGATGTTCCTGAGCCAGGCGGCGCAGCGCCGAGAGCAGGGTGTCGCCGAGGATCGTTCCGACGATCGCGGTTTCGGTCATTCGCTCCAGGCCGGGTTCGTTGCCGACCAGGGCGATGTCGGTGGCGGCGATGGCTTCACTGGCGCCCGCGTAATCGTCCATCGCCGCGACCACGTCGGTATGGCCGAGCAGGCGCAATGCGGCGCAGACGTCGACAAGGGTGCCGCGGGCCGGGCTGTGTTCGTGGATACGCCAGCCCCGCCGGTCGAGAAGTGCCGCAACGTCCTCGGCGGCGGCCTCGCGCTGCTCGTCGCCAACCGGCGACCTGCGCCCACCCAGTGCGTATTGCACATGCCCGAGTGAGTCGCGCGCAGACAGGCTGCCGCTGTCGAGCACCGCGAGCAGTTCCTTGGCCACCTCGATGGACAGCCCTCCGATATCGAGCAGTGCCCGGATCAGCCGCAAGCGGCTGACGTGGTCGTCGCTGTATTCGGCCTGGTTGCGATGGGTTCGCACACCCGAAGGCAGCAGCCCCTCGCGCACGTAGTACTTGATCGTCGCGGGCGGGACGCCGCTGAGGCGGCTGAGTTCGGCGATCCGCATCGGACTCCTCGGTCTCGTGAATGTCTTGACAGTGGAAAGTACAGCTATCCATAATTCATAGTGATAGTACAACTATCGATAATAGAACTTTCTGGAAGGTAGAAGCTAGTGACCGACCTGTTCCAGCGCTATCCCGCGCTGTCCTGGCATCGCCCGCTGATGCTGCTCGCCGTCGCGATGGCGTTGCTCGTCGTCTGGTCGATCGCCGGCATGGTGATCGACGATCGCACTCTGACCGGGCTGCCGATCTGGGCAAAATCCGCCAAATTCGCCCTTTCGGTGCTGATCTATGCCGTGACCTGGGCATGGTTGATCGCCCAGCTCCCCCGCTGGCGCCGGACCGCGTGGTGGGCGGGCACCATCGCGGCGTTCGGTCTCGCGCTGGAGTTGGTCGTCATCGTGACCCAGGTCGTGCGGGGCACGACCAGTCACTTCAATTTCACGACGCCGTTGAATGCGGTCCTGTGGGAGACCATGGGCTCATCGATCGTGGTGGTCTGGATCGCCACCCTGATCGTGTCCGCGGTGCTGTTCGTCAATCCGACAGCCGACCGCGCTCGCACCGCGGCGATCCGATATGGCGCCGTGCTGGCGCTCGCAGGCGCCGCCCTGGGGATACTGATGGTGCGGGAGACGCCGGAGCAGCGGGCAGCGGGCGGCTCGATCAGCGGAGCCCACACCGTCGGGCTTCCCGATGGCGGGCCGGGGTTGCCGATTCTCGGCTGGAGCACCGTCGGAGGCGATCTGCGGATTCCGCATTTCATCGGAATGCATGCGTTGCAGGTGCTTCCACTGGTTCTGCTCGCGATCGAACTGGCGTCACGGCGGATTCCGGTATTGCGTTCAGCGGAGACCAGACGAAGGCTGCTCATGATCGCCGCCGCGACCTACGGCGCCCTGCTCGCGGTGCTGACCTGGCAGGCGTTGCGCGGGCAGTCGGTGGTGCACCCCGATGCGGCGACGCTGCTGGCCCTCGGCGCGATAGCCGTTGCTGCCACGAGTGCGACGGTCACGGCACTGCGACCGAAACCCGTTGTGATGGACCGTGTCCCGGTAGGAAACGCCCGATGACGAACCTTCTCTTCGGCATCACCTTCTGGTTCGCCGCCCCATTCTGGGCGCTGATGATCCTTGCGCCGAGGTGGGAGCGGACAAGCGCGGTGGTCGCGTCACCGCTCATCTGCCTCCCACCGCTGGTCATCTACACGACACTGATCGTTCCCGAGTTCGGTGCGTTCGCCGGTGCACTGATCGACCCCACTTTGCCCGGGTTGCAAGCAGTTCTGGGCGACGGCCCCGGCGCCGCGGCCGCCTGGGCGCACTTCGTGGGATTCGATCTGTTCCTCGGGCGATGGATCTTTCTCGACAGCCGCACGCGCGGTCTGCCGCCACTGCTGATCAGTCCGCTGCTGCTGCTCACCATCCTGTTCGCGCCGATCGGCGTCCTGCTCTACCTGCTCATCCGACTCACCAAGGCTCCGGCGCCCAACCGGTCCGTCCCCATGGAGGCATGATGGAAACCCTGCTCGTTCTACTGACCACGCTGCTCGTGCTGCGCGCGGCAGGCGCCCTCGGCGCTCGTCGGTTCGCCGACTGGCCCAGCTGTGCCGCGTACGCCCTCGGCGTGATGCTGATCATGACCGGCACCACGCACTTCCTCCCCGAGGCCTTCGCGGACTCCCCCGTGCCCACGCACGCGGACTTCATTCCCATGGTGCCGCCGGCGGTGCCGCTACCAAGCCTGATGATCTATCTGACCGGCGTTCTGGAACTGCTCGGCGCGCTGGGTCTGTTCCGCACCGAGACCCGCCGCCCCGCCGGGCTCGGTCTCGTCGCGCTGTTCGTCGTCATGCTCCCCGCCAACGTCTACGCCGCCGTCTCCGACGTGCCGTTCAACGGCGCGCCCGCGACCCCGCTCTGGGCGCGAATCCCGGAGCAGGTGCTGTACATCGGCGTCGCCTTGTGGGCAGCAGGAGTGCTGCGTGTCCCGCGACGAGAACGCAACCGAATCGTCGACGCAGGCAACCATGGGATTGCCTGACGACCGCCGAAAGACATCGCTCATCGCCGCGTTCCGCCGGTGCCACGAAGTGCGCTCTTCTGGATTTTGCCGACCGAGGTCCTCGGCAGCGCCTCGACGAACTCGACCACCGAGGGGACCTTGTATTGGGCCAGCCGCTGCCTGCAATACCGCAGCAGCTCGTCCGCGGTCAGCGTATGCCCTTCCCGCACCACCACGACCAGCTTGACCGCCTCGTCACGGAGGCCGTCCGGGATGGCGACCGCGGCGGATTCGAGCACATCGCCGTGCTCGTCGACAACGCGTTCGATCTCGGCGGCCGAGACGTTCTCGCCGGAACGTTTGATGATGTCGCGGAGCCGATCGGCGAATACGACGAATCCGTCGTCCCTGGCGCGGACGAGATCGCCGGTGCGCAACCAGCCGTCGTTCAGTACCGCATTCGTGGCATCCGCGTCGTCCAAGTAGTGGCTCATGAGAGAAACACCGGGAACGCCGTGCACCAGCAGTTCCCCGATCTCCCCTGCTGCCACCTCGGCGCCGTCCTCGCCGACTATCCGGATCCGGGTGGCGACCGGCCGCCCGATCGTCGTGCTGTCTCGTAGGCCGACGAGCGGGTTCAGCAACGGCGGCGCCATGGTTTCGGTCATGCCGTAGATCTGCAGCAGCGGGCAATCGAACCGGCTCTCGAACTCGACGAGCTCGGCTGGGGACAGGTTCTGCCCGAATATGGTTGCCCGCAGCCTGTTGTGGGCGTCGGAATCACCTCGCGCGTTTCGGAGAATCATCCGCGCGGGGGCGGCGAACAAACTCGCCAGTGTCGCGTCGTGCCGACGTACCTGCGCTGGCCAGTTCGACGCCGAAAAGCGATGCGTCACCGCGAGCGAGGCGCCCGTCACGAGACTGGACATCGTGCAGTAGTACTGGGCGTTCGCGTGGAACAGCGGCAGCACCACCAACCACCGGTCATCCGGCCGCATCCGAAGGTGCTGGGCCACCACCGAACCTGCGTGCAAGTAATTGGCGTGGGTGACCACTACACCTTTCGGCGCGCTGCTGGTGCCGGAGGTGTAGAGAATGGCCGCGGTCTCCGTCGGGCTCAGGTCGGCCGGTATCGACACGACTCGATCCGAGGTGACTGATCGGTCCTCGAAATCGTCACCGGCTGTGATGATCTCGACGCCATGGCCGGCGGTGGCCGCCTGGATCCGTTCGGCTGCCTGTCGCTCGCACACCACCGCTGCGCTCGACGAGTGGCGGATCATGTGCGCGAATTCCTCGACGGTGCCGCGCGGATTCATCGGCGCGATGATCGCCCCGAGAAGCGCGGCTCCGAACCAGCAGGCGAAGAAGCCACGGCCGTTGGGTAGCGCGAGCCCGACTACGTCGCCCTTTCCGACGCCCGCGGTGCGTAGCGCGGACGCCCCGGCCCGCGCCAGCGTGACCACGTCGGCGTAGTCGAATTCTTCGACACCGAACTCGTTCTCCAACCGGAGGAACGACGCATCCGGCGTCGCTTCGGCCCGCTCGAGCAGTAGCGACCCGACCGTATGACTGCCGTAGGGCAAATGATGTATATCCATCGCACACCATCACTTCGCGGCCGGGCGAGCATGCCGAGCGCGGTCGAGGTCGCAGAGATCGGCTGCGCGGGCATAGCGGTACAGCACGTCCCTGATGGCTTCCCTGTCCTCGAACTCGGCGAGACTGCGCTCGAGCCTGCCTGCGTCGATATCAGTGGTGGCCATGATCCGGATCTCCTTTGTTCGGATGCATCGGGCGTCGCCGGGGTGATAGCCGGGCGGGGACTTCACCGCGCGTGCACGGTCCGCGCCACCTCGCGCTATGTTGGTCAACATAGAATATGTCATCCAGCTAGTCAATGGTCGGCCGTATAAAATGACTCGACCGAACTCGAGGAAAGGACCGCGGTGGCCGATCGACGCGCCGAGACCACGCGTGAGAGCAGAAGGATGCTGATCGAGGCCGCCACGACCTTGTTCATCGAAAAGGGCTACCAGCAAACGACTTTCGCTGACGTCGCGGAACGATCGGGCATCAGCCGGGGTTCCATTCCCTGGCACTTCGGCAACAAGGAAGGCTTGTTGTCCGCCGTCCTCGACCACGCCTCCGAGACTGTGTTCGACCCCTCCGACGCCACCCGACCCCCGCAGCGTGACGACTTGACCATGCAGGCCAAGCGGTTGTCCATGGTGCGCACGTCGCTGCTGTTCGTCGCCCTGTATGTCGAAGCGGTGAAGCCGGCGTCGCCGATCCACGACAAGTACGTGGCACTGCACGACCGGCTGCGCGATTCGGCGAAGCGGTGGGTCGCCGCCTTCGTCCGGCTACCCGACACGGTGTCCGCCGACGATCTTGCCGTCATTCTCGTCGGCGCGGTCATCGGGATTCATCTCCAGGCGGCGATGGCGCCCGAGAAGGTCCGAATCGACTACGCGGTGGACAAACTCAGCGAGCTACTGGAAGTCCTCGGCAGGTAGCGCCCGGTTCGACCCGAGGCTTGCGTACCGCCGACCCTGCGGTGACGGACCGCACAGGCTCTCCGTGGCATCCCATACGGTATGGTATGGATATCGGAGGCAGAGGAGGTCCGATGAGCAAGCGGGATTGGCTCGACGCGGGATTCGCGGTGCTGGCCGAGGACGGGGCGCGAGCGCTGACGGTCGAGCGATTATGTGCCGACCTCGGGCTGACGAAAGGGTCTTTCTACCACCACTTCCGGGGCATGTCCGGATACCGGACCGACCTGCTCGAGCATTTCGAGACCGAGTACACCGGTCGCTACATCGCCGAAGCGGAACGGGTCGATGCCCCCGCGCGCGACAAGCTGGCGCGCTTGCGGAGTGTCATTCTCGCGGATCACGAAACGGAGCACGCGTTGGAGATCGCGATGCGCGCCTGGGCGATGCAAGATCCCGAGGTCTACCAACTCCACCAGCGCGTGGACCAGCGGCGGGTCGACTACGTGGAATCCCTGCTGCGCGATGTCGGCGAATACTGCGACGAGAGCGAGCCTTTGGCGCGCCTGCTCTATCTCGCACTGATCGGGGCGCAGCAGGTGATTCCGCCGCTACCGGCGCAGGACATCGCCGAGATGTACGCCTTCGTTCTGCGCATGGCGACGAAGAAGGAGGAGTGATATCCGCGCTCGCCCCCTGGGTTCCACGGCTGATCTTCGCGACGGCGGCGATCCACTTCGTGTGGGCTTTCGTCCAGCCCAACGATTGGGCGGGCATCGCGGGCGAAGGGTTCCTGGCGACCGCCGCCGATGTCGACGATCCCGACTACTTCGCGCGCGACGCCAGCGTGTGGTTCATGATGTGCGGAATCGCGCTGTTGTCCATCGGGACGCTCACCCGCGATGCTCTGGCCGCTACCGGCCGCGTTCCCGCCCATGTCGGGTGGTACATGATCGCGATCGGAATTCCGTTGACGGTCATTTATTTTCCCGTCACCGGCGGATGGCTGATCCTGCTCATCGGTGCGGTTGCGCTGGGCGCCGCGCGTCGCTCGGACAGTGGTCTGGCCATCGGTCGGCGACACGCCACCTGATTCCGACTCCTATTCCAAGGCAAGGACGCCGAAGCGCCACTCGCCATCTCTCTGTCGCCTTTGCCATGACCGAATCCCGATGACCCTGCCCTGATCCGAACTATGCGAAAGCCAGGAGCAATGAATTCATCAGCTACGAAAGAGATCGCGGCGACTGATCGGGAGGTGTCGGCGATGTCCTTGCCGCGCAAGGCATTATCACTTGTAGCGGCCCCGGCGGGCGCTCTTCTCGGTGCCGTGCTGGCCTTCCGCATGTATCACCCGCCGCGGCGCAAGCACCACCGTTCTCCGGAGGATTTCGGGCTGAACGCGACGGAACGGGCGGTCGAGTTCGCGGCCGGGCAAGCACATCCACCTGTGGTTGTGCGAGGGCGATGCCGATCGGGTCGTGGTGCTCGGACACGGCGTCGGGCTCAGCAAGTCGGCGTCGCTCGCCCATGCGAAGTTCCTGTACGAAGCCGGGTACACGGTGTGCCTGTTCGACCATCGCAACCATGGCGCCAGCAGCTCCGATCGCCGGTTCCGGCGCGTCGGTGAGCATTTCACCACCGACATCGTTTCGGTGGTGTCAGCGCTGCGCGAATCGCCGACCTACCGTTCGGCCAAGATCGCGTTGTACGGATTCTCGTTCTCGACCTTCCCGTCGGTGCACGCGCTGACCCGGAAGGGGTTCGCGGTGGACGCCATCGTCTGCGACAGCGGGCCCGGCGAGGACGCGCGCGAGATCTTCGAAAGCTTTCTCCGGGCCGGCGCGTTGCCTGTGCCGGACCTCTTCTCGGTCGGCCCCGCCGGAAAGGCCACGGCCGCCTCGATGAGCGCCACCGCGCTGCTCATGCTGGGTGTCGACTGGCCTCCGGCCCCGACGCCTGCCATCGAGCGAGTTCCCGCCCTGACCATCTCAGGCGGCGACGATCGGATCATCACGCCCGACTCGGTCCGATCCTTCGCCGGACGGTACCCACAGTTCCGTGCCCGCATACTGCCGAACGTCGAACACTTGGCAGGACTGAAGACCGAACCGCGCCTCTACACCGAAACCGTCCTCGAATTCCTCGATCGGACATTGCGGACGGACCCGAGCACCGTCGACTGAAACGTCCTCCGGAACATCCTGGCCCGAACGCCTCCAGCCGAAAGGACCGGCCCGCGAATCCGAGTCGGTCCCTTCGGTGCTCGCACCTGCCCCCGCTCAGGCCGAGGCCCGTGCGGGACGGTCCGTCAGCTGTAGGTGTAGAAGACCCCAGTAGCGATACCACCTGGGGTGGCGACCGTTACGGGCACCGTACCGAGTCCCACCGGGGTGACAGCGGTGATCTGCGTACTCGAGTTGATCGTGAACGACGTCGCCGGAAGGATGCCGAAGAACACCGCGGTAGCACCCGTGAACCCGGTACCGGTCAGCGTGACCGTGGTTCCTCCGGTCACCGGACCCGTAGTCGGGCTGATCGACGTCAACGTCGGAGCCGGCACGTACGTGAACGAAACCCCGGCACTCGTACCAGCCGCAGTCGTCACCGTGACCGGCACCGTCCCCGTTCCCGGAGGAGCGAGCGCAATGATCGAGGTATTGGACAACGCGACGAAGAACGTGGCCGGAGTAGCACCGAAATTCACTGCGGTAGCACCCGTGAACCCAGAGCCGGTCAAGCTCACCACAACCCCGCCGGTCACCGGCCCGAAATTCGGACTGATCGAAACAATTGCGGGAATCCCCACGTATGTGAACGGCAATCCGTTACTCGAACCCGACGAGGTAGTGACCGTCACCTGCACCGTGCCCGTGCCGGGCGGAGCGACCGCGGTGACCTGCGAATCCGACACCACCGTGAACGAAGCCGCCGGCGTAGCACCGAAATTGACTCCGGTGGTGGCGGACAGACCCACGCCGGTAAGAGTCACCGAAGTGCCACCGGCTTGCGGTCCCACCGGCGGATTCAAGAAGAACAGGATCGGCGGCAGCACATAAGTGAAGGAAACCCCGGTAGCGATACCACCGGGGGTGGCGACCGTGACAGGCACGGTACCGATCCCTACTGGAGTGACGGCGGTGATCTGCGTAGGCGAGTTGACCGTGAACGACGTCGCCGGAAGGATGCCGAAGACCACCGCGGTAGCACCCGTGAACCCGGTACCGGTCAGCGTGACCGTGGTTCCTCCGGTCACCGGACCCGTAGTCGGGCTGATCGACGTCAACGTCGGAGCCGGCACGTACGTGAACGAAACCCCGGCACTCGTACCAGCCGCGGCCGTCACCGTGACCGCCACTGTCCCCGTTCCCGGAGGAGCAATGGCGATGATCGAGGTATCGGACAACACACCGAAGAACGTGGCCGGAGTAGCACCGAAATTCACTGCGGTAGCACCCGTGAACCCAGAGCCGGTCAAGCTCACCAGAACGCCACCGCTCACCGGACCCGAACTCGGACTGATCGAAACAATCACGGGGACCCCCACATACGTGAACGGAAGACCATTACTTGAACCCAACGGCGTAGTGACCGTCACCTGCACCGTGCCCGCCCCGGGCGGAGCGACCGCGGTGACCTGCGTATCCGACACCACCGTGAACGAAACCGCTGGCGTAGCACCGAAATTCACGGCGGTAGTACCGGACAGGCTCGAACCGGTAAGAGTCACAGGAGTCCCACCGGCGGCCGGTCCTCCGGTGGGGCTGAGCGATGTCAACGAGGGAACCTGAGCGAAGGTATAGGGGACCCCGTTACTCGTCCCGTCCGAGTTGGATACAGTGACCTGCACCGTGCCCGTCCCCGACGGAGCGATCGCCGTTATCTGCGTGGGGGAATTGATCGTAAAAGTGGTTGCGTTCGCACCGAACCGCACCGTGGTCGGTACGAACGCAAACCCGGTGCCGGTGATGACGACGCTGTTACCCCCGGAAGTCGGCCCCGAGGTCGGTGATACAGAAGTGATAGTAGGCATAGCGCTGCCTCCTTGTTGCTGGTTTCACTGCACCGGGGGTGCGCGACCGTTTCGGTGGCCCGGCTCTACACCATTAACTGCCCTGGACCAGCGCAGAAGCAATGCGTGCACCACTCCGATTTGGTCCGTTTTCGGATTTGCTGCCGCGCGTTGACAATCGCCGCGCGTTCGAAGCGGACTTCTCGTCGACAATGTTCGGTGCGTAATCGGGTACCCAGTTTTCGGTACCGCGGGGATGAGAAGTCGTGATGGCTGCTACCAAATTCGTTGCAGGCCAATACTCTATCGACGGGACTTCGCTGTTCGAGTCGCGTCGCATTCGCACGAGCTGTGGCAGCGTCGCATGCCTGCGCAACGGTGCCGATCGCAGACCTATTGTCCCGGTGCCCCTTTCGCGTTCCCCCCAGCCGCTGGCCGGGTGCAGGTGCGCCCCACTGTTCGGAGTGCGGCGCCGATGGATGGGTACTACGGAATAGTGAGTGCTTCAAAGTATTTGGGCGCGTTCCTCAGCGTGCTGGCGACCGCTGCCGCGGCATCCGTGTTCTCCATCCGCCCTGCCGAAGCCGCCCCCGAGCGAGCACACGTGGTCGGCCGGACTCCCCTTGGAGGTTCCGTATCGCAGATCGATGTCTACTCACCCTCGATGGATCGGGTGGTCACCCATCGGGTGATCCGGGCCGCGGGTGGTGGGCCCGCACCAACGCTGTACCTGCTCACCGGTATCGGTGGCGGTGTAGACGGAATCTCATGGTGGGACGACACGGACGTCCGAGAGTTCTTCGCCGACAAGCATGTCAACGTGGTGATGCCGGTCGGCGGCGCCTTCAGCATGTACACCGACTGGCTGGCCGACGATCCAGCGGTCGGCCGCAACCGGTGGCAGACCTATCTCACGCGAGAACTACCGTCGACCCTCGACCACGAACTGGGGGCCACCGGACGCAACGCGATCGCGGGGGTGTCGATGAGCGCGGCCTCCGCGATCGACCTCGCGATCCAGGCGCCCGATGCGTATCAGGCCGTGGCGGCCTACAGCGGGTGCCCCTGGGCCGCCGACGCTGTCGGCGTGGCGATGGTCAGCGCGCAGGTGATCCGCGGCGGCGGGAACCCGGCGAACATGTGGGGGGCACCCGGCGAGACGATCTGGCGGATCCACGACGCGTTCGCGCATGCGCCCGCCCTTGCCGGGAAGACGGTCTACTTGTCCGCCGCTTCCGGCACTCCCGGCGCGATCGACCGAGGCGGCCTGCCGTTCCCACCGCTCGAGGCGATCGCGAGCTCGTGCACGGCGGCCTTCGCGGAGCGTCTCGCCGACCTCGGCCTGCCTGCGATCCATGTCAACCGCCTGGAGGGCGCGCACACCTGGGGACAATTCGAGGCGGACCTGCACGATTCCTGGCCACACCTGGCCCGCGCGCTCGGCGCGTGAGACACCGGCCGTGGCAGCGGGAATGCCGACGCGACCAGTTCCGGCGGATGCTTTCCGACTGCCGCCCACCGTCCGGCAGCCGCTGCGGCAAACGCGTCGTCCAGCATCAGTGTCGCTGGATGCCGCCGCGTCAGGTAGCGGATGAGTGCCGTCAGCCAGCGGCGAGTCGAGCGCTCCGGTGCGGCGTCGGGCGGATCGGTATGTGGCCGGGCGCATCTCGGCTCCGCTCAGCGAATGGCGGACGGCGCCGTGGCGCCGGGTTCTGCGACCGGATCGGTGCGTGGAACGCGCAACACCAGGACCGTGAGCAGGCAGCCGAGCAGCGCCAGCATGGCTGCGGCGGCGAACCCCGCGCGGATGCCGTCGACGAAAGAATGACTGCTCGTTGACTTTTCGGTCACGGTTTGCGCCAGCAGCAGCACGGCCGTCACGCCGATCCCGGATCCGACGCGCTGTGCGGTGTTGACGACACCAGCGGCGATGCCGCGATCGGCGTCGCCCACCGCGGTGACGGCCGGGACTGTGACACCGACGAAAGCGGCAGGTAGCCCGATGCCGAAGACAATCGCCGCGGGCAGCACATCGGTGACGTACGAGCCGTGCTCCGGCAGCCTGGCGAACCAGCCCAGTGCCGCGGCCTGCAGCGCCATTCCGGCAGCCAGCACGCCGCGGGGGCCGATCCGCGCCAACGCGAACGGGATGAGCGTGCGGGACACCACGATATTGACCACCGCGACCGGCAGCACCGCCAATCCCGACAACGTCGGGCTGTAGCCCTGGGTGTTCTGTAGATACAGCGCGAGCAGCGCGAACGCTGGAACATGCGCCGCACCGACGAGCGCGTTCACCGCGGAGGAACCACTCACCTGGCGAATCGCGAACAGCCGCAATGGCATCAGCGGGTGCGAACTGCGCTTCTCGATGACCAGGAAACCGGCGAACAGGGCGACACCGATACCGAGCAGAGCCCAGGCCAGAACGCGGGTGCCAGGATCGCCCCACGCCCCGATCGAGTATCCGATGATCAACAGCGCGGCCGTTCCGGTGAGCGCACCCGGCACGTCGAGTCGCCCGTCGGCTCGTTCCGTGGCGGGCGGATCCGCGGGCAGCGATCGGAGCAACGCCAGCGCCAGCACCCCGACCGGAAGATTGATCAGGAAGATCGACGGCCAGCCGTACGTATCCGTCAGCGGTCCGCCCACTGCGGTGCCGATCGCCGCACCCGCCGCGCCCATCGCACTCCACACTCCGAATGCCCGGCGCCGCGCGGCGGGTTCGGTGAACGCCGCGGTGAGCAGGGCCAGCTGAGCCGGAATCACCACGGCCGCACCGACACCCTGCACAGCGCGCGCACCGATCAGCAGCCACGCCGTACTCGCGAATCCGGCCAGTGCCGACGCGATCGTGAAAACCGACAGCCCGATGCCGAACATGCGGCGCGGACCGTACAGGTCGGCCGCACGACCACCCAGCAGCATGAAGCCGCCGAACGCGAGGAGATAGGCGTTGGTCACCCAGCCCAATCCTGCTTCACCCAGGTCGAAGTGCCTGCCGATCTCGGGCAGCGCCACGTTCAACACCGTCGTGTCCAAGAAGATCACCAGTTCGACAACGGTGATCAGCAGCAATCGCAGCCGCCCTTTCCCACCCATCACACTCCCTTTCGCTAGAGCATTGATCTAGCGAAATGTTCCACTAGAGCCGTACTCCAGTCAAGTACCATCTGGTCCATGCCGAAGAACACCGGAGTACGCGCCGCCCGGACCTCAGCCAACCGTGCCCGCATGCTCGCGGCCGCGCGGGAACTGTTCACCACCCGCGGCTACACCGCGACCACCATGAAGGCCATCGCCGAGGAAGCCGGAATGGCCGTGCAGACCCTGTATTTCACCTTCGCCACCAAGCGCGCGATTCTGACCGAGTTGCTCGACGTCGAGATCGCGGGCGACACCGAGCCCGTCGCCACGCTCGACCGGCCCTGGTTCGCCCAGGCAGTGGCAGCATCGGCGACCGAGCAGATCCAGCTGCAAGTAGCCGCCGCCGGAGCGATCCTGGGCCGGGTCACTCCCTTGTTGGAGGCGGTCCGCTCGGCCGCGGCCACCGACCCGGAACTGGCCGATCTGTGGCAGACCAATATCGCCCAGCGCCACACCGTCCAACTCCGTCTCGGCGAGGCCCTGGCCGCCAAGACTCCCCTACGCCCCGGACTCCACCCCGAACGCGCCGCCGACATCGCCTTGGCCGTCCTCGCGCCCGAGACCTATCACCTACTCGTCCATGAACGCGGCTGGACGAGCCAGGACTGGCAGGACTGGGCCACCGACGCGCTCATCCGCCAACTACTGCCCTGACCGCAACGACCACCGGTCTATCTGTATGCCGCACTGCCACAGCCGATCCGGATTCGACGTTGTGAACGAGCCCCTGTTCACCGACCGGTTCATCGGTGTGGTCCGCAGCGAGCACCCGCTGAGCACCGGGAAGATGACCGCGGCACGGTACGCGTCGGCACGGCATGTGCACGTCTCACGGCGTGGGCTGGCCGAGGGGCTGGTGGACGAGGCTCTGCACCCGACCGGACGCCGACGGGACGTCGTGACGGTAGTGGACGGCTTTGGCGCTGCTTTGGCGCTGGCAAGAGCCTCTGACCTGGTTGCCACGGTTCCCGGGCGCCACACCGCGAACCTGCGGCGCGGAATGCACTCCTTCGAGTTGCCATTTCGAGCCCCAGAGGTGACCGTGTCACTGCTGTGGCATGCCCGGCTGGATGCGGACCCGGCGCACCGATGGCTGTGTGGCCGCGTGCTGGACGTGTGCCGACGACAGACCGAACCGGGAGATGGGTAGACCGGCGAGGACGTCCGGCTCGGTGCCGCGATCCACCCGGGAAGTGTCGTCCGGGGTGGCTAGGGTTCGGGCATGGGTTACGAATTTCAGGTTGTCCTCGACTGTGCCGACCCCCACACGCTTGCCGACTGGTGGGCGGAGGCGCTGGGCTGGGAGGTCGAGCCGCAAGACGAGGAGTTCATCCGCAGCATGGTCGCTCAGGGGCACGCGTCGGAGGACGAGACCACGACGCATCGGGGGAAGCTGGTGTGGAAGGTAGGGACAGCCATCCGCCATCCTGACCGGCCGCGTGTGCTCTTCCAGCTCGTCCCCGAGGCCAAGGCGGTCAAGAACCGCATGCATCTGGACATTCGGGTGAGCGCGGAGCACCGGGCGGCCGAGGTCGAGCGGCTGGTCGGCATCGGAGCGAAGGTGCTGCACGAGGGGCGGCAGGGGCCGTACAGCTGGGTGACCATGGCCGACCCCGAGGGCAACGAGTTCTGCGTCGCGTGAGCTGAGTCGACGAAGCATTGCCATCGGAGGCAGGGAGCCGGTACACCTGGGTGGCATTGCCCCGTCAACCGCGGGAGAACCTCTACAGCCCCTCGTCGAACGGGTACCGGGCGCCGAGGGCGGACCGGTCGCCGAGTCCGAAATTCATGACGAGATCGTCCGCGACCTGGACCAGCACATCGCGCCCCTCGACAGCGGCCGCCCACTCCATCGGCAACCCGGAGACACCATGGACGGCTCCGATCAGATTGCCCGCGACCGCACCGGTGGAATCGGAGTCACCGGAGTGGTTCACCGACAGCAGGAGCGCTGCGCGCGGATCGCCGGTCAAGGCCGCGTACAAGGCGCAGTACACCGCGATGCCCAGACACTCCTCGGCGATCCACCCGGCGCCGACCTGCTCCACCTGTTCGGCGGTGGCCGCATGCTCGGACAACTCGACGGCTCGGGTCAGCGCGGCCACCGTCTCGTCACTCGCGGGAAACGCGGCGAGCTGGGCAACCGTCTCCCGCACCGCAATCGATAGCTCGATACCACTCACCACACGATCGATCAGCGCCGCGAACGCACCCGCCGCGAGGTATCCCGTGGGATGTCCGTGGGTCAGCTGGGCGGCCCGCGCGGCCGTGGTGAAGGCACGATCAGGCCCCATACCTGCGAGCCCGAAAGGCGCCGACCGCATCACCGTGCCGCACCCCTTCGACTGCGGATTCACCGGACCCATTTCACCGAACGAGCGCGGCGCGAGATATCCGCGTGCCTGCTGCCCCAGCCCGGACATGCACGCATTCCCCGGCGCACGCACCGCATACAGAAACGGCAGACCCACCAGCCACCCGTCGGCCTGGAGGGCGGGCTCTTCCTGCCGCTGGGTCTGCAACCAACGCAGATACGCTCGGCGCAGCGCAGGCACCGGGTCAGCGCTCGGCGCCGACCGCAACAATCCCTCCGCGGTGAACAGCGTCATCTGGGTGTCATCGGTGATCTGCTGCGGCGCGTCCTGCGCATACTGTGGGAGGAAGTCCGTCACGCCTTCCGCGCCATAGCGCTGACGAATCTGCTCGAGCTGCAGGAATTCGATGGGCCACCCGAGCGCGTCACCGATCGCCCCACCCAGCAGCGAGCCACGGACTCGATCGAAAACCGTGCTGTAATCCACCACGAGACAGCATCATTCCGCATCCAGCCCACATAAGTCACACCACCGCGGCCGCAACGCAGCCAGATCGGCCAGGATCGCTGACATGACAACGCATAAAGACCGCATGGTGCGCGGGGAACTCTATCGCGACAGCGATCCGGAACTGATCGCCGAGCGCCGGGCCTGCCAGGAGCTCCTGGACCGGTTCAATGCGACGCGATCGGGCGAGGATGACCGACGCCGGGAGATCCTCGAGAAGCTGCTCGGCGGCATCGGCGAGGGCTCCTGGATCATGCCGCGCTTCCAGTGTGACTATGGCTCTCTGATTCGGCTGGGCCGCAACAGCTTTCTGAACTACGACGCGATCGTGATGGACTGTGCTCCGGTGGTCATCGGGGATGACGTGTCCATCGGTCCTCGGGTCCAGTTACTGACCGCCCTGCACCCGATGCACGACCATGAATTGCGCCGCCAACGCTGGGAGACCGCGGCCGGGATCGACATCGGCGACAACGTGTGGCTCGGCGGCGGCGTCATCGTCTGCCCCGGCGTCACGATCGGTGCGAACACCGTGGTCGGTGCGGGCAGTGTCGTCACCAGGGATCTGCCGGCGCGAGTCTTCGCCGCGGGCAATCCGTGCCGGGTCATCCGGCCTCTGTAGGTTCGCGGGGAGCCTCACTCGTCCAGCAGGCCCTGCGCCATCGCCGTCGTCACCGCCGCCGTCCGGTCCGAGACCTCCAGTTTGCCGAATGCCCGCAGCAGATGGGTTTTGACGGTCGCTTGGCTGATGTGCAGATGTTCGCCGATGGCCGCGTTGGTCATCCCCGTGGCGACGCATTTGAGCACATCGATTTCGCGGGTGGACAGCATGGTCGGAAGCGGGCGCCGGGCGTGGCGGACGAGTCGGCCCACCACCGAAGGGGCGAGCACGGTCTCACCCCGCGCCGCAGACCGCACGGCATGGGCCAGTTCGCTGCGGGAAGCATCCTTCAGCAGGTATCCGGCGGCGCCCGCTTCCACCGCGCGCAGGATATCGGTATCGGTTTCGTAGATGGTGACGACGATGATCTTCGTGGCCGGCAGCTCCGCCAGGATGTGCGTGATCGCCGCGACACCGTCCATGCCCGGCATGCGCAGATCCATCAGCACCACCTCGGGCCGGGTGCTTCGGGCCAGTGCCACCGCCTCGACGCCGGAATTCGCCTCGCCGACCACCTCGAGATCGGGTTCGGCCGCGAGCATTCCGCGCAGACCCTCGCGCACCACCGGGTGGTCGTCGACCAGCAGCACGGTAGTCATGCGGGCACCTCCACTTCCACCGAAGTTCCGTCGCCGGGGCGGCTGTGCACCGACATCGTGCCACCGATCTGTTCGACCCGCCGCCGCATGCCGCGCAGCCCGAAGCCCTCGGGCACCGCGTCATCGTCGAATCCGATGCCGTTGTCGGACAACGACAATCGTACGGTGCCCGATCCCTCGGACAGGTCGATCCGCACCTGGGTCGCCCGGCCGTGCTTGCGGACGTTGGTGAGCGCCTCCTGTACCGCACGCAGCAGTACCACCTCGGTTCTGGTCGGCAGCGTCGGCGGTGTCGATCGTGCGGTGACGACCACCGGGACCCCGGTCTCCTCGGCCATCCGGGCCCCCTGCCGCCGAACCGAATCCAGCAGCGTTTCTCCTTCCAGCGTGGCCGGCGTCAATTCCACCACCATGGCCCGCGCCTCGATGAGGTTCTCGCGGGCGGTGACCCCGACCAGTTGGATGTGGTGCCGCGCGGCGTCCAGGTCGGTGTCGAGTTCGGATTCGACAGCCTGGGTGAGGGTGGCGATGCTGGCCAAGCCCTGGGCGAGGGTGTCGTGAATCTCGCGCGCGAGGCGGGCTCGTTCGGCCGCGATCCCGGCCTCGTGGGAGAGGCGAGAGGCTTCGTTCCGGCTGGCGGCAAGCTCGTTCAGCAACCGCGCCTGCACCTCGCTCTGCCTGCCCGCGCGGATCATCGCCACACCGATGAGGGGGCTCACCAGCAGTGCGACCAGCGTGATCGCGGCTGCCGGCGGCAAAAGGTCCGAGCCGGGACCACGCAGGACGAGGACGAGGGCGAGCGGCAGGAGGTTGACCCCGAAAGCCAGCGCCACCGAGGCACGCAGCGGCAACGCCATGAACAACAGCGGATAGACGATCGGCTGTGCGGCAACCGCGGCCGGTGCGAAGGCCTCGGCGGCGACCAGCAGCGCGGCCTCACCGCCGACGAAGAGTGCCGCGCGGGTACCGTATTCGCGTTCTTCCAGCAGCCCGCGCCCGAAAACGGCGTACCAGCCGACCATCGCGGCCAGCGCCGCGCTGGCAGCTATCCGGTTGCCCGGAAAGTGGGAATCGAGGAAGAAGACCACGAGGATCGCCGTGGCGCAGCCGCCGACGACGTAGACGTCCCACAGGTGCCGCCAGGCCGGGGATCGCCAGTACAGCGAAGCCGTCCCGCGCTCATCCGTTGCGGCCACAGGTTGACGATAACACCCATTCTTCAGGTCGACCATTCGGCGCGGCCCTGCGGGGTGTCCGAAAGAGGCTGCCACGCTGGGTGTTCACGGCAGCCCGGCGGTGTCCACCGATCGGTCGACACCGGATTCAGCCGCTCGGTCGTCGCGAGGGCGCCCCGCGCAGGAGAAGCATCGAGGTATGGACGCTCTCGCGGACAAGTCGCAGACGATCGTAGTGAATATCGTGGCTGATTCGGCAGTCTCGAACCTAGCCATGTCCGCGGCCATCGCCATGGCGAAAACGACTCCGACGCGGCTGGTCCTTGTGCATGCCTACACTCCGGCCGAACAGCGCACTTGGGGTGTCGAGAACTATCTCAAAGACGACATCTATCTGATCCGCGGCGCCACTCCCGCCGAGGAGGTGCTGCGCCTGGCGGCGGAGCAGATCGACGGGAACGGTCTGCGGACCACCGATCGTCGAGCGGTGCGCGGCGACCCGGTCAAGGCCCTCGCCACCGTCGCGGGCGACATCGCGGCGGACTTCATCGTGATCGCGGACCCGAAGCCGCATCGGCGCTGGAGCCTGGCCGAAGCCGTGTGGCGCAAATCCGGAATAGCGGTGATTTCTGCATTGCCAGATGGTTGCTCGAATTCGACAACCCGAGATTATCACCGCACATGCCGGTGCCGGTCCAAGGAATTACGGCACCGGCTGAGCGTTTTGACGTCAGCGAGTCGTGGCACGTCGGCGGAGCAGCGTCAACGTGTTGAACATGCCCTTTAACACCCGGTCGGTGACCGATCCGTCCGGCGGCAGCATACCGATCTGACGGGGAAAGGAAAGACCGTCGGTGTAAATTGTGTTCGCAACGATTATCGGACCGTCTAACTGCGCCATGTCGACACCGCGGAGGGTCAACCGCTGCCCGGTCGCGGCGACGCCGTACAAGCGGCCCTTGTCGAATGTTCCACAGGCATTCCAGGACATGGCGACATTCGTCTCGTCGGTGACCATCCGATCCACTTCGAGACGGAAATCAGGCATTGCGGCGAAAAGCATGTCGAAATATCCGCGCACGTCGTCGGCACCACGGTAGATGCCGAGGCCGACGGCGTGATAAACGGTCCGGTCATCCCAGTACGGGACATCGGCGACATTGTGTTCGTTCACCGCGGCGACACTGCCGCGCATGATGTCGGCTGGGCTCGGCTCGGTCGCGGTCATCGCGTCCACCTCGGTCATGATCAGGCGCCACCCGTAGCGGTGGGCACACGGGGCACCTTGACCCCCGCGGTGCGTGCGGCGGTCGCGACGGAGTCGAACAGCAGCCGCAGGATCGGGCTGTGCAGCACCATCGCGTCCTTGTGCTCGTTGAACAGGATCGCCATGTAGACCAGAGTGGCCGGATGCACCATCGCGGTGATCTTGCGCTCGCGGATGAGCAGTCCGAGACGGTCCAGGTACTCCTGGAAGCTGTCGGCCGGATCGTGCACATTCCGGATCACACACGGAGCGTCGAACCTGTTGCGGTAGGTGTGGACCGAGCCTGGACGGACCACGTGTGTCTCGCCCGCCGACACCTTGTGCCAGGTTCCGTTGTCGAGAACCTCCACCGCACCGGAGACCACGTTGAATTCATCGATCTGGGTGGGATGGATGTGCGGCGGGGTGGCCGTCGCCTTCGGCGGCACGGTCATCTCGATCTCGAAACCCTCCTGCGCCGGGTTCCGGGTGCGCTTGGTGAACTTGATGTGGGTGCCGTCCGGCATGGTGAACTCGTCTGTGGTCACTTGCGTGTCCTCCCTAGTTGTCGATGATGGGTTCCGCGTGCGACCCGACCGGTTGGCTCGGCTCCTCGCGCAGCCCCCAGTGGCTGGCGGTGCGGTGCACCCGATCCAGAAAACTCGGCGCCCACCAGTTCCAGTCGCCCAGCAACTGCATGAGCGCGGGTACGAGCAGCGAGCGGATCAGCGTGGCGTCGATCAGCACGGCGAATGCCACGCCGACCGCGACCTGTTTGAGCAGCAGCACGTCCGAGACCACGAAGGAGGCGATCGCCACGAAGAACATCAGCGCGGCCGCCGAGATGACGCGGCTGGTGCGTTCGACGCTCGAGGTCACGGCCTCCCGATTCGACAGCCCGCCGTCGTGCGCCTCTTTGATCCGGGACAGCAGGAACACCGTGTAGTCGGTGCAGATACCGAAGATCATCGCGGTGATCAGGATCGGCTGGGTCGAATCGAGCGCTCCCACGCTGCGATAACCGAGCAGCCCCTCGAACCGTCCGTCCTGGAAGATCAGCACCATGACGCCGAACGAGGCCGCGACGGTCAGCACGTTGATGACGAAGGATTTGATCGGAAGCAGCACGCTGCCGGTCATGACGAAGATGAAGAACGTCGTCGTGATCAACACGACGAGCAGGGCGTAGGGCAACCGCGCGGTGAAGCTCGACATCTGGTCGACGAATCGGGCCGTCTCACCGCCCACCAACGTATGGTCACCGTCCTCGAGTGCGCGAATCCGGTGGACCAGTTCGACACTCTCCTCGGATAATCCCGGCGCGGCGGGGGCGACCGCGAGCACCGAGGTCTCCGATCCGACCGAGACCACCGGGCTCACCCATTTCACGTTGTCGAGGCCGCTGATCCGCTCGGCCAGCGCGGTGGCCTCGGCGGCGGGGCCGCGGTGCTCGACGAAAATCGAGCGCGACAGCGCCGGACCGAATTCGGTACGTAGCGACTCCACCACGCGGCTCGAGCTGTAGGACGGCGGCAGGACCCGCTCGTCGGCCATCACGAATCGGGTACCGAGCCCGGCCGAACCGAGCAGCAGCAGAATCGCGATGACCACTGCCGAGCACAGCACCGCACGGCGCATGGCGAAGTCGGCCATCCGATACCACAATCCCGCGGCGATCGGCCGGGCATCGGATTCCACACGTCGGCGCAACCAGCGCGGCGAGAGCGCATCGATGCGGGGACCGAGCACGATCAGGATCGCGGGCAACAGGGTCAGCGTCGCGAGCGCCGCGACGAGCGGGACGACCAGACCCGCGATTCCCATCGAGCGCAGGAAGTTCTCGGAGAACGTCAGCAGCGAGGACGCGGCCAGCGAAACGGTCAGCGCGCTCAGTGCCACGGTGCGCCCCGCGGTGGCGATCGCGATCGACAGCGCCGATTCGATATCGCCGGTGCGCGCGCGTTCCTCGCGATAGCGGTTGACGAACAGCAGGCTGTAGTCGAGCGCCAGTCCCAATCCGAGCGCCGTGATCAGGTTCAGCGCGAAGGTCGACACGTCGGTGACCTGGGTGAGCAGCCACAGCACCAGCATGGTCATCGAGATGGTGAACGCACCGATCACCAGCGGCATGGCCGCGGCGATCAAGCCGCGGAAGAACCAGAGCGCCAGCAGGAACAGGATCGGGAAGGCGATGAGTTCGGCCTTGACGAGATCGCGCGTCGAGGCGTCGTTGATCTGCACCTGCGCGACATCCAGACCGCCGACCGTCGCCCACGGCACATCCTCGAGCTCGGCCAGCACCGCCCGCGCGGTGTCCTGCCGATCCCGATCGGGCAGCGGCGCGAAGTTCGCTACCACCGCGGCCCTCCGCTGATCGGTGGACACGGTGAATCCGCCGGCCAGTGCGTCCAGCGGACTGGTGACCCGGCGCACGCCCGCCTGTTTCGACAGCAGATCCGCGACCGTGCGGATCCGCTCCTGCGATTCCGGCGCGTTCGGGGCTGCGGGCAGGTCGACCAGGACGGCGATGCCCGGGTTGATATCGAAACCGGCAGCCTCCTTGACGGCGCGTTCGGCCCGCGCGCTCTCGGACGCTTTATTTTGATTGCTATAGGGCACCAACCGCTCGGAGACCACGGCTCCGGCGAATCCGCCTGCGAGTACGAGCAAGAACCCCAGAACCAAGATCGCCCGAACGTTTCGGAGCACCAGTCTCCCCATTGTCCCCATGCGAGGGACACTAGCACGCGGCGACGGCGGGAAACAATTGTTGAATATCCCAAATATTTGTGCGACCAGGACCGCTCGCGACCATCGGCATGCAAGTGTTTCACATTCGTAAGGCGTTATTCACCTACCGAGGGAGACAGGAAAGTACCTTGGTTCGATATGGACTACACGGCAGGAATAGCGTACACCAGAGCCGGAGCGGGAGAGCCACTCGTACTCATGCACGGCACCGGAGGATCGCACGCCATCTGGCGGCCGGTGATCGAACTCCTGAAAGCGGATCGAGAGATAATTGCTGTTGATTTGCCAGGCAGCGGTACCAGCCCCGCTATTCCGAATCGATTGGCGGCGACGAATCTGGAATTCGCGGACCGCGTGTCGGCACTCATCGATCAGCTCGGGCTGGAACGGCCGCATGTTGCCGGAACATCGATCGGCGGACACGTCGCACTGCTGCTCGGCGCGGCGGGTACGGCACGATCGGTAGTGGCCTTCTCTCCCACCGGTTTCTGGAACCGGTGGCAATCGCTGTACACCCGGTCGCTGTCTCGCTCGATGCGGATCGGTGCGCAACTGTCCACCCCGCTGGTGCCGGTGCTGGCCAACACCGTCGTGGGGCGAATGATGATGCTGGGCACCGGCTTCGCACGGCCCGCCGTGGTGCCGCCTGCCGACGCGGCCCGCGTAGCCACCGATATGCGGACCAGCACCGGCTTCGCCGGGATCGGGCGCCATGCCAATCGGGAGCGGCTCGGCGGGGCGCCCGCGTCGACCACCGCGGCGGCCGCCGTGGTCGACGAGTCGATCCGCGACGGCCTGCGCGAGGTTCCGACCACCATCGCCTGGGCGGAGAAAGATCTGTACCTGCCGCTGCGCCAGGCCGCGGTGGCCAAGCGGGCACTGCCCGACGCCAAGCATGTCCTGCTCACCGGATGCGGCCATCTCGCGACCTGGGACAATCCCGCGCTGATCGCCCAACTGCTGCGCGAATCGCACCTCGCGCTGACCGCGACCGAGGCTAGCTGACATCCGGAACCGACTGCTGGAGCGCACATTTCGTGCGCTCCAGCGGTCTCGCAAGCACATCGTGCCAACCCCGCGCCTAAGCGAGAGCCGGTTCTTCATCACCGCGCAATGCCGCCGCGATCTGCCGCGCCGCCCGCCGACCCGACGCGACGGCCCCGTCCATGGACCCGAAGGATTCCCAGATCGTCTCGGCTCCCGCCCAGTGCACCAGCCCGTCGGCCGCGTCCACGTGACGGAGTGGCCCGGTCACCAAACCGCGTTCGGCCAGGCCGAAATAGCAGCCGCGCACCCATGGGTCGGCGGTCCAGTCCTTCTCCAGGTAGTGCTCGTAGTCCGCGGCGCGCGGACCGAACAGGCGCACGAACGCGTCGACAACGCCGGCCCGCCGGTCGGATTCGGACATGGCGGAGAATTGCGTCGCCCAATCACCCGGCACGAAGCCGACCAGGATTCCGACCGCGCCGTCGCACGGCGACACGTCGAAGGTGGCCGCAACCGGCGGCCGGTCGCTGCCCGCCTGTCCGCTCAATCCGGCTGCGCGCCAGAATGGTTCGGGGTACACCAAGGCCACCTTGGCCATCCGCCCCATCGGCAACCCGCGCACGATACGCAGGCGGTCTGCCGAGAGCACCGGATCGAAGGCGATATCACCGAGCAGTGCGGGCGGAATGGCGACCACGGCCCGCCTGGCCCGCACAGTCACCTCGGCCGAGCGAACCTCCACCTGATCTGCACTCTGGATCAGGGCGCGCACCGGCTGCGAAAGCAGCACGCGGTCACCTAGCGAGTCCGCCAACAGTGTCGAAATCTGGTGTGCGCCATCGACGAATAGATCCGACAACAGGCCGCCGCTGGCCGCGGTGAGCGCCTCGACACTGCCGACCGTGCGCATGTACGCCAGCGCCTGCAGCAGATTGACCTCGGCGGGCTCGGCTCCCCAGATCGACCGGGCCAACGAGGCCAGCAGCGTACGGGCCTTCGCATTGCCCATGTTGTTGCGCATCCAGTCGTCGAGCGTCGCGTTGTCCCATTCCGTCGCCCGCGCGGCCAGCCAGGGCGCGTGCTCGGGGACCTGGCCGCACATCATGTTCAAACTCAGACGAGCCTTGCCGATATCCAACAGCGTGAGTGGCGACAGTATCGGGATTCCGGCCCGGAAGCTCTGTACCCGCCCGTCCAGCTCGAGCACTTGCTTGCCGTGGTCGTAGGTCGGATAACCGCCGATACGGAGTTCGTCCGCCAGCGCGATGATGTGCTTCTTGCGCTCACTGAACCAGCACCCGCCGAGATCGACGGTGACATCGGAGCCGGCCGACACCGCCAGCGTGCGACCACCTACCCGGTCCTGGGCCTCCAGCACCACGGTGTCATGGCCGGATGCGGTCAGATCGCGAGCGGCGGTGAGTCCGGCCAGCCCCGCCCCCACCACGACGACCTCGGTCTCGATCGTCTTCATCGGGTCACGCTCGCCAGCTCGGTGAACCGGCCCTCGATATACCGCTCTCGGCATTTGCCGCGCTGCACCTTGCCCGAGGAGGTGCGCGGCACCGAATCACGCGCCACCACAGCGACTTTGTCCGGCGCGTGCCCCAGCTGACTGCGCAGTCGCCGCATCACCTCCGCGGCCACTGCCGGGTAATCCGAGGCGGCGGTCTCCGGTTCGACGAGCACCAGCATCCGTTCTGAATCGGGCAGCGCGAAGGCCACACAGGTCGGGCCGACTCCGGGCACCCTGGCGGTCACGTTCTCGTAGTCCTCCGGAAAGAGATTCCGGCCGCCGACGATGATCATGTCCTTGCGACGGCCACAGATCACCACCCCCTCGTCGGTCAGATATCCGAGATCACCGGTACAGACCCAACCGTCGACAAGTACCCTGGCCGTCTCCTCCGGTTCGTTCCAGTAACCGAGCATCGCCGACGGGCTGCGGAACCAGATCTCACCGACCATGCGATCCCCCAGCGCCCGGCCCTGCTCATCCCGGACTTCGAGTTCGATACCCGCCAGCGGCCGACCGCACGTGGCCAGCACCCGTACATCCGGATCGTCCGGCGAGACCGGGCGCGCCTGCCCCATCGCGCTCAGCGCGCTGCGGGATACGCAGTCGACGACCATCGGTTCGTCCACCGGGCTCGACGTGACGGCGACGGTGCCCTCCGCCATGCCGTACAGCGGGGTCACCGCCTCCGGTCGAAGTCCGTACCGCGCACCCAGTTTCGCGAAACGTTCCATCGTGTCCACGCGGATCGGCTCGGCCCCGTTTCCACAGACGACCAGCGACGACAGATCCAACGGCCGCGGCCGGTCCACCAAACCGCGCACCGCGAGCTCGTAGGCGAAGTTGGGCGCCACCGTGGTCCAAGCCCGATAGCGGGACAGCGCGTCGATCCACGAATCGGGTTTGGCCAGATACTCTTCCGGCGGCTGGACGATGAGCTTCGAGCGGGTCGCGATGCCGGCCAGCAGGCTGATCAGCCCCATGTCGTGGTAGAGCGGCAACCACATCACACCTACCGGGCGGTCCTTGGAACCGACCCATTCCCATCCGGCGGCCACATTGGTGAGCATCTGCCGATGGGTGAGCATGACCGCCCTGGCGTTGCCGGTGGTTCCCGAGGTGAACTGCAGATAGGCGAGATCGTCCGGCTCGATGACGACGCCGGCGACCGGTTCGGCGGTGGCGTGAATCAGATCGCCGCATTTGAGCACGGTGATGTCCGACCGGATACGGCGGCCGAGGAAGCCGTGGAACTTGTCGGCGACGATCAGGCAGGACGCGTCGACGTGGGTCAACCTCCGGTCGATTTCGGCCATCAGTTCGGGCAGATCGGCAATCCGGTGCGGTAGCGGCATGATCACCGGTACCGCACCGGCGAGCCAGGCGCCGAAGAGGCATCCGATCTGCGGGATCGAGGTCGAGGACATGATGACCACCCGGTCCCCCGGCCGGATGCCGCGCTGTGCCAGACCGCCGGCCACCCGGCGGGCCAGGGACCGCAGCTGGCTGTACATCAGGGGGCTTTCCTGGAGATTGCGGTCCACCAGGGTGATACCGGTCGGCTCGGTGGCGGCCGATTCCAGGATGCCGGGAATCGTGTCGGCACCCAGCTTCTCCTCCGGGCGCGGATAGGTCGAGACAGGCCTGTTCGAGGCCGGGTGCTCGCGATCGGTGTGCATGATCATCTCTTCCTGTTCCGGTCGATGCTCGCGGCGCGACGCGCGCTGACGGCGCAGATCGGCGATCGAGTTCAGCCGTCGCGCGCCGCGGTGATCGGTTCCCTCGAGGTACTTGGTGACGGTGCGGGCCAGGCGCGGCGCATCGCGCCGCACAGCCCGGAGATTGCCGCTGAACGGATGGACGTAGCCGATGAAGAACAGCCCGGGTGCGCCCGCCGGATAGTCGGGTGCATGTACGGCGGGCGCCTCGGTCGGCGTCAGCACGTCCAGATCACCGATCAGATCGCGCAGGCCACTTCGATATCCGGTGGCCGCGATGACCACCTCGGGCCGGATTCTGGTGTTGTCCGCCAGCCGCACGTGAGCGTCGTCGAAGCCGACGACCTGCGCCACCGGTTCGATGAGACCGGCACGCAGCGCGGGCAGGAATCCGGTGTCGATAATCGGGGTCACATCGGTGGCGACGTACTGGCTGTGCACGCCCAGCGGCGGGCGGGGTAGCCCGTAGCGCGCCAGGTTGCCGACAACCGCCCGGTTCGGTGGGCCGAGCAGCCAGTCGCCCGCCCGGCCCGGCAGCGGTTCGACGACCGCGGCGGCGGCGAGCGTCGGGAAGCCGAGCACGCTGCGCGGCACCACATGCGGCGGGGTGCGGTAGGCGA
This sequence comes from Nocardia sp. NBC_00508, assembly GCF_036346875.1. NCBI lineage: Bacteria > Bacillati > Actinomycetota > Actinomycetes > Mycobacteriales > Nocardiaceae > Nocardia > Nocardia sp. NBC_00508. Next base: position 5,339,056 of record NZ_CP107852.1, on the reverse strand, counting down.
CCCGGGTGCGCCGTGCACCGCCGTGCGCCACGATCGAGGCGATTTCCGCGCCGGAGTTGCCGGTGCCGATCACGAGCACATCGCGATCGCGGAACGGCTCGGCATTGCGGAAACGCGCCGAATGCAGCAATTCACCCGTAAAACTTTCCAGCCCAGGCCATTCCGGAATTACCGGGTGACGATTGAGACCGGTGGCGACCACCACGACCGGCGCCTGCCAGTCCCCCTGATCCGTCAGCACTTGCCAGCTGCCGGAGCGCCGCGCGATGCGCTCCACGGTGACCCCGAACCGGACGTCGATTCCGAAATGCCGTTGGTAGCGTTGCAGGTAATCCAGGAAAGTGTCCTTGGTGATCCAACGCTCCGCCCGCCACCCGAAACCCATACCGGGCAGATTCGACATTCCTTTCGGTGACTGCAGGCGCACTCGGTCGTAGTGCGTATGCCATGGGGCGGCAAGGACATTCGACTGCTCCAGCACGACGGCCTGTACCCCGCAGGATGCCAGCATCGCGGCGGCGGCGAGCCCGGACGGACCCGCACCGACCACCACGACCCTCGCGATACCGCGCGTCACCGGATACCCGCCGCGCCTGGCGGGCGCGCCGCTGCGTCCGACGATGCCGGCTCGCGGCAGCAGGTGCCACGGTGCACGGCGGATACCTCCCGCGCTCACCGCACCTCCTCGACCGCTGCCGCGGCGAGCGCGCACAGGAGTTCGTGCACCCGGTCGGCCAGCCGCGCGATGGTTTCGGGACCATGCAGGTTCCGGCTGTAGGTCCACACCAGGTGGACCTGCCCCTCCAGCGTCAGCGCCATCACGTCGACGACTCGCGGCCGCATGCCTGTCTCGCTGCGATGCTCCCCGAAGTGATCCACCAAAGGCCGCGCGCCCTGGGTGAAGTATTCGCTCACATCGCCCCAGTAGTTGAAACCGATCTCCGGCACCGGAACGGCGCGCAGCCGGTCGCGCACGGTGTGGTCCTCCATGAGATAGCGCAGCAGCCCGAAGCCGGTGCCCCGGTTGGGTACCGCGCGCAATTGGTCGCGCACGCCGACCAACTCGGCGAGCGGATCGTCGGTGTGGCCCACCCGCAGTAGGACCGGGCTCAGCGTCGAGAACCGGCTGATCGTCCGGGTGACATCGAGATCACCGAAAACACCGTCACGCCCGTGTCCTTCGACCTCGACGAGCGCGCACGGAGTTTCGGTCCACTCCGCGACGGCGCGGGTCAACGCCCACAGCAGCACATCGCGGACCTCGACATCGTGGCTGCGCGGCAGCACCCGGGTCGTCGCCACGGCCGCCTCGCCGCTGAGGCTGGTGATATGGCGGCCGATCGAGGACTGGACATTCGGTCCGAGCACATGGTCGCGCGGCAGCGCCGTCCACCCGGTTTCCGCGATCGCGCGCCAGTACGGCACTTCCTCGGCCAACTCCGCCGAATCGGCGTACGTCCGCAGCGCCAGCGCGGCGGACGCCAGCGACGCCGTCCGCGGCGGCAGCTGGACCGTGGCGCCCACCTCGAACTGGAGGTACGCGTTCACCAGATCCTCGTAGAAGACCCGCGACGAGTAGTAGTCCATCACCACCCAGTGCGAGCTGATCAGCAGGCGCGGCTTACGCGTGGCGCCGAGTTCGAAGTACGCCACCCGCACCGACGGTCCGGCCGTCAGGCTGAGGCCGGCGTGCGATTCCGCCACGCGGGTCGCCAGTTCGCTGTCGACCAGCTCGTCGGGAACGCTGCTCAGATCGATGACGGTCAGCTCGGTCATGCTCGCGGATGGATCCTCCGGCACTACCGCCAGCCAACCGCTGTCGGCGCGCTCGAACCGCATGCGCAGGGCCTCGTGCCTGCGGGTCACCGCAGCCAGTGCGTCGGCGAGCAGGCCGAGGTCGAAACGCTGCTCGATCTCGAACATCGGCCACATGCCGTTCCAATGGTCCTGGTCGGCGAATTCCCTTTCGAAGAACCAGGATTGGCTGGCGGTCAGCGCGACCGGGCCGGTCGGCACCGGATCCTGCCGCGTGGCGTTCGGCCGCGGCCGGGCCAGCTTCGCCTGTCCGGCAACGGTCGGGTTCTCGTAGAACTCCCGCACTGTCAGCGACAATTCGGCATCGGCAAGGCGGGCCATGATCCGGATCGCCAGCAGTGAATCGCCACCGACCGCCAGGAACTGATCGTGGCGACCGATCCGGTCCACCGACAGGACCGCGACCCACGCGTCCGCGATGACTGCTTCGGTCCGATTGGCGGGCGGCTCGTAGGGTTGCTGCTCGTGCTGCGGTGTGGGCAGGGCGCCGCGGTCGACCTTGCCGTTCGCCGACAGCGGCAGGGCGTCGAGCCGAAGATACAGCTGCGGAACCATGTAATGCGGCAGCCGCTGCGCCAGGTGCGCGCGCAGCACCTCATCGGAAAGCGCCACGGCCGTACCACTTTCGGCAACGAAATAGGCGACCAGCCGCTGCCCGCCGGGGTCGGTGGTGACCACGGCGGCGCGGATCTCGGGATGCTGCAGCAGCGCATGCTCGATCTCACCGAGTTCGATGCGGTGTCCCGCGATCTTCACCTGGAAGTCGTTGCGACCGAGGAACTCGATGTTCCCGTCCGGAAGATATCGGCCGAGATCTCCCGTCCTGTACAAGCGCCGTCCCGCCTGGTCTGTGTGGAAGCGTTCCGCGGTGCGTTCCGGGTCGTCCAGGTATCCGAGTGCGACGCCGAGCCCCCCGATGTGGATCTCGCCGATCACATGATCTGGTGTCTGCACCAGATCGTCCGACAGCACCTCGACCGTTTGGTTGTCGAGTTGGCGGCCGTACGGGATGCTGCGCCAGCTGGGGTCGACGGCACCGATCGGGTAGTAGATCGACCAGATCGCCGCTTCGGTGGCACCGCCGAGACCGAGGACGGACAGCGGCCCGGCCGCCGCCACGCGGGCCCGGTCCGGCAGCGACAGCGGGATCCAGTCACCACTCAGCATCGCGACCCGGAACGGGTGGGGCAGTTGGATCACGCGCTGTTCACACTCGTCGACCAAAAGCTCCAGCAGCGCGGGAACGGTATTCCACATGGTCACCCGATGGCCGTCGATCAGCTCGCACCAGTGCCGCGGATTGTGCACCTTGTCGACATCGGGCAGCACGATGGCGCCGCCGCGACCGAGGACGCCGAAGATGTCGTATACCGACAGGTCGAAGTTCAGCGCGGAGATGCCGAGGACCCGGTCGTCGGCCGAGACCGCGAGCCGGCGGTTGAGGTCGTCGATGGTGTTGACCGCGGCGCGATGACTGATCATCACGCCCTTCGGGGTGCCCGTCGAGCCGGATGTGAAGATCACGTAGGCCAATTCGTCCGCCGCCGGCCGCGGCGGCAGCGGTGCCACCGGGAGTGCGAGCAACGTGTCGTCCACCGTCACCACCGCGACTCCGGCGGGGGCGACGACGCCGGGCTGGACGATCACGTGCCCGGCTCCGCTGGCCGCGACCAGCATGCCGATGCGATCGGGCGGCAGTTCCGCGTCGATCGGCACGTAGGCGGCCGCGCACCGCACCACCGCCAGCACCGCGGCGATCTGCTCCCATCCCTTGCGCATCAGCACCGCGACCGGTCGCCCGCGCGAAACACCCTGGGAGCACAGCATGTTCGCGACTCCGGCGGCATACCGATCCAGTTCGCCGAAGGTGAGCACCCTGGTGGAGCCGATGATCGCGGGCGCGTCCGGCGTCGCGGCGATCGCGGCGTCGAGCTCGTCGTGGATCAGCGCCGCCGAGCCTGCCCCGACCATCGATGTCGGACGCGAAAGCCGTTGGTAGAGCGGCACGTCCACGGTCAGCGCGGTCGCATCGGGATCGGCGTACTCATCCGCGGCACGCCGCAGCAGGCATAGATACGCGGCGAACATGTCGTCGAGCACTTCGGCCGGGAAGATGGCCTCGACCGCATCCCAGTTCACGATCAGCTCACCGCGGTGCGAAATCACCTGGTTGTCCAGATAGACCTGTGGCGTCTGCGAAATACCGAATCCGGACGGCGCGATCAAGCCGTCGAAATCGGCGGCGCCGAGTTCACGGATCAGTGCGGTGAAAACCACCGGCATGGCGGCACGTTCCACGCTCCAGCGCCGAGCGATATCCCGCTGGAAATGCACGCCGCTGTAGAGGCGATTGGCCAGATCAGCACGGAGCTGCGCCTGCATTCTCCGGGCCGCGGTATCGAGATCCGCGGCGGTGCGCAAATCGCATTCCAGCAGAATGGTACTGCTGAAATCACCGATGACCCGGGCGAGGTCCGGATGCCAACGCGGCCGATCCGCGAACGTCAGGTTCAGGGTGAACCGCGGTGAACTGCTCCAGGTGCGTAGTACCAGCGCATAAGCGGCCCCGAGCAGAACCGATTTCGTGACGCCGAGCCGTTGGGCGCAATGCTTGAGGCCCTGCCACTCCGTGGCCGACAGCCGCGCGGTACGGCGAGTGAATTCCGGGGGCTCCGCACCGGTCGTGGTCGCCTGTACCGGCAATTGCGGTGTGGGGGCGAAATCATCGATGCGATTCGTCCAATAGTCCCGGGCGGCGGCGTATTCCGGTGTCGCTCGTAGCCGCTCGGTCGCGATCACGTAATCCCGGAACGACACCTCGGGAGCGGTTATCGCGGCCGCATCGTCGACTACGTAGCGCAGCCAGTCCGAAGCCAGGATCTCCATGCTGCCCGCATCGGCGAACAGCATGTCGATGCTGATGCACAACCTCACCTTATCGGTGTCGACGGTGTGCGCACGAATGTCGAACAGCGGCCACACGGTGGCGTCGAACCGCTGCTGGCCGAGTTCAGCACGCGTGTCCGCCAGCGCCCGCTCCACCGCCTCCGGTTCGCTGCCCCGCAGGTCACAGCCGCGGATACGGAACGGCGGCACCTCGGCCAATACCTTCTGCCGACCGTCGGGCAGCAGTACGGCGCGCAGCATCGGATGGCCGGCGATGAGCCGATTCAGGCCGATTTCCAGCGGCGCCACGTCGACACCGAAGACGTCCAGCTCGCCGTAGACATGCGCCGATCGGCCCCCGAGTTCGAAAGCCTGGCTGCCCAGCCAATAGGCGTGCTGGACATCGGTCAGCGGAAATGGCTCGAAGGCCGATTCCGGTCGCGGCTCGAAATGATGGAATGCGATATTTCGCGCGCCCTGCAGCACCTGGACCGCCTGGATTTCATCGGCCAGCACGCCCAGCGTGCACCGCTCGAAGAAAACATCGAGATCCAGTTCGACACCGAAATCCGTCTCGATGGCGGACTTGAGGGCGATCGCGTGCAGCGATTCCATGGTCAGCGGAAAGTCATCCGACAGATTCTCCGCCGGAGCGCTCGTCACCGCAGACCATAGATCACGCAATCGTGCAATCTTTTCTGCGCGTGCTTGTTCGGACGATTCCACACCGGGTGGTCGGTATTCGATCGGACTATTCGTCGGCTCGACAAAGTTTTCAGTATTTTTCAACACTCAGACTCCCGCATCTGTCAGACGCAAGGTTGGTCCACCGTGATGAGACACCGTTGTCGCACGGGCGGTTTGCTCAATTGACGATCGGCGGTGAGAAGATTCAGCCCCTTCGATAACACCGCGTCGATACCCCTTCCCGCACTCAGAGTTCCACGGGCACGCGTGTGTGTCCAGGGGCACATTCCTGCGCCCGTTCGCCGAAACCGGAGGACTGCTATCCCCAAGCAACAATCGATGCCACGGCTCGGACGTGCCGTATCGCCGAGCGGTTCGGTATATGTAACCCCGCGTTTTCATTACCGGCAGCTATCCGAGCGTGTAGCGGTGCCGTCATCCCGCGCGCCCACTGGATGTCGCGGCACGGCCGGAAATATCACAGGAGCCGGTGGCATACCCGACACGGGGGTGCCCGAAGTTCACTACACGCACCGAGATGTGATGCAGCTCACTGATTCTATCTGTTGTCGATTCGCGGATACCGGTCGTGCACAGTGCGGAACTACGCGGCATGATGCACTCTCACAACTCCTGCGACGGCGTCGGCACACCCGCCCGGCGGGCGCGCAGGAGATCGCGACACCTTGGAATCGCACGGCGAATACTGCTGCGTACCACCATCGCTCGCATCAGTGCGAAGATGAAGCGGCCAGCGATACCCACCGCTCGCGAGTTCTTCATCGGGAACGGGTCGGCGCCGACTGGCCGGGCGGTCACCCGCGGCAGCGTCGCGATCGAATCGAGTGTCTGATCCTTTCGCGCTGAGACAGCCCTGTGGCCCGGCCCTGGCGCACACCAAGGACCGGGCCACAGGGCCGATCGCTTCGATGGGATCAGTGACTCGCCCCTCCGATCATCCACGGGTTGAAGGCGCAGACGAGATTCGGATTCGCGTCCGGATCGAGGGCACGCAGGGCGATCGAGGCCGCGCGGGGGGAGTACATGATCGTCAGGTGATCGGACCAGTCCTCGGCACAGCCGTCCTGCAGAGTGATGTTGTGCACCGTCGCATCCGGTCCCGGTGTCAAGAAGGTCCATTCATAGGGATTGGAGACCTCGTCGTGCCGGGGGCCCACCGACGTGTACTCGACGCCGGGCACGGTGTCGCCGCTTTCGTTCAATTTCGCGTAGAACCGCGATCCGACCGCCTGCTGGATATTCGCTTGGCCCACGATCGGCTCATAGAAACCCAGAATATTGATGCCGATATCGGTGATCAGCCGCCCGAGGGTGGCCATTCCCATCAGCGAGGTGCCGTGGTGGGTCGCTCCGAAGGTGATCAGTTTTCCGACCTTGTCGGCGCCGCCCTCGAACTTCATGTACTGGCTCGACACCGGCCCACCCTGGGAGTGGCCGATGAGATCGACCCGGTCCGCCCCGGTCGTGGCGCGCACCTGCTCGACGAAATCGCGCAATTGCCGCGCGGAATCCTCCATCGGGCCCACACCGTAGCGGCCGGGCATAATCGGGCCGATGCCACCGCCCTGCAAAAGACCGGATCGGCCGTAATTGAATGCGTAGACGCAGTATCCGGCACGCGCCAACCGGGGCGACAGGTACGCGAAGGTGTCGTAGGCGTTCAGCCAGGTCCCGTGCACCAGGACCACAGGCCGCGGGTGCGCGGGCGACGGGGTGCAGTTCTCCCGGTTGACTCCGGGCGGCGACGCGTCGGGATGAGCCAGCGCGTGCATGAAAGCCGCCAGGTAGGCGGACATCTCGGGACCTTCGCCGACCGCGGCGGATGCGTAGCTGCGCGCAGCCGAACCCGAGCTGCTGCCGGAGTCCACGATCACCTTCGGTTGCCTGCCGTCGGGTGCGGCTCCCAGCCCCGCGGCCAGCTCGTCGACGAGTTGTTGCTCCGGTGACCTAACATCCGGTTCCGTGTCGGCGGCCGCGACGCCGAGGCTCATGGCGAGAGTGGTGATACCGGCGACAACCGCGGCGCCGAATACGTGGCGACGAATTCCGTGCTTCATTGCAAGCCTTTCCTGAGCGTCCGTAATCGAATCTTTATACGGACACTTTCATCCTGAACTACCGATCCAGCACTGTCACTACGTCACCCACATAAGTCACGAACCGAATTTTGGCTCCGACGACAACTATGCACTCATCCGCACCGCAATATCGAAAATAGGCATGACTCTATCCCGAGAGAAGAAATGTGAGTGAATTCAGCCGAGGTACCGAACAATGCTCTCGGCGACACATGCCGGACGCTGCGCCCCCTCGGCGGCGATCGTTATACGACGCTCGGCCTGCACGCCGCCGGGAACATCCGTGACCGAGATGAGTATCGCGTAGTAGGCCACGGGAAATCCACCAGATTCGGGCATATCAGCGCTGCCCGGTCACCGGGCTGCACCCCGAGGTCGATCAACGCCGCGGCCTGCCCGCGCGCCCGATGCCACAACTGAGCGAAGGCGATTCGCTGCGACCCGTATATCAGCGCGGCCCGATCCGGCCGCCGTCTCGCCTGTCCGGCCAGGATGCCGGCCAACGACAGGGTGGCGTTCATACCGACCGCCTGATGAATCTCGACATCGCTCTCCAAAAAACTAGCAGCGCAAGTTTCCGTCACACCGTAGGACACTGAAACCAGCGGCGCAAGTATCAGTGCCTGGCTGCGACAATGCGGCAGATCGAAAGGAGTCCCCGATGGCCCGACCGCGCAGGCCGCTGCTGACCCGCGAGCGCATCGTCGAGACCGCGCTCGCCCTCGTCGACGCCGAAGGGCTGGCGGCCGTGTCGACGCGACGGCTGGCCACCGAACTGGGAGTGCAGGGACCGTCGCTGTACAACCACGTCCGCACCAAGGACGACCTCATCGATGCGGTGGTCGACGCCGTGCTCGGCGAAGTCGACATCGCCATGTTCGACCAACTCTCGGCCGCCAACCCGGACTGGCGAGCATCGCTGCGTGCCTGGGCGCGCTCCTATCGCACCGCGATGGCCGCGCACCCACGCATCGTTCCGGCCCTGGCCAGCGGGCCAGGTCATCGGCCGAACGCACTGCGCATGGCCGACGCGGTCTTCGGCGGCCTCGTCGCGGCGGGCTGGCCGCGCCGGGAGGCCACCACCGTCGGCACACTCATGCGGTATTTCCTCACGGGGGCGTCCCTCGGCTCGTTCGCCGCGGGCTTCCCGTCCGACGCGGCGGTCTACGCCGACGCGTATCCACATCTGAACGAGGCGCACCTGCTGGCCGATCGGGAACAACGGATCGATCGGGACGCTTTCGAGGTCGGTCTGGAATCGCTGCTCGACGGCCTGGAGAGCAGGTACCGGCTAGCGGTGGATGGCGTGTAGTTCGATCGCCACCAGCAGATCGACCAGATCCTCGACACTGCGCGCATTCCGTCCGGTGAGTTCGGCCCGAGGGGTCCAGTGCGGAGAAAAGTCGCGTCAGCGATCTCTGACCAGCGCGGATTCGACAGTGCCGCAGGGTGATCAGCTGAACGACGCACTGCGGCCGCAGGCGACATCGACCCGAAAACCGGGCGGGCCCGGCTGTCCTACCGGCGCGCGGCCGAACTGTTCGAAACCCACACCGCGCACTACGACGACGGCCCTTACGTCCTGCACCAACTGCGACATTCCCGGTTGACCCACGCCGCCGAGGACGGCGCGTCCACACCGATGTTGATGAAGTTGTCCGGCCATACCTCGGTCCGCAGCCTCGCCGAATACGCTCGGGTGTCCGACGAGGGACTACGCCGGTACCAGGCCGACAGCGACCCGGCTGCACGTCGGCAACCGGGCGGCTGAGTTCTAGGCCACGGCTGTAAGGCGCTCGGCCCGTTGGTCTTCCGTAGGCACGCATCAGCCGGCTTCGAACCGCGCGGGTTGCGGCATTTCCGGATGTATCCCGAATCCGGATGTATCCCGAAAGATTGGTGATGCTCGATACGGTCGGCGAACAGTGGTGTCGATTAGAGGCGTGTCGCGGTGTGGACAAGGTCGGCAACGGCTTTGGATCTGCTGTGTGGCGGCCAAGCGATGACGGTCGTGACGGCGGGTGCGTCTGGCACGGGCACGACGGCATGATCGTCGCGTAGCTGGGTTCGCAGCGACTCGGGCACGACCGCGCAGGCCAGTCCGAGCGCGATCAGTTGGAATAGTTGGGTATGGTCGCGCACCTGCGGGCCGGGACCGTCCGGATAGCTGCCATCCCGTCCAGGCCAGCGCGGCAGGGGCAGGTCCGTCAGGGCGGAAACCTCGGCTATCGACATGTGGGGCCGGTTGGCGAGGGGGTGCCCCGCGGGCAGGACCACGACCTGCTGTTCGGTGTGCAGATCCTCGGTGTCGAATCCGGCTGTCGTGTCGTAAGGCCGGTGGAGCAGAGCAACGTCGGCACGCCCGTTGCGCAGCAGACTTTCCGGCTGGCCCGGCCCGCACAGCATCACCTCGACTGCCACGGCGCCCGGTTCGGCGGTGTAGGCGTGCAGCAGCTTCGACAACAGTTCGCTGGACGCTCCGGCCTTGGTGGCCAGCACCACACCGGGCTGGTCGGCCGCGGCACGGCGGGTTCGCCGCTCGGCGGCTTCGACCGCGTCGAGCGCGGTCCGGGCCTCCCGCAGCAGCACCGCCCCGGCCTCGGTCAAGGCGACGGCGCGAGCGGTGCGGTGCAGCAGGACGACTCCGAGCCGCCGTTCGAGCTGCTGGATGGCTCGCGATAGTGGTGGTTGCGCGATCGCGAGCCGTTGTGCCGCCCGCCCGAAGTGCAACTCCTCGGCGACGGCGACGAAGTATCGCATCTCCCGCGTCTCCACCAGGTCATGGTATCCGGCGATGACCACGACCAATACCCGTGCGGTATCGCCGCCCACCCGATCGGTCTTGGACGCTGCACCCGGAGCCGCAGCAGGATCGGCGGTGTGAGTGAACAGACGATTGCGCTGGTGACCGGCGCGAACAAGGGAATCGGATACGAGATCGCCGCGGGCCTGGGCGCGCTCGGCTGGCGAATCGGTGTGGGCGCGCGCGATCGGCAACGCCGCGACACCGCGGTGGAGAAGCTGCGCGCGGCCGGGACCGATGCGTTCGGCGTGCCGCTCGACGTGACCGACGACGCAAGTGTGGCCGCGGCGGCCGAATTGATCGCCGACCATGCCGGAGGGCTCGATGTTCTGGTCAACAACGCCGCGATCACCGGCGGTTCGCCGCAGACACCGACCACGGTCGATCCCGCGACCGTGCGAGCTGTCGTGGAAACCAACGTGATCGGGGTCATCCGGGTCACCAACGCGATGCTGCCTATGCTGCGCGCCTCGGCCTCACCGCGGATCGTCAACATGTCCAGCAGCGTCGGCTCGCTCGCCCTGCAAACCACACCCGGCATCGACATGGGCCCGGTTCCCGCCGCCTACTTGGCCTCGAAGACCTTCCTCAACGCCCTCACTATCCAATACGTCAAGGAACTGGGTGATACCAACATCCTGATCAACTCCGGCTGTCCCGGTTTCACCGCCACCGACCTCAACGGCTTTCGCGGCGTCCGTACACCGCAACAGGGTGCGGCCATCGCAATTCACCTCGCGACCCTGCCCGACGACGGAGCGACCGGCGGATTCTTCGACGACGCCGGAACGGTGCCCTGGTGACGGGCACACCGGTGCCCACCATTCCCGTTCTCGAGGTCAGGCGCGCGCGTGCATCGGAGGAGAAGCAAGACAATGGCAAAGGCAGTCAGATACGACGAGTTCGGCGGAATCGAGGTCTTGCGGGTCGACGATGTCGACCGCCCCGTGCCTGACGACGGGCAGGTGCTGGTTCGGGTAAAGGCGGCAGGCATCAACCCCGGTGAGGCGGCCATTCGAACCGGCGCGATGGCCGGCATCTTTCCCTCGACGTTTCCGTCCGGGCAAGGCAGCGATCTCGCCGGGGTTGTCGCCGAGGTCGGCGTCGGAGTCGACCGATTCTCGGTCGGCGACGAGGTGATCGGGTTCTCCGAGAACCGGGCCGCCCAGGCCGAGTTGGTCCTGGTCGACGTCGACAACCTCACACCCAAACCGAAGAACGTCTCATGGGAGGTGGCGGGCGGCCTGTACGTCGCCGGGGTGACTGCCTGGGGGGCAGTGCATTCCGTACAGCTCGACAAGGGGGAGACCGTTGTCGTCTCCGGAGCAGCCGGAGGAGTCGGCTCGCTCGCCGTTCAGCTCGCGCGCCGTGCCGGAGCCACGGTCATCGGCCTGGCGAGCGACAGCAACCACGAGTGGCTGCAAAGCCACGGCGTGATCCCGGTCGCATACGGTGACGGCGCCATCGACCGGATCAAGGCCGCCGCACCGGGCGGCATCGATGCCTTCATCGACACCAACGGCGGCGGGTACGTCGAACTTGCCCTTGCCCTCGGCGTCGCGGTCGAGCGGATCGACACCATCGCCGATTTCGCAGCGGCCGCGAAGTACGGAGTCAAGACCGAACCCGGAACCAACGCCAGGCCGGGCGCCGAGGTACTCGCCGAATTGGCCGCCCTGATCGCCGAGGGACACCTCGAAGTTCCTATCGCGAACGTCTACCCGTTGACACAGGTCCGCCGGGCCTACACCGAACTCGAACGCCGACACACCCACGGCAAAATCGTGCTCGAGCCCTAACCTGTACCAACGCAATGCAGCCCGCTCCAAAAGACGCGGTGTTGTGGTGGATGCACAGCTGCATCGGTGGCGGGCAGGGCATCGCCGCGATCTTCGAGCGCCAGACCTGACGCTGGTTCCGGTCACGTCGCTGTCCCGTCGATGCCGCAGGAGCTCGAACCAGAGCAGGTCGGCCGAAACATGCCGACCGCAAATGTCAGACCGCGGCATCCACCGAAACGGCACTCCGGTTCCGGCGAAGCGCCGAGATACGCCGACCGATCACTCCCTGCCGGGGCGCGAACAGATACACGGCCGTGAAGGCAAGGCCCTGGACCACGACGACCATGCCGCCGGGCGCGGTGTCGAGGTGATAGCTCACGTACAGACCGGTCACAGCGCAGGAAACCGAGACGGTCGGGGCGATGATCAGCATTCGCCCGAAACGGTCGGTGAGCAGGTAGGCGGTCGCGCCCGGGATGATGAGCATGGCGACCACGAGAACGACGCCGACCGCCTGGAGAGCGACGACGGCAGTCAAGGCCAAGAGGCCGAGAAGGGCGGTGCCGAGCAGGCGAGGACTGAGACCGATGGCGTGCGCGTGCGTGGGGTCGAAGGCGTACAGCGTGAAATCGCGGCGTTTGAGGATCAGCGCGGCGAGGGTGATCGCCGCGAGAATCACGACTTGCACCAGTTCGGCGCGGCTGACGCCGAGCAGATTGCCGAACACGATGTGGTTGAGGTCGGTCTGGCTGGGTGTCACCGACACGAGCACCAGCCCGAACGCGAACAGCGTGGTGAACACGATGCCGATGGCGGCGTCCTCTTTGATCCGGCTGGTGTCACGAACCACGCCGATCAGCGCTACCGCCAAGAACCCGAACACGATCGCCCCCACCGCGAACGGCAGCCCGACGATGTAGGCCAGCACCACGCCGGGCAGGACCGCGTGGGAAACCGCGTCTCCCATCAACGACCACCCGATGAGAACCAGCCAGCAGGACAGCACCGCACACACCAATGCCGCGGTCACGGTGGTCGCCAGCGCACGCACCATGAATTCGTAGCGGAGCGGGTCCACGATGATTTCGGTCAAACTCATTGGTCTATCTCGCATTCAGCCGGGTTCACACCCGGTCCATCACGTCCAAGCCGAACGCCCTGGCCAGGTTCTCGGGCTGCAATACCGAATCGGGATCGCCGTGCGCGAGCACGGTGCGCATCAGCAGCACCGCCTCGTCGGCGAGACCGGGCAGGGCGTGCAGATCATGGGTCGACACCAGGATCGTGGCGCCGTCGGCGGCGAGATCACGCAGCAGCCTGGTGATCGTGGCCTCCGAACGTTTGTCGACGCCCGCGAACGGCTCGTCGAGCAGCAGGACGGTCGCGCCCTGTGCCAAGCCGCGCGCCACGAAGGCGCGCTTCTTCTGCCCGCCGGACAGCTGGCCGATCTGCCGGTCGGCCAGGTCGGTCAACTCCACCCGCTCCAGCGCGTGCGCGACGGCCTCGCGATCGACCTTGCGCGCGCGGCGGGTGAACCCGAGGCGGCCGTAACGGCCGGTCATCACCACGTCGCGCACCGAAAGCGGGAAGCTCCAGTCGACGTCCTCGCTCTGCGGCACATAACCGAGGACACCCGCCCGCCGCGCCGCCACCGGTGGACCGCCGTTGATCCGCACCGTCCCTCGGTCGGGCTGGACCAGACCCATGATGGACTTGAACAAGGTCGACTTGCCGGAACCGTTCATCCCGATCAAACCGCAGACCCGTCCGGAATCCACGGTGAGGTCGACTCGCTCCAGCGCAGGCACGTCGCCGTAGTGGACCGTGACGCCCTGCACCTCGATGGCCGGCGCGCTCATGGCCTGCGCCCGGTCAGCGCGGAACCGATCGTCTGCGCGTCGTGGCGGATCAGCGCCAGGTAGGTCGGCACCGGACCATCGGCCTCCGACAGCGAATCGACGTACAGCGTGCCCCCGAACGCGGCGCCGCTGGCTTCCACCACCCGCCGCATCGGCGCGTCCGACACCGTCGACTCGCAGAACACGGCGGGCACCCGATGCTGCCGGACGAAGTCGATGGCCGAGGCGATCTGCTGGGGCGTGGCCTGCTGCTCGGCGTTGACCGCCCAGATGTACTTCTCGGTGAGCCCGGCGTCGCGCGCCAGGTAGGAGAACGCGCCTTCGCACGTCACCAAGGCGCGCTCGTTGGTCGGCAGCGCGTTCAGGGTGCCGACGAGTTCGTCGCGCACCGCGCGCAGTTCCGTCTTGTACCTCTCGCCGTTGGCGCGGAAATCAGCCGCATGGGCGGGCGCGAGTTCGCTGAACGCGCGCACCATGTTGTCGACGTAGATCTGTGCGTTCTGCGGCGACATCCACGCGTGCGGATTCGGTTTGCCCTGGTAGGCATCCTCGCTGATGCCGATCGGCGCGACGCCCTCGCTGACCACGGCATGCGGCACGTGCACGTCGGAGACGAATTGGGTGAACCACGCCTCCAGGTTCAGGCCGTTGTCCAGGATCAGGTCGGCCTTCGCGGCCTTCTTGATATCGCCGGGAGTCGGCTCGTAACCGTGGATCTCCGCGCCCGCCTTGGTGATCGACTCGACGGTCAGGTGCTCGCCCGCCACGTTCCGCGCGATATCGGCGAGCACCGTGAACGTGGTGAGCACCACCGGCCGCTCGTTGCGCCCGGCCTCACTCGCCCCGCAGGCGGTGACGGCCAATGCCAGGATGCCCACTGTGGCGGCGGCGGCCAACCGGCGCGGGGGTAGAACAAGCAAACGGTGGAACCGAGCCTTCATACACGGAGATCATAATGTTCGCCTGCCCTAACTTTCAAGTTGGCATTACTGAAATCCGGCGCGCCCGCTTCCTTCCGGTACCGCCGATACCACCCAACTGAGCGCTCTGAGCAGCACATTCATCGCCCGGACCAGGACGCCGAGTAGCCCTCGTCCGGGCAGTCTCGCCGCCTCGCCAGCAGGCCTCGCGCTAGTCCACGCGGAGCGGAGGCGATGCCGGGAAGACGACCGGCAGTGCGGTCAATGCCCGGTGGAACGGACCCGGCCGCCAGGTCAGCTCGTCGGGTGGCACCGCGAGGCGAATCTCGGGAAGAGCGTCGAGCAGCTGGTCAATGGCATCCTGGGCGATCAGGTATGCCAGCGAACTAGCCGGACACACATGGGGCCCGCCGCCGAAAGCCAGATGGGCGCGATTGCCCGCCACCTGGCCCGTCCTGATCGCGGGGTCGTTATTACAGGCGGACACGCTGATCACGACCGGTTGATGGGCGGGCAGCCAGACGTCGTCGATCAGGATCGGCTGCTTCGGGAAGCTGAAACAGAAGTTCGCCATCGGCGGATCGTTGAACAACACCTCGTCGAGAGCGTCCCGCGTCGACAGGCTCCCACCCAGCACGCTGCCGCCGAACCGCTCGTCGGTGAGGATCAGGCGCAGTGTGTTGACGATCAGATTCTGCTCCGGTTCGATGCCGGCGCCGTACAGTGTGCCTATCTGATGAGCCATCTCGGCATCGGTCAGCTCGGCCGGATGCCCCAGCATCCGCGTCGTCACGTCGTCGCCTGGTTCGGTGCGCCTGAGCAGGATCAGCTCCGCCAGCGCGTCCATCAGCATCTTGTTCCCGCGTTCCGCGTCGACGCCCTCGAAGATCGCGGCCATCCCGGTCGCCGCGCGCTGCGCGATCTCGGTCGGGCAACCGAGCAGAGCATTCAGCACCGCGAAGGCGAGCGGAAACGCGTACTGCCGGACCAGATCCGCGGACCCGTCCGCGCAGAAGGAGTTGATCAGTGGGACCGCGAGCTGCGCCACGGTGTCGTGCAGGCTGTACCGATCGACCTTATCGAGACCCGCGGCATTGGCCTGCCGGTAGCGGGCATGCGCGGCCCCGTCGTTACGTCGCGCGTTCGGCCGCCACTGCATGAGCGGCAGCACCGGGCAGTCCGACGGAATGCTCTGCTGCCAGGTGCGCGGATCGGCCGGAAAATGCTCCGGGTCGTTGAAGATCCGCACTGCGGTGTAGTACCCGACCACCAACGTCGCGGTCACGCCCGGCGCCAACTCGACCGGCACCAACGACCCATACTGTTCGCGCATCGCGCGATAGGCGCCGTGCGGATCCGCCGCGAACTCCGGTGCGTACAGCGGAATTCGCGGGCCGTCGGTATCGATCGGCGAACCGTGCGGCGCGTGGCCGAACCGGCCGTGTGCCGAGGACGGAGACATCGTCATTGAGGAAACTCCAGGCTGTCGAACAACAAGCCCCGTGAGCCTAGGCAGCTTCCGAATCGTGCGCACCGAAAACGACGGGTCTGGTCACCGGCCTGACCCGATTCGAGATTTGCTATAGAATTGCCGAATATTCGACTCGTATGCCTGATCGAAGGGTGATCGCACCCGTGGTCTCTAGGGTGCGGCGATCGCGCGGCGGCCACAGGGCGGTGACGCGCAGAACTCCGACACGAGGGCGGCTTGCCATGACAGACGTCGACTATTGCGTAATCGGCGCGGGATTCGCGGGACTGACGGCGGCACTACGGCTGACACAGGCAGGTCGATCGGTAACGGTGCTGGAAGCGCGCGACCGGCTCGGCGGGCGGACATTCACCGAAGCGCGTCCGGACGGGTCCTGGATCGACCGCGGTGGCGCCTGGATCGGGCCGGGACAGGACCGGATCCAGGCCTTGATGAACGAATTCGGAGTACCGAGCTACAAGCAGTACACCGACGGTGAGGCCATGATGGTGGTCGACGGCAAACAGCACCGCTACACGGGCACGATCCCGTGGACCATGAGCCCGTGGGCGGCGATGAATCTGGGTGCGGTCATGCTCGAACTGGGGCATTTGTGCAAGTCGGTTCCCCTCGAAGCTCCGTGGGCCGCGAAGAAGGCCGACAAGTGGGATCAGATCAGCTTGGCGCATTGGCTGGATGGCAACGTCCTGTCCAAGCCCGCCCATGACCTCTTGGAGACCGCCATCGCCGGCTGCTACACCTCGGCAGCGTCGGAGGTGTCGCTACTGTTCGTGCTCTATCAGATGGCATCGGGTGGCGGGCCGAACTTCGTCCTGGGCGTGAAGGACGGCGCGCAGGACGCCCGTCCGGTCGGGGGCATGGGCGCTATCTACCGGCCGATGGCCGCCGAGATCGGCGACTCGATCCGCCTCTCGCAGCCGGTCCGGCTCATCGAGCAGGACGCCGACGGGGTGACGGTTCGTACCGATCAGTTGAGCGTGCGCGCACGCCGGGCGATCGTGGCCGTTCCACTCGCGATCGCCAGCCAGATCCGCTACGAGCCCATGTTGCCGATGGATCGCTCGTTCCTCCATCAGCGCATGCCGAGCGGCTCGATCATCAAAATTTCCGCCGTGTACGACGAACCGTTCTGGCGGCGTGACGGGTTGTCGGGTCAGTCTGCCGCGCCAGGGTCCCCCGCGACCATCACCATCGACGCCTGCACGGACACCGGGCGGCCCGGCGTCCTGTGTGTCATCGTCGAGGGGCCCATCGCACGACAGCTCGGACAACTCGACGAAGCCGAACGGCGGGCGGCGATACTCGGCGACCTCGGCGACCGATTCGGCGAAAAGGCGAGATCCCCCATCGACTACATCGAGCAGAACTGGAGCAACGAGCGCTACTCCGGTGGCGGGATGCTCAGCCACGCACCGACCGGCGTGCTCACCCAGTTCGGCCACGCCCTGCGCGAACCTTGCGGCCGCATTCATTGGGCCGGAACCGAAAGCTCCGCGGTCATGTGCGGCTGGATCGATGGAGCCATCCGCTCGGGCGAACGGGCGGCGAGCGAAGTGCTGGAACACGAAACCGCGACGGTGGGCTGAGGCTGTCCGAGTGGAGGCCGTCGCTCGGATACCTCGCGGTCTATGTCTCGCGCGGCCGAGAACCACTACCCGGCTTTTCCGCGGCGCGATCGCCTCGCCGCCATTCGCGTTCGACCTGCCGCATCAGTGCCGGGTAGACGCCCAGGTATCGGAAGGGCAGGATTCCGACCATGTAGAGCTTGCCGAGCAAGCCGTTCGGCTTGACCAGCACGGCCATCTGGCCGCGGTAGCCACCGGCGTCGTCGGGCACCCAGCCGATGTGCATGACCGTGTGCACGGTCTGGTTGGCCAGTTCCGCGGCCCATTCGGTATCGGTCAGGTAGATCGAGTGGAACGGTTTGCCCTGCATGTCCGGCCCGCGCGGACCTTCGCGAAGATCCTCTGGCAACCGCTCGCGTAGCGAGTACACGCGACGGTTGAGCCCGGCGTCTGGTTTATCCCAGCCGAGCAGGCCACCGAGCTTCCAGCGGATCGCGAAGAGCAGGCGGTAGACCATCGGGAACTGGCTGTCGTCGTCGCCGGAGGTGACCTGCCGTACGAGCCGGGGCAGTTCGTCGGGACCGCCCGGAGTAGGCAGGGCCCATACGTCCTCGACATCGAAATCGGGAGCGATGTCATGAATCCGCCACGGACGGGAGGTGTGGGCGGTCTTCGGGAGTCTCATTCCGGAGCCTCCTGTCAGCAGGGAAGAACTTCGACCAGCAGTCATCCCACTCTCCTCTCGACGGCGAGGACGGCGTCGCCCTCGTAAGCGGTCGGCAACAACTTCCAAGTATACGGCGCCGTATACTTGATTGCCAGCGTAGCCGCCCCTGGTTCGACGACGAACCGCAGTGATGAGGTGCACGCCTGATCCTTGACCGATTTCCGGAAGATTGCCGGAAAGAATATGGCCGCTTCGAGCGTTCTCTTGATACGAGGGGAGCTTCGTATCGAGCGTGGGCGACCAGCGATGTTCGGGTTCTACGATTCCGGTTATGTGCTGGCCCGGCTGATCTTCGAGCGGCTGCTGGGCCTGGTGTACCTGATCGCGTTTCTGTCGACGCTGGCCCAATTCCGGGCACTGTGCGGTGAGCGAGGCTTGCTGCCCGCGCCGCGGTATCTGCGGGCCGCCGGATTCCGGCGGTCGCCCAGTCTTTTCCACCTCCACTACTCCGACCGGCTCGCCGACGCTCTGGCCGCGCTGGGTGCGGTGCTGTCCGGCGCGGTCGTGCTCGGCCTGACCGATGTGGTGCCGCTGCCGGTGGCCATGGCGGTGTGGGCAGCGCTGTGGGTGCTGTACCTGTCGTTCGTCAATGCCGGGCAGGCGTTCTACGGCTTCGTCTGGGAGATGCTGCTGTTGGAGGCCGGCTTCCTGGCGATCTTCCTGGGAAACGCGGACACGGCCCCACCGATCGCGGCGGTGTTCCTGCTGCGCTGGCTGCTGGTGCGGCTCGAGGTGGGAGCGGGCCTGATCAAGGTCCGCAACGACCCGGCGTGGCGAGATCTCACCGCGCTCTACTACCACCACGAGACCCAACCCATCCCGAACCGGTTCAGCTGGTACTTCCACCATCTGCCCAAGCCGATCCATCGCCTGGAAGTGCTGGGAAACCATGTCGCGCAGCTGATCGTGCCGTTCGGACTGTTGTGCCCCCAGCCGATCGCGTCGGTGTCCGCCGGAATCGTCATCGTGACGCAGCTGTGGCTGATGGTCAGCGGGAACTTCGCGTGGCTGAACCTGCTTGCGGTCGCACTGGCCACACTGGCGCTCGACGGCCGGTTCCTCGCGGCACTGGTACCCATCGAGCCGACGCCGGCGCCGGATGGACCGCTGTGGTTCACGATCACGGTGACGATCCTGACGGTGGCCATGGTGCTGCTCAGCTGGGCGCCGGTCCGCAATATGGCGTCACGGCACCAGCTGATGAACGCCACCTTCAACCGGCTGTATCTGGGCAACACCTACGGGTTGTTCGGACACATCACCCGCACGCGGCTCGAACTGGTCATCGAGGGCACCGACGATCAGCCCGAGTCGGACCCGACATGGAAGGCGTACGAATTCCGAGCCAAGCCCGGGATCCTCACCCGGCGGCCGCGGCAGGTGGCGCCCTATCACCTACGGCTGGACTGGCTGATGTGGTTCGCGGCGATGTCGCCGCCGTACGCCGAAGCCTGGCTCCTGTCGCTGGTGGTCAAACTCCTGCAAGGCGACCCGGTCACCTTGCGTCTGCTGGCGACGAACCCGTTCCCCGAAGGCCCGCCGAAGTACCTGCGGATCCTGCTCTACGTCTACCGCTTCACCACGCGCGAGGAGCGCCGCAGCACCGGGGCTTGGTGGACCCGCGGCTGTGTGGGCGACTACCTGCCGCCTGCCACATTGCGGGCGACCCCGGATGCGGACCGGTCCGTACAGGCGCCTGGCTCAGCACAGCCGGACATTTCGAGTCGGGCCGCACCACCCGCCGGGAAAGCCGAGCACGACGCCCGCACCCGAGGTCGCGCCAGGCGCAACCGGCCCCCCTCGGGGCATACGACCGCAGGGTGATCAGGACCGAGACGCGCAACGGCGCGCAGGCAGGCGCGCCAACCTACGTCGACGGACCGCACGACACGTCGGGCGGTGGGGCGCCGAGTGTTTCAGTGGCAGTCGTGTCAGCGCGCGCCCAGCCCGTCGAGGATCATCGGACGCGCCGTCGCCAGCGCTTGCTGCCAATAGGGCCAGGTGTGCGTCCCGTTGACGAAGTCGATGCGAGCGGCGATTCCCAGCGCCGCGACTCGATCGCGGAACATCTGGGTGGCAGCCATCGTCATCGCCTCCAGGCTCATCGCGTTCACCGTGTTGCCGACCCCGTATGGAACGTCGAGCGGACCAGGCGCGCCATTACCCGTCGAGACGTACATCGGCAGTCCGCGCAGCAATTCGGCCTGCACAGTGGCATCGTTTCGATTCCACGCGGGATCACCGGCCGTACCCCACATGTCGTCCACATTGAAGTTGCCCTCGTCCCACATGGCCGCGCGCATCGCTTCGTTCCAGAGCGGAAACGTCGGGTGCACGAATCCGGAGAAGGATCCGGCGAACTTGAACTGGTCGCGATGATGCCCGGCCAGCGTGAGAGCGGCGTTGCCTCCCATCGAGGCCCCGACAATGGCGTTGTTGGTTCGCGATACGCCGTACCCTGCCAGGAAGGCAGGCAGCTCCCTGGTGAGGAAGGTCTCCCATTTGTACGTCGTCGACTGACGGTTGGTACTACTCGGTCGGTACCAGTCGGTGTAAAAGCTCGAGCGACCACCGACCGGGAACACCAAAGTGACGTTGTCGCCCGCGAACTGGCGCAGCGCGTCGGTATCGGTCGTCCACTGATTGTGGTCGCCCGGCGCACGAAGACCGTCGAGCACGTAGACGGCCGCGCTCCCGCCACGGGCCGCCCACTGCACCTGCACCTTGATCGGCCCCATGCTCGACGGCACGGAGAGCTCCTGATAGCCGCCCGCCGGCGCACGCAAAACCGGTGCGTAGGTCGGGACGGCAGTAGCCACCGCCGCACCGACCCACGACACCAACACGGCTGTTGCCATGACAGCACCGGTCTTCCTCAGCCAACCACGCACTCGCTGGTTCCCAGATCGCGCTGCCGCGCCCACCCGCATACCTCCTACTTTCCCCGGCAAGTCACCGAAGAGACCCGAATTCGGCTGTCGCTCGAGTCAGGGTACTTTCTTGCGAACTCGCAAGCCCGCCCACGACCGGGAAGACCAGTAGTGGTGTGCAATCGCGACCGAGCCGCCCTGAACGCCGTGACCGTGCGCAAACGGGTCGGCCGTCAGCGCGCGTACATCGGCCATGTGCAGCACATCCCTGTCCCGCTGGTAGTGCGCGCCACCGGGACGATGTTGCCGGGTTGGCCTCAGTTCATGGTGCCCTGCATCGGGATGTAGATTTCGGCGGCTTCGACGAAGGCCGAGCCGGTCAGCTCGGCAAGTGCCAGGGCTTCGTCTATCTTGCGCAGGGCCTTGCGGACGTAGGGACGGTCGTCCCACTGGTCGCCCACCGCGGCGAGCGGTTCGGCATTGAGGGACAGCCAGTTTCGCAAGGACCGGATGTTCGAGGGCGCGGCGTAGCCGCCGATCGCGTAGTTGGCGGGGATGGTCCAGTTGGATTCCCAATTCAGCGACGGGAATTCGGTGCAGAGCGACCCGAACAGTGGCGTGTTGTCGGAAAACGGCGAGCCGCCGTCGGTTGTGGCGTGTTCGGCCAGTGCGGTGGGCCACGCCTTACCGCGTTCGATCCAGCCGGGGAGCAGGGCGGCGAGGAATTCGACCAAGCAGAATTGGGCGTTGCCGGTCAGCGCGCCCGCGGCGGAGATCTCGTCGCCGTCGCCGTTGCGGATAGTCGGGAGGCCCGCGCGTACGGCCGACGCCGCCTCGCGAAGCAAGTCGAGCTTCCAGCGGAAGCCCACGGCGAGGTGTTCGTCGGCGGGCAGCGTGCCGTTCAAATCCGGTTCGACATGTTTCAGCAGGGCCGGATCGAGGAGCGCGATCTGGCTGCGGGCCAGGTCGTCAACCTCGCCTACGGTGGAATTGCAGTAGCGGACAACCGTTTCGGCGACGATCGTCGGATCGTCGGCGGTGACGAAGAAGGGCCGACCCCAGACGTAGAGGGACGTGTCGAAATCGCTGCCGTCGTACGCCTTTCGAACGCCCAGGCCCCACGCATTCGCGCGGAAGCGGACCTTCGCCTGCCTCACCGCGTCGGCGATCAGATCGTCCAGATCGTCGTCCCTGCCGTGTCCGGCCAGGAACGGAATGACCCGTTCCTCGGCCAGGCGCATGTCGACTGGGTGAAAGCTGATGTCGTAACCCATATTCGGCCCCCGTTGTAGTTGTTCTGCAGCAGTCACTGTAATGGCCGTGGCGGACATGTCGCGGTGGCGGTACCAGTCACCTCGTCGGTGTCCTTGGTGGGATTCGATCTCGTCGTGCGCTGCTGCGGACCGACAGCGGACTCGGCCCGTCGCCGAACTGCCCTCGGAACGGCGCTCTGCCGTGGGAGTGTTGGTCGATGTACTACACACCCGGTTGGGGGATGTTGGTGACTGGGTTCGTCGGCGCCGTCGGTGTGGCAGGAACACTGGCCGCCGCGTGGATCGCTCAGCACCAGACGAACGCGCGATTCGAAAGGGAGCAGGCGCAGCAGTCGAGCAGATTTACCCGAGAACGTCGCGACCGCCACTATCAGGACCAGCGCGCGGCAGTTGCGGAGGTGCTTGCTCTGGCCAATCGGGTCGCTTCCAACTGCCGGGCAATCGCCAGCAGCGTGGAGCGTGGGCGGTGGCGGCGGTGGGCCACACGGCCGCCTACTACCTCAGATCAACGAGACCACCCCATGGTCAACGGCGCGGCGCGCCCAGGGTGGCGGATAGCTGATCGGCCACCGAACGGGTGAACTCCCCAGCGGCCCGCAGGTGGCGACCCAGCCGCTGTTTCGGCGCGGACACATTGATCGCGGCCACGATATCCCCGCGGAATCCGTAAACAGGGGCGGAGACACCCACCAGGCCCGGTTCGAATTCCTCGTCCACCTGGCCATAGCCATATTTCCGGATGCCGGCGATCCGATCGAGCAGCGCATTCAGGGTCAGTGGCTGCGGATCGGCCTGTGCACCAACCGGTATTGCCGTCGCAGTGGGCAGCGTGAGCCGATCTGGAGGGAACAGCTCCCACCAGCGCGAGATCGTCTCGTCGTCCCATTCGCTCATGAGGGTGCGCCCAGCCGAGGTGGTGTAGGGGTCGACCGAGGTGCCCTCCCAGCCGACGCCGCGGAAGGCATGGGTGGCGAGTTCGCTGTGCAGCGTGAGCACCCGGTTGCCGCGCAGCACGCACAGGTGCGTGGTCTCGTTCAGGCCCGCCACAACCTTGCGCAGGAACGGCGCGCTGAGATGGGCGAGCTGAGTCTCGGTGGCGTGGGTGGCCAGGGCGAACAGCCGCCATCCTGGCCGATATGCCTTGGTGTCCTCGTCGCGCGCGACCAAACCGGCCTCGGCGAGGGTCGCCAGCGCCCGCGAGACCTGACCCTTGTCGCGCCCGGCGAGTTCGGCTATCCGGGAGACACCGAGCCCGGCCGCGGCGTCGGGCCGGGCGAGTACCTCCAGCAGTTCGATATCGCGGATCAGGCCCGAGCTGTAGGTTCGTTGGTCCGGCACGACTCACCTCCTGTTGATTATCTTGCAACAGTGGTTGCCGACATGTCAATTCGCGCGATACCTTCCGGTACATCGAAGTGCTGCGGCTCACAGCATCCCCATCTCGTGCGCCGCATCACGCTAGTGGAAGAAAGTGCATTGCTATGACGAGTGCCGAACTCCAAGACCCCGCCGAACCCGTCGTCGGGCCGGAGGCATGGCGGTTCCTGAAGCGGTTGACCGCCGTGACCGCCGGTGGAATGTTCATCGACGGCTACATCTTCGCTGTCATCGGCGTGACGATGGCGCTGCAGACGTTCAAGGACGATCTGCACCTCAGCTCGACCTGGGCGGGTCTGATCTCCTCCGCCACGCTGATCGGAATCTTCATCGGCGCAATCACTTTCGGCTACATCACCGATAAGGTCGGCCGCAAGGCGATGTTTCTTGCCGACCTGGCCGGGTTTGCGATCGCCTCGGTGCTGATGTTCTTCGTGCAGACGCCCTGGCAGATGTTCGCGCTCGGCCTGATCATGGGCCTGGCCATCGGCGCGGATTACGCGATCGGCTCACCGCTGGTCACCGAATTCTCGCCGACCACGCTGCGGGCGCGGCTCACCTCGTTCCTGCAGATCGCCTGGAACCTGGGCTATGTGGTGGCCTTCCTGATCGGCTATCTGATCACCCGCGCCTATCCGGATCAGTGGCGGCTGGTGCTGGCCTCGGCGGTCATCCCGGCGGCGGTATGCCTGATCGCCCGGCACGGACTGCCCGAGTCGCCGCGCTGGCTGCTCTCCCAGGGTCGGCGCGATGAGGCTGAAGCCGTTCTCGCACAGCTGAATTGGTCGCTGGAATCCGGCGACTTCCACGCGGAGAAGGCCGATGAGACCAAGTTCTCGGTGATCTTCTCCCGCGATTACATAGGCCGCACCCTGTTCGTCTCGCTGTTCTGGACCTGCCTGGTTCTGCCGTACTTCGCGATCATATTCTTCCAGGCGGACGTATTGGCGGCGCTGCACATGGACAATCCGGTCGCCTCGGCTCTGCTGGGCACGTTCGTCGCACTGGCCGGTGCGGTGCTGGGTTGGTTCCTGATCGAGCGGGTCGGCCGACGCAAGCTGCTGATCATTCCGCTGTGGGTCACCGGGATCGCCCTGTTCGTCGTCGCATTCGACACCTCGCTGCCGCGGCTGATCTTGGCGATCTCGTTCTTCGTCTACCTGTTCGCCTACGGCGTTGCCTCCATCCTGTGCGGTGTTTATCCGATGGAGCTTTTCCCGACCTCGGTCCGCACCAGCGGCGTCGGATTCGCCAGCTCGGTCAGCCGGATCGGCGCGGCCATCGGCACCTTCCTGCTGCCGATCGCGCTGAACCACTGGAGCATCGGCGGCACGATGGCGGTGATGGGCGCGGTCTGCATCGTCGGCGCGATCTTCTCGCAGTACATGGCGCCGGAGACCACCGGCCGCTCACTGGTCGAGGTCAGTTCCAAGGGCGCCCGCGGCGTCGTCCGCACCACCGACGCGGCGAGCGCACCGGCCGAGGCTCGCGTCGCCTGAATTCACCTTCCCCGCAACCCCTTCGGAGGTAACACCGTGTCCCGGCACACCGGCGTAGAACTCGGCGAATCGTTCATCGATCCCGGCGTCAATGCGGCGCATATCAATACCGTCCTCGGCCCGTGCGGCAGCGCCGCCGAGACGGCGTGGACCACTAGCCTCGCCACGCCGTCGGCGGGTTACGAACGCTTCGTGGTGATCATGCGCCCCGGTGTGCCGGTCCAGCCGTTCACCGTCTTCGTCTCCAAATGCGCCCCGGCCGACGACCGACACGGGGAGCTGATCTGGGGCCCGGCACAGGCCGGTGTCGCCGCCGGCGTGGCCGATGCGGTCGCCGCGGGCACCATAGCCCCGGACGAGGTGACCGATCTGCGCCTGATCGTCGCGGTCTGGGTCAACCCGAAAGCCGACGACGCCGAGGCGGTCTACCGCAACAACCGTCTCGCCACCGCCACCGCGCTGGCCAACGGCGCGGCCCACCATCCCGATGTCGACACCGTGCTGAAGACCCGCGGGCAGATCGCCAATCCGTTCTTCACCCCCGCCGACGGCGGCGCCCCCGACACCGAACCCGACCCGAAGGACTTGAAGTGAAGATCACCGCAATTCGCACCCGAAAACTCCGGCTGGTACTCGATCCGCCGTTCTTCGCCGCCTGGG
Organism: Nocardia sp. NBC_00508; assembly: GCF_036346875.1. NCBI lineage: Bacteria > Bacillati > Actinomycetota > Actinomycetes > Mycobacteriales > Nocardiaceae > Nocardia > Nocardia sp. NBC_00508. Next base: position 5,312,742 of record NZ_CP107852.1, on the reverse strand, counting down.
ATCCGATGCCGCGCAGGCATTTCGACGCCACCATCGTCGAGGTGGAGACCGATGAGGGACTCCTCGGCATCGGATCCGGTGACACCATGGACGGTTTCGCCGCCTACGAGGATCTGTTCATCGGCACCGATCCGCTGAACATCGTCGAACAGGTCAAGCGGATCGAGACCATCAACTTCCACGCCGGTCGCTTCTGGCCGCTGGAGGTCGCGTTCTGGGACATCATCGGCAAGGCCGCGAATATGCCCGTCGCGCAGCTGTTCGGTGGCGCGCAGAAGAAGGTGGCCGCCTACGCGTCCACCGGCGAGCTGCGCGATCCGGTCCAGCGCGCCGAGTCCGCGCTCGCCATCCGCGAGGCCGGATTCCAGGCGATGAAGATCCGTGTCGATCCGCATAACTTCGGTGCCGGGCTCGAGGCGGTGCGCGCGGTCCGCGAGGCGGTGGGCGATTCGCTGCGCATCATGGTCGATCTGAACCAGTCCTGGCGGATGGCAGGCGACACCCAGATGCCGCACGACTTCGTCGCTGCCCGCCGGGCCGTGGAGCAGCTGCGTGACCTGGATGTCTACTGGGTGGAGGAGCCGCTGCCCTACGCCGATCGCGACGGGTTGCGCCGCCTGCGAGCCGAGACCGGGGTGCGGGTCGCGGCCGGGGAGATGATCTCCTCGGTGTCCGAGGTCGTCGACTATCTCGAACACGACGCGCTCGATGTGTACCAGATGGATGTGGTGCTCGCGGTCGGTATGCTGAGGGCGCGGACCCTGGCGGAGCTGGCCATGCTGAAGAATCGCCGGTTCACCCCACATTCGTGGACCAACGGCATCGGAGTGCTGGCCAATCTGCATGTCGCCGCCGGTGTCAGCGGCGGGCCGTACTTCGAATTCCCCTATGACCCGCCCGGCTGGACCCCACAGCGACGCGATTTCATGCTACGCCGCCCGGTCGAAATCGACAGCGACGGATTCGTGCGGGTGCCCGATGCTCCCGGCATCGGCGCCGAACTCGACGAGGAGGCATGCCGCAAATGGGCACTGTGAACTGGCACGAGCGGGCGGCGGCGGCCGAGCTGCCGAATCAGCTGTTCATCGACGGGAAATTTGTCGATGCCGTCGGCGGGGAGACCTTCGAGAAGTATTCGCCGATCGACGGGCGACTGCAGGGAGTGGTCGCCTCCGGGCAGGCCGCCGATATCGAACTCGCGGTGACCGCGGCGCGCCGGGCCTTCGAGGACGGCCGCTGGTCCGGCCTGGATCCGGCGGTGCGCAAGGCCGCCCTGCTGCGGTTCGCCGACGAGATCGAGCGCGTCGCCGAGCGCGTGGCGCTGGCCGAAACCCTCGATGTCGGCAAACCGATCGCCAATACCCTCGCCGTCGACGCCCCCGGCGCCGCGGCCACGATCCGCTGGTACGCCGAGGCAATCGATAAGACCTACGACGAGATCGCACCCGCGCCCGCCAAGCGGCTGGCCCTGATCACCCGCGAGCCCCTCGGCGTGATCGGCGCGGTGGTGCCGTGGAACTATCCGTCGCTGATCGCCTCATGGAAGATCGGCCCGGCCTTGGCCGCGGGCAACACCTTCGTGCTCAAACCCGCGGAACAGTCCCCGCATTCGGCGCTGGTGCTGGCGGAGGCCGCGCAGCGCGCCGGACTTCCCGACGGCGTGCTGAACATCGTCACCGGCTTCGGCGAGACCGCCGGCCAAGCCCTTGGCCGCCATCCGGACGTGGACAAGATTGCCTTCACCGGATCTACCCGGGTCGGGCGGCTGTTCCAGCGGTACGCCGCCGAATCCAACGGCAAGCAGGTCGCCATCGAAGCGGGCGGCAAATCGCCGCAGCTGGTCCTGGACAGCGCAGGGGATCTGCAGCGCATCGCCGAGACCGTGGCCTGGGGCATCTACTACAACGTCGGGCAGACGTGCAATGCCGGGTCCCGACTCATCGTGCACGAATCCCTCGCGGACGAATTGGTCACGCGCATCGCTGAATTCGCGGCCGAGACGTTCGTGCCGGACGATCCGCTGGACGAGAACACCCAATTCGGCGCGATCGCCGACGCGAATCAGCTCGCCACCGTGGTCGGCTATATCGAACAGGGCCGCCGGGCCGCGCGATTGGTGACCGGCGGCAACCGGGTCCGCACCGAATCCGGCGGGTACTACGTGCAGCCAACGATCTTCGCCGAGGTGGACAACGATTCAGCGATCGCCCAAGAGGAGATCTTCGGGCCGGTGCTGACCGTCACCACCTTCGCGACCGAGGAGCAGGGTGTCGTGCTGGCCAACGACACCCGCTACGGCCTGGCCGCCTCGGTATGGACCACCGATCTGTCTGCCGCGCATCGGGTTTCGCGGCAGCTACGGGCCGGGACGGTGTGGGTCAACACCTTCGACGAGTCGAGTGTGATCACCCCGTTCGGCGGCTTCAAGGAGACCGGCCACGGGCGCGACAAATCATTGCACGCGATCGACGCCTACACCGCACTCAAGACGACCTGGATCAACTGGGAATGATGGAGATGACACAAAATTCGACCCCGCTCATCGGGTTCATCGGCCTGGGCCACATGGGCGGGCACATGTCCGCCAATCTCGTCGCCGCCGGGCATCGCCTGCTAGTACACGACCTGAACTTCGAGGCCGAACAGCGCCTGGTCGATCTCGGCGCACAGCGCGCGGACTCGATCGCCGCGATCGCCGCCTCCAGCGATGTGGTGATCACCATGCTGCCAGGACCGCCGCAGGTGGAGGCGGTCATCCGGGAGATGGCGCCGCTGCTTCAGACCGGTGCGTTGTGGGTGGATATGTCCACCTCCACCCCGGCGGCGGCACGGGTCGTCGACGAAACCCTGGCCGCACGTGGGGTTTACCGGCTCGACGCACCGGTTTCCGGTATGGCCAAGGGCGCGGCCTCGGGCATGCTGCAAATCTTCGTCGGCGGCGAGGCCGAGGTGCTGGCACGGGTTCAGCCGCTGTTCGAGGTGATGGGTGATCCCGAGCGGGTGCTGCACGTCGGCGGGCTCGGCGCCGGGTACACCGTCAAGCTGATGATCAACCAGCTGTGGTTCTCGCACCTGGTCGCGAGCGCCGAGGTACTCACTGTGGGTATGAAGGCAGGGGTGGCCCTCGACGTTTTGCACCAGTCGCTGCTGGCCAGCCCCGCCGCGAGCGCATTCCTCGCCAACGATCTGCCGTCGGTGTTCGGCGGTGACTACGACGATTCCTTCGCGATGAAACTGGCCTGCAAAGATCTGGGCCTGTCGATCGATCTGAGCCGCGACGTGGGCGTCCCGGCGCCGCTATCGGCGTTCGTCGAGCAGATCTATCGCACCGCGCTGGCCAAGTACGGTCCCGACGCCGGGGAGATGACCCCGATCCGGCTGGCCGAGGACAACGCCGCGCTGCAGCTGCGGCCTGCGGTGGTGGCGACAGAGGCAGAGGAGACGGCGGCCTGATGAGTGAACATTATTGCGGCTACGCGCATTCCGTACACACCGAGAAGTGGGATGTCAGCAGCCGCACCCAGGTGATCGCCGGCCGGGGATCGGTCGCGAGGCTGGGCCGGCTACTGCACGAGCGCGACGCCCGCCGGGTGCTGATCGTCACCGATCCGGGCCTGCGCAAGACCGGCATGGTGGACGATATCGCCGCCGCGATCGGTGCGGCTGGGCCCGCGGTGACCGTGCACAGCGAAATTCCGCCTAACCCCTCGACAGCCGCACTGGACGTGGCCACGGCCGTCGCGCGCGATGCCCGCACCGATTTCATCGTCGCGATCGGCGGCGGCTCGGCCCTGGATGCCGCGAAAGCCGTTGCGCTGCTGACCCACACCTCGATGTCCGCCGAATCGCTCGACGGCTCGGAGGAATTCGGGGCCCCGACTGTGCCGCTGGCGGCAATCCCGACCACCGCCGGCACCGGTGCGGAGACCAACGGTTTCGGCGTCATGGAGAGCGCCGACCATCGCAAGGTGTATATCGGGACCGCGGCGACCACCCCGGAGCTGGTCATCCTCGATGCCGAGCTGACCGTCGGCCTGCCCGCCCCGGTCACCGCCGCGGCTGGCTTCGACGCGATAACCCACGGCGCGGAATCGCTGCTATCCCAAGGGGCCACGTCGCTCTCACGTGCTTACGCCACCGAATCGCTGCGGCTGACCACCGCGGCCCTGGCCGATGCGGTCGCCGACGGCGGCGATATCGAGGCGCGCAGCCGCATGCTGATCGGTTCGCATCTGGCCGGGCGCGCGTTGTCGCTGAGCGGCCTAGGTCTGCTGCACGGCATCGCTCACTCGATCACCGCCACCACCGGCACCCCCCACGGCGTCGCGCTGGCCTCGATCGCGGGCCCGGCGCTGCTGTTCGGCATCGACGCCGCCCCGGCCCGGTACGCCGACCTGGTGCGTGCCCTGGATCTGGACGGCGGCGGCGATCGGGCGGCCCGGCGGATCGAGGAGATCGCCGCCACGGTCGGCCTGCCCACCAACCTGGGCGCGATCGGAGTCACCGCCGATCTGATCGACACCCTGGTCACCAAAACCCTCGACGACGCGGTCACGAACAACACCCCGCGCCGCCCGAGCCCGGAGCAGCTCACCGACCTGCTGCGGGCGAGCATGCAGGAGAGCCGATGATCCACGATCGCGACTCCATCCGGTACCCGGTCGCGCCACAGGCTCGCTGCATCACCGAGCCTTGGCGCGAATCCTCCACGGCAGCACACTTTTCCGCCCAAGGTCCGGTCGACAGCACGGTGCCGACCGAAGTTGCCTATACGAGCGCCGCACGCGCGAAGGAGAATTGATGTTCCACGATCGCAACTCCGCGCGGGAACTGGTCGCGGCCCTGCCGCGCGGGCTCTACATCGACGGAGCATGGCGCGAATCCTCCACGGGTGCATCCTTTCCCGTGCATGATCCAGCCGACGCTACGGTCCTGACCGAGGTTGCCGACGCGAGCCTCGATGATGCGATGGACGCCCTCACCGCCGCGCACGCGACCCAGGATGCCTGGGGCGCAACGACGTCGCGCTTCCGTGCCGAACTGCTGCGCCGCGCCTTCGGCCGGATCATCGAGCGTACCGAGGATTTCGCGGCGCTGATCAGCCTGGAGATGGGCAAGCCGCTGGCCGAGGCGCGCGGCGAGGTGGCCTACGGCGCAGAGTTCCTGCGCTGGTTCTCCGAGCAGGCCGCGCACCTCACCGGGTCGTACGCTCCGGCACCGAACGGCGGCTACCGGATCGTCACCACCAAGGTGCCGGTCGGTCCGTCGCTGCTGATCACCCCCTGGAACTTCCCGCTGGCCATGGCCACCCGCAAGATCGGTGCGGCCCTGGCGGCCGGATGCACCTGCGTGGTGAAGCCGGCGCCGCAGACACCGTTGACACTGGCGCTGCTGACGCAGATCTTCCATGAGCTGGAAGTACCTGCGGGCGTGGTGAATTACGTGCCGACGCTCGACGCGGCGGCACTGTCGCTCGCGCTGATGTCCGATGCTCGGCTGCGCAAGGTATCCTTCACCGGATCCACCGGAGTCGGCTCGATCCTGTTGCGCCAGGCTGCCGATCGGGTGCTGCGCACCTCGATGGAGTTGGGTGGCAACGGCCCGTTCGTCGTGTTCGACGATGCCGATCTGGATGCGGCGGTGGACGGTGCGATGCTGGCCAAGATGCGCAACGCGGGCGAATCCTGTGTCGCGGCAAATCGATTCCTCGTGCACAGCGACATCGCGGAGGAGTTCACCGTACGACTCGTGCGGCGGTTCGAGGGACTGGTCGCCGGTGATGCTTTCGATCCGGCGAGTACGGTGGGTCCGCTCATCGATGAGGCGCAGCTGGCCAAGGTCACAGACCTGGTCGACGACGCGGTCGCCCAGGGCGCCCGACTCCGCACCGGCGGCAAGACATTCGGCGGGGACGGTCACTTCTTCCAGCCAACCGTGCTGACCGATGTGCCCGATACCGCGCGTCTGGCGTACGAGGAGATCTTCGGGCCCGTCGCGGCGATCACCACCTTCGACACCGAGGAGCAAGCGCTGGCACGCGCCAATGACACCGAGTACGGCCTCGCCGGATACGTGTACACCCGCGATATCTCACGGGCACTGCGTTTCGCCGAGCGCCTCGAGACCGGCATGGTCGGAGTGAACCGCGGCCTGGTCTCCGACCCAGGCGGCCCGTTCGGCGGTGTCAAGGCCTCGGGCCAGGGTCGCGAGGGCGGTGCCACGGGGATAGAGGAGTACTTGGAAACCAAGTATCTCGCGGTAGAGATGTGAATCCCGGGGCGGATCCCGCATACCTGATGAGAAAGTGGCGCTGCCGTGTCGACGGCACGACAAATATGGATCTGGCCCGCTTTGCGTGATCTGCCCATCGGGTTATTCAGTCGCTCAGCAGGATTCGCTTTCTGATTCTCTGAATTCGTTTCTGATTTTCCGGGTGCGGGCATCCATTCGCGCTTTCCGGTGGCGCTCGGCTTTGCGCTGTTCATCGATCTCATCGGGCAGAACACCAGGGCGTCGGCGAAGGTGTAGAGGATTGTCGCGCTCCAATCCTCCCTGCTCTGATGGCGACCCTTCCGCGCGGCAACCCCCGTTCGAAGCCCGACCGGTCACTTGCACGCGATAAACCCGGCGACATCGGTGGTCATCCCCGCGATAATGGCCGACGTGGAAGAAGTCGAGGTCGTCGTCGCCCATCACGAGTGCGCGACCTTGCGCGTCGGCGACGTGTTCCTGAAAATCGACGCTGATCAGACACGCACCAGCGTCGAGGTCGAGGCGATAGCTATGGCGCCGATCCCGACTCCGGAGGTCCTGTGGCGCAAGCCGCCCGTGCTCGCGCTCGCCGCCCTCCCAGGGACGGCACTCGGCCGCCTCGGCGAGCCGTCGGCCGCGTCGTCGGTGGCGTGGGCCGCGGCGGGTGCCGCCGCACGGATGCTGCACGACGCGCCGCTGCCGCCATGGCCCGGTCGCAGCCTCGATGAGATCGCATCGCACCTCGACGGCGAATGTGTGTGGCTCGTCACGAACGGCGTTCTTCCCACCGACGTGGTCACGCACAACCGCCGGGTTGCCGAGGCTGCGCTCCGGCCGTGGACACCGGTGTTCACGCACGGCGACCTGCAGGTCGCCCACGTGTTCGTCGCCGGTGACGAGATCACCGGCGTGATCGACTGGTCCGAGGCGGCCCAGGGCGATGCCCTGTTCGACCTCGCCACCTTGACGCTCGGACACCAGGAGCACCTCGGCGACGTCGTCGCCGGCTACGGCACCGACGTCGACCTCGACGTGATTCGCGCGTGGTGGTCGTTGCGAAGCCTGCTGGGGGTCCGCTGGCTGGTCGAGCACGGCTTCGACCCGACCTCGCCAGGCTGCGAGGTCGACGTGCTGAGGACCCGGGCGATGCGAGACCAACGAGAACGAGACATCCGCTCATAGCCGCATACCGAGCTGTCCGAACGGCATGTCACAGCTCGTCGCCAACTTCGACGCCTCCTCGATCCGGTGGGCCGACGGCTCACCGATCGGTAGGGCATTCACTACCTCGCTGCGTCGCAACGGATTCCACGACGACGCCAGCAACCACCGACTCACTCGCACCGGACACGGCCTACCCCGCTGGGAGTTCCGCTATCTCGGCGCCGACACCCGCGCAGGACCGAACTACACCGGGCAAGACTGCGTCACCTCGCACTATCACCGATAACCGTCACAACTGCGCTCGACACGAAATGGCAACAGCCCCAAAGTCGGGCAACGCACAGAGATGCCGAGAACCGGATGACTCAGCCTCTGCGCCGGCATCGGCCGCCTGGCTTGGAAGTCGACGAACTACCGTCGCCTGGTATCCCGCGCAGTGTGAAGTCGCGATTCGCGTCTGTTGCTGTCGGCTATCCACCTCGACCGCTGTTTCCTCCGGGCCGTGTGCACCACGCCTCCGCCTATCGCCGCATGTGGGCTTCGATGCCGTCGAGGAGGAAGTCGAGGCCGGTGCGGAAGGTTTGGTCGGCGTCCAGGTGGGCGCCGTCGCGTATGACCGTGGACAGCGCGGGGAATCGGCCAGTTGCGAAGGTCCGCTCCAGATAAGGCCCGAAGGCGGCCTGCCACTGCTGCTTGTCCATCCCGGTGGCCCGCTCGGCGCGCTGCTCGGTGATCTCCCGGCGCACCGCGCCGATCACGTACGCATTGACCGCGTCGACCACCGGCATGACGGTGTCCACGTCGACGTCGCCCATCGCGGCCACCACAGCCTCTCCTCTGGCCAGCGCGTGCGGCCCGAGCTGGGGCCGCCCACCGATCAGGTCGGCAAGCCATTCGTGCTGGTGAGCGGCCTGCCGGGTGGTTTCGGCAAGGGACCGTAGCACCTCTCGCCAACCGTCTCCGGCCGGTCGGATCTCGGCGTAGACCGCATCGACCATCAGGTCCAGCAACTCCTCCTTGGTGGCGATGTAGCCGTACAGCCGCATCGGCCCGACGTCCAGTGCGGCGGCAACCTTACGTAGCGACACCGCCGCCAGACCGTCCTCGTCGGCCAGCCGGATCGCCGCTCGCACGATCCGCTCCCGGCTCAATGGGGCAGGCACCGGTCGATCCGGCGGCTCCGGTCTCTCCCACACCAACATGCCGCTGACGATACATCGCATCCTGCGATACAGTGTATTGAATAATTCAGTGTATCGAAGGGCGACCATGACCATCACCATCGTCGGAGCCGGACTGGGCGGCCTGACCCTCGCCAGGGTGTTGCACGTGAACGGCATCGACGCCGTCGTGTACGAACGTGAACTCTCGCGCGGCGCGCGTGGTCAGGGCGGCATGCTCGACATACATTCCGGGCAGCGAGCACTGCGTGAGGCCGGCCTGATCGACCAGTTCCACGCGATCGCCCGCGGCGAAGGGCAGGACATGCGCCTTCTGGAGCCGGACGGCACCTTGCTGCTCCAGGAGGACACGCCCGACGACGCCCCGCTCGAGCGACCCGAGGTCGACCGCGCCGATCTGCGCAACCTGCTGCTGGATTCCCTCCCCGAAGACGTGGTGCGCTGGGGGCACGCGTTCAAATCCGCCGACAACGGCCTGCTGCACTTCGCCGACGGCAGCAGTACGACGTATGACCTGCTGGTCGGCGCGGACGGCGCGCAGTCCCGGGTCCGCGCGCTGCTCACCGACGCCCGCCCGGCGCATATCGGCCAGAACGTCGTCGAGGTCGGCATTCCCGACATCGACCGCACGCACCCCGACCTCGCGGCGATGGTCGGGCGCGGCAACTACTGGGTGCTCGGCAACGGACTATCCCTGGCGGCGCAGCGCAACGGCGACGGCCGCGTTCGCATCGGCCTCAGCTTCTATAACACCGCCGAGGACTGGTTCGCTACCAGCGGGATCCCGTTCGACGACCCGGCCGCCGCCCGGGCGCGACTGATCGACCTGCTCCCCGGCTGGGACTCACGGTTCACCGCGCTGATCGCGGCCTGCGACGACACGGTCGTGCCGCGGTCGATCACCACCCTCCCGGTCGGCCTGACCTGGCCGTCGACACCAGGCGTCACGCTGCTCGGCGATGCCGCGCACCTGATGCCACCGGTGGGAGAGGGTGCCAACATGGCGCTGCTCGACGGCGCCCTGCTCGCCCTCGCGCTGGCCGCGCACCCGGACGACTTTCCCGCCGCCGTCAAAGAATACGAACGCGAGATGTTCGAACGCACCAGCGCTGCCGCCCGGATGTCCGCACACATGCAGGAAATCCTGACGTCGCCGGACGCCAGCCAGAGAATGCTCGCATTCTTCCAGCCGAGCTGAAACGTAGCCGATTTCAGTCAGACAACCGGCCGTCCGGCCAGCGCGATCACCTGCGGTTCACTCGATGCCGAACATTCCACCGTGGGGATTTCGTGGGATTGCGACAAATAAAGCAGGTCAGGCCCGGTTAAAAACCGGGCCTGACCTGTGGTTTCTGTGGAGCTAAGGGGACTCGAACCCCTGACCCCCACACTGCCAGTGTGGTGCGCTACCAGCTGCGCCATAGCCCCTGATGGGTTGCGCTCCGGGCTTACCCGCCGCGCTTGAATGAAATTACACCACCAGTGTGTCGGCGACCAAATCGCCTCGATTCGGGGGCGACAAGACCAGGCTGATGAGCTATACTCGAACACATGTTCGAGAGTTGGCGGGGCGATAGGGCATCTCGAGGTGCGGTCTCGGGTCAGGGGGCCGGGTCGTGCTGTCGAGTGCGCGGGCCGGGTGTCGGCAGGTGGAGCCGACGCCCGGCCCATTGACCAACTGAAAACTCGGTGGTGGCGATCTCGGGGGCTGGGATGTCGGATCGGCCGTCGAGTGGGCCGGGGCGTCGGCGTGGTGGAGTCGGCGTCCCGGCCTTTCGTTGGATCGAGCAGATGTCCGCGCGCCAGGGCCGGCGGATGGATCAACTGATCAGTGGGTGAGTGAAATCACCCAGTTCTCGTCGTTGGCATCGATCTTGGTCGTGCCCTCGAAGACGGCGGGGGTGGCGGCGGAGCCGCCGAGTGCCGCGCCGAGTGCGGCGGTCTGTGCCATGGCCGTGGTGCGTGCGAAGTCGACCTTTGCGCCGGTCGTGATGCATTGCAGCACCGGTTCTGGAGCTCCGGCGTCCCGGGCGATGGCGGCGAGTGCTTCGTTGCTCAGGTCGCCGCCGCCCTCGCTGGGGCGCTTCGTGGTGAACAGCTCGGTGTGGAACTTCGAGTAGACCTGGCCCGAACCTGCTTCGGCCACACACTGATTCGCGGCGACGGCGCGCGTGGAGTAGTCCTTGCTCTGAGAGCGCGCGTCGAGGAAATTCACCAGGCGGTAGCGCACCGCGAGCGCGCCCTCATCGGTCTTCTGGGCGATTTCCTGGCCGTAGATGCGTTCCAGGTTGCCGCAGCCGGGGCACAGCGGGTCCTCGAAGAGGTCGATGGTCTTCTTCGCGTCCGGGCGGCCGAGCAGGATCGAGCCGTTCTGCTCGAGCACCGACTGCACCGCCGGGTCCCGCACCGGACCGTAGCCGTCGTTGCGGACAGTCGCTTCGTCCCGCCCCCAGCGGATCGCCACGATCACGATCAAGACGATCAACGCGAGGGCAACCGCACCCAACGCATAGGTGGTCGTATTGGACATCGGCCGCGGCGTGTAGTTCGAACGAGATTCGCTCACATTGACACTTTGCCCCACCGAACCTTCCCGGCCACCGCCGGGCGGTACATCCGCAAAGGGCAGGTATGGAGATTCCATTCATCACTCCGCAGAGAGGATGCCGCATGATCGCGGAGCTCCGCATCCGCTTCCCTGTAGACGACGAGATGCTCTCGCGGCTCCACACCGACGCATTCGGCGGTGACCACGTGCTGAGCCCTTGGAAGGCGCGTCTGGAACGGCACAGCAGATCGTGGGTCGGCGCATTCGTCGGCGATCGGCTTGTCGGGTTCGTGCACGCGGTCTGGGATGGAGGTCGGCATGCCTTCCTCCTCGACACCATGGTCGACCCGGGACTCCAGCATCAGCGCATCGGAACCAGCCTGGTCACGGCCCTCGTCAGCGACCTACGCGAACTCGGTGTCGAGTGGCTGCACGTCGACTACGAACCACACCTCAACGGTTTCTACCGCGACACGTGCGGTTTCCGAACCACCGACGCGGGCCTGCTGCGACTGAACTGACATCGAGATTCGTTTCACCGGGTGCGGCCGGTTCGTGGGGCGGGCCGCCGGCGTTTGCGACGAGAGATCGCACGACGCGGAGTGGCCGGTGACGCATCCGATTCGGCAACTGCCATGCCCGGCACGGCCACTGCCGCCCGGAAATCGGCTCCTACCGCTCGGGGATCACCCCCGTGCTCACCGCCGACTGCCGCAGGCTCACCTGCCACCTCTCCGGGATCAAGCAAGGGGTCGCACGTCAGAACTCCCGAACCACGCACCGCCGTTCCGGACTCGGCTCCAATCCGCACCGGTCCCGCCGACGCACCGGACGCGTCGCTCGAGGCGTGGTCGACCGACGTCGGCTGAGGTTCACTTCCGAGCCGGTCCGATGGGGTTTCCGCGTGGACTGGACGGCGGCGCAGAGGCTCCGGGACGACCGCCCAGACGATCGCGGCTACGGCGAGCAGTGCACCGGTCGCACCGAGGGCGAGTTCGTAGGACACCTGCTGCGCGAGAGCCCCGACCGCAACCGGGCCGACGACGGTGCCGAGGTCGGCGGCCATCTGGAAACCGGCCAGCACGGGGCCGCCGCGTGCCTTGGGACCGATGATGTCGGCCACCGCGGCCTGCTGAGTCGGGGTGAACATCCCGGAACCGAGTCCGGCGAGGAACGAGGTGGCCAGCAGCAACGGCAAGCTCGTCGCCATGCCGAGCCCCGCGGTGCCCGCCGCGCACACCAGTGAGCCGACGATCACGAATGGTTTTCGGCCCCACCGATCGGACAGCCGTCCTGCGGCGAACAGCACCGCGACGTTGCCCGCCGCGAATACCGTCAGCGCGACACCCGCCATGCCCGGCGCCTGGTGCAGGACTTCCACGACGAGCAGCGGCACCAACGCCATCCGCACACCGAACACGGCCGCGCCATTGGCGAAGTTCGACAGCAGCACCGCCCGGTACTCCGGCCGCGCCCACCCCTCCCGGAACGACATCATGCGGACCCTGCCGACCGGCTCGGGCGCGGCCAACGCGGAATTCCGCAGGCTCAGGTGCACCGCGACGCTCACGACGAGCAGCGCGACCGCGTAGATCACGAACGGCCACCGCAACCCGAGGCCGGACAACCCGCCGCCGACCAGCGGACCGCTCACCGAGCCGACCAGGAAGCTGGTCGACCACAGTCCGGATACCCGGCCGCGCTGTTCCGGCGGAGACATCCGGATGACCAGTGCCAGCGACGACACGGTGAACATGGTCGACCCGATTCCCCCGAGCGACCGCAACACCATGAGCTGCCAATAACTTTGCGCCAGCGCACTCGCTCCGGTGGACAGCGCGACGATCAGCAGCCCACCGAGGTACACCGACCGCTCCCCCAGCCGCTGCACCAGTCGCCCGCTCACCGGCGCGAACAGCAACCGCATCAGGGCGAACGCGGAGACGATCGCCGAAGCGGCCGCCACGCCGACGCCGAACCCGCGCGCGAACTGCGGCAGTACCGGGGCGACCAGACCGAACCCGATGGCGATGACGAACGCGCCCCCGACCAGCACCCAGATCTCGGTGGGCAGGGGCTTGGATCTACCCGTCACCGGACAGCGCCCGCCCGACCAATTCCTCCGCGGCCGTCTGCACCTCGACCAGGTGCTCGGGGCCGTGGAACGACTCCGCGTAGATCTTGTACTTGTTCTCGGTGCCGGAGGGGCGCGCGGCGAACCACGCGTTCTCGGTGGTCACCTTGAGGCCGCCCAGGGGCGCGCCATTGCCTCGCGCCCTGGTGAGCACGGCGGTGACCGGTTCTCCGGCGATCTCCTTCGTGGTGATCATGTCCGGAGTCAACTTCGCGAGCAGCTGTTTCTGTTCCGCGGTGGCGGGTGCGTCGATGCGCGCGTAGGCGGGGCTGCCGTAGCGACGTTCGAGTTCGACGTAACGCGCCGAGGGACTCTGCCCGGTGACCGCGGCGATCTCACCCGCCAGCAGTGCCAGCAGAATGCCGTCCTTGTCGGTGGTCCACACGGTGCCGTCCATCCGCAGGAACGACGCGCCCGCGCTCTCCTCGCCGCCGAAAGCGATGCTGCCGCTGAACAACCCGGGCACGAAGAACTTGAATCCGACCGGCACCTCGTGCACGTCCCGGCCGAGCACGGAGACCACCCGGTCGATCATGGACGACGTGACCGCGGTCTTGCCGATCTTGGTCAGCGCATCCCAGCCCATCCGGTTGGCGACCAGATATTCGATGGCCACCGCCAGGAAGTGGTTCGGATTCATCAATCCGCCGTCGGGCGTGACGATGCCGTGGCGGTCGGCGTCGGCGTCGTTGCCGGTGGAGATGTCGTAGTCGTCCTTGATCGCGATCAGCGAAGCCATCGCGTAGCGCGAGGACGGGTCCATCCGGACCTTGCCGTCACTGTCGAGCGTCATGAACCGCCAGGTGGGATCCACGAACGGGTTGACCACCTCGAGTTCGAGGTCGAAGCGCTGACCGATCTCCTCCCAGTAGTCGACGCTGGCGCCGCCCATCGGGTCGGCTCCGAGCCGGATGCCCGCTCCGCGGATGGCGTCCAGGTTCAGCACATTGGGCAGATCGTCGACGTAATGGCCGAGGTAGTCGTAGCGTTCCACGCCGGTTTCCAGTGCGCGCCGCAGCGTGGTGTGTTTGACCTCGGCCAGCCCGCCCAGCAGCAGTTCGTTGGCGCGAGCGGCGATGGCGTCGGTGGCCGTGTTGTCGGCCGGGCCGCCGTGCGGCGGGTTGTATTTGAAGCCGCCGTCGCGCGGTGGGTTGTGCGACGGGGTGACCACGATGCCGTCGGCCTGGTGCCTGGCGCCGCCTCGATTGTGGCGCAGCACAGCGTGACTCAGGGCCGGGGTGGGGGTGTACCGGTTGCGCGCATCGATCACCGTGGTCACGTCGTTGGCGGCGAGCACCTCGAGCGCGGTGGTCCACGCGGGCTCGGACAGCGCATGGGTGTCCCTGGCCAGGTAGACCGGTCCGGTGATGCCGCGGGTGGCGCGGTATTCGACGATCGCCTGGGTGATCGCCAGGATGTGCGCCTCGTTGAAGGCGCTGTCCAGGCTGGAACCGCGATGTCCCGAGGTACCGAACGCCACCCGCTGGGCCGGATCCCGCACATCGGGGACGCGGCTGTAGTAGGCGGTCACCAGGTGTGCGATGTCCTCCAGATCGGTGGAACGCGCGGGACGCCCGGCTCGATCGTGGGCCATGCTCGGGTCTCCCTTCCGGATCGGCTGCGCCCGGCTCGTCATCAGAATCATGTCCACGACCGCCTGGTCGCCGCCGACCCCGCGTCGATCACGTCGGCCACCAGCCGGATCCTCTCGTAGCCCGACGTGCTGACCGTGGCGCGCCGCAGGTCAACTCTCGCGGCGCTGCGATGGCCGGGCCGCGCCGAACCGACAATGGTAACGGTCGACGGCCCTTGTGGCATCGACGCGTCGAAATCCGCTGGTACGCCGCACGGTACTGTCATCGCTCACCTTCCTGCCACAGTTCCACCGGTGCCAGCGTGACGTTGACCGACTCGAGCAGTTCGGCGTTCTGCTCAACGAACGCGCGCAGCCGTTCCGGCTCGTCCACCAGCACGAGCATCAGCGGAAGATGGTCGGCCACATCCAGGAACCGGGTGGTGTGGACGTGCGAGGACGCGCCGTATCCCTCGATGCCGCGCCACACACTGGCACCCGCGAGCCCGGCGTCCCTGGCACGCCGCACGACCTCGTGGTACAGGGGCGTGTGCCGCCACTTGTCGTCCTCATCGAGCAGCACGGTGAGCCGTGCCGCGGGCCGCCACTGTCCCGCTGCGCGAGAACCCGTTTGCGGACCATTCACTGCCTGACCCCCTTTCGTCGTGCCGTTCCCGTCGATCGCCGAGCCGAACCAGGTAGCCGCCGTGCATGCCCCGCGCCGGGCTTCGACGCCCCGGCTACGCCACCGCCACTCCCCTGGGCGGACGAGAGCGAGGAGCACCGCGCCCGATCCGAGGAGTCTACGAACCTCGCGGGTGGAGTGGAGAGGGTGGTGCCGCCGCAGCGTACGCCGGTGCCCCAGAAGGGGACGTAGCAGTCTCTTGGCTACCCACGTCGCGGCGGCCGGAATCATCGGGATTCCTATTGCAAAGCATCCCACGACAATTACGACGCGGTCGGACAGGGCCCTCTCCTGCGGCAGGACGGGACTACTCACAGACAAGCGGCCGCCGCTCCTACGACGGGGTCGCGGGAGCGGCGGCCGCTGCTGTCCGGCGCCGGATCGGCGCCCTGGCGTCAGTGGGCCAGTACCGGCTCACCCTCGGCGGGCACGGGCACCGTACTCGGCATGAGCACCGCGGTGAGGAGGCCGCCTGCCACGAAGATCGCGGTGGCCCACCAGAAACTGGTGGTGTAGCTCTCGATCGCGGACTGGGCGATGGTCAGCGGATCCGGATTCCGGGCGGACAAGTAGTCGGTGGCCGCGGAGGCGGCGATGGTGCTGAGCAGCGCCGTGCCGATCGACCCACCCACCTGCTGGCTGGTGTTGATCATGGCCGAGGCCACGCCCGCGTCCTCGTGCCGCACACCCGAGGTCGCACCTTGGAAGGCGGTGGCCATCGCGCCGCCGAGGCCGAGACCCAGCAGGATCAGGGCAGGCAGGATGTGCGTGGCGTAGCCGGTGTCCAGACCGATCCGGGTCAACCAGAGCATGCCTGCCGCCGCGATCAGGAAGCCGCCGCTGACCACGATTTTCGGTCCGATCTTCGGCAGCAGCAGCGACGGGGTGGTGGTGGACGAGGCGATCATCGCGGCGACCATCGGCAGGAACGCCACACCGGTCATGATCGGCGAGTAGCCCAGCGTCAACTGCATGTAGTAGGTGAGGAACAGGAAGATGGCGAACATCCCGATGCCCATGACGAAGACCGTCAGGTAGGACGTACCGCGCGTCCGGTCCAGCACGATCCGCACCGGAAGCAGCGGATGCGCCACCCGGGTCTCCAACCAGGCGAACACCGCGAGCAACGCGGTTCCGCCGATCAGGAAGGCGAGGGTGACACCGTTGCTCCACCCGTCCGATTCCGCGTGCGAGAACCCGTAGACGATGCCGAACAGGCCCGCGGTGACCACGACGGTGCCGGGAATGTCGAGCTTGGGCCGCTCGGTGCTCGCGTGCTTGGCCAACAGCAGGACCGCGCCGACCAAGGCGACGGCCGCGAAGGCCAGGTTGACGAACATCACCCAGCGCCAGGACGCCCACTCGGTGAGCGCGCCGCCGAGCAGCAGGCCGATGGCGCCGCCGGTACCGGCGACCGCGCCGAAGATGCCGAACGCCTTCGCCCGCTCGGACGGTTGGGTGAAGGTCACGGTGAGCAGCGACAGGGCGGCGGGCGCCAGCAGCGCGCCGAAGACGCCCTGGCCGACGCGTGCCGCGACGAGCATCTCGAAGCTGGTGGCCGCGCCACCCACCGCGGAGGCGACCGCGAAACCGACCAGGCCGACGTTGAAGGTGTTGCGCCTGCCGAACAGGTCACTGAGACGTCCGCCGAGCAGCAGAAGGCTGCCGAACGCCAGCGCGTACCCGGTGACCACCCACGAGCGGTCGCCGTCGCTGAAGCCCAGGTCTTGCTGCGCCGCGGGTAGCGCGATGTTCACCACGGTCGCATCGAGCACGACCATCAACTGTGCGACGCCGAGGACGGCGAGCACCCACCAGCGCAGCGCGTGCGAACCGCGCCTGCCGCTTCCCGTTTTCTCTGGGGCGGGCGCCCCACGGTCGATCGCGGTAGTCATATGTCCCCTTTGTCTCGAAGCCCTTCATCCGGAGGCACCACCTCCGCTTAATGTAGAAGCTATCACCATAACGGAGACAATGCCTCCACTTAATCCCGAGCATTGATAGAATGGCTATGTGAATCACGCCACGGTCGCCTCTCCACCCCGGCGCCTGCGGGCCGATGCCGCGCGCAATCAACAGCGGATCATCGCCGCAGCGCGCGAACTGTTCGCCGACCACGGACTCGAGATCACCCTCGACGACGTGGCCGAGCGCGCGGGCGTGGGCGTCGGCACGGTCTACCGCCGCTTCGCGAACAAGAAGGAACTGATCGTCGAAGTCTTCGATCAGAACCTCAGCGATTTCGCCGATGCCGCCGACGCCGCCTACCGACATCCGGATCCCTGGTTCGGACTGGTCGAGTTCTTCGAATACGCCTGTCGGCACATGGCGACCAACCGCGGGTTCAGCGAGGTGATGCTCGAACTGGAGGACGACGACACCGACCGCTTCGTCGTCGTGCGTGATCGAATCAAGCCCACCGTGGCGGCCATCTGCGCACGAGCGCGCGACGCGGGGGTCCTCGCCGAGGGCATCGAGCCGTCGGACTTCTTCGCGCTCGTGCACATGGTCGACGGCATCGCCGAGTTCGCCAAACCGGTCAATCCCGATGTATGGCAGCGATATATGGCCATCATGCTCAACGGCGCGCGCGCGGACGGCACGCCGCGCCAGCATCTCGTCGTCCCGCCGCTGACCGACGAGGAAGTCGAACAGGCCAAGCAGCATCTCACTTGCGGGAATCGCAAGCGGTAGCGAAATCACACCATAAGTAGCGCGCGTCAGGATTACTCCCGTAGAGTTGGTCACATGACCAATTCGTGGGTGAACTGGGCCGGAGATCAGCAGTGCGCGCCCGCGATCCTCGCCACGCCGCGTTCGGTCGAGGAACTGGCCGATCTGCTCGCCTGCGCCGAGACCGAAGGACAGACCGTGCGCGTGGCGGGCACCGGTCACTCGTTCACCGACACCGTCCTCACCGACGGCATGCTACTGAGCCTGGCGCGGCTGAACCGCGTTCTCGACGTCGACCGCGCGACCGGCCTCGTCCGCGTCGAGGCGGGCATCACCCTGAACGCCGCCAGCACCGCCTTGCACGAGCACGGCCTCGCTTTTCCGAACCTCGGCGACATCGACGTGCAGACCGTGGCAGGCGCCGCCGCCACGGGCACCCACGGCACCGGCGCGAAATTGCAAAACCTTTCCGCCGCCTTACATTCCGTGGAATTGATGCTCGCCGACGGCAGCCGGGTCGAGCTGAACGAGCAGACCGACCCGGACGGCTGGCGCGCGGCACGGGTCGGCCTCGGAGCCCTGGGCGTGGTCACCGCCGTGACGCTGCGAATGGTGCCCTCTTTCGTGCTGGAAGGCATCGAGCGCCCGGTTCCCCTGGAAGACGTACTCGCCGACCTCGATTCGTTCGTCGACGGCAACGAGCATTTCGAGTTCTACATGTTCGCGCACAGCAGGCTGGCGATGACCAAGCGCAACAACCGTGTGACGCTGCCCGAGCGGCCGCGCGCCAAGAGCGTCGACTGGTTCACCGACATCCTGATGTCCAACTATCTCTTCGATGCCCTGTGCAAGCTGAGCCGCAGCCGGCCGCGCCTGGTCCCGTTGATCCATCGCAGCGCCGCCTACGCCGGCAGCTACCGGCGCCAGGTGAACCGGTCCTACCGCGTGTTCGCGTCGCCGCGGCTGATCCGCTTCACCGAGATGGAGTACGCCATCCCGCGCGAGCACTCGGCCGACGCCATCCGCGAGATCAAGGAACTGGCCACGCGATTCGACACGCCGATGCCCATCGAGGTGCGGTGGGTCGCACCCGACGACGCGTTCCTCTCCCCCGCGGGCGGCCGCGAAACCTGCTACATCGCGGTACACCAGTACCGGGGCATGGAGTTCGAGTCGTACTTCCGTGCCTGTGCAGCGGTTTTCGATCGCTACCAGGGACGACCGCATTGGGGCAAGCGCCACTTCCAGACCGCCGCGACCTTACGCGACCGCTATCCCGACTGGGATCGGTTCGCCGAGGTGCGTCGTCGCCTCGACCCCAAGGGACGTTTCGCCAACTCCTACCTCGATCGGGTGCTCGGCCCGGTGGGCTGAACCGAATTCGCTGCGCACAGTCCGGTCCGGACCGCGCGATCAGGCGCCGAGTATCTCGGATACGAGGCGGGGAACGGCGATTCCGATGGGCTCGCGGATGAGCTCGGTGGCCAATTCGTCATACGGCGTCGGCTCGGCGTTGACTATGACCAGATCGGCGCCGCCCCGCACGGCGATAGCGCACATCGACGCGGCGGGCTCCACCTGCAGCGACGTTCCGATGGCCAGGAAAATATCGCTCGTCTCCGCGGTGATGGCGGCTTTGGCCATGCTGCGGCGGTCCATCTGCTGGCCGAACATGATGGTGGCCGCCTTGAGGATGCCACCGCAACCGGGACACCGCGGGTCGGGTTCGCCCGCGGCCACGCGCTCCAGCGTGGCGGCCATCGTGGTCTGGTATTCGCATTCGATGCAGACCACGTCGAACATGTTGCCGTGGATCTCGATCACCCGCTCCGGCGAGGATCCCGCCCGCTGGTGCAAGCGGTCGATGTTCTGCGTGATGATGGTGACCGCTCGGCCGGCCCGCTCCAGATCGGCCAGCGCATTGTGCGCCGGGTTGGGCACGGCCTGCCACGCCGGATTATCACGCCTGGCCAGCCAGGCGCGCTTCCGCAAGTCCGCGTCGGACACATAGTTCTGATAGGTGGAAAGCAGTTCGGCGATCGGGTCTTTCGTCCACACCCCGCGGGGGCCGCGAAAATCCGGGATTCCGGAATCGGTCGAAATTCCCGCGCCGGTGAGCACCCCGATCCGGCCGGTACGACTACGCCACTCGGTCGTCATATCTGCCAGCGTAAGGGCAGGCGCGGGACGCAGCAGGGATAGGCGATGAGAGATTGATACTGTTATCATCTCATTATCTTGAACTCGGTCGATCAAGGGAGATCACCATGACCGCAAACTCCGCGCACTCGGGTGGTCGATCGCGCGAATCGTCCCGCTGCTGCCGGAGCGGCTGCGTTACTTCCCGATCGCCTACGAAGCACGCCGCCTCGAACGCGACCGGCAACGACTGCGCAAGATGATCGATATGCGTCCGCTCTGAGCTGCCGCGCGGACGTGGACGCGCGTGCCGGACACCTCGGTACGCAAAGGCGTCAGCGACCGGCACTCGGCCGGGGCAGCAAACACCGCGACATCACCGCCCGCTCCGCCACACCGGGCGGCCGACATCTCGCAAGTGCTGTGCTGCAGCGACTTCGGGGCCGATGACCTGCGATCTTTCTGTGCTTCCTCGCGCCGACGCGCGGCCCGGGGTAACGGTGAGCGGCGCGCTGGTATACGTATTGCGTACGCTACGACAGCGTTTCGGCTCCACCACCACACCGGACGACCTGTCCGGCGGCCAGCACATGCAGGCTCCACCCTGTTCATCGAAAGGCGTTCGCATGTCCCACAAGCCCAGTGTGCTGTTCGTCTGCGTGCACAACGCGGGCCGCTCGCAGATGGCTGCCGGGTTTCTCACCGCGCTGGCCGGGGACCGGTTCGACGTGCGATCCGCGGGCAGCGAACCCGCCGAGACGCTCAACCCGACCGTGGTCGACGCCATGGCCGAGATCGGCATCGACATCTCCCGCCACACCCCCAAACCGCTCACCATGGACGCGGTCGGCATTTCCGATGTCGTGGTCACGATGGGTTGCGGGGACGCCTGCCCGTTCTTCCCCGGCATCAGCTACCGCGACTGGGTGCTGCCGGACCCTGCCGGCCAGACCATCGACGTGGTGCGCACCATCCGCGATCGCATCCGCATCCTGGTGGAGAACCTGATCGGCGAGCTGGTCCCCGCGCCCGCGCGCTGAAGCTGTCCGATTCGTTCAAGACCGTCCGTCGCACCACTGCCTACCCTGCCGGTATGACTCCACGACTCGACGTCATCGGCATCATCGTCACCGACATGGCCGCCTCGGTGGCCTTCTACCGCCGTCTCGGCCTCGACTTTCCCACGGGCGCGGAAGGCGAAGGGCACGTCGAGGCCGCCCTCCCCAATGGCCTGCGGCTCACGCTGGACACCGAGGCCGTCATCACGTCGTTCCACTCGGAGTGGACGCCGCCAACCAGCGCGGGCCGCCTCGGGATCGCGTTCCGCTGCGCCGACCCCGCGGAGGTCGACGCCGTCTACGCCGATCTCGTAGGCGCCGGGTACCACGGCGAATTGAAGCCGTGGGACGCCTTTTGGGGGCAGCGGTACGCGGTGGTGCTGGATCCCGACGGCAATGGCGTCGACCTGTACGCCGCTCTCCCGACGACTGCCGGATAACGGCCTGTCGGTGCCGCTGTCGAAAGTCCGCCCGGCTCGGTGCGCCGGTGGCTTCGATCGCGACCGTGGGCGGCCCAGCTGCGCTCGAATCGACGCGGCTAGGACCGGGCGAGCAACGCGCCCAATGGAAGCCCGGCCAGTGCGCGCACCTCCCGGGACAGGTGAGCCTGGTCGGCGAACCCGGTGAGCATCGCGGTCTCCGCGAGCGGGACGCCGCTGCGCGCCGACGCCAGCGCGCGCTGCATGCGCAGCACCCTGGCCAGGGTCTTGGGACCGTAGCCGAAAGCGGCCAGCGAGCGCCGGTACAGGGTCCGCTCGCCCAGCCCGGCCGCGTCGGCAACCGCCGCCACCGGGCAACCGGCGTTCAGCGCGGCGACCACTCGCCGCATGAGCGGATCGGCCCGTCCGGCTTCGGTCGCCCGCCGCAGCACGATCCGTTCCAGCGCCACGCCCTGATCGTCGGCGGACTCGAGCTGACCGATCAGCGACCTGACCGCCGCCGATGGCCACAGATCAGCGAGATCGACCCGCTGGTTCAGCAGGTGGTGTGCTGGGACGCCGAGCAGTGCGGGCGCGGTACCGGGAAAGAATCGGACGCCGATGTACCTGCCGCCTTTCGACTCGGCAGGGTGGTAGGCACGGGTGTCCGGACCAGCGACGATCAGGCGCCCGTTCATCCAGATCAGGTCCATGCACCCATCCGGCAGCACGGGTAGCGCCGATGTGCGGTGGTCGACGGTTCTGGTCCACAGCACAGCGCCCTCGTACCGCGACCTCCTCTCGCGGTAATCGCCCGCGGCGACATCGTTCACGCCGCCGACGCTACTCCGGCCCACCGACAGAACCACGGCACCGCGGCCAGGCTGTACCGCCCCGCCTCGGCACGGGCGGCCTGAGCGGACCGTTCGCGGTCGCTCGGATCAGCGATTCGGCGGGGGGATCGGGACGATTCCGCGTGGGACGACCCTGAGGTACGGATGGGGATGGGCCGCGGCGATTTTCGATGCCGAATCCTTGCAAGCGACGGTGACGTCGCCGTTCGGTGCGGAGGAGAACGTCCACAGCGTCATCCATTCCGTCCCGCCGACCATCTCGATCTTCTTCACGTCCGACGAACGCAGATCTTCATTCCGTCCAGAACTATCGGTAACCGTGCAGCGAATACCGTTGGCGGCCTGACCCCACGCGGCTGGCGCCCGGATATCGAGCACTGCGTCGGCGGGCACCGCGATCTTCTTCGTGTCACCGAGCAAAACCCGGACCACGCCACCCGGTTCATCGTGGTCGCGCGCGGCTGTCGTCGTCGCCGTGCCGCTCGCGGCAGCGATCGCGCTCGTCGATGTCGATACCTCGCTCGCAGGCGTGTCGTCGGAACACCCCGCCGCGGTGACGGCCAACAGCGCGGGAAGCGCCAGCCAGCTCAGTTTCACGGTCAGACCTCTCGTCGCGCCCCTCGCCAGGCGATTGGTTCGGATCAGCCAGAGCACTGAGCATGACAACGTCGACAGGGAAAATCCTGCCTACACGCCGAGTGAATCGGCAATTGGACCGCAATCGTCCGAATCCGCATCGGGATCGCGCTTTTCCCGCGACTCGTTCCGCCGCGGCCACGCGCGCTCCGAGAAGGCATTGCCCCTGGCGTCGCCGGGTCCGCATAGTGTGTCGAGGCCCGCGCCACCTCGCACGACGGCGGCGGCGAGACCGTATCCCGAGGAGCGTTATGGAACTGACCCACAGCGACGTGAAAGCCGCGGCCGAACGACTGACGGGCCGGGTCAGACCGGTCGCCCTGGCGCAGGCGGACAGTACCGGCGAGCTGTGGTTCGCGCTGGAGTTCCTGCAGCACACCGGAAGCTTCAAAGCCAGGGGCGCGCTCAACTTCCTGCTCACCCACCGGGAGAACGGCACGCTGCCGCCGGTGGGCGTGACGATCGCCTCGGGCGGCAACGCCGGGCTGGCCTGCGCGTGGGCGGCCCGCGATCAGGGGATTGGAGCGACTGTGTTCCTGCCGACCACGGCGCCACGGGTCAAGGTGGACCGACTCACCTCCTATGGCGCCGAAGTCCGGCTGGTGGGTACTCAATACGCGGACGCGCTCGCCGCCAGCCGTGAGTTCGCCGACGCAACGGGCGCGCTGCTCTCGCACGCCTATGACAACCCGCTCATCGCGGCAGGCGCAGGGACGCTCATGACGGAGATCCACGAGCGGATCCCGGATCTCGGCACCGTCGCCGTGGCGGTCGGCGGAGGCGGGTTGTTCTCCGGAGTCGCCACCGCCGCCGATCGCCACGGCGTCCGCACCGTCGCCGTGGAGCCCGCCCGATGCTGTGCTCTGCACGCCGCGATCACGGCGGGACAGGTCGTCGACGTGGAGGTCGACTCGATCGCCGCCGACTCGCTCGGCGCACGGCGGGCCTCGCAGATGGCGCTGGCGGCCGCGCGGCAATACAACGTGGTCTCGGTGCTGGTCGAGGACGCCGCGATCGTCGCGGCCCGGCGCCTCCTGTGGCAGGAGCGCCGTCTCGCGGTCGAGCACGGCGCCGCGACCGCTCTGGCCGCGATTCTGGGCGATGAACCGGCGTTCCGGCGCGCCCCCGGCGAGCGGGTGTGCGTAGTCCTGTGCGGGGCGAACACCGATCCCTCGGACCTGGCCGGGTAGGATCGTCCGCCACGCCGAGCGACGGTTCATCGGCGTATTTCCGACGAATCGGACGACACGGGGTTAGGCTCCCGCTGTCGTCTTCGATCCCGACGGAAGGCACACCATGGCGCATACCTCTCTCATGGTGCCCCTAGGCACCGCACTACCCGATTTCTCGCTTCCCGACCTCGACCAGCGGATCTACTCCCGCGAGGACTTCGCGGGCGGACCGGGTCTGCTGGTGGTCTTCGCCTGCAACCACTGCCCCTACGTCAAGCACATCGAGGCGGCGCTCGGCGAACTGGTCGACTCGCTGCCGTCCATGCCGACCGTGGCGATCTGCAGCAACGACGCGGCCGCGTACCCGGACGACGCGCCGCTGCGGCTGCGCGACCAAGCGATCAGGGCCGGCTGGACCTTCCCCTACCTCGTCGACGAGGACCAGCAGGTCGGACGGGCATTTCGCGCAGCATGCACGCCGGACTTCTTCCTCTACGACGCGAACCTCGAACTCGCCTACCGCGGCGCCTTCGACGAATCGACCCCGGGCAACGAAAAACCGTTGACCGGCAACGACTTGCGTGCCGCTGTCGAGGCCGTGCTGGACGGCAAGCCCGTCCCGGAACCGCACCGGCCCAGCATGGGTTGCTCGATCAAATGGCGGGACGCCTGAAACCCTTCCTGCCCGGCCGAGATGTGCAAGCGCAACCGCATCACGAAGGGATGACCGCCGGTGACGAATCCAGCTGACCCGGGCACAGTCGCGCGCCGCTACATCGAGGCGATCGGCGCGCAGGACTGGGAGACCGTCGCGCAGTGCTGGCAACCCGGCGCGCCGGACGTGTTCGTCGGCGTCGCGGACCTGCGCGCTCCCGACGAGATCGTGGCCTTCTTCCGCGATGTCCACGCCGCGCTGCCCGACCTGACCATGGACATCCTCTCGGTCACCGCGCAGGACGAGCGCGCCGTGGTGCACTGGCGGATGTGGGGCCGATTCGACGGCACCGCGCCGCTCATCGGGCTGGCACCGAACGGAAGGCGGCTGGACATCCTCGGCACCGATGTTTTCGTCGTTCGCGACGGGCTGATCGTGTCGAACACCGCGATCGTCAACGGACTCGACCTCGCCCGGCAGCTCGCCGTTCTTCCCGCGCAGCACTCGATCGCCGAGCGAGTGCTGTTCGGGCTCGCCAATTCGATTGCCCCACTGGGCAAAGCGATCCGCGCCCGGAACCGGCCCGGAAGTTAGTCCTACCGCTGCCGATTCGGCCGCGATGAGGGACACTGTCGAAGACACCGGGGACACGGAAGGGGTGGGACGTTGGCGACGATCGTCCTCGTACACGGCATCGCGCAGGAACAGGAATCGGCCGACACGCTGGAGGCGCGCTGGCTGCCCGGACTCGCGGGCGGAGTGCGCAACCACGGCGCACCGGAACTCGCGGATCGGTTGTGGCGCAACGACTCTCCCGGGGACATCACGACCCGGATGGCGTTCTACGGCAACATGTTCCTGACCGAGGGCGCCCAGGGCACCGGGGCCGAGCTCGACGACGCGCAACTCGACCTGATGGAGGCACTCGCCGCCGAATGGCTGGCGACGGCGGCCGTGCACGCCGGCGACGCACGCGACCGCGCGACCGCCCGCCGGCTCGGCACTCCCCCGCCGCCGGACGCCGTGGCGCAGGGAGCGCAGGCAACACTGCGGCCCGCGCTCAACGCGCTGATGCGTTTGCGCTGGTTCGCGCCGTTCGGTTTCGGGCTGGCGCAGAAGTTCGTCGTGCGGGCCCTGTCCCAGGTCGCCTGCTATTTCACCGACGACGCGGTCCGGGCGTATGCCCAGCAGCAGGTGCTCGATCGCGTCGGTCCCGACACCCAGCTGGTCATCGCGCATTCCCTCGGCAGCGTGGTCGCCTACGAGGCCCTGCACCGCACCGACCACCCGGTGACCCTGCTGACCATGGGGTCGCCACTCGGGCTGCGTACCGTCATCTACGACAGGTTGCGCCCGCAGCCGTGCACCGTGCCGAAACCGGTCACGGGCTGGCACAACTTGGTCGACGAGGACGACCTCGTGGCCGCTCACCTCGACCTCGCCCAGTTCTTTCCGCCTTATCCCGGCTCGGCCGTCACCCCCGTCACCGAGCAGCACTTCGACAACGGCGCGTCGCCGCACGACTCCACCAACTATCTGACGAAAGCCGTCACGGGCGGCATCGTCGCCAAAGCTCTTGGGCATTAACGGTTCTCGAATTCCGGCTGCCCGGCTGGTTCACCGTGCGACTCGACCCGACGGTCGCGCCACAACAGATACCCGGCCACCGCCACCCCGCAGCCGGTCATCGCCGCACCCACCGGATAGAGCGAGCGCAGGCCCGCGCCATCGCCGATCACCCAGCCACCGATCCGGCCCGCACCCGCCGCGGCGAGCTGGAATGCCGACGCGTTCACGGCGACCGCCAAGGTCGGCGCGGCCGCGGCCGTGGCCACTACCCGCGCCTGCATGCCGGGAATGATCGCGAAGGCCAGTGCGCCGAGAACGAAAGTCAATGCGGCACCGGCGATCCGGTTTCCACCCGCCAGCCAGAACAGGATCAGCACCCCGGCGAGTGCGGCCAGCAGCCCGGTCACCGAAGGCAGCAACGCCCGGTCGGCGAGCTTGCCACCGACCTGGTTGCCGAGAACGGCGCCGAGGCCGTAAACCAGCAGCAGAATCGGCACCGCGCCCGCGGTGAAGCCTCCGACCTCGGTCAGCAGCGGCGTGATGTAGGTGAAGACCATGACGACACCGACATTTCCGACAGCGGTGAGCGCGATCGCCCCCAGCACGTCACGATCGGTGAAAACGCGCAATTCACTTCCGACCGAACTCGCCGCGGAACCCGGCTGCTTCGGCATGAAGCGCAGCACCAGCGGCAGCGCGGCAGCGGCGCAAAGCGCGACGGCAATGAAAGTCGCTCGCCAGCCCAGACTTTGACCGATGGCCGCACCGAGCGGAGTGCCGAGCACGATGCCCAGATTCATGCCGAGAGCGACGCGCGCCACCGCGGTGGCCTCGGCGCCCGGCTGGGCGCTCGACACCGCGGTGGCGATCGCGACCGCGAAGAAGGTGGCGACGACCGACCCCGCCGCAGCACGCATGGCAAGCAGCACAACGTAATTCGGTGCGAGAGCCGAGCCTAGATTGGCCAGTATCGAGATCGACACCAACCCGACGACCAATGGCTTGCGCGCCACCTTCGCGGTCAGCACCGTCACCACCGGACCACCGATGATCATGCCGATCGCATACGCCGTCACCAACGTCCCCGCGGACGCAACGGAAACCGCCAAACCGCCCGCGACCTCGGGCAGGATGCCCGCGATCACGAACTCGCCGGTGGTGAGGCTGAACACCACGAGCATCAAGGAAAACACCGCGGACCGCATCACACGCCTTCCAGATAGTTATAACTCGAATGATTTGAATTAGAACTATCACAGTTCGAATCGAAGCGCTAGACTCGGAGCAATGACGCGGCAGCCCGATCCCGTGGTGGACACCGACCTCGACCGCGACGTGTGCAAACTGGTGCACCAGTTCACTCACCGGCTCGACGTGCACGTCCGCCGCGTCGCCGAACAGCTCGAACTCACTCCCTCGCAGGTGATCGCGCTGCGCGAACTGTCCGAGCCGATCACCGCCAGGGAGCTGGCGGCGCGGATGGCATGCGAGCCCTCCAACGCGACATTCGTGCTGGACCGGCTGGAGCAGCAGACCTTGATTCGCCGCGAGCCACACCCCACCGACCGCCGCGCCAAGCAAATCGTGCTGACCCCAGCCGGTCAGCGCCGACGCGATGACGCGCTCGAATTGCTCGGCGCGAACTCCCCCTTGATCTCGCTCACCGAATCTCAGCAGCAGGCGCTACGCGATCTGTTGCTCACCATGGCCGCCGACACCAAGGGCTGACCGGGAAGCCCGACCCGCATCGGTCCGTGACGGCCCTGACCGCGCCTCGGCGCGCCCCTCCGGACGGCTAATGGTCATCCTGCGACAGGTGGGCTTTCGCGTCCTCGTAGGTCCCGATGGGCGCCGCCTCGGCGCGGGTGTAGACCAGGGTGGAGCGCGCCGGTTCCGAAGGTCCGCGAGAACGCCTCGGCCCCCACCGGTTTCGTGCACCTACCCCGGGCGGTCCGCGCCGGAGCCGTGGAAGGCCGCTCGGTAGCTGTGCGGACTGGTGCCGACCACCCGTTTGAAGCGATCGCGGAACGCGGTCGGTGAGCCGAATCCGACCTGGCCCGCGATCCGGTCGACCGGGTGGCTGGTGGCTTCCAGCAGGTGCTGGGCCTGCCGGATACGCGCACGCAGCAGCCACTGCAACGGCGTCGTTCCGGTGTGCTCGCGGAAGCGGCGGTTCAGCGTGCGGGTGCTCATCCCGGCGTGCGCGGCGATGTCGTCGAGGGACAGATCCTTCGCGGCGTTGTCCTGGATCCACCGCAGCACCGGCTCCAGTGCCGAACCGCGCGGCGCCGGCGGCTGGTCGTGCACGATGAATTGCGCCTGTCCCCCTTCCCGCTCCAGCGGGACGACCGACTTCCTGGCCGCGTCGGCGGCGACCGCCGAGCCGTAGTCGCGGCGAACCAAGTGCAGGCACATGTCGATGCCCGCCGCCGCCCCCGCCGAGGTGAGCAGCGATCCGTTGTCCACGTACAGCACGTCGGGGTCCACCTCGATGTCCGGATAGCGGGCGGCGAGTTCCGCCGCGGCGAGCCAGTGCGTTGTCGCGCGGTGACCGTCCAGCAACCCGGTCGCGGCGAGGATGAACGCGCCGGAGCAGATCGAGGCGAGGCGGGTGCCCGCGGCCGCGGCCCGGCGCAACGCATCGATCACCTCGTCCGGCACCGGCAGGCCGAGGTTCGCGCAACCGGGCAGAATGATCGTGTCCGCCTCGGGCAGAGCCCCGAGTCCCCAGGGCGCCCGCAATGTGAACACTCCCGCGTCGACCGTCGATCGAGCCGCGCAGACCCGCACGCGATAGGCGGGCCGACCATCTGGGAGCTGGGTGCGACCGAACACCTCGACGGGCGTGGCCAGATCGAACGCGATCACCTGGTCAAGGGCTAGCACGGCCACGGTATGCATGGCCATAGCATAGTTATTCGGTCGATTCCAGCCAATGTCTTCCAGCTGGCATCCTGCAATATCCCCCAGTTCATAGCCGTTGGCGAGAATTGACCGATATGTGGCAGTTCCGCCAGTTCCTCTGGCACGTCGTTCTGGCTATTCTCGACCGCCGTGACGAAGTTCCTACTCTCGGTTCATGTGCTCGCCGCGATCATCGCGGTCGGCCCGGTGACGGTGGCGGCCAGCATGTTTCCGGCCACCACTCGCCGTGCGCTCGCCGCCACCGCAACCGACCACAGCCCCGCCGTCCTCGGCACCTTGCATCGCATCTGCCGGGTCTATGCCCTGATCGGCATCGTTGTTCCGGCGTTCGGTCTGCTCACCGGGCTCAGCCTCGGCGTGCTCGGCGACGCCTGGGTGATGGTGTCGATCGGGTTGACCGCGGCGGCGGCGGGCGTGCTCGCGCTGCTCGTGCTGCCTGGCCAGCAGAAGATCCTCGCCGACCTCACCGGCACCACCCCGGCACTGATCCGCCGCCTCGCCATGGACACCGGAGTGTTCAACCTGCTGTGGGCGGTGGTCACCGTCCTGATGATCGTGCGTCCTGGCTCGACGACCGGGGCGTGAGGCTCAGTCGGGCAAGTGCAGGATCGGTATCGTGAGGTCGCGAACGATCATGATCGGACACTCCACCGACAGCAGCAGCGCCTGACTCGTCGAGCCGAAGAGCATGCTGGCGAACCCGCCGCGACCCCGGCTGCCGACCACGAGCAGCTGCGCCTGCTCGGAACGGTCGAGCAAACAGCGTTCGGGGCGATCGGTCACTATCTCGCGGTGGATCTCGACATCGGGAAACCGCTCCTGCCATCCGGCCAGGCTTTCCGCGAGCACGATCTGTTTCTCGGCATCGGCCGCGAGATCGCCGCCCGCCACCGGCAGTTCGACACCGGTCCACACATGCAACGCCAGCAGCGGCACGCCTCGCGCCGACGCCTCGTGCAGCGCCGCTTCGATGGCGGGTTCGCTGATTTCGGTGCCGTCGACGCCGACGACGATCGGCTGCTTCCTGGCTTCCCGCGTGAGTGGCGCGCCCTCCCGGACCACGACCAGCGGGCAGTGCGCCCGCCGGGCCAGCGCCGCGCTGACCGAGCCGAGCAGGGCGCGCCGCATAGTGCCGCGCTCGCGGGTACCGACCACCATCATCCGTGCCCCGCCGGTGCGGTCCAGCAGTGCCGGACCGACCGGTTCGTGCACCAATTCGGTGGTGACCTCGATATCGCGCAGGCCGCGGACCGCGATCAGCGCCTCCTGGGTGGCCGTGTCCAGGACCCAGCGCCCATGGCCTTCCATTCGCGCGTAGTCGGTGCTCGTCAGCGGTTCGGTGATGCCGGGCCCGTAATCGGCGACGGGATCGAGGACGTGTACGAGGCGCAGCGGCGCCCGATGCTGCGCGGCAGCCTGCGCCGCCCACGCGACCGCCGCCGCCGATCCAGCGGACCCGTCCACACCGGCCACGATCGGTCCATTGGTTCGCATGATCACTTCCTTCCGGGAGGAAAGGTCGAGCTCAGCACCGCCCAATCGACACTACCGGGGCGTAGGGCATGGAGGGAGCGAGCCGCAGGGCTCGGTCAACCGCCGAAAACGGCGCAGGCGTAGCCCAGGTGGACTCCGTTGCCCACCTCGAGATCAATGCTCGCCACGAAGGGCGCGTCCGGCTCCTGCACCGCACTGACGGTGTGCCGGCCGGGAGTGGCGGGCACCCAGGTGATCAGAGCGACGCCCCCGGAGGGGCTGACCACGCCGAAGGGAACACCGTTGTCGTAGAAGACGACCGGTGCGACGACGTCGGTCACGGTTGCCCGCGCGGTGTACGTGCAACCCGTTCCATAGTTCGTCGCCAACCCGAAGTTGATGCCCGGATACATCCCGACCTGCGTCACCGTGGCTCCCGCCGCAGGCATGGCACCTATCGTGACGGCCGCCCCGAATACCGCCGCCGCGGCAACTCGCACTCGCATCCGGTGGTCCTACCCTTCGCTCTCGGTTCTGCGCCGGGCACGCGCACCGGCGAGACACACTTAGATCCTCACTCTCCCGCACCCCCGGCGGGGTGCGAACCGCCGAACACGGACCGAACATCGACCTCCGCCTCGGCCGTGGCGGGCGACGCGGTTCAATTCTTCGCGTCGGTCCGCGTCGCACCCGCGGACGCCGCGACCACGCACGCCACGCCCGCCCACTGTCCGAGGTTCATGACCTGGCCCAGCACGACCAAGCCCGCGACTGCCGCGACCGCGGGCTCCAAGCTCATCAGCACGCCGAACACGCGGGGTGAAATCCGCCGCAACGCTTCCAACTCCACGGAGTACGGCAGCACCGACGACAGCATTGCCACCGCGAACCCGGCGGCGAGCACGGCCGGCTGCAACAGCGCGGTCCCCGCATCCAGAATGCCGACCGGCAGCATGATCACCCCACCGAACGCCATGGCCAGCGCCAGCCCGCCCCCGCCGACGGTTCGCTCGCCGAGGGCGGCGCTGAGCAGGATGTATCCCGCCCAGCACGCCGCGGCGGCCAGCGCGAACAGCACTCCGACCCAATCCACGTCGCCGTCCGCCCTGGTCAGCAGCAGCACACCGGCACCGGCCAGCACCGCCCACACCGGATCGATCCAGCGCCGCGACCCCGCCAGGGCGACCGTCAGCGGTCCGAGGAACTCGATCGTCACGGCCATTCCGAGCGGAATCCGATCTATCGCCGCATAGAACGAGAGATTCATCAGTGCCAGGACCGCCCCGTACCCCAGAACCACCGGCAGCGCGCCGCGCTCGACTCGCAGCGACGAGCGCCAAGCCAGCAACAGGACGACTCCGGCGAACACCAGCCGCAGCGTGACCGCTCCGCCCGCGCCGGTCACCGAGAACAGCTGCTTCGCCAGCGCCGCCCCCACCTGGACACTGACGATCCCCGCCAGCACCAGTGCCGTCGGCGGCACGCCACCCAGCCCCTGCGCGGTGACCGAACGCCAGACCGACCCCCGTGTGATCCCGCGCCCTGCCCGCTCGAAGTCGATCGCTACCACGCCCACCTCCGTCGTACTCGGCCAAGACTTCCAGCACACCCGATCACGCGGGTACGACAGGACCAACCGCGTTGTGCCCAGGCCGGAAGACCTCGTTCGTCGAAGCCTCGCAGGCCCGGCATCAGCTGCCTCGAAGCTATGCGATTCGGAAAGCGCGGACGCCGGTATCGAGTTCGTCGGTCTCGGACAGCGTGATCCGCACCCTGGCCCGTGCTGCATCTACCCAGTAGAGACAACTCGAGCTGGTTGCCGGGCTCGATTCGAGCCTGTTGCGCTCGACCGCAATTCCAGCGCCCTTGCTCGTCGGCAGCCGCCGGGACCAGCTGCCACGACGCCAACTCCGGACTGCGGCGACCCGCGGACCAGTGACAACGATCGGCGACCACAACACCGACAAAGTCGGGTGCGCCCGGCTCCGCTCGCACGGCGACAGCGCGGCGAATTGCCCTTCAGCTCAGTGCTTTTGGTCGTAGGCGCCGAGTTGCCCGGCGGCACGTTGCTCGTCCCCGGCCTCGTCGGAGGCACTATCCGCGATCAGGCTGCCGAGCAAAACCAGGGAACGTTCGGAGGGGGAGCCCGGTTCCGCGTGGTAGGCGATGAGCAATTGCCCCGGCGCGCCGTTCACCGTGAGCGTTTCGTAGGAGAGGGTCAGCTCGCCGACCATCGGGTTACGGAACCCTTTCACCCCCGCGGTCTTCACCCGGACGTCGTGACGCGCCCAGAGCTGCCGGAACTCCTCGCTCTTCAGCGACAATTCCCCGACCAGTTCGGTCAGGCGCGGATCGTCCAGGTCGGCTCCCGCGGTCGCCCGCAGGCTCGCCACCGTATCGGCGGCGATGGTGGGCCAGTCGGAGTAGATGTCGCGCGCCGCGGGATCGAGGAAAATCATGCGCACCTGGTTGACCCCGGGAACCGAGCACGAGTTGACGGCCTCGGCCAGCGGGTTCGCCGCCAGCACGTCCAGGTACCTGCCGAGCACCAGTGCGGGCGTGTGCGGCCACGCGTTCATCAAGCGCAGCAACCCGGGCGCGACGCGTTCGGGACGGCGCGGCCCTCTGGTCCGTTTGACCATGGGCCGCGCCAGCTCACGCAGATGCGCGGTGCCTTCCTCGTCCAGCGCGAATACCCTTGCCAGCGCCGCGATGACCTGCTCGGACGGGTGCCTGTCGCGCCCCTGCTCCAGCCGCACGTAGTAGTCGGCGCTCACGCCCGCGAGCAGGGCGATCTCCTCGCGACGCAGCCCGGCGACCCGCCGCTGACCGCCGCCGGACATCCCGAAGTCCTCCGGTCGGGCCAGCTCGCGGCGCGCCCGCAAGAACGCGCCCAGTCGATTGTCGGAGTCCATGATCCGAGCGTAGGCGAGCCGCGCGGCGGCTGGGTGGCCCCGCGACTACCAGGAAGTCCGCGACCTGGCAGGCAATCGCGGCGGAGCCGAACGTAGAGGACATGACGAACAACATCACCGGCCGCGTCGCGGTCATCACCGGAGCATCGAGTGGAATCGGCGCCGCCACTGCGCGGCAGCTCGCGCACAACGGCGCCAAGGTCGCCCTGCTGGGCAGGCGTAAGGATCGCATCGAAGAACTTGCCGCCGAGATCGGCGGGGACGTGCTCGCCGTGGTCGCCGACGTCGCCGACCAGCAGTCCGTCCGCGACGCCGCCGCCACGGTGCGGGCGGCCTTCGGCCCCGTCGACTTGGTCGTCGCGAACGCGGGCGTCATGCTGGCCGCGCCGTTCGAGTCCGCGCTGACCGACGAGTGGGATGAGATGGTCGGCACCAACATCAATGGCTTGCTCTACACCGGACGCGCTTTCATCGGCGACCTGCTCGCGGCGGCGAGCGAGGGCAAGCAGGCGGATCTGGTGCTGGTCGGATCGATCGGCGGGCACATGGTCTTCCCCCACTACGCCGTGTACACCGCCACCAAGGCCGCGGTCGCGCATCTGACCCGTAACCTGCGGGCCGAGTTCGGGCCGCGCGGCGTCCGGGTGAAGAACATCGAACCCGGCTTCGTCGGCACCGAACTCGGCGCGGGGATGCAGGACGAGCAACAGCGCGCCGGGCTGGAGCAGTGGCGCACAGAGATCGAGATTCTGGAACCCGGCGACATCGCCGATGCCATCGCCTACGCCGTTGCCGCGCCCCGGCGCGTCAACGTGGCCGAGTTGATCGTGGTCCCGACTCCGCAGGGCTGACCACCGGCGCAACCGCTGCTACAGTCCGGCGGATGACGGACGTTGCCCCGATTCTGCGCCCAGCCCGACCCGAGGACGTGTCGGCGATCGCCGAGATCTGGTACCACGGCTGGCGCGAGGCTCACTTGGGCAATGTCCCTGACACCCTACTGGCCGTCCGGCCGCGCGACTCGTTCGACGTTCGCGCGGCCGACCGGGTCGCCGACACCACCGTCGCCGCTCTGCACGGCACGGTCGCGGGATTCGTCATGGTCGACGAGGACGAGGTCGACCAGGTCTACGTAGCCGCCGAACACCGCGGCGGCGGCGTGGCCGCACTCCTGCTCACCGCAGCCGAAGAGCGCATCCGCGCCAACGGCCACGACAGTGCCTGGCTCGCCGTCGTGGCCGGCAACACCCGGGCGCGCCGGTTCTACGGCAACCGTGGCTGGATCGACGAGGGCGCCTTCACCCATGCGGCTCCCGGCCCGACCGGCCCCGTCGCGGTACCCGCCCACCGCTATGTCAAGCACCTGCGCTAAGTGCTAGTCCAGCTCCGCCCACCCCGGCCACGGACGCATGCCCTTGTCGCCACGGACGTAGGCGAGGCGGCGCAGCGCTTGCCCCTGGTAGGCGGGGTTGACGGTGGCGCCGCGCAGCGATTGCAGCGCCATCCGGAATTCCTGGATATCGCGCAGCAGGTAGAACCCGTCCCAGCGCATCACGTCGCGGCCGTACCCGGCGCAGAAGTCGGCGTACTCGGTGGCGGTGATCGCGGCGGCCGTCCAGCATTCGATGGCCACGTGCACCAGGTCCCACTCCGGCGGGCCGACCACCGCCTCGCCCAAACCGACCAGGATCAGGTCGCCGTCGTCGCCGACCACCACGTTCTCGGCCCAGTCGGCGCCTTGGATCACCGACCACGGCACGCCCGCGGGCCGCGTCTTCCAGCGACCTCGTAGCTCCTCCAGATGGGCGCGCAGCCAACGTCGGTCCTGCTCGGTCACGGTCTGCGCGGCGGCGATCTCCTCCTCCAGCCGAGCCAGAGGCATCATCCGGCGCAGCTCGAACCCCGGCAGCGGCAGCCGGTGGAGCTGCCCCAACCCTTTGGCGACATCGGCGGGCGTCCCAGGATGATGCGGCGGCAAGTCCTGCCAGAACGTCACCGCGCGACGGTCCACCACCACCGGCTGCGGGATGTCCGGCACCAGGCGCGCCGCGGGCACCCCACACGTCTCCAGCCATCGGGCCACGGCAACCTCCCGCCCGACCGCCAGCTTCTCCCCCCGCCCGCCGATACGCGCCACAATGCCGTCGTGCAGCCGGTACACCGTTTGCGATCCGATGGGCTCGGCGCCGCCGGCGTCGATCCCGACGCTCACACAAGCCGCCCGCAAGATCGACGGCATCCCGTTCTCGGCGACCCCCGCAGTCCCAGTCATGACAACCCCCCATGCCCCCGCCGACCCTCGCCCCCGCTTCGGGAGCGATAGCACCGCATCTCGGCTTCGAGCGTCATAGCAGCCATCCAGATACCAGGGGGCTAACAGCCCATTTGCCCTGCTCAGTTGACGTTATCACCGGTATTCCACCACTTCTGGCAACCAAACAGAATCCGATGGATTCGCCCGATTCCTCCCATTCCCGATCCTGCGCCAGTCCCTCCACACCGCACACATGCCCCGCCATCAACAAGGCAAACACGACATGCGTGAGACGTACAGCCGCACTCCCACAGGTCTTGCGACTACGCCCGGCCGGATATCAGCTCGCGCGCCCGAGTCGGACGCGCTCGCATCGGTCGGTCGGCCGCCGCCGTAGACCAAGATCGACCGCACTGCGCGTGGCGCGGGGGCCCGGGCACCGCAGTGGGTACGGCGCGCAGCCGTCCTTGCGAACTGGCAAGAACGGCCGTGCGGGCCGCGAACCACCCCCGCCTGACGCAACTCACCATCACAGGGCCCAGCGGCGAAGCCCGCCGGGCAGGGCGTAGGGGTAAGTAGTGCCCCACCCAACGCAACCACCGACACGGGGATCCAGGGGCGAAGCCCGCCGGGCGGGGCGTAGGGGTAGGTAGCGCCCCACCCAACGCAACCACCGACACGGGGGTCCGGGGGCGAAGCCCGCCGCGCGCGGCATGGGGTAGGTAGCGCCCACCTGACGCAACCACCGACACGGGGGTCCGGGGGCGGAGCCCGCCGGGCGGGGCGTGGGGGTTGCACCCCCACAAAACACACAGCGGAACGAGCGAGGCCCATGCCCTCTGTGGGCATGGGCCTCGCACTCGTGGAGCTGCCGGGAATCGAACCCGGGTCCTCCGCCGCGTCTTCAGGGCTTCTCCGTGTGCAGTCCGCTGTGTCTCTACTCGGATCTCCGGGTCCCGCGAACAAGCCCGGATGACGATCCCAGTCGCTGTTCGATGTCCCGTCCTACTCCGCGACCGAGCCGGACGGTGAGCCCTCTAGCTGATGCCGGCACCGGAGCCGAGGGCATGCCCCGGGCCGACAGAGACGCTCTGCTGATTAGGCAGCGAGAGCGTACTCGCGCTGATGAGAATCGGCGCTTAATTGGTTGCAACGACGCTTACGGTGGTCTCTTGCCTGCACCGACACGCTTCCCCTGAATCTACGTACGCAGTCGAAACCGTTCAGCCCCGTACGCCCCGGCACCTTGCCGGGCTGTCCATGTTAACACCGCGCCGACCCCGGATCATCCCGATAAAACGGCGGTGGCCGGGCGCCACACCTGGGCAGATCCGCGGCAGGCAGGTAGGCCGGGTGAGATGGACCCTTCGCCCGGCGGGTGACGCTGTCCGGGCCGCGGCCGCGTTCGCTCGTGCGAACAGCGTCGATGACGGCTTGCGCGCCCAGCTGCGGCGGCGGTCCGGTTGCCACTGAAGCCATGTTTGTCGGCGATCACCGGCCGCCGCCCGATCGCGAGTCGCGGCATCCCGCCGGACGCGGCCCGCTCGCGGTAGTCGACCACCGGAGTCTGGGGCCAGCTCATTGCGCCGCGCTGTCCAGCGACCGGGCCGATTCTCGCCGCGTTCCTCGTCCTCCGAGCACCGCCGACCGGAGAACACCCGAGGCTTCCCGGATGCTGGTAGCCAATTCTCCCGGGCCGGAGCCGAACCCGACTTACACTGCACGAGCCGTAGGATCGGCTCTGAGCAGCGGATCTCGATTTCAGACTAAGGAAACACTTTGGCAGTTCGCACCATTCGGGACAGGTTGCTGCGTCTGTCCGCCCTCGCCGTCATAGCCGGGGTCGTCTTGTCCGGCTGCTCGGCCGTGCGGGACAGATCGACCCGGGCCATGGAACCGGGTGTCACCTCCGATCCGTGCCCGAACGCGGTCGACTCCCGTAAGGGTTGTATCTATCTCGGCGTGCTATCCGATCTGACGAGTGGGCCGTTCGCCGCGCTGGGCAAGGACATTCACAATGGCCAGCTGGCGTTCTGGAAGGCGGTGAACGAGGCGGGCGGGATCGGTGGCAAGTACGAGGTGGATATCACCACCTACACCGAAGACACCGCCTACGATCTGCAGAAGCACGCCGAGGCGTATGAGCGGGTCGAACCGCATGTGCTGGCGCTATCGATGAGTCTCGGCACCGTGCAGACGCAAAGGGTGCTTGCCAGGATGGACGCGGCGAACATGGTCGCCATCGCCGGAACCCTCTGGTCGGGCTGGCAATTCGAGAACAGCGACAAGGGCCTGCTCCTGGAATCCGGCTATTCGTACTGTTCCGAGGCGATCATCGCCCTGGACTGGATCGCGGAGCACCAGGCGAAACCGAGCTCCCTCGCGACGGTGAGCTACCAGGGCGATTACGGCGGCGACTATTCCACCGGCGCGAAGAAGTGGGCCTCCGCCAACCGCGTCGACGTGGTGGCGCAGATCGACACCGAGCCCAACACGCGGATCGGTAATCAGGATGCCGCGGTCGCCAAGATCCTTGCCGCCAAAGCGGATCTCGTGCTGCTGGCCACGGGTCCGGCGGAGGCGGGCGAGATCATGGGCAAGGCGGCGCTGGCCGGCTACCACGGCAGGTTCCTCGGCTCGGGTCCGACCTGGAACGGCGGCCTGCTGAAAAGCCCTGCGGCGACGGCGATCACGGCGCGATACAACATGACCTCGCCGCTCGACGGCTGGGACGGCGTGAGCGCGGGCGCCAAGAAGGCGCGCGCCTCGGCCACCCGGGAACCCTCGACCTGGGGTTACAGCGCGGGCTGGATGTTCTCCTACCCGATGAAGGCGCTGCTGACCAGAGCGGTGGTCGAAGGCAAGCTGACCAGAAGGGGTGTCCGCCAATCGGTGCAGGGCCTGCGCGTCGATTACGAGGGCGCGATTCCCGAATACACTTACGGCGCACCAAAACCCGACCTTTCCCGGCAGCGGGCGATCATCGAGGTGCCCGACCAGACCGCACCACTCGGCGCGAAGACCCTGGCATCCGGATACCACGGCCCGACCCAGGACCGAATCACCCTCACCGAGCCCTGCGTCCAGCCGTAAGCGAGCAAGACATGCGATTCCACAGCAATTTTCGTCGCCTCTTTCGACTGGTGGCCGCCCCGCTGGCACTCGCACTCGTGCTGACCGGCGCGTGTTCGACCTCGTCCCCGGCCGCGACACCCGGCGTCACCCGCGAGCCCTGTCCGAGCGCGATACACCGCGACAAGGGCTGCATCTACCTCGGCGTCCTTTCCGACCTGAACAACGGCCCCTTCGCCCCGCTCGGCAAGTCCCTGCAGGATGGACAACTCGCCTTCTGGAACGAAGTGAACAAGCAGGGCGGTATCGGCGGCTACGAGATCGACATCGCGACCTACAGCCGCGACACCGCCTACGACCCACGCAGACACGTCACGGAGTTCGAGAACGTAGCGCCGCACGTATTGGCCCTCGCGATGAGTTTCGGTACCGCGCAGACGCTCGCGGTCCTGCACGAGATGGATGAGGCGGACCTGGTGACCGGCGCAGGCACGCTCTGGTCGGGCTGGCAGTATCGCTCCACCGACCGTGATCTGGTGCTGGACGACGGCTATTCCTACTGCACCGAAGCCGTGCTCGGCCTGGACTGGTTCGCGCAGAACCATTATCAGCCGCACACGCTCGGCGTGGTCGCCTACCGCGGCAACTACGGCGGTGACTACGCCAGCGGCGCGCTCAAGTGGGCGCTGGACAACGGAGCGAGAATCACCTCGCGCATCGACACCGGACCCAATGCCGAGGTCGGCAACCAGGACTACCCGGTCGCCGAGATCATGGCGAACCCGCCCGATCTGGTCCTGCTGGCCACCGGCCCGGCCGAAAGCGCCGAAATCGTCGGCAAACTCGCCAGATCCGGCTACACCGGACGGTTCCTCGGCTCCACCCCGACGTGGAACAGCGCGCTACTGAAGTCGCCGGCCGCGCCTGCCCTCATCTCGCTGTACAACTACACCTCACCGTTCGACGGCTGGGACGGCAAGAGCATCGGAGCCAAGCGCGCCAGGATGGCCGCCACGAGCGAACCGACCAATTTCGGCTACAACCTGGGCTTTGCCATCTCGTATCCGATGAAGGCGCTGCTGACCAAAGCCGCGGAGACGGGCCGCCTCGACCGCGCTGCCCTGCGCAAGTCCATCGCCGGGCTCACCGTGGACTCCGAAGGGATGGCGGCGCCACAGGTCTACGGGCGTGAAGAACCCGACGTCGCGGCACAACGCGCGGTGATCAACGCGCCCGATCCGACCACATCGTTGGGTTCGCACACGGTAACCGCCGATTACCGTAGCCCCACGCTCGAGCGAATCTCGATGCACGAACCCTGCACCAGGTGATCCGCGGGATCGGCGGGCGATAGCGGCGAAGGCGCGCGAAGACACAGACTGGCGCGGCGGGCAGTCCGGACGGCTCCCGCCGCACCCG
Organism: Nocardia sp. NBC_00508; assembly: GCF_036346875.1. Lineage (NCBI taxonomy): Bacteria > Bacillati > Actinomycetota > Actinomycetes > Mycobacteriales > Nocardiaceae > Nocardia > Nocardia sp. NBC_00508. The sequence goes on along the minus strand of NZ_CP107852.1, from coordinate 5,271,972 downwards.
TCGGCCTGTTCACGAAGCAGACAGCTCCCAGAACGCGCAGGGATCGGCAGTGCCTTCGAAGCCGGGCGAGGGACAGGGGGCACCGCGGCGAGCAATGCCCGACCGAGGGCCGTGTGCAGCACGCTCGCCTGCCGCCGCAGACATTGCTCGCCACGGTCACCACCGCGAGTAGGCGACGATCAGTGCATGCCTTTCACCCGGCGTCCCAGTTCACGGGTGACCTCTCGTTCTGCGGTCCGCCGGGCCAGGTCCTGGCGCTTGTCGTAGTCCTGCTTGCCCTTGGCGAGAGCCAGCTCGACCTTCACCTTGCCGTCGGAGAAGTACATCGACAAGGGCACCAGCGTTTGGTTGCCCTCGCGCGACTTGCCGACCAGCCGCTCGATCTCACGCTTGTGCAGTAGCAGCTTGCGCACCCGGCGCGGAGAGTGGTTGGTCCAGGTGCCGTGGCTGAACTCGGGGATGTGCAGCCCGCGCAGCCACACCTCGCCGTTGTCCACCGTCGCGAAGGCGTCCACGAGGGAGGCCTTGCCCTCACGCAGGCTCTTCACCTCGGTGCCGACCAGCGCGATCCCGGCCTCATAGATGTCCAGGATCGTGTAGTTGTGCCGCGCCCGGCGGTTGGTCGCGATGACCTTGCGCCCCGTCTCCTTCATAACGGTCCACTCTAATTGACGCGGCAATCGGATTATTCCCGCAGGTCGTGGCCCCGCTAGCGGCCGTGGCCCAGCGCGATGTAGAGCGCGAGGATGCCGAAGAACGCGACGAGCAGCACTACCGTCGAAATCCGCGGCACGCCGGGGCGGTCCGGCGGCCGGCGGCGCCGCAGCCACACGCCGTCCACCGACGGATCCAAACTGTTGCGGGCATTCGTCGGCGCGTCCGGTGTTTCGCCGCCCGACGAGCCGGAGGAAACATCGGCGCCCTCATCGCTGGAACCCTCACCCGGTGCCATAGCCAGCACGGTAGCCGCCGCGACGGCGACGCGCCGCAATTCCCCCTCCCCGCAACACGGTTGGAACTCAGGCCAGGCGGCGACGGAACGCCTCGGTGGCAGCGCCGGACGCCAGGTCCACGGTGTGGACGCGCAGATCGACCGCGTCCGGGGTGAGCTCGAGAACCATGAAACCGAGCTCGTGGAAGTTCTCGTACAGCGCGCCGAGGCCCGCGTCCGGCGTGCTGCGCGGCTTGGCGCCGACCGTTTTCGCCGCGGCGCCGGACACGATCTGCCTGGTGCCCTTCGATGCCGCGGTCGGTTCGAGCACCTGCAGGGAGTGGTCGTGCCCCGACAGGACGAACTGGCACCTGCCGATCACTTGGTCCTCGATGAAGTGCTTCACGTGCACGCCGTTGATCGGAGCGATCGATAGGCCCTCGTAGCGGCCCGCGCTGCCGTGCGGCCCGTTGTTCAGGTAGGGGTGGTGGGTGCAGGCGATCTTCCAGGTCGCGGGCGACTCGTCGAGGGCGCGGTCCAGCCAGTCGCGCTGCTCGTTCATGAACTGGCCGTCGACCGCCCAATAGGGTGCGAAGACCGGCAGCAGGTAGGCGGCCAGCGGGTTGAGGTCGAGCACGAAGAACCCGACCACTGGGTTCTGCTCCGGAATTCGCACCGAGTAGTAGCGGCTCGGCATCCACCAGCGCCGTGCTGACTCCGGGTGCCGGTGCCCGCGTCGCCGGTGACCAGCACCCGCACCCGCCGGTCGGTGGGGAGGAGGAACTTGGTGACGCCCTCCGCGACCGGCACGGCTCGCGCGGGGGTGCGGCCGACCAGCGTCGCACCGGTCGCGAGGGTGGCCGCACCGGCCAGGAAACCGTGCCGCCCGATCGTGTCGCTGTTATTCACGCTGTCCTCTACAGTGTTTCGCCGCCCAGCCCGGCGACCGGCCTCGCCCATCCGTGCATTGTGCACGGGCGGTGGCTCACGCGTCGGCGAGTACTTCGAGCACCTGCTCGCCGTACTTCGCGAGTTTGTTCTCGCCGACACCGCCGATCTTGCCCAGTTCGGCCAGGTTCGCGGGCTTGCGTGCCGCGATCTCACGCAAGGTGGCGTCGTGGAAGACGACGTAGGCGGGAAAACCCTGTTCCTTGGCTGTGGCAGCACGCCATTCGCGAAGCTTCTCGAACAGCGGCAGGTCGGCGGGCGCCAGGTCGGCGGCTACCGACTTGGCGGCCTTCGCGGCGCGGGCGGGCTTGGTCACCCGCTCGGGTTCCCGGCGCAGCAGCACCTGGCGTCCGTCGAACAGCACGTCGCTGCTGGCCTCGGTGAGCATCAGCACGCCATAGTCGCCGTGCACGGCCAGCAGGCCGCGGGCCAGCAATTGCCGCACCACGCCACGCCATTCCGTATCCCGCAGGTCGGTACCGACGCCGAAGACCTTCAGCTCGTGATGGTCGTACTGCAGGACCTTCGGGTTCTTCTTGCCTAGCAGGATGTCCACGATGTGGCCTGCGCCGAAGCTCTGACCACGTTCGCGCTTCAGCCGCAGCACCGCCGAGAGCAGCTTTTGCGCGGCCACCGTGCCGTCCCAGGATTGCGGCGGGGACAGGCAGGTATCGCAGTTTCCGCAGGGCAGGCCGGGCTCGCCGAAGTAGGCGAGGAGCTGGGTGCGGCGGCAGCTCACCGTCTCGCACAGCGCCAGCATCGCGTCCAGATGCAGTTGAAGCTGGCGGCGGTGCGCGGCGTCGCCCTCGGAGGCATCGATCAGTTTGCGCTGTTGCACCACGTCACTGAGTCCGTACACCATCCACGCGGTCGAGGGCAGACCGTCCCGGCCCGCGCGACCGGTCTCTTGGTAGTAGCCCTCGACGGACTTCGGTAGGTCGAGGTGGGCCACGAAACGCACGTCGGGCTTATCGATGCCCATGCCGAAAGCGATGGTCGCCACAACGACCAGGCCGTCTTCGCGCAGGAACCGCGATTGGTTCGTCGCGCGCGTGCGATTGTCCAGGCCCGCGTGATAGGGCACCGCGGTGACGCCGTTCTCGGTGAGGAAGGCGGCAGTCTTCTCCACCGAGTTGCGCGAGAGGCAGTAGACGATGCCCGCGGCCCCCGGATGTTCGGTGCGGATGAATTCCAGCAGCTGGCGCTCGGGCCGGTTCTTCGGTTCGATCCGGTACTGGATATTGGGGCGGTCGAAGCTGGACACGAAGCGACGGGCCGCGCCGAGGTCGAGGCGCTGGATGATTTCGTCCCGGGTCTTCTCGGTGGCGGTCGCGGTCAGCGCGATCCGCGGTACGTCGGGCCACCGCTCGTGCAGCATGGAAAGGCCCAGGTAATCGGGCCGGAAGTCGTGGCCCCACTGGGAGACGCAGTGCGCCTCGTCGATGGCGAACAGTGCGACCCGGCCCCGATCCAGCAGCTGCGCGGTGGATTCCAGGCGCAACCGCTCCGGCGCCAGGTACAGCAGATCGAGTTCGCCCGCGACGAATTGTGCCTCCATCATGCGACGCTCGTCGGGATACTGCGTGGAGTTGAGGAAGCCCGCGCGCACGCCCAAAGCGCTGAGCGCGTCCACCTGGTCCTGCATGAGCGCGATCAGCGGCGAGATCACCACGCCGACGCCGGGTCGCACCAGGGCGGGCACCTGGTAGCACAGCGACTTACCGCCGCCGGTCGGCATGAGCACCAGCGCGTCGCCGCCGGCGATCACGCGCTCCACGATGGCATGCTGGTCGCCGCGGAAGCTGTCGTAACCGAAGACTCGGCGTAGAACCTGTTGCGCCGCATCGGATCCGGCGTCCGCACCGGACGCGTCGTCGATCGCTACGGCCGCGAAATCATCGGGGGGAGTCACCCGGCCCATCCTACGAGCGCCCGGACCCGGCGGTACCGGTACGGTTCGGCGTTCGCCCTGCTCGGCAGGCGAGTTCTGCACATGGGGATAACTGGATCCGACTTCCCCGGCCGCGAACCGCTGACATGCGGATTTCCAGGACCGGCCGGAAATCGCCGACCTTCCCGCTGGGCGCGGCGCTGCTATGTTGTCGCTCATGGCAACAGGGATTGGAAGCCGGACGCGAGCGGCACTGCTCACCGCCGCCGTCGTCGCCGGGGTCGCCGCCGCGATGCCGACAGCGCGGGCGGAGACATTTGCCGCGACGTGTTCGGACGGGTGGGAAGTCAGCACCGTGGTCGAGGGTGTCGGCAATCTCGAGAACCTCGATTCCGATGGAAACGGTGGCTTCTACGTCACCGGGCTGATGGATGGGTACCTTGCGCACGTCGACCGCACCGGACGAATGGAGAAGCTGGTCACCGACTTGCACCGGCCCGCGGGCGTGCGCGTCGCGGGGCGGTACGTCTACTTCCTCACCGGTGACGGACTCAGCGAGCCGCCGGGCACACTCCAGCGCTACGACATCGAGACCGGCGCGGTGCGCATCCTGCTGACCGGGCTGAACGGTCCGAACGGTCTGCTGTTGCTGCCCGACGGCAGCCTGCTGTTCACCACCATCGGCCTCGCCGGTCCGAACGGCATCTCGCGCTACTGGCCCGAGACGAACGAGTACGAGCGGGACTGGTCGAGCCTGCCGCCCGCCAATGGCATCGCGTTGGCCGCCGATGGTGAGTCGGTCTATGTCGACACCATGACGCTGCAGATCCTCCGCGTCCGGCTGGCCGACCCCGCCCACCCCACGCTCGTCTCGGGCATCCCGGAACTGATCGCACTGCCGGACGATATGGAGGCCACCCGCGCGGGCACGCTCTTCGTCGCCGATCACCTTCTCGGCGCCGTCTACCAGGTGGATACCGCCACCGGTGCCACCTGCGCGATCATCACCGGCTTGATCAAACCCGGTCCCTTCCGCAACCCGCCCGACGGTGCCACATCGGTCCGCATCGACCGCGACGGGGACTCATGGGCGCTGTTCGTCACCAGCATGGACGGCACCCTGCGCCGCCTGCGCCCACCAGCAGGGGTCGATCTCACCCCGGCGACGCCCCGCCGGGCCGGATAGGCCCGGGGGTCTCCGACACTCCGGATCCGGCTTCGTAGCCGGATGTGCACACCCGCGGAAAGGACGATCGTGGTCGAATCCGCGCCCATGGTGGCGGCTACCGCGGCCGACGCCGACGATGTCGCGCGGCTGCGCGACCTGCTGGCGCAGTGGATGATCGACAACGGCATCGGCCAGTGGGTGCCGGGTGAATATCCGGCAGCGACCGTGGCCGAGGAAGTGGAGCGGGGTGAGTGGTATGTGTGGCGCGAGAAGCCCGAGACCCTCGTGGCCGCCGTTCGCCTGATCTGGCGGGACCCGGAGTTCTGGGGTGCGGACGACGACACCGACGCCGGTTACATCCATGGTCTGATGGTCGCGCCGGAACACCGCGGCCGCGCCCTCGGTCCGCGAATCCTCCAGTTCTGCGCCGACCACACCCTCGCCCGCGGCATCACCCGGCAACGACTGGATACCGCCTCGGACAACCTGGCTCTCCGAAAATATTACGCCGCACAGGGTTTCACCGAGCTCCGGGAAGCAACGCTGCCACCCCGGTTCCACGGCACCACCCACGTCATCCTGATGGAGAAAACCCTGAGCACACCGGCCCAGAGGTAATCGAGAGGGCGATTGTGCGCCTAGCGGGTCGAAGCCGAACAACAGGATGCGGCGCCGTTCAGGGACGGAATCGGTCAGCTGCGTAGACGGTGCAGAACCTCGTCGTGCAGCAGGCCGTTGGTGGCGATGGCATCGCCACCGTGGGGACCAGGTTTGCCATCCAGGGAGGAGAAGCGGCCGCCTGCTTCGCGGACGAGAATGTCCAAGGCCGCCAGGTCCCACAGGGATACTTCCGGTTCGGTGGCGATGTCGACGCCGCCTTCGGCGAGCAGGCAGTAGCTCAGGAAATCGCCGTAACCACGCACGCGCCACACCTCGTCGGTCAGCGCGATGAACTCGTCACGTAGGTCGCGCTCGCGCCAGCCGGACAGGCTGGAAAACGCCAGGCTGGCCGCGCCCAGCTCACCGACGGCGGAGACCGAGATCTCCTTGGGCGGCTGCGCTTCGAAGCTCGACCACGCCCCCGAGCCCGCCGCAGCCCACCAGCGCCGGGCCAGCGCGGGCGCGCTCACCACTCCGACGACCGGCTCCCCGTCCTCCAGCAGCGCGATCAGCGTCGCCCAGATCGGCACCCCGCGCACGAAGTTCTTGGTGCCGTCGATCGGGTCGACCACCCACTGCCGTCCGGTGAATTCGGCGGCGCCGCCGAATTCCTCACCGAGCACCGAGTCCTCCGGCCTGGCCTCGGACAGCACCTGCCGAATCGCCTTCTCCACGGCCAGATCGGCGTCCGACACCGGCGTCAGGTCCGGCTTGGCGTCGACCTTCAGGTCCAGCGCACCGAAGCGGGCCCGGGTGATGGCGTCGGCCGCGTCGGCCAGCCGCAGGGCAAGTTCGAGATCGGAGGAGTACACAGCCACGCCCCGCACCCTATCGGCTGACCCGACCACCCCAACCGCCCTCCCGGTGCGGTGATCGTCCAGAGCCGAAGACCGAATTCACCGAAGTCGCCGACCCCATCGGCCCGCCGGGCTGCTCCGCACCGCCCGCGGACCGACCGTGGCTTCGCGGGCTCCTAGTCCAGCCCTGTGGCTGCGCGTGCGAACAGATCGGCCCGCCGGGCGATAGGTGACGCCATCTCGGCGCAGCGCGCCGAACATCACGAACGTCTCGAAGAAGCCTTGCTGTCGCCGCATGGCGCACCGAACTGCCGCCGGGCCGCTCACCACCCGTGAGATTCCTGCCGCTCCGCGACCACGGCAGGTGCGGCTCCGGACAGCGGCGGTACCGGCCCGGCACTCACGCGACCGGCACAGACCTGGCGGCAGCCAATGTGCTTGCCCACCAGTGCAACTGGTCGAGCATCGCCGCCGCGGCGGCCGCGGGCTCATCGGGTTCCAGCAGTCGGCCCTCGCCGTCGAAGAGCAGGTAGTAGCGCGGGAACGACACGTAATTGCGCACCGTGTGCGCGTTGAGTTCGTTGAAGATCTGGCGCAGGTGCTCGATTGCGAGCAGGCCGCCGCTGGCTCCGCTGTAGCCGACGAACCCGATCGCCTTGGCGTCCCACTGGCTGAAGTGCCAGTCGATGGCGGCCTTGAGCGAGGCGGGGACGCTGCGGTTGTAGTCCGGCGTGACGATGACGAAGGCGTCGGCCGCCGCGAGCCGACGGGTGAGGTCGGTCATCCCCTCAGGGCGCTCCGGGTCGGGCTCGAGCGCCGGCGGCGTCGCGGGCAGCTCCAGCGGGAGCTGCGCCTCGGCCAGATCGATGACGTCCACCTCGAACAATCCGTGCCGCCGCACCTCCTCGGTGAACCAGGTGGCCACGACGGGCCCGAAGCGTCCCTCCCGGACGCTGCCGATGATCACAGCCAGCTTCAATGGGGCGTTGGACATGCTGTTCCTCCTCGGATCACGCAGCGACCCGGCTGGGCCGCTGGTCCCAATCTCCCGACCGCCGCCCAGGCCAGGGAGACCGCCGTAAGAGTGGTAGTGGCAGGGACACCCTCCAGCCGTTTCGCCTTGTTAGGTTCGAGTTGTGAACGAGCGTCAGCGAGTGAACCGAGGACACAGTGCGCCCTCGCGTACGACGGAGCCGAGCGCCGGCGGGGTGCAGTCGTGAGCGAGAACGAGCTCGGACTTTTCCTGCGCACCCGCCGCGAAGCGGTGACACCCGCCCAGGTCGGCCTGCCCACCGGCCCGCGGCGGCGCACTCCCGGGTTGCGCCGCGCCGAACTGGCCACGCTGGCCGGCGTGAGCGTGGAGTACGTGACCCGCCTCGAGCAGGGCCGGGACCGTCATCCGTCGCCGCCGGTGCTGGCCGCGCTGGCCGACGCGTTGCGGCTGAGCCCCGCCGAGCGCATCCACCTGCACCGCCTGAGCAAGTCGGTCGACAGTGGGTTCAGCTGCATGGGCGACGCGCAGCCGCTGCGCGACGTGCGGCCGACGGTGCGCGCGATCCTGGACCGTCTCGAACCCGCCCCTGCCGTGGTGGTCAATCGCCTCATCGAAGTCCTCGCCTACACCGATGGCTACCACCGGCTGATGGCGCCGACCGGCCTCTTCGCCGGACCCGACACCCCGCCCAACCTGGCGCGTTTCGTGTTCCGCGGCGCGGACGCGCGGACTTTCTACGCAGACTGGGAGCACGTCGCCGATGACACGGTCGCCACGTTGAAACAAGGCCCGTTCCGCGCCGACCCGCATATCGCCGCCCTCGCCGACGAACTCACCGTCACCGTCGGCCCCGCGTTCACCGACCGCGTCGCCACTGTGCCCAGCTTGGCCGCCGCCACCGGCGTCACCCGGCTCGCCCATCCCGACGCCGGTCCGCTCCGCCTGGCCTACGAGGTTCTCGAACTTTCCGCCGACGACGACCAGCGGGTGATCGTCTACCTCCCGGCGGACGACGCCACCGCCGCCGCCCTCGACACCCTCACGGGCCGCCGTCCCGGCGCACTACGCGCCGTGTCCGGCTGACCAGGCGCCATCCCTCCGGGAACACGACAGCGGAACATCGACAGCGTTCGGTCGCCGACCCGACCACCACAGTGGGCATTCGCGTACTGAGTGGCGATGATGCTCCGCACAACGGTCCACCTTTCCCGCGGAGTCCTCGAAATCCGCCAGAAAGTGGTCGGCAGGATTGCGCGATGAGAACCCGGCGGCGTGCTGCACCCCTGGGACTCGCACCGAACTGGGAGTTGGCTCACATCACGCCGAGCACATACCGCCGCACGCAGGACGGAACCGATCCTGGCGGAGTTCGACAAAGATACCCATCACCGAATGAATTCGGCTGCTGGTGGCCGCATCGCTGATCAGCGGCGACCGAGCACCCGCCGAGCACCACGGCCGGAGCGTCAAATTCCAAACACCAACTGCGCCAAGCGCGGTCGACGTTTAGGGTAGGAACCCATGAGGCGTCCATCACACCGCACCCGCGCGCTGCCGGGTGAGGGGCGAGCGCGGCACCTCCCGGCGATCCGCCCGCTCGGACCGCCATCGAGGCCGCTCAGCCGCGCCGGTGCCGTACCGCGTCACCCTGCGCATACTCGTGTGCTGCGCTCGTCGAGGGGCAGCTAGGCTTGACGATCGTGCATCCTGACGTTTCCGCTGATCTCGCCGAACTCGACGCCACACTCAAGACGGTCGAATCGGTCCTCGACATCGACGAGCTCCGCCGTCGTATCGACGAGCTCGAGCATCAGGCCGCCGACCCCGACCTGTGGAACGACCAGGACCACGCCCAACGGGTCACCAGTGAGCTCTCGCACGCCCAAGGCGAACTGCGCCGGGTCGAGGACCTGCGCCAGCGGCTCGACGACCTGCCGGTGCTCTACGAGCTGGCCGAGGAGGAAGAGGGCGAGGCCAAGGCCGCCGCGATCACCGAAGCCGACGCCGAGCGCGCCGCGCTGCACGGTGACGTGGAGGCGATGGAGGTCCGCACGCTGCTATCGGGTGAATACGACAAGCGCGACGCGCTGGTGAACATCCGTTCCGGCGCCGGCGGCGTGGACGCCGCCGACTGGGCCGAGATGCTGATGCGCATGTACATCCGCTGGGCGGACCGGCACAAGTACTCGGTCGAGGTCTACGACACCTCCTACGCCGAAGAGGCGGGCATCAAGAGCGCCACCTTCGCGGTGAAGACGCCGTATGCCTATGGCACCTTGTCGGTGGAGATGGGCACCCACCGCCTCGTGCGGATCAGCCCGTTCGACAACCAGGCCCGCCGCCAGACCTCTTTCGCCGAGGTCGAGGTGCTGCCCGTGGTCGAGACCACCGACCACATCGAGGTGCCCGAGACGGAGATCCGCGTCGACGTGTACCGCTCGTCGGGTCCGGGTGGCCAGAGCGTCAACACCACCGACTCCGCGGTCCGCATCACCCACATTCCCACCGGCATCGTGGTCACCTGCCAGAACGAGAAATCGCAGCTGCAGAACAAGATCTCGGCCATGCGCGTGCTGCAGGCCAAGCTCTTGGAGCGCAAGCGACAGGAGGAGCGCGCCGAGATGGACGCGCTGAAGACCAACGAGGGCGCGTCCTGGGGCAATCAGATGCGCTCCTACGTGCTGCACCCGTACCAGATGGTCAAGGATCTGCGGACGAATCACGAGGTCAACAATCCGTCGGCGGTGCTCGACGGTGACATCGACGGATTCATCGAGTCCGGTATCCGGTGGCGGATGAGGGAAAGCGGATAAAGCGATGGGTTGCTTCAGAAGTCGCGGTATCCGCTGGCGAATGCGAGAGCGGGCGAGCTAGATGAATGTCGCGGGAATCCAGGCGATCGCCTCCACCGGTTTCACCACGTGGCTACGCGGTTCGGGCCTGGAGATCGTGCTGCTCATTCTCGGGGCCGTGCTGTTCAGCCGGTTCGCCACCTACGTCAGGGACCGGGTCACCCGCAAGATCGACGCCGGATTCCGCAGCAGCGACGCACTGGTGCGCACCGAGGCGGCCAAGCACCGGCATGCGCTTGCCCAGGTGATCACGTGGGTGGTGCTGACCATCGTCTACGTGCTGATCACCATGGAGGTGCTGCGTCGGCTCGGTTTCGCCGTCACCGGGTTGGTCGCGCCCGCCGCCGTGCTCGGCGCGGCGCTCGGTTTCGGCGCGCAGCGCATCGTGCAGGACATCCTGGCCGGGTTCTTCCTGATCACCGAGCGGCAGTACGGATTCGGCGATGTGGTCCGCATCGCGGTGACTGGAGCCGCGGAGCAGGCCGAGGGTACGGTCGAGGACGTCACGCTGCGGATCACCACGTTGCGTAACGCGGACGGTGAGGTGATCACCGTGCCCAACGGGCAGATCGTGAAAGTCACGAATCTGTCGAAGGATTGGGCGCGCGCCGCGATCGACGTGCCGGTGGCCGCGCGCGCGGACATCACCAGGGTCAACGAGATCCTGCACGAGGTCGGTACAAAGGCGTACCAAGACGCTCGCCTGAAGCCACTGCTGCTGGACGAGCCCACCGTCATGGGTGTCGAAGACCTCACCGTAGACCAGATGAACATCCGAATGGTTGCCCGAACATTGCCAGGCAAACAATTCGAAGTCGGACGCGAACTGCGAGTGCGTGTCGCCGCAGCCTTGCGCCGGGAGGGAATCAGTGAGACCGCGTAGATCTACGGCGATCCTCATGGCCACCTGGGTCGCCACCTTCGTGCTGTACGTATTCGTCAAACCAGATGAAACAACCACCGTGCCGACCACACTGGTCAACGCCGTTCCGGCGGCGGTGCTCACCGATGAGCCGAGCCGCTGATCCGGGCGGACCGGCCGCCGCCACGCTGTCACCCACGGTTGACGACGCAGGCCGAGCGAAGTTGCTGGTTACACTGGCTCCCCGTGATAACCATGCGGAACGTGACCAAGTCGTACCCGACCTCGACGCGACCCGCGCTGGACAACATCACCGTCGATGTGGGCAAGGGCGAGTTCGTCTTCATCATCGGACCGTCCGGCTCGGGTAAGTCCACCTTCATGCGTTTGCTGCTCAAGGAGGAGTCGCCCACGTCCGGCGAGATCAGAGTCGCCGACTTCCGGGTCGACCGGTTGCCCGGCCGCAAGGTGCCCAAGCTGCGCCAGCGCATGGGGTGCGTCTTCCAGGACTTCCGGCTGCTGCAGCAGAAGACGGTCTACGAGAACGTGGCGTTCGCGCTGGAGGTGATCGGCAAACGGCGCCAGGTCATCCAGCGCACCGTCCCCGAGGTACTCGACATGGTCGGCCTGGGCGGTAAGGCCGATCGGCTGCCGACCGAACTGTCCGGCGGCGAGCAGCAGCGGGTGGCGATCGCGCGCGCGTTCGTGAACCGGCCGCTGGTGCTACTGGCCGACGAACCGACCGGCAATCTCGACCCCGACACCAGCGCCGACATCATGATGCTGCTGGAGCGGATCAACCGCGTCGGCACCACGGTGGTGATGGCCACCCACGACAACCACATCGTCGACGCGATGCGCAGGCGGGTGGTGGAGCTCGATCACGGCCGCCTGGTACGCGACGAGGCGACCGGCGTTTACGGGGTGGGCCGGTAATGCGCGCGAGTTTCCTCTTCGGCGAGGTCGCAGCCGGTCTACGCCGCAACGTCACGATGACCATCGCGATGATCCTGACCACCGCGGTCTCGCTCACCATGCTCGGTGGCGGTCTGCTCGCGGTGCGCATCGCGGACAAGACCGAGCAGTACTTCCTCGACCGCCTCGAGGTGCGGCTGTATCTCACCGAGGACGTCTCGGCCAACGACCCGGACTGCTCGCAGGACCCGTGCCGATCGCTGATGACCGATCTCAAGGCGACCGGCGGCGTGGAATCGGTCCAGTTCCTCAACCGGGACGAGGCCATCCGCGAGGCCAAGGAGAAGACCTTCAAAGACCAGCCAGAGCTGGCCAAATACGTCAGCGAGACACCGCTGCCCGCGTCGCTGCGCGTGAAGATGGAGAACGCGCAGCTGTACCCGACGATCTACGAGAAGTTCTACGATCGGCCCGGCGTCGGCATGGTGCGCAACGACAAGGACATCGTGGACCGGCTGGTCAGCCTGTTCGACGGGTTACGCAACGCGGCGTTCGGCTTGGCCGTGCTGCAAGCGCTGGCCGCGTTGCTGCTGATCGCGAACATGGTGCAGATCGCCGCGTTCACCCGGCGCACCGAGGTCGGCATCATGCGGTTGGTCGGCGCGACACGCTGGTATACCCAGCTCCCCTTCCTGCTCGAGGCCATGGCCGCGGCGCTGGCCGGCTCGGCGCTCGCGATGCTCGGCCTGCTCGCCGCCCGCCCCTTGGTGATCGACCGCGCCCTCGGCGACCTGTTCGCCAGCAAGGTCTTCCCACGCATCACCGGCGAGGACATCGCGACGACCGCGCTGGTCATCGCCCCGGTCGGCATCGTGTTCGCCGCGCTGACGGCATACGGGACGTTGCGGTACTACGTGCGCGAGTAGTCGTCCGAGCCGGAACTCGCTCGAGTTGCTCGACCCACCTCCAGGCGGCGAGGACAGTTGGGGCGACCGGACTGCCGGGAACGTCACAGCACGAGGTCGGTCAGCTGGTCCAGTCGAGTTGGATCCGGATCGGGAGATCAACGGCGAACGCGGTGCCGGGCTTGAGGACGCGGGCGAGTCGGTAGTGGCCGACGCTGTGGTCGAGGCCATAGGTCTCGATCGAGGTTACGTCGGTGTCCGACACGCTGACCAGCCAGTACCAGGGGATTCCGGCAGCGGCGTATTCGCCCATCTTCTCGAGCCGGTCGGTTTTGACGTGGCTCGGCGAGATGACCTCGACTGCGATCTTCAGATGTCGCGCGGGCACCGGTCGGACCTCTGCCGGTAGGCAATCGAACAACGCGACGTCGGGGCGTCGTATGGTCGCTCGGGGCACCTCCCAGAGGACGACATCGAAATCGTGGTTGGCGTCCAGGCAGGCCGACGGGTCTTCGCTCATATATTCGCGGGCCGCCGTCTCCAGCATCGCGAGGAGCCGGTGGACGGCCTTCTGGTGTGCCCGGGTGGGTGATTCGCAGCGGACCGCATCTCCGTTCACCACCTCCACCAAGCGGCAGAACTCCTCGGAAAGCTCGCGCCAGATGTCGACCGTGATCGGCTCGGGCTGGACGTTGTCCGGCCGGGCCCAGTCGAAGATCGCTGACATGAGTCGAATACTAGCCCCGACAATGCCGTCGGCCGCGAGTCAACCCGAACTGCAAGAGCACGAACAAGACCGGCGAATCCGAAGCCCCCGACGACCCGCCTGCGATGGCCCGGCTCATCTCTCACTGCTGCCAGCCGTTGCGCGCGTGCGAGACCAGTTACGGCAAACCAGACCACCAGCGCGATGCCGACCGCCGCCGCGACTATGGGCACATGTCCAGCCTGACCCCGGATTTGCCGCGTATTCTGCACCTCGACGCACTTCTTACTCTGAAGTAAGATAGCCTTACTCAAGAGTAAGATTGCTGGGGACAGACCGCACCACCCTTCCGAGAACAGGTAGATGATGAGCACTCGAGACAGCGCAACGAAGCGACGTCCAGACACGTCCGCGGTCGGCCTGAGCCAACCCAAGCGGGATTGGATGGGCGCGGCGATGCGAGTCATGACGACCATTACCGGGTCGGAACTGGCCGAGAAGTACAACCTGCGCAAGCCGATCGAGCGCGTCACCTACGAGGGCACCAAGACCGGCTTCCGCACGCTCGGCGCCGCGACCCGCGCCTTCGCCAAGGTCGCCGGTACCGGCGCGCCCAAGCGTCTGGCGGCGAACGAGGCGAAGACCAAGAACTATTTCGACCTCACCCCGACCGATGAGCAGCAGATGATCGTCGAGACGGTACGGGAATTCGCCGCCGAGATTTTGCGCCCGGCCGCCTACGAGGCCGACAACGCCGCCAAGGCGCCGCGCGACCTGCTGGAGCGGGCCGCCGAGCTGGGCATCACCCTGATCAACGTTCCGGAGGAACTCGAGGGCGCGGCTTCGGAGCGCGGTGCGGTCACCAACTCGATGGTCGCCGAGGCGCTGGCGCACGGTGACATGGGCCTGGCCCTGCCCATCCTGGCGCCCAGCGGCGTCGCGGTCGCGCTCGCGCAGTGGGGCAGCGACGCGCAGCAGAAGACCTACCTGCCCTCGTTCACCGGGGAGAACGTGCCGCAGGCGTCGGTCGTGATCAGCGAGCCGCGCGCCCTGTTCGACCCATTCGCGCTGCAGACGAAGGCGGTGCGCTCGCCGAGCGGCTACCGCATCTCGGGGGTGAAGTCCCTGGTGCCTGCCGCCGCCGACGCCGAACTGTTCCTGGTCGCCGCCGAGCTGGACGGCCGCCCCGCGCTGTTCATCATCGAGTCGGACGCCCCCGGCCTGGTCGTCGAGGCCGACCCGAGCATGGGTTTGCGCGCCGCTGGACTGGGACGGCTGATCCTGGACAACGTCGCGGTCGGCGCCGACGCCATCCTGGGCGACGGTGACGCCAACTCCCGCGCCGAGGAGTACGCCGACGCGGTGCGCCTGGCCCGGCTCGGGTGGGCCTCGCTCGCCGCGGGCACCGGGCAGGCCGTGCTGGACTACGTGATCCCGTACGTGAACGAGCGGGAAGCGTTCGGCGAGCCGATCTCGCACCGTCAGGCGGTCGCGTTCATGGTCGCCAATATCGCGATCGAACTCGACGGTCTGCGGCTGGTGACCCTGCGCGGCGCGTCGCGGGCGGAGCAGGGCCTGTCCTTCGGCCGGGAGGCGGCGCTGGCCCGCAAGCTCGCGACCGACAAGGGCATGCAGATCGGCCTCGACGGCGTGCAACTGCTCGGCGGCCACGGCTACACCAAGGAACACCCGGTCGAGCGCTGGTACCGCGACCTGCGGGCCATCGGCGTCGCCGAAGGCGTCGTGCTCGTCTAACCGCCCGTTCGTTTCCCAGGAGACCCACCCATGATCAACCTCGAACTCCCCAAGAAGCTGCGGGCCAGCGCGAACCAGGCCCACCAGGTCGCCAAGGAGATCTTCCGCCCGATCTCGCGCAAGTACGACCTCGGCGAGCACGACTACCCGGTCGAGCTGGACGCCATGGCCGCCATGGTCGAAGGTCTGGCCGACTCCGGCACCCAGAAGATCGGCGGCGCCGCCGGTGGCCGTTCGGACGACAGCGAGAGCGACCGCCACGCCACCGAGCTGCTCGGAAACACCAACGGCGGCAACATGTCCGCGCTGCTCAACGCGCTGGAGACGTCGTGGGGCGACGTCGGCCTGATGCTGTCGATTCCCTACCAGGGGCTGGGCAACGCGGCGATCGCCGCCGTCGCCACCGACGAGCAATTGAAGCGCTTCGGCAAGGTCTGGGCCTCGATGGCGATCACCGAGCCGTCCTTCGGCTCCGATTCCGCCGCCGTGTCCACCACCGCCGTCCTCGACGGCGACGAGTGGGTGCTCAACGGCGAGAAGATCTTCGTCACCGCGGGGCAGCGCTCGACCCACATCGTGGTGTGGGCGTCGCTGGACAAGAGCCTCGGCCGCGCGGCGATAAAGTCGTTCGTCGTCCCGCGTGACGCCCCGGGCCTGTCGGTGGCGCGGCTCGAGCACAAGCTCGGCATCAAGGCCTCCGACACCGCCGTGCTGCTGCTGCAGGACTGCCGGATTCCGAAGGACAATATCCTCGGCAGCCCGGAAGTCAACGTGGAGAAGGGTTTCGCGGGGGTCATGCAGACCTTCGACAACACCCGTCCGCTCGTCGCCGCGATGGCGGTCGGCGTCGCGCGCGCCGCACTCGAGGAACTGCGTGCGATCCTGACCGCGGCGGGCGTGGAGATCTCCTACGACACCCCGGCCAACAACCAGCACGCTGCCGCCGCCGAATTCCTGCGGATGGAAGCTGATTACGAGGCCGCCTACCTGCTCGCCCTGCGCGCGGCGTGGATGGCCGACAACAAGAAGCCCAACTCGCTCGAGGCGTCCATGTCCAAGGCGAAGGCGGGCCGCACCGGCACCGACGTCACCCTCAAGGCCGTCGAACTGGCCGGCGCCATCGGCTACTCGCAGCGCACACTGCTGGAGAAATGGGGCCGCGACTCGAAGATTCTCGACATCTTCGAAGGCACCCAGCAGATCCAGCAACTCATCGTCGCGCGCCGCGTGCTGGACAAGACCAGCGCCGAACTGAAGTGATGCTGAATTAGACGGTCGGACACGAAATCCGGTGCGAGCCTCGGACTCGCACCGGATTTCTGTCCGGGCAGCCAACACCGGAGCGGCAGCGCTTTCGCAAACACAGGCCCCGGTCATCCGCGGAATGAAGTGGCCAGGCTTCGCGCAGCACTTTCACACTGGACTCGCACCGAAATCGGAGACGGTCCGAATGCGAAGAGATCAACCATATTTCGCGCTCCCGCGACTATGGACCTGGAGCCATATGCTCCGTAGCCTTCGCACACATGTGGAGCATCGCCGTCATCGCCGTCGTCAGCTGTGTTGTGATCGCAGCGGGATTCGCCTGGGGGCTGCCCTGACGACCGACCCCGACCCGGCCGGACAGCACCCGTGGCGGCCGATACGGGGTACCGGCCGCCGCGTGGTTGCTTACTGGTCGCCCTCAGCAGCGCCCTGCGCCGCTCCGGCGGAAACATATCCGGCGGTGGCGAGCAGCCCGCCGATCTGCTCGTAGGTAGCCCGCTCCCGTGGCGCGACCGTCGCGAGGCCGTCCACGTAGCGGTTGAACATGCAGAACGCGGCGGCGACCAGGACCGCGTCGTGGATGTCCTCATCCTTGGCGCCCGCCGCGCGGGCGTTCTCGACATCCTCGGGGGTGACGTCGAGGCCCGACTGGCGCACCTTGTCCGCGATCCGAAGCAGCGCACGCAGTTTCGGATCGATGGCCGCGGAATCCACGTCCTCGATGACGGCGTCGATCGCGTCGCGACCGCCCTCGAACAGCAGCGCAGCGGTCGCCGCGTGCGATTGCGTGCAGAAGTACGTCTTGTTGCGCGACGACACGAACGCGGCGATGGTTTCGCGCTCCCCCGGGCTGAGCGGCGACGACCCGCGCAGCAGGGTCTGCGCGAATTCGCTCAGCGCCGCGCCGGTTTCGGGTTTGAAGGCGAACAGACCCCGGATACCGGGCAAATCGCCGGGAACATCGATGAACGGTTCACGGTCCTTCGGATCGGACATTGGCCGCGTCTCCCTTCGAGCGGTCTCGAGACGTTGCGAGGGTAACGCGCCGATCTCGGCCACACCGGACGAAAAGGACGGAATCGAGTTCACCAGCGGTGCCCGTAACCCATCTGGGACTGATTTGTCTGCTTTCACTGTGACCTGTCACACTCCGCACTGCTACGGTGGCGGTCAACACGCCGTACTGGTTCGCTAGGTCGAGTACCGACGCGAGGGTTTTGTGGAGGTTTTGTCGACATGAACGTGGCCCACACGCTGGAAATTGTGAAGGCGCTAGGGGTACTGCGGAGCCGGGGCGTCAGTGATCCCCGGAAGCCGCTCGAGACGCTGCGGACAATGAAGGAGTCGAAGATCCTCGGCCCGCAGGCGACGCTGATCCGGCACTCCGCGCGGGTGGCTCCGGACGCGCCCGGTCTCGTCGACGAGGCAGGCACGCTGACCTACCGCGAGCTGGACGAACAGTCCACCGCGATCGCGCGTGGGCTGCAGGCCGCCGGCATCAGCGAGGGCATGGTGATCGCCGTCCTGGCGCGTGACCACCGCGGCCTGATCCTGTCCATGGCCGCCGCGGGCAAGCTCGGCGTGCGGGTGGCGCTGATGAACACCGGGTTCGCCAAACCGCAGTTCGCCGAGGTCTGCCAGCGCGAGAAGGTCAAGGCCGTGCTGCACGACAGCGAGTTCCTCGGCCTGCTCGACGCCCTGCCGGCCGACCTGCCGCGCTACCTCACCTGGGTCGACGAGGGCACCGCGCTGCCCGCGGGCTCGCAGACGCTCGACGACCTGGTCGCCGCCAACTCGACCGCACCGCTGCCCGCGCCGAGCAAGCCCGGTGGCTTCATCATCCTGACCAGCGGTACCACCGGCCTGCCCAAGGGCGCTCCGCGCACCAAGGTCACCCCGCTGTCCACCGCGCAGTTCGTCGATCGCATCCCGTTCCCGCAGCGGGGCACCCAGGTGATCGTGTCGCCGATCTTCCACAGCACCGGACTGGCCACCTGGCTCGTCGGCGCGGCCCTGGCCAACAAGATCGTGGTGCGCCGCCGCTTCGACGCCGAGGCGACGCTGAAGCTGATCGCCGACCACCAGGCCGACATGCTGGTGGCGGTGCCGACCATGCTGCACCGGATGGCCGAACTCGACCCGGCGATCCGGGCGAAGTACGACACCTCCTCGCTGAAGGTGATCATGCTGGCCGGTTCGGCGCTGTCCCCCGAGCTCACGATCAAGGCCACCGAGGCGTTCGGGCCGGTGCTCTACAACCTCTACGGCTCGACCGAATGCGCGGTCGCGACCGTGGCCAACCCGGAGGACCTCGCCCTCGCGCCCGGCACCGTCGGACGCCCGCCGATCACCTGCGAGGTGCGCCTGTACGACGACAATGACCAGCAGGTCACCGCCATCAACACGACCGCGCGCATCTTCATCCGCAGCGGCGCGCCCTTCGAGGGCTACACCGACGGCCGCACCAAGCAGGTCATCGACGGCTACATGTCCAGCGGCGATGTCGGCCACTTCGACGAGAACGGCCTGCTCATGGTGGACGGCCGCGACGACGACATGATCGTCTCCGGCGGCGAGAACGTCTTCCCGCAGGAAGTGGAGAACCTGCTGCTGGAGCGGCCGGACATCTTCGACGTGGCGCTGATCGGCGTAGACGACGTGGAGTTCGGAAAGCGGCTGCGCGCCTTCGTCGTCCCGGAGCCCGGCCAGACGCCGGACCCCGAGGAGATCAAGGCGTACGTCAAGAACAATCTGGCCCGCTACAAGGTGCCGCGCGACGTCGTCTTCCTCGACGATCTCCCCCGCAACGCGACCGGCAAGCTGCTGCGCCGCGTGCTGGTGGACTACGAGGTCAAGGCCTGACCGACGGCGGAGGCAGGTGGGATCGCGCAACAGCGATCCCACCTGTTTTCTGTCCGAGCCGCAATCGAACAGAGTCCGTTACCCGCGGGTAGGAATTCACGAGATACGTGACACATCCGGTCACAGAAGCTTGCTACTGTTAGCGGCAGCACTGGCTCTCGAAAATGCGGCCCGCACCACTCGGAGGACCGCCGGGTTGCGCCGCCGGAAGGTTGTCGATGTCTCTCTCCCTCCCCCCATTGGCCGGCACCGCCCGCAAGGCGGGTGATCTAGCCGTTGGCGTGAACGTGATGGTCAAGCGGCGGCTGTTCAATCCGCTGCGCCCGGACCACGCGGCACGGTCGGCGCGCAACGTGCTGAAATTCGGCCCGTTCGCCGGTGTCGTCATGCACGCCGCGCAGACCAGGCCGCACGCCGCCGCCATCGTCGACGAGCGCGGCGAAGTGACCTTCGGCCAGCTCAACGAGCGATCCAACGCCCTGGCCCGAGGCCTGCAAGCCCAAGGCATCAATCCGGGTGACGTGGTGGCGATCCTGGCCCGCGACCACCGCGGCATGGTGCTGAGCCTGCTGGCCACCGGCAAACTCGGCGTGCGCGCGGTGCTGATGAACACCGGTTTCGCCAAGCCGCAGTTCGCCGACGTGGCCGAGCGCGAGCATGTGAAGGCGGTGCTGCACGACAGCGAGTTCGTCGACCTGATGAGCGCCATCCCCGCCGCGATCCCGCGCATCCTCACCTGGGTCGACGCGACCGACAACGCCGATCCGTCGATTCCGACCATCGATACGCTGAGCTCGGCTCGTTCCACCGCGCCGCTGCCCGCGCCCGTCAAGCCCGGTGGCATGGTGATCCTGACCAGCGGCACCACCGGGACCCCGAAGGGCGCGCCCCGGGACCGGGTGAGCCCGTTCGCCTCCGCGCAGTTCGTCGACCGGGTGCCGCTGCCCAACAACGGCACCATGATCATGGCGGCGCCGATCTTCCACGGCACCGGACTGTCCCAGTTCACCCTCGGTCTCGCCCTCGGCAACCGGGTGATCTTCCAGCAGCGCCGGTTCAATCCCGAGCAGACCCTGGCCAATATCGCCCAATACAAGGCGGATTCGCTGGTCGTGGTGCCCACCATGCTGCAGCGCATCCTGGACCTGGGCGAAGACGTGCTGGCCGAGTACGACGTCAGCACCATCAAGGTGATCTTCGCGGCGGGCTCGGCCATCGCGCCGGACGTGGTGACCCGCACGCTGGACTACTTCAACGACAGCCTCTACAACCTCTACGGCTCCACCGAATGCGCCGTCATGACGGTCGCCACCCCCGAGGACCTGCGCAAGGCGCCGACCACCGCCGGTAAGGCCCCGGTCGGCATCCGGATCGTGCTGCTGGACGAGAACCGCAAGCCGATCACCGAGCCGAACGTCACCGGAACCATCTTCGTGGACAACGGGTTCGCCTTCACCGGCTACACCGACGGGCGCACCAAGGAGATCGTCGACGGCATGATGTCCAGCGGCGACGTCGGGCATTTCGACGCCGACGGCCTGCTCTATATCGACGGCCGCGACGACGACATGATCGTCTCCGGCGGCGAGAACGTCTTCCCGCTCGAGGTGGAGAACCTCATCGCGGGCCGCGACGACATCTTCGAAGCCGCGGTGGTCGGCGTGGACGACCGCGAGTACGGCAAGCGGCTGCGGGCCGTCGTCGTGCCCGGCCCCGACTCCAAACGCGACCCGCAAGAGATCAAGGATTACGTCAGGGCGAACCTGGCGCGCTACAAGGTGCCGCGCGAGGTGATCTTCCTCGACGAACTGCCCCGCAACGCCACCGGCAAGCTGCTGCGCAAGCCGCTGATCGAGATGGAGGTCGACGCGGGCTGATCGGCGCACGTCCACAAGGCCTTCCGGGGCGGCATGCTCCGCACTGCGGTGCTCGCTCCGGAAGGCCGAATTGTTTCCACCTGGAAACTGCACGTCGTACTGCTTTTCCGGCGCCTGCCGATGCCGTCGATCGCGTGCAATTCGTCGGCTATCATCAGCGGGTGAGTTTCGAGTTCGACCGGCCTACCGCGGGACGACGCGGCGCCGTCGCGCGACTGCGCGGTGGTTCGGCCGGTGCGATCTCAGGTGCCATTTCCGTTGCGGCACACGGGTGGGCGTCCGGCGGAATGCCGCCGAATACCACCACGCTGGCGCTGCTGGCCGCCGCCTCCACCGTTGTCGGCGCCTTGGTGGCCGGGCTGGCTCCGCTGCGCGATTCCTCGGCCGGGCTGGTCGCGGCGCTGGTGGCCGGACAGCTACTCGGTCACTTCACCATGGGTATCAGCTCGGGCCACGTGCATCACGGTGATGCCCAGCTGACCCCGGCCATGCTCACGGCACATCTTGTCGCGGCGGTCGCGGCATCTGTTGTGATCCGTGGCGCGGAGGCCGCGTACCGGATCGGGACAGCGGTGCTGTCCCGGGTGCTGCCGGTACGCCACATTCCGCCCGTCGTCGCGGATCGCGCGCCCCTGCGCACGGTCTATCGCGACCGCGTCGTCCTGCGCGTGCTCGCCGCCGAGTTGCTGCGCACACGCGGTCCGCCACTTCCGGTCGCCCTCTGATCTTTCCCACACCCGGTGCGAGAAACGCCGTGGCGTGAGTATTGCTCATGTCTACGGTCTTTCACCGTGCAGCACAGCGTCACCCGCACCTCGTGCCCACGTCTGAGCGTGCGGAGACGCCGTTGCGTAGGTTCGCACGGCAAACTTCCGCGTACCGCGGCGAGATCGCGCCTCCGCAAGGTGAGCGCGCCCGCGGCCGTTCACCTCGGCCGAGACGTTCGTCGCCGAACCTAGTTCCGCGCGCGCACATCGGCCGGATGCGAGGTACGCGCTGTCCACCGTCGGCAGGAGCGCCCCGTGCGCATCAGCTACCAGGACAACGGCCTGCTTGCCCGACCGGGTTCCCGACGTCAGAAACGAAACGACCGTGAGTACAGCAGAAATAACCACTTCCGACTCCGGCGCCGACTTACCGGAGCCGTCGGACGCGCCCGCCGCCAGACGCCGAACCGGCCTATCCGCGCTCACCATGCGGCTGCACTTCTACGCAGGCGTGTTCGTCGGACCGTTCATCCTGATCGCGGCCCTCACCGGCGCGCTCTACGCGATCTCGCCGACGCTCGAGTCGGTCATGTCGCGCGACCTGCTGACTGTCACGCAGAACGGAACACCGAAGCCGCTCTCGGATCAGGTCAGCGCCGCCGTCGTCACCCAGCTCGCCATCCAGCCGGACCTGCAACTGGTCGCGGTCGCTCCGGCGGCGGGCCCAGAGGACACCACCCGCGTGCTGTTCAGCGATCCTTCGCTGGGCGAGTCCGAGCGACGCGCGGTATTCGTCGATCCGTATACCGCACTGCCGATTGGCGATTCCGTGGTGTACGGCAGCTCGGGAGCGCTGCCGATGCGCACCTGGATCGACCAGCTGCACCGGGATCTGCACCTGGGTGAGCCAGGCCGGATCTACAGCGAGCTCGCCGCGTCCTGGCTGTGGATCGTGGGACTGGCCGGTCTGGTCATCTGGGTGCGGCGCGTGCGCAGTCGGCGTGCCCGCAACGGCTGGGGCTGGTTGTTCGCGGCCGACCGGTCGCAACGCGCGCGCGGACGCACCCTGAATTGGCACGGCGCGATCGGCATGTGGGTGCTTCCCCTGGCGTTGCTGCTGTCGGCGACCGGCATGACCTGGTCGACGTACGCGGGTGAGAACATCACCGAGCTGCGTCAGCAGCTGAGCTGGACGACCCCTTCGGTCAGCACCACGCTACCCGGAAGCGCTGCGCCCGTGCATGATTCGGGCTCCGATCATCACGGCGGCGGCCATGCCGAGCACGCGCCCGCCGACCCGGCCGACCGGATCGCCCAGCTGGACCGGGTGTACGCGACCGCACGCGCCGAGGGCATCACCCAAGCTGTCGAGATCGCCATGCCGGGCGCACCAGGGAAGGCATTCGGGGTGAAGGAACGCCGGATGCCCGGCACCTACACCGTCGACGCGGTCGCGGTTGACGGCGCCACCGGCTCGGTCACCGACCGGCTCCCCTACGCCGACTGGCCGCTGATGGCCAAGCTCACCAACTGGGGCATTCAGTTCCACATGGGTCTGATGTTCGGGCTGCTCAACCAGCTGTTGCTGCTCGCGGCGATGATCGGCCTGATCACCGTGATCGCGCGCGGCTACCTCCTGTGGTGGCGCAGGCGACCGACTCGCGACGCGGGACGGTTCGCCATGGGCCGGGCCCCTCGGCGCGGCGCGTTGCGGCAGACCTCACCGTGGTTGGTCGTTCCCCTGCTGGCCGCCGCACTGCTGGTCGGCTGGTTCGTCCCGCTGGTCGGGTTGAGCCTGCTCGCCTTCCTCGCCGTCGACATCCTGATCGGCCTAGTCGGACGGGTACGCGCCGCCTCGTAGTTCACACATCCCCCGGGCGAAGGCCCGTTACTCCCACGACCTACCAAACGTCATAGGTATGGCCGTCGTACCGCCATGCCTCGAAAACCGAGGAATCCTCATGCAGATCACGAAACTAGCCCTGGCCGCCGCGTTCACCACCGCTGCGGTGAGCATCGCCACGGGCACGAGCTCCGCCGCTCCCGAGGTCGCACCCGCCGAAGCCACGTCCGTCGAGGCCACCGGCGAAGGCACGTCCGTCGAGGCTGGTTCCGGCGAGGCCGAAGCCGTCGGCTTCACCGCCTACGCCACCGAAACCTCCAGCATCATCACCACCGACGCCGGTTCGCTGGTGGTCGAGGACCAGATGCTGAAGCTCAAAGCCGCCGACGGCGCCATCGTCGCGGGCGCGCCCCTGACCTTCCGCATCGATGACTTCGAATTCCCCATCGCCGCCGAGATTTCCGACCGCACCGCCACGCTGACCCCGCAGTTCGACCTCGCCCACGCCACCTACAAGCCGGTCGCCCTTCCGTTCGAGGACAAGGCCCCCTGGAAGACCGAATACGACCGCGAGCAGGCCGCTTGGTCCCGCATGACCAGCACCATCGGGATGGGCGCCTCCATCGGCACTCTGGTCGGCGGCATCGGCGGCGCGTCCGTCGGTTGCATCCTCGGCGGCATCGCCGGAGCCACCGTCGCCGCCGCCACCATCGTCGGCATGTTCGGCCCGTTCATCCCGGCCGCCGCCGTCGGCTGCCTCGGCGGCATCCTGGCGGTCGGCGCACTGGGCACGGTCGCCGGTCAGATCCTGGTGACCGCACCGGTCGCCATCGGCGCGGCCATCCAGTACTTCAGCACGGTCAACGCGCCCATGCCGACCAAGCCGACCGAGCCGCAGAAGTAACGCATGCCCGGCGAGCAGCCGGGTTCTACCTTCATATACCCCAATGGCCCTCGGTGCCGAGACCGCGCATATCTCGGACCGGGGGCCACCGCCTATCCAGACGTGACGCCTCGCGTCTCGCGGACGTCATGGAAATGCTGTCAGCGGTCGCGGTTGATTCCGCGGCTTCGTTCCGGTCCGTAGCCGTGACCGCGTTCGACTCGGGGCGCTTGGCCGTCCGGGTCACGCTGGACGGCGGCCGAAGGTGCTTCGGCTTGGCCTAGTCCGAGAATCTTCACGACTTCACCAGGGATGCCTTGCTGTTGGAGGCGGGCGAGGTATTCGGCGCGTTCCTTCTCCGCGGCTTCACGGGCGGCCCGCTCTTGCTCGCGGGCTTGCTCGGCGGCCTCGGAGGCGGCGCGGGCCTGGTCCTCGCGTTCGACCGTGGCTGCGATCGCCTCGATACCCTGTACCACGTCCTTACGCTGGTCCTCCCGCCCCTGCTCGAGCACCGTTTCCATGGCCTGGATCTGCTGCGGGGTGTGCCCGGCCGCCTGGAGCATTTCGCGGGCTTGCTCGCGCTCGGCCTCACGGATCTTCTCGAGGTCTCCGAGCATCTTCGCGTGCGCCGCGCGCAGCGGTTCGACCTCGACACCGCGCCCACGTTCGCGCGCTTCTTGCAGCTGGCGGGCTTGTTCTTCGACCTGCTTGCGTAGTTCGGCCTTCTTGGATTCGAGCTGCTTGCCCGCTTCGATGTTGCGAGCTATCTCGTTCTCGCGGGCTTTCTGGAGCTGTTGCGCCTCGCGGCTCTTCGCGAGTTCCTTGCCGATCTCGATCGCCCGTGCGAACTGCTCGCGAGAGATGACTATGAGCTGAAACTGGTCTGGGTATTTTGTTTTCAGTTCCTGTATTTTGTCGGCCGCTTCTCGGCTGATCGTGGATGTCGGCGCGATGTACCATTCGATCGTGCGGCCGATCTTGAGGCCGTGTTCGTCTTTTTCGAGCTGCCGTACGGCGTCAAGGCCGAGTTTCCCGGCTTTGAATTCCATGGAGTGGGCTAGCTTTTTGTGTGCCGAGTCGTCGTAGCGTCGACCTTTGTCGGTTGCTCGGTATACCTCGGTTTTCCACCCTCGGTCCTCGGTGCGGCCGAGAAGCTGAGTCATGCCATCGCGGAACAGGTTTCCGAATTTGCGCGCGTTGCCTCGTCGCTTACTTTCTTTCCGCCAGTTCTCGATCGAGCGTGCTCGTTTTCCTTTGAACCATTGGCGGATGACATACTTCTTGTAGCGTTCCTGCTCGTCGTACACGACGATTCCCCCTGCTCACGGCAGTGCTCACCCTTGCGGGGAGGTTCTCCCGGCTTTCCATGTTTCGTAGTCTTCGGCTTGGTAGCCGAATATCCGGCTCCATTGGCTTCCGGTCCGCCGGAACATGGTGGCGGTCAGTAGCTGGAAGACGGCCAAATACTCGGGGTTGTATGGCAATCGGATAACTGGCCCGAATCCCTTCGGGTGATCGTCATCGTCGTAGTCCGGCACGTTGCGCCATTCGCCTTCGAAGTTCCGGCGGAATACCTCACCGATGTAGCTGTGGAACTGGTCGGAGATGTCGCGGTTTTCCGGCAGATCAACTGATTCCATGGTCGGGAAGATTCGAAGCGCGGCGGCTTCGGCGTGATTCAACCCTTCGTCGGACCACGGGTTGTCCGGCATGTCGGGCACGGTGACGTTAAGGAATTGGTCGATTCGTTCGGACATGTGGCTCAACCATTCCATCCAGTGCGGGTCTTGCTGGTCCGCTGCGATCCGTTCGAGTTCTGCTGCGGTGTAGGGCCGTTCGCTCATGGTTTCCTCTCGGCTGTCCCCTTGGCCCGGTGTGGGCAGGTCAGTGTCTCAGGTCACGGTTGCACATACAGCCGCTCATTGGGCAAGCACGGGTATGTGTGCGTGTCGTGCAGGTCGATGGTCACATCGTCGGCGTAGCGGTGGGCCTGCTGTTCGTTCACGAATTCCAGTGCGGAACTCAGGCATGCGGCGAAGTCGAATCGTATGCCGTGCAGCGAGATCGCCCGGTGCACGACCGGATCCTCGGGATGCGGGGATCGGTGGGCGGTGCGGTCTGGGTGGATCGGGTCGCTGGCTCGCTGTGTCCTGGTGAGACGCGTGCGGCTATCGATGATGCGGGCACCGGTCATCGGCGGCGGCACGCTCGGCGTCCTGGTCACCGGTCATCGGGCGGCCTGCGGCGGTTGATCCGGCGCGAGAACGCTACTCGGGGCACGGTCGTCGACGACGCGGATACCGATCCAGGGGCATTTCTGACCACCGAATGCGATGCCTGCGGGGAAATCGTGATCGGTCATGCGGCCGTTGATGATCGGCACCATCTGCCCGCAGCACAAGTACGACGGGCATTTCACCGACAACAGGTCACCGGTTTTGTTATCGAAAGCGAAGACACCGCAATGACTTACGCTGATCCACGGCTCACACTCCGGACCGCAACCGTACGCTGCAAAACCGGTTGTGGTGTTTTCAGGCATACGCCACCACCCGCCGACGATGCCGCGCGTGCTGGCGGGCGCATCCGCGAATGGCCTCGATCACGATCCGCCCCGGCGGGCGGTAGGCATCGTGGGGTGGTTGCACCCATGCCCGGAACAGGCCGGGACGCTGACCGGGACCGGGCAGCGCGATATCTCCTGCGCGCACGATGGACACGCTCAGCCGCGACATCTCCGCGAACAACCGGATATCTTCGGGCAGGTCAGGGCCGGTCAGGAACGTCCAGCGCTGCGAACGAGGATGCGTCAGTACCGGCTCGGCCTGGTGGCCGTGCCGCTGCATCCACGCTTTGACTTCCGACCCGATGAACGCGGGCATCATCAACCCACACACCCGGCCCGCTCGCAGGGTGATGCGTCCCAGATGAGCTGGGTCCACCTCAGCGGGCAGGTCACACACCTGCCGGTAGAAGTGGCATACCGACAACGGCGTGTCCTCAGGCTGTTTCGGTGAATCCATAAGCGTCTCCCCTCGCTCGAACGATTGGTGTGCACCCGACGCCGAGGTCAATCCGCCGACTGCGCATCATCGGGCAGTCAGTGGGCCGGGATTAGGAACCGGCGACACCCGACGTCGGGGCTGAATCCAGCCTCAGCGTTCGCCTGGAGCGTCACAATGGCAGTAGTGAACAGGGGCGTTGCAAACTACCAATTCGGAGGTCTCTCGGAGTCCGTTGAGCCCGCGTACCGTTGGCGTATGGGCGCACAACTAGGGGACCGCCTGCGCAGTATTCGCAAACGGCGCGGGCTCACTCAGACCGAGCTTGCAGAACGATCCGGTGTATCAGTCCAGCTGATCAGGCTGCTCGAGCAGGGCGGGCAGGAATCGACTAGGACCGAGACAGCGCGTCGGTTGGCGAGCGCGCTTCGAGTCGAAACATCTGCCTTGATCGTCAAGCCGGATGCGGCTGATCCCGACGTGACAGATGTCGAGTTGTGGGCGGAAGTCCGTCAAGCGTTAGCTGGTATCTACCCGGTTGATGAGTTCAGCGAGCCACCGACTGTCGCCGGTGTCAGTGCGACATTCGCGGAAGTAAAGCCGCTGTTCCGCGGTGGTCGCTTCGCTGAGCTTGCCCCTCAGCTCGTGCCAATGTTGCGCGACGCGGATTATCTAGTGTCTGCGGCGGATTCAGGGACGACCGATGCACGAAGACTGCGATCCCGGATTCGCCAGATGGTGGCATGGCAAATGTGTCTGACCTGGCAGTTCGATGCGGCAGATCACGCCATCGCGTTGGCACTCGATGATGCGCCCGACCTGCGTGCATCTGCGCCGCTGGCAGATGCGGATTGCTGGCGCTGGATTCGCAAGGGGGATCTGGCGAAGGCGCGGGAGGTAGCGACCAAGTGGGCCGATGATCTCGAACCGCGCCGGATATCCAAGGCGTCGCGGGAAGATCTCGCCAGTTGGGGACTGATGCTGCAACGTGTCTCCACAGCGGCGATACGTGACAACCGACCCGGTGAGGCCGATGACGCGCTGGCGTTCGCCCGTGTCGCCGGCATGGCGATCCGACATGGCGAACACGACTCCAAAGATGGCCTGCTGCACGCATTCGGCCCGGTCACGGTACAAATGCTGGCGGCGGAGAACGCCATGGTCATCGACAAACCACAAGTGACACTGGCGATTGCGACACAACTGGCGGGGACGAAATACCCACTCCCGTGGCCGTGGCAGCGTCACCGCCTCGACGTCGCAGCAGCACACGCAGCTATGCGGCAATACCCCGAAGCGCTGGCCGTGCTCCAGCAGATCCGGCGAGAGCTGCCGGAATGGCTCGTGAAACAAAGGTTTGCGCGTGACATCCTCGCAGGGATGATCGAGAAACGGCGGACGCTGACGGCAGAGGTCCGCGACCTAGCCGACTTCGTTCAGGTTCCTTACTGAGCAGTCTGATCTGACCTGCGCAACGCA
This sequence comes from Nocardia sp. NBC_00508, assembly GCF_036346875.1. Taxonomy (NCBI): domain Bacteria; kingdom Bacillati; phylum Actinomycetota; class Actinomycetes; order Mycobacteriales; family Nocardiaceae; genus Nocardia; species Nocardia sp. NBC_00508. Next base: position 5,242,669 of record NZ_CP107852.1, on the reverse strand, counting down.
AATCGCCCTGACCCGCAGGACTGGACGGACACCGGGTTCTGCCGTTCGGCGCTCGCGACAAGACACCGGAAGACCCGCTCAGAAACGTAGTTCGCGGACGGTGTTGAGGTCGATGCCGTGCCGAGCGTAGATCTTGATCGTGTTCTCGCCGGTGAGGTCGGCTTCGGTGTAGCCGAGTAGTTCGGCGATCCTGATCACTTCATCCTTCGTCGCGGCTTCGATCTCCAGGTACGACGGGATCTGCGGCCAGGTGTCGATCTCGAGCTGTGCGCCGTTGAGTACGAAGCTGATCCGCTTGGTTTCCTGGTAGGACTTCGGGGTGAAGCCCAGCATCTCGAGCAGGGCATTGGTGGCGGCGAAGTCGTCGACGCCCACCTCCAATTCGCGGGTGCCGTCGATGGCGTCGCTAGTGATCTGCTTGACCGCGAGCGTGGTTCCGTTCCCGTTGTCACGCAGTCTGATCCACTTCGATTCATCGCCCGGCGTGATGTCGTAGACGTAGCGGCGCATGAACCGCTCGCCGAGTTTCTGCCCGCCCTTGTCCACGATGTGTTGTTCGATGGTGTCGGGGTCGACGCCGAGGATCTTGGCTTCGTGCTCGATAGGCACTGCTGGCTCCTGTTCAGGTTGGTCGGTCGGCTCAACCTATCCGGCGCGCCGGGTGCCGAGCCGCTGATACTCGCGGGCGTCGTCAGCGGTCGCGGTTGATTCCGCGGCTTCGCTCGGGTCCGTAGCCGTGACCGCGTTCGACTCGGGGCGCTTGGCCATCCGGATCACGTCGAACGGCGGCCGAAGGTGCTTCGGCTTGGCCCAGTCCGAGGATCTTCACGACTTCGCCAGGGATGCCTTGTCGCTGGAGGCGGGAGAGGTATTCGGCGCGTTCCTTCTCCGCGGCTTCACGGGCGGCCCGCTCTTGCTCGCGGGCTTGCTCGGCGGCCTCGGAGGCGGCGCGGGCCTGGTCCTCGCGTTCGACCGTGGCTGCGATCGCCTCGATACCCAGTACGACGTCTTTCCGCTGATCCTCCCGCCCCTGCTCGAGCACCGTTTCCATGGCCTGGATCTGCTGCGGGGTGTGCCCGGCCGCCTGGAGCATTTCGCGGGCTTGCTCGCGCTCGGCCTCACGGATCTTCTCGAGGTCTCCGAGCATCTTCGCGTGCGCCGCGCGCAGTGGCTCGACCTCGACACCGCGCCCACGTTCGCGCGCCTCTTGCAGTTGGCGGGCTTGTTCTTCGACCTGCTTGCGTAGTTCGGCTTTCTCGGCTTCGAGCTGCTTGCCCGCTTCGAGGTTGCGGGCTATCTCGTTCTCGCGGGCTTTCTGGAGCTGTTGCGCTTCGCGATTCTTCGCCAGCTCCTTGCCGATGGCTATCGCCTGGGCGAATTGTTCTTTGGTGACTTCGACTACCGTGAACTGGCCGGGGAATTTCTGGGTCAGTTCGCGCATCTTGTCTACTACGGCGGAATCTATGCGGGCACCGGCCACTGTGAACCACTCGATAGTCCAGCCGTCACGGAGCGCGCGAGCATCTTTTTTGAGCTGTTTCAGCGCATCTTCGCCGACACGTCCGGCTTTGAACTCCATGGCGTGCTGCACAACATGGTGCGCTGCGTCATGAAAGCGTTTACCGGCTTCGCTCTTGTAGTAGTTCTCGGTCGTCCAGCCGGTTTCCTGAGTGCGGCCGAGCATTTGGCACATGCCATCGCGGAACTGGTTCCCGAACTCACGGGATTTCGACCATTTATCTCGCTCGCGCTCCCAGGCTTCCGGCGGTCGGGCGGGTTTCCCTTCGAACCATTTGCCGCCCACATAGCGGGAGTACTCGTCTCTGTCGTAGGCCACAACACACCCCCGGACATGGCACGTGGACTACTCAGTCCGCGTCCCGGATCTTCATCCATTCGTCCAATGACGGACGGCCAGCGCTTTGCCAGTCCGCGTAGTCCTCGGCGGAAAACTCGAAAATTCGCGACCATTCTGTGCCCGTGCGCCTGTACATCGCGGCCGTTAGTTGAGATACGACAGTAAAATACAATTCATTGAACGGTCGGCGGACAACCGGGCCGAAACCACGCGTCCGTTGTGGGTCGTCGTGTTCGGGAACGTTGTACCACTCACCCTCGAAATTGCGGCGGAACACTTCGCCGAGGTAGCGATGGAACTGGTCTGCAAGATGACGGTTCTCCGGCAGATCGACCGATTCCATCGTCGGGAAGATTCGCAGCGCTACGGCTTCGGCATGCCTCAATCCCTCAGCGGTCCAGGGGCTTTCAGGCATGTCCGGCACCGTGATGGTGAGAAAGTGGTTGATTTCATCGGTCATGCGATCGAGCCACCGCACCCAGCGTGGGTCTTGCTGATCGCTATCCATGCGTGCGCGTTCGGTCGGAGTGTACGGTCGCTCGCTATCCATTCGTGTCATCCCCTCATGTCGTGTTCGGAGCAGGCAAGTGTGTCAGGTCAGGGTTGCAGGAACAGCCGCTCGTTGGGTAGGCGCGGAAAGCTGCGCGTGTCGTCCAGCTCGATGGTGACGCTGTCGGCGTAGTGGTGGGTTTGCTGCTCGTGCACGAATTCCAATGCGGCCGACAGGCATGCGGTGAAGTCGAACTGTATGCCGTGCAGCGAGATTGCCAGATGCACGTCTGGTTCCTCCGGACGTGGGGAGCGCCATACGGAGCCGGTCGGGTACGTGGCGTTCTCGGGTGCTGCGGTGGTGAGGAGGTTGCAGTCGTCGATGACTGTCGTGTCCGACCACACAACTTGGGAGCGTCGGGCAGCGACCAAAGGGAAGTCGGCATCGGGGTCGGTGAGCCCGTCGAGGACAGCGAGCAAGGTTTGCATGCCGGGGGCGTCGGGCACTGGCAGTTCGGCGTCTAGCGCTGGGAACGTAAGGCCACGGGCTGCGGCACGCTCACGGGGTGTGTTGACCGGCGGGACAATTTTGCCTGCTCGTACGAGGCAGCTGAGCGCGGTGGCCTTTAGCGGACAAGTCACCGCACGACATGCCATGTGCTGCTGCATGATCCGAAACGACTCAGAAACGGTCAGCGGGTGGTCGGGGTGGCTGTGCGCTGGGTCGATCCGAGTCGGCAGCACAGCTGCCCATGTGGTCGGTGGGCTCACTGTTTCCAGGTCGCAGAACTCGCATACCCGGGCGGGTGTGTGGTCGACGATGGCCAAGTCGTAGACGACCAATGCGGCGGCGCGCACATCGAGGGCGATTCCGAGCGCGTATCCGATTGGATCGATGCCCCGGTCGACCGGCGGACGCACTGTGTACAGGTATTGGTAGCCCAATTGTTCTGCATGACGGCGTATCTCGATCGCTTGCGCGGGTACGTCCAGGCCGGATATGTCGGTCCGGGCCAGACCTACCGCCTTTGGGTTGTTCGCGTTGTGACGTGGCCGGCCTGCAGGGGGCGGCGGGTGCTGGTGGTGCATGGGGTCTGTCGCTTCCTGTTTCGTTTGTTCGGTGAGGCGCCCGCCGCCGGGGAGCTTTCGCCACCAACCAGGCGTCGTCGTAGGTCGGTGTGCCGATGCGGGGCATGGCATCGACCCGGCGGCGGGGCCTGGGGAAATGCTTCCGTTCTGCCGCAGGACATTTCCGGACATGACCGGACAAGAACCGGCTAAAGTTGCGGTCACCACTTCCGCCGCAGGGGGCTGTGATGGTTATCGTCTCGACATGGACCAACGAGGATTGCGTCGCGCTGCGCCGCGCCTATGGAATGAAACAGGCCAGGTTCGCGCAGGCGCTCGGCGTGGCGGAACGATCCGTCAGGCGCTGGGAGAAGGGCGCGGCACCGATCGGCGGTCTCGGCCAGACCACCTACGGAACGATGCTCGCGAAGGCACCGAAGGATGTTGCGGACCGGTTTGAGCAACTCCGGCTGAATGAGGATGACGACGTGAAGCGGCGGCAGCTATTCAAGGCCGGTGCCATGGGCGCGGGCGCGTTGGCGACGTTGGGACTAGGCGACGCGGCCGAGCGAGCCGCGTGGTTGATGTCCGGCGCAGGTCGCCCGGATTCTGCCGCGGTATCTGTGGTGCGGTCGACGCTGTATCAGGCGATGCAACTCGATGACATGCTCGGTTCTCCGGCCGCACAGGGCATGGTCATTGCGCAGCAGCAGGTCACTGAGGCGATGCTGCGCGACTGCCCGGCGGCGCTACGGGCCGACCTACTTTCGCTCTACGCAGAGTGGACCGGCCTCGCGGGGTCTCTGGCATGGGATGCACGGGACTACACGACGGCCGCGCGGCTCTACACCGAAGCGCGTGAGAACGCGCATGAGGCCGAAGACTCCGATCTCGGCGCGTACATGTTGTGTCACCTCTCGCAACTGGAGACCTGGCAGCGTCGACCACGTATCGCTGTCGACTACGCGGTCGCGGCGCGCAGCTGGGTAATGCAGTCGGAGGACAGGCACCTGCGAGCCTACGTCGCGATCCGCAATGCCGAGGCCGCAGCGATCGCGGGGCAGCGCCCGGCATGCTTGCAGGCGCTCGAAGAGGCCGACGCAGCACTCATCGGCATAGTGCCGTGCCATCCATCGCAGAGCCGCGCTTACTTCATGGGCGCGGGAATACAGGAAAGCTACCGCGGCAACTGCCTCGCGATCCTGGGCGACGCAGGTCCGGCGGCCGAGGCGTCCCGGCACGCCCTTGCGATGATGCAGCCGAACTATGTGCGGGACCGAGCGGTCACGCTGCTGGAGTTGGAGCGCGCACTGATTCAGCTCGATGAAATCGAGGAAGCGGCGAGCGCGGTTGGTGAAGCGGCGGCACTAGCAGAGCAGAACCGGTCGCCAAGACTGGCCGCAGCGATTATCGAGGGACGGCAGCAGCTGTCACCGTGGGCGGATACACGGACGGTCCAGGAGCTGGATGCCGCGCTCGCTGCCCGCGATATCGTGTTTGCATGACTACCGATCGCGAATCAGAGGTGATGTCGCGACTCGAGCGCGCTCGCGCTCGCCTCGTTGCGACAGGTGAACTCGACGCGCGGGGCTCTGAAGGCCGGACTCCCCCGAGATCGGAGATGTTCAATCGGACAAAGGCCGAAATCCACGCCGCCGAGCGAGCGCGCAATCGATTGCTCGTAGAGCTGGTCGGCGACGCCGATACCGTGCCGTTGGATCTGGCGCGACGTCTTGGCCTGACCGGACGTGAGGCGGCACACATCGTTGACACGGCACGTAAGGGGTCGCGACGGCTGCGCGAGCATGTGCTCGGGCATCTCTGGCTGATCAAATAGTCAACCGGGCCGCAGGAATTGCCGAGGCTATCCTGCCGGGTTTCGTAGCGCATTACTGAACGGGCAGCGACCGGCATTCAGCGAAGAACGGGCCGAGTTCTCGCGGGATCGAAACGAGCGCGTCTGATCGAGAGCCCGGAATCGACTGTGAGAGTTCCGCTGTCGGTGATTTGCCTTTGTCCAGCCACAACGCGCCGACTCCAGTTGTGTGCGGGTGGACGTCGGGCCGCAGGTGCTGAGAAAAACAGGGCCGGGACAGCAGCCGCCCCGGCGTCGGATCAGTCGGCCGACTGGTCCGGCGTTGTGGTTCGGGGCTCACTCACCGGCCCTGTGAGGAGCTCGAAATCGGTGTCGTGTCGTTCCTCGCCCTGCACTACCGCGCCTTCGATGAGCTCGGTGCCGCGTTCTTCACGCAGGATGATCGGATCCGAACGCATGTCCTTGTACAGCGACACGCACAGCAATCCCATCACCATCACGAAGGGCAGCGACACCACTGTGGTCAGGGCCTGTAGCCCGGTCAGCGCGCCACCGAGGTCGCCTGGGTCGGCGATGACGAGCATGATGGCGGCGACCGCGCCGGTCGCGGCTCCCCAGAAGATCACCGTCGCCTTGGACGGGTCGATGTTGCCCTTCTCCGACAACGTACCCATCACGATGGATGCGGCGTCGGCACCGGAGACAAAGAAGATGCCGACAAGGATCATCACCAGGACGGCGGTCACCGAGGCGATGGGATAGTGATCGAGCAGGTGGAACAGCGCGAAGTTCTCGTTGACGGATCCGTTCGCCTCGGTCAGGTCACCGGTCTGGCCCTGCTGGAAGACACCGGCTCCACCGAAGATCACGAACCAGACCAGGCTGACGATGCTCGGCACCAGCAGGACACCGGTGACGAACTGACGGATCGTGCGTCCGCGGCTGATCCGGGCGATGAACATTCCGACGAACGGCGTCCACGAGATCCACCATGCCCAGTAGAAGACCGTCCACCTCGACAGCCATTCCTTCATTTCCTCGCCGCCGCTGACACCCGTACGCGAGGCCATCTCGGGCAACGTGGCGACGTAATCTCCCAGCGCGGCGGGCAGGAGGTTGAGCATGAACAGGGTTGGGCCGACGACGAATACGAAGGCCGCGATGAGCAGGGCAAGCACCATGTTGATGTTCGACAGCCACTGGATACCGCGGTCGATACCGGAGACGGCCGACACGATGAAAGCCATCGTCAGGCCGGTGATGATGACGACCAGACCCGTCTTGCCGATCGAGTCGGCCCACCCGTTGAACTCGATGCCCGCGCCGATCTGCAGTGCGCCCAAGCCGAGCGACGCCGCCGAACCGAACAGCGTCGCGAAGATCGCCATCATGTTGATCGCGCGTCCGCCGATGCCGTCGGAGTGCCGCCCGAGAATCGGCCGGAACATCGACGAGATCAGCTGTGACCGTCCCTTGCGGAACGTGCCGTAGGCGATCGCCAAGCCGACTACGGCATAGATCGCCCACGGGTGCAAAGTCCAATGGAACAACGTCGTTGCCATCGCGACTTCGGCAGCCTCGGAACTCCTTGGCTCGGTCGTCCCCGGCGGCGGGCTCATATAGTGCGACAACGGTTCTGCGACGCCCCAGAAGATCAGACCGATACCCATGCCGGCACTGAACATCATCGCGATCCACGACGTGGTGCGGAATTCGGGCTCCTCGTCGTCGGCGCCGAGCGGAATCCGGCCGTATCGGCCTGCCGCCAACCAGATGACGTACACGACAAAAGCCGAAGCGATCAGCACGAACAGCCAACCGGTATTCGTGATCACCCATGACTGTGCATCGGCCGATGCGGAGCCGAGGCCGGCGTGATCGACGATGCCCCAAGCCACGAAAGCCAAAGAGCCGATTGCTGTGGCGCCGAAGACCAGCCGATCGAGCCCAGGCTTCGTCGGCCGCTTTCCGGCCGGATCCTCGGTGCTCTCGTCTGGTTCATCGGAGTGTCGGCCGGTGTCCGTAGACATCAGATCCGAGTCCTTTCAGGATCGCGGAAGCACGCCTCAGAGAAGCCCCTTGCTACACCCGGGCAACCGTACACGTATCAGCTCGTGGGCACCGAGCCGGGAAAGGTTCAGCGCTGCGTGGAGACCAGTGCGAACTCTCCCGGAGGACAGTCTGTTGTCTTCGAGAGCTGCTGGTCAGGCAAGCGATTTGATGCCGAGCTCATCGAGCAGGTCGCGGATGCGTTTTTCGATCTGGTCACGGATCGGGCGGACCGCTTCGAGGCCCTGGCCAGCCGGGTCGTCGAGTTTCCAGTCCAGATACCGCTTTCCGGGGAAATAGGGGCAGGCGTCGCCGCAACCCATGGTGATCACTACATCGGACGCGTGGACTGCCTCCGTGGTGAGCACCTTCGGCACCTCCGCGGACATATCGACGCCGATCTCGCGCATCGCCTCCACCGCAACCGGATTGATCTGGTCGGCTGGTGCGGAGCCTGCCGAGCGGACCTCGACGCGGTCGCCGGCGAGGTGGGTGAGGAAGGCGGCGGCCATCTGGGAGCGGCCCGCGTTGTGGACGCAGACGAAGAGGACACTGGGTTTGGAAACCATTGGCGGGGGCGGCCTTTCAGCGGGCGGGAGCGTCTAGTTCGGTGAGCAGGGTGCGGACGCGGGTTTCGATCTGGTCGCGGATCGAGCGGACGACCTCGAGAGGCTGGTTGTCGGGGTCGGGCAGTTCCCAGTTCTCGTAGCGGCATCCGGGGTAGATCGGACAGGCGTCGCCGCAACCCATGGTGACGATGACGTCGGCGGCCCGCAGGATTTCCTCGGTCCAGGGTTTGGGGTATTCGCGGGCGATGTCGATGCCGATCTCGGCCATCGCCTCGATGGCGACAGGGTTGATCTCCTCGCCGGGCTCGGAGCCGCCGGACCACGCAACTGCCGCGTCGCCGGCGAGGTGGTCGAAGAAACCGAGCGCCATCTGGGAGCGACCGGCGTTGTGGGTGCACAGGAACAGCACGGTCGGCTTGCCGGTGAGCGCCTTGCCCTCGACCTTTGCCAGCGCCTGGAGCCGCTGGCGGGCGAACCGCTCGGCCAGCAGCGGCAGGAAGGTGAGAACTGTTGCGCGGGCCGCGAATTGGTCGTAACTGGAGTGCAGGAAACGCTCGATGGTTTCGACGCCGAAGGTGTCGGCGAACTCGGACTGTAGCCGGGTAGCTGCGGTCTTCACAGCGAGTTGCTGATCGATGGTGAGGGTCTCGCGCGCGTGCTCGATGGGTGCGAGCGGGCTGTCTGTCATTGGGGTCTCCGGGTTGCAGCGGGAATCGAGTGGTCGGAGTCGGTGCCGTGCGGGATGACGACGTTGTCGGCAGCCGCTGCGGTGGCCGGATACAGGACGACGACCAGGGCCAGCCCGATAAGGGCGCCTGCGATCTGGGCGGCGATGAATCCGGGCGCCGAGGCCGGGGCGATACCGGCGAAGGTGTCGGAGAAGACGCGGCCGATCGTGACGGCAGGGTTGGCGAACGACGTGGAGCTGGTGAACCAGTAAGCCGCCCCGATGTACGCGCCGACCGCCGCCGCTGACAGGGCGGTTCGGCCGCTGCGGGCGAGGGAGAATACGACTGCGATCAGTCCGGCGGTGGCGACGATCTCGCCGACCAGGTGACCGCTGGTGATGCGGTGGTGGGTGGAGATCTGTAGCGCGAACTGGTCGAACATGATGTTGGCCAGCACCGCTCCCACGACTCCCCCGCCGACTTGGGCGATGAGATAGCCGCCGAGATCGCGGCCGGTCAGGCCGGTGCCGTGGCGGCGACCCAGCAGCCAGTCGGCCGCGGAGACGACGGGATTGAAGTGGGCGCCGGAGACCGGCCCGAAGACGAGGATCAGCACGGCCAGCCCGAACACGGTCGCGGTCGAGTTCTCCAGCAATTGGAGACCGACGTCGTGCGGGGAGAGCTGCTGGGCGGCGATGCCGGAGCCGACCACGACGGTGACCAGTAACGCGGTGCCGATGAATTCGGCGATCAGCCGCCGCGCGAGATCGTTCATCGGGCGACCGCGATGTCGAGCAGCTGCGAGAGCTGCCGCAGGGCGGCGGGTTCGACGCGATAGTAGACCCACGATCCGCGCCGCTCACTGCTGAGCAATCCGGCTTCGCGCAGGACCTTCAGGTGGTGGGAGATGGTCGGCTGGCTGATGTCGAACCCTGCCGACAGGTCGCAGACGCAGGCTTCCTGTCCGGCATGGCTCGCCACGACGGACAGCAGCCGCAGCCGGACCGGGTCCGCCAACGCCTTGAACACACCGGCCAGGTCGGCGGCGGCTTCGGCGGTCAGCGGTTGGCGGATCAGGGGCGTGACCTCGCACGACGGCGAGGTCACGCCCGTCAGCGGCAGCTTTGATATCGACACACATCGATATTGACGTCCATCGAATCCAGGAGCAAGCGAACACCAGGTGAACAACCCGGCGGCGAACCGGCCTCGGCGACCGCCGTCACCAGCCGACCGGCGTTCAGTGTGGCGACCACTCGCCGCATGGAGCGGATCGGCCAGTTGGGCATCAATCGGCCGCCACGGCACGATCCATTCCAGCGCCACGCCCTGGTCGTGGGAGGACTCAGAGCCGACCGCTCAGTGACCGGACCCGCCGCCCAAGGCCACACATGCGTGAGCAGCGGATGGGCCCGCACATGCCGCCCGAGCCTCGCTGCGCGGAACGCACGTCAGCTGCAGCAGCTGGCACCGGAGGCGATGGCTTCCTTCTTCGCGGTGGTGCTGCAGCAAGACCCCTCGGCCGCGGCATCTTCGGCGGTGCCGCAGCATGCCTGGACCGCTTCGGCGTCACCGAGTTCGGGTGCATCACCGAGTTCGGGTGCGGTGCCGAAGGTTTCGCTGTCCGCGAGGACGGTGTAGACCTCCCAGCGCTCCTGGTCCGGCGCGGTCACCCAGACCTTGTCCTGGGTGGCGAAGCAACAGGTGGTCGCGATCTGCTCTTCGGTGAACAGTCCCGCCTCCGAGAGGCGTGTGATCTCGGCATGGACTTGGTCCGAAGTGTCGACCTCGACGCCCAGGTGGTTGACGCTGCCGCCCTGGCCGGGGCTCTCGATCAACACCAGTTTCAGTGGCGGCTCGGTGATGGCGAAGTTGGCGTAGCCGGGCTTGCGCTTGGCCGGTTCGGCATGGAACAGGGTCGAGTAGAACTGCACGGCCTGCTCGATGTCGTCGACATTGAGGGCGAGCTGGATGCGGGACATGATGACAACCTCCACTTGTGAGACATATATCGAAGAACTGACGCTGTCGAGTCTGGTCACCTTTTCGACATATGTCAATGCCGCAGGTAGTGTTGATCCCATGCCCAAGACGTTGCCCGTGATCGATATGTCCGCTCCGGTCTGCTGCCCGCCGGTCGCGGCCGGGCCGGTGGACGAGAACGCCGCCCTGGAGGTGGCGCTGCGATTGAAGGCGATCGCCGATCCGGTGCGTGTCCGCCTGCTGTCGCTGCTGCTGACCAGCACGGACGGGCAGGAGAACGGCGGCGATCTCGCGACGGCGGTCGGGTTGTCGGAATCGACGGTCAGCCATCACCTCGGCCAACTCCGCAAGGCGGGCCTGGTCGAATCCGAACGCCGCGGCATGAATACCTTCCACCGCGCTCGCCGCGATGCCCTTGCCGCGCTATGCGTAGTGCTGGACCCCAACTGCTGCCGCTGAATTCGGTGGTCGCCTCGCCAGGGTGATCCGACCCATCGAAAACCGAGGCGCACGCGGTCAGGTTCTGGCCACCGGTCGCGCGGGGTGATCATGAGCGCTGCCGACTCCCGCCTCGCGGATGGTGCGCAGCGCACGGAACCGAGACTGCGACGGTCCGGCGTGCGAACTGGTCTCGCGCGGACGCCGGACTGCCACGTGGCTCTGGATCTGCCCGTGCCCTGGGGGCGGGTGCGGCCGCCCCCAGGGCAACTACGCGATGTCGGCGTGCTCGAGCGCCGGGCCGGGAGGATTGCTCATCGTGGTAGTACGGTGATGCACTGATACCGATGGTTTTCCCAGGAACCGAACGGCGCGACATTCCACAGCATTCCGGAATCCTGCAGGTCGGGAGTGTACACTTCACTTCCCCCGCTGTTGAAGTAACCATATGAGGTTCCAGCCGACGCGTGACCGGATGCGCTCAAAGCGTTGGACATCGCGTCGACGAACGCGGAGAAACGCGCTGAGTCACTGGTTTCCTCGTCCGCCGCGGCGGCCGCATTCTGCGACCAGTCACTGTACTGATCGATCAGCGAATCGGCGGGCGTAGGCACATCGGGCGGTAGAGCGATGGCCTCGTAGGCGCGGGGCCTGTCGCTGAACCCCGTCGCCGCCCAATAGATCGAAGATGCATCTCCCCGATCGACACCGTAGGGACCGTAGGTCGGGTAGTAAACGCCGTAACCGTGGATTTTCACATTCAAGCCGAATTGGCTCGTCCAGCTCGGCAGCGCGTTCTGGAAGATGTTCAGGCATTGTTCGTCGTCGTTCGCGCCCTCTTCGGCCTCGGTGGCAGCCAGCATGCAGGCGAATTGGAAGGTGTCGTTCGCGTCGTCACGACCTCCGTCGACGGCCGATAAGTATTTCTTCAGGGCCTCGGACGGGTTTCGCAGGTCATCGCGGGTGGGCATCTCGAATTTCTCGATCGTCTTCATTTCCGTAGTCCTCCTCGACTTGATAGCTTGCGTGCTCGCCATTACCGGGGACTGTGAAACGCGGCATGACACGGTGTCGCGGAAGTAGGCAGTGATCACGGATCGGTTCATTCTGCGTACGAATTGTATCAACGAACATTCTTGTCTTGCTGTGCTTCTCCTGCAACGGATCCCGAGCATGCTGCGGATCACGTCGCCGGCGAATGGTCTTCGCACAATACGGGTGACCCTTGCGCACGCCGCGAGACATCGGCGGAGCCGAGCGAATGCCGGGAAGGTCAGGATTCGTTCGTGATGTGGCGGGCCACGAGCACCGGCACCAACAGGTCCAGGATGGAGAGTTCGTCGGCGGCCGGGGCGTCGTCGATGACCGAATCGAGGATCGGCGCCGCGTACAGGCGTCCGCCGTCGGGGCCGACCACCGTGCGAGCGCTGACGATCAGCTCGTACAGCACTACGGCGAAGAGATGTGCGCGCCGGGCACCGGGATGCCGGTCGCGGCAAGCGGCATCGGCCAAGGCGGTGTCGATCGCCGTGATGAGGTCGGCGAGAACAGCGATCTCGGCCAAGGCTCGATGGTCGTAGTTCATGAGGCCGCCTGTGGTCGCGGGGAACGGATTTCGGCTCTCATCGTGGTGGGTGTCCCGGAACCGGGGCGCGGGGGTACGCCATCCGCGTCTATGCGTCGTGCACGATTCGGATGTCCCGTCACATAGGGGTTCGGTTGTGCGACAGGGTTTCCCGGTTCCGGGTACGCATATCAGCATGCCGGGTCACAATGCCTCGTGGAAGGTAACGAACACGCAGCCTTCAGCAATCGGCAGCAATGACCGTCCGAACAGTGCAAGGGGGCACCGTGGCAGATGTGGTGACGATGTGGACCGGCGCGGATGTGAAGGCGCTTCGAGATGCGTGCAGGTTGACTCAGAGCGAGCTGGCCGAGCTGCTGCGTTGTGGTCAGCGAACAGTCAGCTTTTGGGAGAGCCGACTGTACCGTCAAGTGAGTGTCGGCTTCCAGGCGCGGCTGGACAGAGTTCTCGAAGATACGGACCATAGGGCACACAAGCGTTTCCGAGCGTTGATTGGAGACTTGGACGTGAACCGGCGAGACTTCATCGCCGCGACCGGTGCGGTCGTCGGCGCTTCCGCACTGAGCAAGAGTGGCTCTCCGACTGTCACGCCGGACGCGATCGGCCACTTGCGAAGTACCGTGCACACGGCGCAGCTATTGGACGATCAGCTGGGCTCCGATGCGGCTCGACCGATCATCGAAGCTCAAGCCCAGACGTGCGCGGCGCTGCTGCGGGAGTGTCCCGCGGCATTGCGTCCGGCGTTGCAATCATTGACCGGCGAGGCCACGGCGAGCAGCGCGTGGGCTGCGTGGGATCAGGGCGACCTGGCGCGGGCCGACCAACTGTTCCGGATCGCCTACCAGCACGCGGAGGAATCCGGTGCCGCCGACATCGCGACCGGCATCCTCTGCCACCGCACCCAACTGGCGGTCGAGCTGCGTCAGTTTCGCACCGCCGCGGACATCGCGGATAGCATGCTGCGACTGCCTGTCCAGGACGGTCGTGTCGACGATTTCCGAAAGCTCTGCGCCGCACAGGCCTTCGCGTCCGATGGACGGAATTATGATGCGTGGCTACAGCTCTACCGAGTGACCGACGACTTCGCCGAGCAGACGACACCGGATGAGTCGTACTGCTACTACCAGAGCGCGTGGACGACGGGCGCCATGACTGCCCGGTGCCTCGAGACCGGGGGCGAGGTGGGTGCGGCGGCCGACACGATCGAGAAGGTGCTGAGTCTCATCCCCGCCCACGCGACTCGCGACCGCGCACTGTGGAGTCTCAGCCTCGCGCAGCTGGCGGTTGCGCACGATATCGACCGTGCGTGCGAAGCCGCCAGGAATGCGCTGGAACTGGCCGCGCAGAACACCTCGCCACGTGTGCGGCAGGCGTACGCGGAGACGCGAGCGAAGTTCGAACCGTGGGCCTCGACGCATCCCGTGCGCGAACTGGATTCCTACGCGGCGCGCGTGTCGGTGGTGTAGCCGTCCGGCGCTTGTTTGTCCACACGCTGCCCGGGTACGCGGCCAATGTCCCGAGGCGCCCCTGAGGGAGCGCTTGTCAACCGAGGACGCCTGTCCGTGCGATTGCGCGGGCGGGCGAGAAATGGGGTAGCAAGTGAGCACAATGGCCGCCACGGTGGACGTCGAGGTCCCGGTTCGCACCGCCTACGATCAGTGGACGCAGTTCGAGTCGTTTCCGCAGTTCATGGAGGGTGTGGAAGCGGTCGACCAGCTCGACGACCGGCACACGCACTGGCGTATCCATGTCGGCCCGTCGACGCGGGAGTTCGACGCGACCATCACCGAGCAGCATCCAGACGAACGCGTCGCGTGGAGATCCGACAGCGGGCCCAACCACGCGGGCGTCGTCACGTTCCATCGGCTCGACGACACCCACACCAGGGTGACCGCACAGATGGATGTCGACCCGGAAGGGTTCGTGGAGAACGTCGCCGACAAACTCGGCGTCCTGAAGCACCGCGTGAACGGTGATTTGCAGCGCTTCAAGCACTTCATCGAGGGTCAAGGCCACGAAACCGGCGCCTGGCGCGGTGACATACCCCGCCCGGACGCCTGATCCGCGTGACAATCGGCGGCGCCACCCGCACGGGGTGGCGCCGCCGATATTCAGGCGGCGTCCGTGCCCGCGGCGGTGTGGTCCGCGGGCACGTGCGGTTCGGGCACCTGGACCGGACGCAGCAGTACCCAGGCCACGAACGCCAGCGCCACCACACCCATGCCGATCCCGGACCACAGATTCACGTTGAGGCCACCGGTCTTGGCCTGCTCGGCCGCCGTGTCGTGCACCAGGCCGGTGACGACGAGGACGACCGCGTAACAGCCGAGTAGCGCGCCGACAATGGTGCGGATATCGAAAAGCATTGCGGCAGCTCCCTATCCGAAGAAGATGTTGAGGGCGATCACGAGCACCAGCGCGATGCCCGCCAGCAGGACCGGACGCTGATACCAGGGCAGCGTGTCGGCCTCGGGGTCGGTGCGCACTTCCTTCGGGGTCTCCGAGTACACCAGCCCGATCAGCTCGGCCGCCGGTTTCGGCCGGGTCACCTGGGTGACCGCGACGCTGACCACGATATCGACCACGAACGCGACACCGGCGGCGACGAAACTCGATCCCTGGCCGGACAATTCGAACACCTTGGCCTCGTGCAAGATGAAGACGAGCACCGCGGATCCGGTTCCGCAGACCAAGCCCATCCAGCCCGCCGCCGGGGTCATCCGCTTCCAGAACATGCCGAGGATGAACGTGGCGAACAGCGGCGCGTTGAAGAAGCTGAACAGGGTTTGTAGGTAGTCCATCATGTTGCTGAACCCGGAGGCGATGAACGCGGTGAAGATCGCGGCCACGGTCGCCCCGACAGTCGCCAGCCTGCCCACGCCGAGGTAGTAGCCATCCGACTGCTCGCGCCGCACGTACTGCTGCCACAGGTCGTAGCTGAAGACGGTGTTGAAGGCGGAGACGTTGGCCGCCATGCCCGCCATGAACGCCGCGAGCAGACCGGCGAGCCCCACGCCGAGCAGACCGTTGGGCAGCACGTCTTTCATCAGGTACAGCAGTGCCTGGTTGTAGGTGGTGTCGCTCTGGACGTCCGGATTCGCGGTCTCGGCCGCCTTGTACTCGGCCATCTGCGGCACCAGCACCGCGCTGATCATGCCGGGAATCACCACGATGAGCGGGATGAACATCTTCGGATAGGCGCCGATGATCGGGGTGCGCCGCGCCGCCGAGATGGAGTGTGTCGCCATCGCGCGCTGGACCTCGACGAAGTTCGTGGTCCAGTACCCGAACGAGAGCACGAATCCGAGTCCGAACACGATGCCGAGCACCGAGAGGAAGTTGTCGCCGAACCCGCTCAACTCGTTGCCCGGCCAGGAGTCCAACTGTTGCGCGCCGCCCGGCGACGCGGTGATCTTGTCCCGCAACCCGTCCCAGCCACCGACTTTGTGCAGTCCGACCAGGGTGAGCGGCAGCAACGCGGCCACGATGACGAAGAACTGCAGCACCTCGTTGTAGATCGCGGCCGAGAGACCGCCGAGGGTGATGTAGGACAGCACGATCGCCGCGGCGACGATCACCGAGACCCACAGCGGCCAGCCCAGCAGCACGTTCACGATGGAGCCGAGCAGATACAGGTTGACGCCCGCGATGAGGATCTGCGCGACGGCGAAGCTCAGCGCGTTGACCAGGTGAGCACCGGTGCCGAAACGCCTGCGCATGAACTCCGGCACACTGCGCACCTTGGACCCGTAGTAGAACGGCATCATCACCACGCCGAGGAACAGCATCGCCGGTATCGCGCCGATCCAGAAATAGTGAAAGGTCGGGAAGCCGTACTCGGCGCCATTGGCCGACATGCCCATGATCTCGACCGCGCCGAGGTTGGCGGAGATGAATGCCAGGCCGGTCACCCAGGCGGGCAGCGAGCGGCCGGACAGGAAGAAGTCGATGCTGGAGGACACCCGCTGCCTGGCCAGCAGGCCGATGCCGAGCACGAACACGAAATACAGGGCGACCAGCGCGTAATCGACCGGCTGCGCGTCCAGCCGTAGGGTCTCCGCGGCTTCGAGCCGCGTGGTCGATGCGACCGGCACGGCAGCCAGTATGAATGGATCGGCAAGCGGCACAGCGTCCCTCCTGGCGGTCGAACCCGGCGTCGAGCGAGATCGTTCGTCGTGCGAGATCGTGCGTCGTGCTGGTCCTGCCCGGCGCCCGCGACCTCCTCGTCGCCCACCGATGGTGTCGGCTGACACCTACTGTGCGTGATCGTGTCCCACTCGCGTGGCACATTGGCGCAGAAATCTGGACGGTCGCTCAGTCGATGCGGTGCGCTCCAGCCGCCGGGACGACCACGAACGTGCGTGGATCGGGAAGGCCCGCGTCGGTGAAACGTCTTCGCGCCGACTCCACCACGACCTCGGTCCGCTCGCGATCGACCAGCGCGATGACGCTCCCGCCGAATCCGCCGCCGACCATACGCGCGCCGTGCGCGCCCGCAGCCAGCGCGGCGTCGACCGCGACGTCCAACGCCGGGGTGGACACCTCGAAATCATCCCGCAACGAGGCGTGCCCCTCGGTCAGGATCGGGCCGATCTCGCGCGGGTCGAGGCCATCTCGCAATTTCTCGGCAACCGCAAGCACTCTGGCGTTCTCGGTCACCACGTGCCTGGCCCGGCGGCGCAGCACGTCATCGGCGATCCGGTCGGCGTCCGCCGCGGACGCGACATCGCGCAAGGCGGTGACGCCGAGTGCGGCGGCCGCCGCCGCGCATTGGTCGCGGCGCTCGGCGTAATGGCCGTCGACCAGCTCGTGCGGCTGCCCGGTATCTATCACCAGCAGCTCGAGTCCGAAGCGGGCCAGGTCGAACGGGATCTGCTCATGTGCGACACCGCGGGCAGCGGTGGCGTCGGCGATGAAACCACGCACATCGAGCAACAGCGCGTGCCCGGCTGTGCACAGAATCGCGGCCGACTGGTCGAGCAGGCCGGTCGGCGCACCGACGTAATCGTTCTCGGCGGCCCGGGCCACATCGATCAATTCGCGGTCGGTCGAGCCGGGCGCGAACAGATCCCGCAGCGCGACGGCCACCGCGCACGACAGCGCCGCCGACGACGACAACCCCGCGCCGATCGGCACCGCACCGTCCAGCTCGAGGTCGACGCCCGGAATCCGGACCCCGCGCCGGGCGAACTCGGCGACCACACCGAGGGGATAACGTGACCATCCCGGCACCCGCGCCCGCTGCGCGGTGAGTTCGGACACCGCGACGAGCACCGGCTCGCCGGGCCGCTGCCGCGAGCCGACGCGCACCCGGCCATCGGTGCGCCCCGCCGCCGTGCAGCGCACCACCAGCGGCAGCGCGATCGGCAGGACGTAGCCCTCGTTGTAGTCGGTGTGCTCACCGATGATGTTGACCCGGCCCGGCGCCACCCATGTCCGCAAACTCGTACCTCGCTGTCCTCGTCGCTCGTGCCAGGGTACGAGACACGCCGTAGGAGCAGCGCTTTCGGCGCGCATCAGTGCGCGATCGGCGTTCGTCCCGCACAGTCGATTTTGACGGAAGGCGGGCCTGCAAATCTTGTGGCGGGGCCTTATCGGGAGGGCATCATGATTCACGACACCCCGCGCGGCGAACTCCACGCACTGCCATGGACCGATCGTTTTCGTCCGATTCCGGCGCCACTGACGATCGAGATAGGCGCGGCGACCGGCGCGGGGCCGACGGCTATGTCCGCGTTCGACGCGGCGCTGCGCGGCCTCGGCGTGGGTGACGCCAATTTGATCCGGCTGTCGTCGGTCATTCCGCCGCGCGCCACTGTCGAACGCATCGGCAGGGTGCGCAAACCGATCCCGTGGGGCGACCGCCTGTACTGCGTGTACGCCGTGGGGCACGTGCACGAACCCGGGACGAGCGCCGCGGCGGGCATCGGCTGGGCGCTGCGCGAGGACGACTCCGGCGCGGGGCTTTTCGTGGAGCACGAGGCCGCGACCGTCGACGAGGTGACCGCCCTGATCCGGGCCAGCTTGGCCGACATGACCCGGCACCGCGGCGACGGCTTCGGCCCGGTCCAGCTGTGCACCGTCGACACCACCTGCGACCGCGACCCGGCCTGCGCGCTGGTCCTCGCGGCCTACCACACCAGCCCATGGGATCCGCGATGAGCGAGCGAACAACGGACACAGCCGAGATCTCCGTGACCGTGGAGACGATGATCCCGGGCGAACGCATCGAGATGTTCCATCAGCTGTACGAGGAGGCGTTCGGCCCGCTGCGTGCGAAGGCCATCGCACGGCAGGTGCTGTATCCCGACGAGTTCCGTGCGGAGATGAGCGATCCGCGCGTGCAGAAGCACGTGGCGCGAACCCGCTCCGGCGATCCCATCGGCGTGACCACTCTGACCAGGCATCTCGAGACCGTGCCGTGGATCAGCCCGGACTATTTCGCCGCCCGCTACCCCGAACACGCGGCCCGCGACGCGATCTATTACGCGGGTTTCATCCTTGTTGCGCCAACTGCCCGACAAGGAGCCGCGTTCCATGCCATGATCAAATCAGTTGTCCAGGTTTTGGTTGCCGAGCGCGCGGCGGTCGGTTGGGACATCTGCTCGTACAACAACACTCGGTTCTCGTTCGCCGACAGTATTCGGGCAGTGCTCGACGAACAGGCGAACGTCGAAGTCGCGGTGGAGGATTCACAGATCTACTACGCGGCCCGGTTCACCGGGGATGGAGCGACCAAGGGGGGCTGATGACACCCAGCGAACAGCCGCAGAACAGCTGGCGGCAGCACCTCGGATTTCGCTGGTACGCGGTACTTCTGGGCGGCAGCGCGGCCGCGATCGCGATACACCTGGCGATCGACTCGCGGCTGGTGTCGTTCGTGACGATGGTCGTCATCGTGGGCGAGACGCTCGCCATGATCGGCGTCGGTCTGCACACGCACCGGCCCGCGCACCCGCTGCCGTGGTATCTGCTGTCGGGCTCCGCGGTGCTGTTCGCGACCGGCACCGCGCTGCGTGGCGCGCCCGGTCATCCGGCCCATCCGATCGATGACGCGTTCACCCTGCTCGGCTATCTCGGTCTCGGCCTCGCCGCGCTGATCTGGCTGTGGCCGCGCCAGGTGCACGGCGACTACGACCTGCTGCTCGACTCCGCGCTGATCGGGCTCGGCGCGCTCCTCGCCTCCTGGACCTTCCTCATCTCGCCGATCCTGCAATCGGCCGATACCGGGGTGGACGTCCTGGTCGCGGCGACCTACCCGGTGCTCGACGCGCTGCTGCTCACCCTGGTCGCGCACTCGATGGCCACCTCCACCCGCGCGGAGACCTCGCTGTGGTTGCTGCACGCCGGGTTCATCGCGGTGCTGCTCGGCGATCTGGGCTACAGCTTGGAGACCGCGGGCGCCACCGTGCTCGGGCGCGAGGTTCTGCTGGCTCCGCTGCTGGCCGCCTACGCCACCGTCGGCGCCGCGGCGCTGCACCCCACCATGGCGACGCTCGGCTCGCCGCGGCGCATCCACCCGCATCACTCCAGGCAGCGGGCCAGCCTCATCGCGATCGCGCTGATCGTGGCCTCGTTGGTGCCAGTGGTCGGGTCCAGGCTCGACCCGCTCGACCGCGTGGTGGTGTCGTCCCTGTTCGCGCTGCTGCTGATCGGCATGCTGGTGCGCAGCGAACGTGCCATCGTGCGCAGCGCGCGCAGCGAACGGCGCGCGCAGTATCAGGCCGACCACGACATGCTCACCGGACTGCTGAACCGCGCCGCGCTGCTGCGCGCGCTGCGGCAGCGTCGCGAACGATGGGCCGAGCAACCGCTCTGCCTGCTGTTCATCGACTTGGACGGTTTCAAGCGGGTCAACGACAGCTACGGACACGCGGTGGGCGACGAGCTGATCGCGACGGCGGCGGGCCGGATCCGGCGCGTGGTGCGCCGCGAGGACGTGGTGTCCCGCTACGGCGGCGACGAGTTCGTCGTGCTGACCCCGCTCGCACGTCCGGAGGCATCCGTGCTGGCCGAGCGGCTGATCGGCGCGTTCGTCCGGCCGTTCGGGCTGAGCGCGGGCGAGATCCCGATCACCGCGAGCGTCGGCATCGCGTGCACGGGTCCGCGCGGCTGCGACACCGCCGTGCACAGCCTGATCCGGGACGCGGACGCCGCCATGTACCACGCGAAGCAGTACTCGCTGGGTTACGCGTTCCACGAGGACGCTCGCCGTACATCCGCCGACAGCGAGCACCGGATCTGGCGCTCGGCGCCGCGGTCCACCAGCACCGCGGTGTGACTCAGTCGGTCAATTCCTCGAGCAGGCGCTTGGCCTGCTCGAGCTCCGCCTGCAACTGCTGCACCTTGGCCTCCTGCGCACCACGCAACGTCTCCATGATCCCCGCGACCACCTCGGCGACCTCCGGGTGGAGGATCTTGGCCGCCTGCGCGACCGCGGAACTGGGCACCGGAAGACCGCGCACCGTGCGCTTCTTGCCGCTCACCACGTCGACCGACCACTCGCCGTCGGCGGTGCCGTTCAGGGTCACCGTGACCTCGGGCGCCTTCGACTTGCGTGCGGCGGGAGCTTTCGCGGCCTTTGCCGCCGGGGCCTGCCTGGCGCCTTTGGCCGCGCTGTCGGGTTCGCTCGCTTGCGGGGTGCTCGCCGGCGGCTTCGGGGTGGGGGCGCTCGCGGGCGCTGTCGCGGTGCTCGTCACGGTCGACGGCTGGGTCACAGCGGATTCCTTCCTGGTTGTCGACTTCGGCTGGGCGGTGGAACCCGCCGCCCCTCGCGGCGGCTTGGTCAATGTCACCTCGGTCGGCGAGAAGGACAGTACATCCTTCGATCCGGTCGGCCGGATCTGCAGGAAGTCCCCGTCGGCGGGGTCGCCGAGCGCGATCACCTTGCCCGAACGCCCTTCCGGGACGCCCACCGCGGCCGCGGTGAACCAGACAATGGGCGGGTGGCCTCCGGCGATGTCCGTGGCGATCTGCTGAATCTCGCTGTCCGACAAGGGCTGCGGCTTTGTTCGTGGCGACGGCATGGTTACTCCGAGCAATGTTCGTGGTTGGCTGCGTGCACAGATGATGCCGCACCGCGCCGACAGATTCTCACGGCAGGCGGCTATCCAGTCGGCGGACACCCAGTTCCACGCCGACAGCGAACTCCTGGCTACATTCACTGTCGCCCCGGTGCCCGCGTTCGGCGACCCGCTTTGACACCCGTGCGGGCGGCATGATCTGATTCCGGCGAATCGGTTTGCCAGCACCGGTGATCCGGCGGCGACCCGCGGCGGTCCGCCCCGAACCGGTAGCTGGAACGAGGCAACCAGGGGGGCATATGACCCATGCGCGGCATTCGGCGGTGCTCGCCGCCGCACCACTACACACCGGACTGCTGTTCGGCGCGGTCACCGTCACCGTTCTCGCGGCGGGCGTGATCGTCCTCGCGATGATCGCCGGAAACCGCAGGCCGCAACCGCCTTTCGGCACGGAATATCGGACCGGCACGCGACCGCAGCCGCACCGCGGGCCACGGTCGCGTCCCGGGCACCGTCCGCGCTCCGCGGCAACGCCGGTGACAAGCCCACCGCCGCACGACTTTTCGCGGACCGAGCCCACACCCACTGAGGCTGCACCGCCCGCACCACCTACCAGCGCTCCACCACGTCTCGAACCACCGCTGATGGCGGGTCCGTCGCGACTTCCGAAGGCCGAGTGCCCACCCATGGACGCTGCATCGCCGACCACGCTGCCAACGCGACTCGGACCGGATCCGGGTGGACCACCACGTCCGTCGCACACGAACGCGCGCGACATACCGTTCCTGGTCGGCGCCGCGGCGGGCGTCGTGGCGCTGCTCGGGGGAATCTCCTGCCTGGTCCTGATCGCGCCGGTGGCAACCGAAGACGACATCCCTGTGGAAGCCCCCGATCTGCTATCCGCGACACTGCCGGGCGATTGCGTGGCGATTCCCGCGCCGCACGCATCCGGTGGCGTCCCCGCCACCGTCGTACCCGTGCCCTGCGACACGCTGCCCGCCAACTTCCGCGTGCTCCAGACCGGAACCTGCACGGACCCGCGAGTCGACCGGGAGCATCGGCGCACCGACCGCGCCGGACGCGACCGGGACTACCTGTGCCTCACGCCCGATTGGC
Organism: Nocardia sp. NBC_00508; assembly: GCF_036346875.1. Taxonomy (NCBI): domain Bacteria; kingdom Bacillati; phylum Actinomycetota; class Actinomycetes; order Mycobacteriales; family Nocardiaceae; genus Nocardia; species Nocardia sp. NBC_00508. Next base: position 5,220,007 of record NZ_CP107852.1, on the reverse strand, counting down.
GAGCGGGCACGTGCTACGACGTCACCGACTGGCATCTGCCACGAAAGGTGGACTGCGCCAGAGCGGGCAAAAAGATCATTCGAATCACCGCCGTCCTGCCCCGTCCCGCCGATGCAGCCGCCTGCCCGCGCGACGCCGAGGGCGCCACCGCGGTCGACTGGCCGAAGTGGGGAGCCACCCTCTGCATGCGCGGTTTCGACCGGCCCGACGAATAGGCCGCGACGCCCCTCAGTTCGGCGCGGTCGGCGCCTGTAGTGCCGGAAACCAGATATCGGTGAGCACCTCGGCGGCCTGCTCCGCCGAGACGTCGATGGTGCCCTGCATCGCCCATCGGGTGAAGAACCGCTCCAGTTGCGCCACAAGCAGTTCCACGCGCAGTCGCGCTTCGTCCTTGCGGTCGGCCGGCCAGGCGGCGAGGTAGGCCGTCATCGCGTTGGGCAGTGCGAGAATGCCGTTGCGGGCGACCTCGCGGAACTCCGGCTCCAGCGTGGTCGCCTCGTCCCAGGCGGGCAGCAGGTCCTTGTACTCGTGGAACCATTCGATCGCGCGGGTCACCCAGCCGACGAACTCGGCGCGCGAACCCGCCTCCAGCACCCGGTCGAGATCCTGATAGAAGTGCAGCGCGCTGGGCGCGGTGCCCTGCTCGGCGATCGCGCGCAGGATCTCCAGCTTTCCCGCGAAATGCAGATAGAAGGTGGCGCGGCTGCAGCCGACCGCTGCGGCGATGTCGTCCACCCGCACGGCCGCGTAGCCGCGGGCGGTGAACAACTCCTTGGCGGCTTCCATCAGCCGGGCCCTGGTTTGCAGCTTCTGCTCGTCCCGCAGGCTGGTGTTCGCGTTCGTTCGCATGGTGAACAGGTACCTCGCGTTCGGTGAAAAGTGTGCTGACGTGCGACTTCGCTGAGAGAGTCTACGTCCGGCGACCGGACGAGCGCTTTCACTAGACACTACGTCATTCACTAGACGCCATGTCAACCGAGTGTTACCTTGTTGCCTACGTCACTCCGGCGCCCGTAGGCACCGGACGGTTCGGCCCGGCATCGCACGCGGTGCCGCCCAGCACGAGGACAATGAATGACGTCAACCGCACTTCCCCGGGTCTGCGTGATCGGCGCGGGACCCTCCGGGATCACCGTCGCCAAGCGCCTACAGGACCACGGCATCCCGTTCGACTGCTACGAGGCGTCCGACGAAGTCGGCGGCAACTGGTACTTCAAGAACCCCAACGGCATGTCGGCCTGCTACCAGAGCCTGCACATCGACACGTCCAAGTTCCGCTTGGCTTTCGAGGACTTTCCGCCGCCCGAGGAATGGCCGGACTTTCCGCACCATTCGCAGCTGTTCCAGTACTTCCGCGATTACGTCGACCATTTCGGCGTCCGCGACCGAATCATGTTCAACACCACAGTGATCGGCGCAGAGCGCGGCGAGGACGGCCGCTGGCTGATCACCACCAGCGATGGACATACCAGGGACTACGACGCGTTGGTCGTCTGCAACGGCCACCACTGGGACCCTCGAATTCCGGACTACCCCGGTGAATTCGACGGCACGCTGCTGCACAGCCACGCCTACAACGACCCGTTCGACCCCGTGGACATGCGCGGCAAGCGCGTCGTGGTGGTCGGCATGGGCAATTCCGGCCTGGACATCGCCTCCGAACTGTCCCAGCGCTTCCTTGCCGCGAAACTGTACGTCTCCGCCCGCCGCGGAGTTTGGGTGCTGCCGAAGTACGTCAACGGCAAGGTGGGCGACAAGCGCTCGATGCCGCGGTGGATCCCACCGACGGTGGCGCTCAAGCTCAAGCAGCGGTTCGTCCGCAAGTTCCGGGGCAACATGGCGAACTACGGCCTGCCCGAGCCCGACCACCTGCCGTTCGAGGCGCATCCATCGGCCAGCGAGGAGTTCCTGCACCGGGCCGGCTGCGGCGATATCGCGTTCAAGCCCGCGATCACCGCGCTGGAGGGGCCGCGGGTGCGTTTCGCCGACGGCAGCGCCGAGGAGGTGGACGTGATCGTCTGCGCCACGGGCTACCGCATCTCCTTCCCGTTCTTCGCCGAACCAGACTTGTTGCCCGACAGCGAGAATCGCTTCCCGCTGTTCAAGCAGATGATGAAGCCGGGCATCGACAACCTGTTCTTCCTCGGCTTGGCCCAGCCGTTGCCGACGCTGGTGAACTTCGCCGAGCAGCAGAGCAAGTTGGTCGCGGCCTATCTCACCGGCCGCTACCACCCGCCGACAGCGCAGGAGATGGCGGCGGCCATCCGGTCTGCGGAGTCGGCCAGGAAGGGCCGCTACTACGACTCGCCGCGGCACACTATCCAGATCGAGTTCGAGCCGTATGTGCGGGACATGCGGCGCGAACTGACGCATGGCGCGAAAAGGGCTGCAGCCGCAGGGAATTCGCTTCCGGTCCCGGCCCAGGCGATGCAGAATGTGTGAGGCGACGATGACCACCACGACAAGCACCACCACTTCGGGATTCTGTGCCGAGCGATTCGCGCGGGTGCGAACGGAACTGGAGAGCCGGCTCGCGTCCGGCGACGAACTCGGCGCGTCGATCTGCGTCACGATCGATGGTGAACCGGTCGTCGACCTGTGGGGCGGCTACCGCGATCCCGAGCGCACCACGCCGTGGACCGACGACACCTTGGTCAACGTCTTCTCCCTCACCAAGACCATGACCGCGCTCTGCGCGCTGCTGCTGGTCGAGCGCGGCGAACTGGACGTGCACGCGAAGGTGGCCAGGTACTGGCCGGAGTTCGCGGCGAACGGCAAGGGCGACATCGAGATTCGTCATCTGCTCGCGCACACCTCCGGCGTCTCGGGCTGGCAGCAGCCGATCGCGCTGGCCGATATCTATGACGCGGAGGCGTCCGCCGCCCGCCTCGCGAGCCAGCCGCCGTGGTGGGAGCCGGGCACCGCCTCGGGGTATCACGCGCTCGACTACGGCCACCTGATCGGCGCGGTCATCCGCCGGGTCACCGGATGTTCGCTGGGCGAGTTCTTCGCCGAGGAGCTCGCCGGGCCGCTGGACGCCGATTTCCACATCGGCACCGCGCCCGAACACCACGGGCGGATCGCCACGCTGATTCCCCCCGCGGTACCGGAATTCGACCTGGCAGCGCTCGACCAGGGCAGCATCCTGGTCAAGACGCTCACCAGCCCGCTGCTCGACATCGCCGAAACGGCCGGCGCGGCGTGGCGGCAAGCCGAGATCGGCGCGGTGAACGGGCACGGCAACGCGCGCTCGGTGGCACGGGTGCAATCGCTGGTGTCCTGCGGCGGCGAACTGGGCGGCCGGAGACTGTTGTCGGACGAGACGATCGATCTGATCTTCCAGCAGCAGTCCGATGGGGTGGATCTCGCGCTGCTGGTGCCGCTGCGATTCGGCATCGGCTACGGTCTGCCGCAGCCGCAGACCGCCCCGGAGGTGCCCGACGGGCGGGTGTGCTGGTGGGCCGGGTACGGCGGTGCGATGGTGGTCAACGACCTGGACCACCGGCTCACCTTCGCCTACACCATGAACCGGATGGCGCCGGGCCTGATCGGCTCCGACCGCGCCGACGCCTATCTGCGCGCGACGTTCGAGGCGGTGCGCCGATGATGCGGGCACTACAGCTCACCGAGCCGGGCGTGCTGGAACTGCGTGAGGTACCGATCCCGGAGATCGGTCCGGCCGATCTGCTACTGCGCGTGGGCGCGGCGGGCATCTGCCATTCGGATCTGCACGTGCTGGACATCCCGTTCCGGATGCGCGAGCAGCCGCTGACTCTGGGTCACGAGATCGCGGGCACCGTCGAGGCGATCGGCGGCGCGGTCGACGGCCGCCGCCCCTGCGAGCGCGGCGTGGTGTATCTGTGCTGGTCGTGCGGGGTGTGCCGGGAGTGCGTCGGCGGCAACGAGAACGTCTGCCGTGCCGCGGGCCGCACCGCCATGCCACCCTGCCCCGGGCTCGGCCCGGACGGCGACATGGCGGAGTACATCCGCGTGCCCGCGAGTTCGTTCGTCCCGATCGGCGACCTGGATTTCCTCCAGGCCGCGCCGCTGGCCGACGCCGCCCTGTCGAGTTATCACGCCATCCGCGGCGCTCGCGAGCAGCTCGGCCCGGGGTCGGTGGCAGTGGTCATCGGGATCGGCGGGCTCGGTCACGTCGCGGTGCAGATCCTCACCGCGACTACGGCGGCCCGGGTACTGGCCGTGGACGTGAGCGCCGACAAGCTCGAACTCGCCGCGCGGTGCGGTGCGGCCGAGGGACTCACGGCGGGCGCCGACACCGCGCGCGAGATCCTCGACCGCACCGAAGGCCGGGGCGCGGACGCGGTGTTCGACTTCGTCGGCGTGGACGTGACCGCGCGGCTCGCGGTGGAGTCGGTGGCGCCCAACGGGGCCTACCGGATGATCGGCCTGGGCGGCGGCGCTCCGGAAATCACGGCGGCACCGGCAGGCGGGCCGGGCTGGCCGTGGGGTGCCTCGATCCGAAAGTCCTATGGCGGCACCAAATCCGACTTGATCGACGCCGTGGCATTGGCCACCTCGGGCAGGCTATGGGTCGAGGTGGAGCGCTACGCCCTTGCCGAGGGCCGCGACGCCCTCGACCGGCTGGAGCGGGGCCTGGTCACCGGCCGAGCGGTCCTGGTCCCCGAGCCGTGACGAACCAATCCTGTGCAGTGACGAGGAAGTACCCGATATGACAAAGCCATTCGACCCGCAGGCAATCGCGGCGCAGGCGGCAGCCCAGCTCATCGGACCCGGCGGCCGGTTCGAGATGGTGGTGCAGGACGTGCTCGGCGCACCCATGCCGGTCGTGCGCCACCGCCGATCCTCGCTGCGCGAAGTGCTCGCCGCCTCGGTCGCCTACGGCGACCGGGACTACCTGGTCACCGCCGACCGCACAATGTCCTTCACCGAGCACGCCGCCGCCGTCGCGGCGCTGGCCACGGCTCTGCGTGACCGATTCGGCGTCGGCAAGGGCGACCGCGTCGGCATTCTCGCGGCGAACACGCCCGAATGGGTGGTCACGTTCTGGGCCGCGCAAGCGCTCGGCGCCATCGCGGTGGGCTACAACGCGTGGTGGGCGCCCCGCGAGGTCGCCTACGGCGTGCAGCACACCAGCCCCACCGTGCTCGTCGTCGACGCGAAGCGCGCGGCACTGGTGGCGGAACTGGACCTCCGGGTCCCGGTGCTCACCATGGAGCACGATGTCCCCGCGCTCCTTGCCGACTTCCGGACCGACACACTGCCACACATCGAAATCGACGAGGACGACCCCGCGGTGATCCTCTACACCAGCGGCACCAGCGGACGGCCGAAGGGCGCGGTGCACTCGCATCGAAACCTGGTGGCGGTCATCGACTATCACGTCTTCAACGACGCGCTCGCCGCCGCGTTCACCGGAGCCACGGAGCTGCCCACCGGACGGCGCTACTTACTCACCTCGCCGCTGTTCCACATCGCCAGCCTGCACAACTTGATAGTGCCCCGGCTGGTCACCGGGGATGCCGCCGTCATCCATCAAGGGTCGTTCGACGCCGACCGGGTGCTGCGACTGATCGAGGCCGAACGAATCACCAACTGGGGCGCCATGCCGACCATGGCCACCAGGATGCTCGAGCTCGACCTGTCCGCCTACGACCTGTCCTCGCTGGCGGCGTTCTCGCTGAACTCGGCGCCGTCCTCGGCCGCGCTGCAACAGGGACTGCGCGATCAGCTGCCTGTCGCGCGCAACGCCCTGGTGACCAGCTACGGGCTCACCGAATGCAGCACCGCGGCGACGCTGGCCGGCTCGGCAGAGCTCGCCGCGTTCCCGGACACCGTGGGCCGCCCGGTTCTCGGCGTCACGCTGGAGATCCGGGACAACTCCGGGAACCTCGTGCCCGACGGCACCGAAGGCGAGATCTACCTGCGCAGCCCATACGTGATGCTCGGTTACTGGCAGGACGAGGCGGCGACGGCCGCGGCGATCACCGCGGACCGGTGGCTGCGCACCGGCGACATCGGCGTCCTGGAGGACGGCAGACTGCGCTTGTCCGGACGCCGCTCGGATCTCATCCTGCGTGGCGGGGAGAACGTCTATCCCACCGAGATCGAGCAGTGCCTCGAGGAGCACCCCGCGGTGCGCGAATGCGCCGTCGTCGGCGTGCCGGATGCCGACCTCGGGCAGCAGGTCGCCGCCCTGGTCGTGGTCGAGAGCGCGACGGCGACAACCGAAGACGAGCTGCGCGCGTTCACCGCCGAACGGCTCGCCTACTACAAGGTGCCCGCACGCTGGCGGCTCACCACCACCGCACTCCCGCGCAACGCGACCGGCAAGGTCGTACGTACCGGCCTGGAGGTGTGAACACCCATGTACGACACCATCATCGCGAACGGACGCTGGTTCGACAGCACGGGCGCGCCCTCGGCTATCCGGCACCTCGGGATCCACGACGGCCGGATCGCGACCGTCTCGGCCGACCCACTCGACGATCCGGACTGTCCGACCATCGTCGACGCCACCGGAAAGTGGGTGATCCCCGGCATGATCGATATCCACACCCACTACGACGTCGAGGTGCTGCAACATCCGGCGCTGACCGAATCGGTTCGGCACGGCGTCACCACGGTGCTGCTGGGCTCATGTTCGCTGTCGACCATCCACGTCGGCGCCGCCGACGCGGGTGATCTGTTCGGGCGCGTCGAGGCGATTCCGCGCAAGCACGTGCTCGCCGCGGTCGGTGCGCACAAGACCTGGCGTTCGGCGCACGAGTACGTGGCCGCGCTGGAACAGCTGCCACTCGGCCCGAACATCGCCGCGTTCATCGGGCATTCGGATATCCGCGCCGCGCAGCTCGGCTTGGAGCGTGCCACCCGCAAGGACGTCCGGCTCACTGCCGGCGAACTGGCCGGGATGGCGGCGAAGCTCACCGAGGCGCTGGAGGCCGGGTTCGTCGGCATGTCCTCCCAGCAGCTGATGTTCGACAAACTCGACGGAGAGGTGTGCCGATCGCGCACCCTGCCGTCCACCTACGCGACCACCCGGGAGCGACACCGGCTCAACGCGATTCTGCGCCGGTGCGGACGGGTGCTGCAGGGTGGGCCCGACGCGGCACGGCCGCAGAGCATGGTCACCATGGCCGCGAGCAGCCTCGGCCTGTTCCGCCGCCCGCTGAAGGTCAGCCTGCTCGCGGCCGCCGACATCAAGGCGATTCCCGCGGTGGTGCACGTATTTCCGCTGATCGCGCGGGTGATCGGCGCGCTGGGCGGCAACTTCCGCTGGCAGCACCTTCCGGTGCCGTTCGAGGTCTATGCCGATGGCATCGACCTGGTGGTGTTCGAGGAGTTCGGTTCCGGCGCCGAGGCACTGCACCTGGCCGATCAGGTGGACAACCGACGGGAACTGCTGCGCGACGAACAGTACCGCCGCCGCTTCCGCGCGGACTACGACAAGAAATTCCGCCCCCGGGTGTGGCACCGCGATTTCTTCGACGCGCACATCGTCGAATGCCCCGACGCGGCGGTGGTCGGCAAGACCTTCGGCCAGGTCGGCCTGGACCGCGGTGGCGTGCATCCGGTGGACGCGTTCCTCGACCTCGTGGTCCAGCACGGCAGCAAGGTTCGTTGGCGCACAACGATTTCCAACCATCGACCGGACGTGCTCGATCGGCTCGCCGCCGATCCCGGTGTGCAGGTGGGATTCTCCGACGCGGGGGCGCATCTGCGCAACATGGCCTTCTACAACTTCGGGCTCCGCTTCCTGCGCCGAGTGCGCGATGCGGCCGACGCTGGTCGGCCGTTTCTGTCGGTGGAGCGGGCGGTGCACCGGCTCACCGGTGAACTCGCCGACTGGTACGGCCTGGAGGCCGGGCACCTGCGGGTGGGTGACCGGGCCGATGTCGTCGTGCTGGATCCGGACCGCCTGGACGATTCGCTGGACGCCTATGCCGAATCGCCGATCGTCCCGTTCGACAACCTGTCGCGCATGGTGAACCGCAACGACGAGACGGTCACCGCGGTGTTCGTCGGCGGCGTGCGGGTATTCGCCGACGGCACACCGGATCCCGTGCTCGGCACGCGCCGGACCGGCCGCTTCCTGCGCGCGACGACCATCGGCCGGTAGCCCCGAAGCACCTGCTCGGTCGGACTCGGCCACGTAAAATCGCGAGATATCCCGGCGATTCGTTCGCCGGGCAGCTCGCAGGGAGTCAGTGTGGACGTGTTCGAGCATCGAGGCAGGGCCGTGGTCTTCGATCGCGGGGGTAGCGGGTCTCCGGTCGTGTTCCTGCACAATGCAGGTGCGCAACGCCGCATCTGGGACGACCAGGTCGCGGCGCTGCGGCACGAGCACGAGGTCTTCGCGCTCGATCTTCCCGGATACGGGCGATCCGAGCAGCCCGCGGCGGGCTACCGGCTCACCGACTATGTGGACATGCTCGCGGCGTTCCTCAGCGCTCACCGGCTCACCGACGTGGTGTTGATCGGCAATTGCCTCGGCAGCGCCACCTCGCTGCGCTACACCATGCAGCATCCGGCCGGGGTGCGCGCCCTCGTCCTGATCAATCCGCTCACCTGGGACACCGTGAGTTCGGGGCAGTCGGCGGGACTGGCCTGGGCCGACGCGCGGCTGCCGCTGGCACCGGTGGCCGGCCGGCTCAGCCTGCCCGGCTGGGTGGTCTCGCTGATCGTCGCGAATCAGCTGGGCCCGCGTGGCCGCGGGCGGAAACAACAATACGAGCCGCGAGTGCGGGCGCACTGGTCCGATCGGGGCAGGCTGACCGCCCTGCACGGCCTGGTCCAGGATTTCCCGGCCTACCGCGCGTTGGACACGTTCGATCCGCCCCCGGGCTTCCCGCCGATCTGCACGATCTGGGGTCGGCGCAATCGCATCCTCTCCGCCGAGGCGGGCAAGCGACTCGATCGTGCGCTGCGGCCGCATACCGCGGTGGAGCTACCCGACTGCGGTCACCTTCCCATGGTGGAGGACCCGGATCGGGTCACCGAGATCATCAGCGGCTTCCTCGCGGCGACCGGCACGGCAGCCGTCCGCGCACAAACGAACGGCTGAGCCGCGCTCAGAGCGGAAAGCGGTCGGGCACAACTCGGTGACAGCAGGATCGTTTACGGATCAACCATTCCGCGCGATGACGGCACGGCACACCGTCGAAGCGGAACGTGCACACCGGCGCGGCGGGTAGCGCGGCGACGATGGCTTCGAAAGTCGTTGTAGAGGTATCTGTTCGCACAGCGGATACCTTCCGGCAGAGCAGGGTGGGGTTAGGAGAACGGGCCCGGGTGGAACCACGGCATCCTTCTCGGTAATCGGCCGCCATGGATTTGCCGTTAGCCAGGTGAGGCGGCGTTCACAGAGTGGCCTCCGGGCGTGTTTGGCCACGCGACTTGCGGGAATCCGGTCGGTAACGGCATCGAGAGAAGGGGTTTTGTCATGTTGTTGCGCCGACTCGCCCGGCCGCTACTGGCCACTGCGTTCGTCATCGATGGAGTCGATACGCTGCGGCGCCCGGACGAGCGGGTCAAGGCCGCGACCGAACTGGTAGAGCGGGGACAGCGGCAGCTTCCCGACGAGATTGCCGGAAAGTTGCCCTCTGATCCGGCGACCGTGGTGCAGATCAACGCGTTCGCCCAGGTGGGCGGCGGCGTGTTGCTGGCGCTCGGGAAGGCGCCGCGCCTGGCCGCCCTGGTGCTCGCCGCGACCGTCGTGCCCGCGACCATCACCGAGCAAGATTTCTGGAACGAGCAGGACCCCGCGCGGAAGTCAGCGAAGCGCACCGCGTTCCTGAAGGACCTCGGGCTGCTCGGCGGCCTGATGATCGCCGCCGCCGACACCGAGGGCAAGCCGTCCCTGGGCTGGCGCGGACGCCGGGCCGCACGTGACGCAGCCGCCACGGTATCGGCGGCGCTACCGTTCGGGGCGACCACGAACGGCGTTACCGGAGCCGCACTGCGCAGGCAGGCGCATGAGGCGGCGGAGCGAGCACGGGCGCTCGGGGCCGTCGCCGCGAGCAAAGGCGCGGAGCTGGCCGAGACGGCACAACGGCACGGGCCGGACTGGGCGGAGGTGGCGAAGGAACGCGGCAGCGATCTGGCCGGGGCCGCGAAGGTGCACGGCGCCGAGTGGGCCGAAATCGCCAGAGAACGCGGCACCGACTGGGCCGAAATCGCGAGGGAACAGGGCGCCGACTGGGCCGAAATCGCGAGGGAACACGGCGCGGACTGGGCCGAAATCGCGAAGGAGCACGGCGCCGACTGGGCCGAAATCGCCAAAGAGCGCGGGGGTCACTTCGCGGATCTGGCCAAGCAGCGCAGCGCGGAGTGGGCCGAAATCGCCAAGGAACGTGGCGCCGAGCTGGCCGAGGTCGCCAAGCACCGCGGACCCGAGATCGCGGGCGAAGCGCGGGAACGCGGGGCGCACACGGCCCATCTGGCACGAGAGCGTGGCGCACGAGCCGCACACGCCGCCCGCGAGAAGCTCGAGGCACAACGCCACTGACAGGACGTAGTCGGCCCGTGTTGCCGACGCCCCGCCCGGCGCGGACGTCAGTCGGGCTCCCTCCGACCGCGCCGGTTCAGCGGCCGCTTCGGACTTCGCACAGCCCTGTGCGAGCTTCAACCGAATCCCGCCGAGGACGGCCTCCCAGGGCCTGACCGCGTCGGTTCTGCGGCTGTTTCGACCTTCGCAGAACCCCGGCCGTGAGCTAAAGACGGATATCCGCTGGCGGCCCCTCCACAACTGCCTCGCCGCGAGAAACGTGACCGGCGACAGTTCGAGCACGAGGGTCGTTGTGTGGCACAGGGACCCGCGCGTCAGCTCGGCGCGAAGCCGGGGCGCGGTGGCGAGGTCGACCTCGCCGATCACCATCAGCATCGTCACGTCGCGGCACGGTCGGCACACTGAAAACCGAAGCGGGTCAGTCCGTTCGGTGTGACGAGACATGCGCTGACTCCTGGCTGGACGCTGGCACTGCACAGACCGTGTGAAGCACTGCGCGACGGGGCCGTACAGGACACCCTCGGATGAACCCCGCTCGCCGCCTGCCCATTTCGACCGGACACAGGCGTGCGGCGAAAGGTCAGGACGTACTCGCGCTACCCCCGCACGAAATCGTCACCGCTTCACCGTTGAAGTGGCGGCCGTGCTCGGAAACCAGCAGCAGCACGGCCTCGGCCACCTCGGTGGGCTGGATCAGATCGGCGTTCGGCGGGCCGGATTCGATGATGGCCATCCAGTCCTCCTTGGTGGGGTCCTCCTTGTCCGGCACCATGAGGCGCCAGGTGGCGGGATTCTGGATCATGGCGGTGTCCACGCCGGAGGGCAGCAGCGCGTTCACCGTGATGCCGTACTCCGCCACCTCCAGCGACAGCGATTTCACCAAGCCGAGTACGCCCCACTTGGTCGCCGCGTAGTGCCCGGCGTTGCGCACGCCCATCTTGGCCACGATGGACGAGGTGGCGACGACGCGGCCCCAGCGGCGCTCGATCATGTGCGGGACCACCGCACGGAAGCTGTGGAAGACGCCGGTCAGGTTGGTGTCGATCATGTCCTGCCACATCTGCTCGTCCATCTCGGCGATGGGCGAGTTGGACGCGATGCCCGCGTTGGCGATCAGGATGTCGATGCGGTCGAACTCCTCGATCGCGCGCTCGGCCACCGAGCACATCTGCTCGAGGCTGCGCACGTCGGCCCGCACGGTGATGCAGCGGCGGCCGGTCCGCTCGACCAGCTCGGCGGTCTCGGCCAGATCGTCGGGGGTGCTCAGCGGGTAGGGAAGACCGGGTAGCGATGCGGCGATATCGCACACCACGATGTCTGCGCCCGCGCCGGCGAGTGCCAGCGCGTGTGCGCGGCCCTGCCCACGGGCGCCGCCGGTGATCACCGCCACCCTGCCGTCGAGATTCCCCATGTCGGCCCCCTCACCAGTCGGTATTTGCATCGGCCGCCACCCATCGTGTCATGTGCGGGGTGCGGTCGGCGCCCGATTTCCGGCGGTACTCGCGGCGGTGCTCGACATCGGGGGCGCGGCGGCTCCGGTTCCGCGTCGCCTTGCTCGACCTCGCCCTCGACCGAGCACCAGCACCGGCGGCATGCCGGGCAGTGCGGCCTCCGACGCAGCGGATTTCCCAGGAATGGGCACTGGGAGTTGGGGTGCACCGTCCACCATCGGTCAGGGACGGAGCACGCCGACGCACGGCGTCGGAGGGGTGGTGCGTCGAAAAGCACAGGGGCAGTGGAACAATGAGTATCGTCCCTACCCCGGAGCGGGCACGGCTACAGCACGGGCGAGCCGATCCGACTGCGGCAGGGACACCACGTGCAACCCCTCCGACCTGGTCCCGTGACGCAGTGGGTGCGAGGTACGCTGCGCCCCGGAACGATCCCGCCCGTACCTCCTCGTCGTTCCGGGGTGCGGTCCAGCGCATCCACCATGGTTCCTGGAGCCCGATGACCGATTGTGAGTACCCTGGCGTGAATCTCGACCGAAAGCTCGGTGCCACACCGACCGAGCACGACAGCCCGACGGAGCACGATGGCGCAGTTGCCGACCGGTTCGCCGGCCAGCGGCTGCGCAGGCTGATCCACACGGCCATCGGCCTTTCCGATGATTCCATCGATTTGCTGACCGCCATGACCAGTCGCCTCCGCGCCGCCGAAGGGATGCTCTCGCGCGACCCGCTCGACGAGTATTGACCCGCCCGTGCACAGCAGGACGACCCGACGACCCGGAGCACACCGCTCGGCCGCATGTCGCCCCGACTGCCGGGAAGGCGTTGCCGAAGCGGCAACGATATTTGCCGATTCTTTACAAGCGGTGGATCGTAGGGCTCATGAGCACACATCAGCACGCGGACGGGGCGACGCCGACGACGGTGGAGTACTGGGAGGCCTTCTACTCCGAGCGCGAGCAGGTCTGGTCGGGACGGCCCAACGTTCTGCTCGTGCGCGAGATCGCCACGGTAGCACCGGGTTCGGCGCTGGATCTGGGCTGCGCCGAGGGCGCCGACGCGATCTGGCTGGCCGAACATGGCTGGCAGGTCACCGCCGCCGACGTCTCGGAGACCGCGCTTGCCCGCGCGCGGGCCGAGGCACAGCGGCGGGGGGTGTCGGAGAAGATCGATTGGCAGCGGCACGACCTCGCCGAGAGTTTTCCATCCGGGCTTTTCGATCTCGTCACGGCACAGTTTCTGCACTCACCGCCCGCTCAGGACGGTGAGCGGACGAGGATCCTGCGCCGGGCGGCCGAGGCGGTCGCGCCGGGTGGGCTGCTGCTGATCGTCGGGCATGCGGAATGGCCGAACTGGGTGGTGGAGCCGCCGTTCGACGTTTGGTTCCCGACCACCGCCGAGGTGCATACCGGGCTGGCGTTGGACCCCGCCGAGTGGCAGGTGGAGGTCGACGAGGTCGTCGAGCGCGAACACGCCGGACCGGAGGGACAGCCGGGCACCAGGAAAGACAACATCCTACGAATTCGCCGCCGCTGACGGTTCCGCAAACAACACGCGAATCTCCTTGCAACAGAGGGGAATTCAACGGCCGACTGCGGCGCGTTTACCCTGATATTACCCAGTTTTCATCGATTCGATACGGATTTCTCGATAGTCTGGACAATACCTACAGCGCGGTGGGGATTGAGAATCTCACGTCGGTCGGGGGGAATGTCGCCCGTAGGAGAGCTCCCGGTGAATAATCCAGTGTACGCGCGCGTGTTAGGTCCATTGACGCTCGCTCTCAACAATCACAATGCAACGCCGACCGCGCAGAAGCAGCGACAGTTGCTGGCTTTGCTCCTGGTCAGGCATGACACCGTCGTCCCGGTGACCACACTGATCGAAGAATTATGGAATGCCGATCCGCCGCGCAGCGCGGTCACGGTCGTGCAGACCTATGTGCTCGGCATTCGGAAGAAGATGGCCGAACGGCTCGGTGTGGGACAGGCAGAGGTGGCCGAACGTTTTCTCCGCACCCGCAGCAAGGGCTATTCGTTCAATGTGAAGGACTGCGTTTTCGATTTGCGTGACTATCAGTCCATGTCCGTGGCCGCCCGGTGCGCCGCCAAGGCCGGCGACGACCAGCGCGCGGTGGATCTGTTCAGCGCGGCGGAGGCGCTGTGGAGCGGTCCCGCGCTGGTCGACGTGGAGGGCGGAATCCCGCTCGCGGCGGAGATCTCGCACCTGGACCACCTGCGGCTGGCCAACATGGAGCTGCGGGTGGAAGCGGAGCTGCGCCTGGGCAGGCACCGCGAGGTGTGCCCCGACCTGGCGCGGCTGACCATCCAGCACCCGCTGCACGAGCGGCTGCAGGCCTACTACATGTTCGCCCTGTGCCGCTCGGGCCAGCGTGCCCGCGCCTTGGCCTCCTACCAGCAGTTCAGCCGCTCGATGCAGCGTGAGCTCGGCCTCGACCCGTGCCAGAAGCTGCAGAAGCTGCACCGGGACATCCTGGCCGCCTCCGATGTCTCGGTGAGCGCGATGCTGAACAGCCGTCACGCCCGCTATCTGATCGGATGGCACTCCCCCGAGTTCCGCACCACTTCTGCCGAAACCGCCTGAGGGACGCGGCCGACAGCCCGGGCCCGGCCCGGGCGAAGGCCGCCCCATCTCACGTCCGCCCGAGCAGCTCGTCCACCAGCGCGGTGGTGTGCGTCGCGGCGCGCATAGCCGGGTGGTCGAGCACCTCACGCAGAAAGTCCCTCGTCGTCGCCACGCGGGCGCCGGAGATCCGGAACTCCTCCAGCGCCCGCCGCATCCGCGCGAGCGCCCGGTCGCGGTCCGGCGCCCAGACCACGAGTTTGGCAAGCAGCGAATCGTAATGCGGCGGTATCGAATAACCGGCGTGCGCGTGTGTATCGACACGGACGAAAGGACCCCCTGGTGGAGTGAATTCGGCCAGCACTCCGGGCGCGGGTGCGAATTCATAGGACGGATCTTCGGCATTTATTCGGCATTCAATTGCCGCGCCGCGAAGCACGATATCTTCCTGATTGATGCCGAGCGGTTGCCCGGCCGCGATACGGATCTGTTCGGCGATCAGATCGATGCCCGTCACCATTTCGGTGACCGGATGTTCGACCTGAATTCGGCAGTTCACCTCCATAAAATAGTAATTGCCGTGCAGGTCGACCAGAAATTCCACGGTTCCGGCGCCGACATAGCCCACCTCGAGCACACCGTCTACCGCAGATTTGCCCATCCGCCCGGCCAGCCCCTCCGGAAGCAGCGGCGCGGGGGATTCCTCGATCAATTTCTGATGCCTACGCTGCACCGAGCAGTCCCGCTCGCCGAGGTGCACTCCGTTGCCGTGACCGTCGCACAGCACCTGGATCTCGACATGCCTGGCCGCGGCGAGGTACTTCTCCAAGTACACCCGGCTGTCGCCGAACAACATCCGCGCGGTCGCCCTGGTCTCCTGATAGGCCTGTGGGAAGGCGGCGCTGTCGTGCACCACCTGCATGCCCCGCCCGCCGCCGCCCGCCGCGGCCTTGATGATCACCGGGAATCCGATCGAGTCCGCCAGCGCGTGCGCCTCGTCGAGTTCCAGCGGGTCGAGGCTGCCCGGCAGCAGCGGCAGGCCCGCCTTCGCCATCAGCGTCCGCGCGGACTGCTTGTCACCGAGTTGGGCCATCACGTCGGCGGGCGGGCCGATCAGGGTGACGCCCGCCGCGCGGCAGGCGTCGGCGAAATCCGATGACTCGGAAAGGAATCCGTAACCGGGATGGATCGCATCCGCTCCGGTGAGCTCGGCGGCCGCCAGCACGGCCGCGGCATTCAGGTAACTGCGTTTGGCCGCGGGCGGACCGATCTGCACCGCCTCGTCGGCGAAATGCACCACCGCCGAGTCGGCGTCGGCGACCGAGTGCACCGCGACGGTGCGGATGCCGAGTTCACGGCACGTGCGCGCGACGCGCAGCGCGATCTCGCCGCGATTGGCGATCAGGATCTTCTCGAACATGGTCCCAGCCCCTACGCCACCGACCGGACGAGCACCTGCGGCCGTGCACCGAACCGCCGGAACCGGGCGCGGCGCTCGTCGGCCAGCTCCACACCGCTGCGCCCGACGAGCTCGCCGAGCGTCGCGGCCAGTGCGCGATACAACTGCTCGGCAGCGGCCACCGGAGCGGCAGCGACATCGTCGCCCGGCTCCGGCAGCACTGCGTCGACCACCCCGAGCCGAAGCAAGTCCCTGGCGGTCAGCGCGAGCGCGGCCGCGGCCTTCGGCGCCGCCGCGGGGTCGTTCCAGACGATCGCCGCACAGCCCTCCGGACTGATCACCGAGTACGTTCCGTTGGCGAACATCAGCACCCGGTTGGCGACGCCGAGCGCCAGCGCTCCCCCGCTGCCACCCTCGCCGATGACCACGCTGACCACCGGCACCCGCAGCGCGGACATCAGCCGGATGTTCTCCGCGATGACGATCGCCTGACCCTGCTCCTCGGCGGTCGCGCCGGGATAGGCACCCGGCGTGTCGATCAGGGTGATGACGGGCAGACCCAGCTTCTCGGCCATACGCATGAGTCGTGCCGCCTTGCGATACCCGGCGGGTGTCGGCATGCCGAAGTTGCGTTCCATCAGCTCTTTCGGCTCGTGACCCTTCTGGTGCCCGATCACCATCACCGGTTGCGTGCCGAGCCAGGCCGTTCCGCCGACCACAGCGGGGCAGTCACCGGAGATCCGGTCGCCGCGCAGCTCACGGAACTCGTCGAAGGCGAGTGCGAAGTAGTCGAGCGCGGTCGGCCGCTGGGGCGTGCGCGCACGGCGCACCTGCGCCCAGGGATCGTTCTCGGCGAGGCGGTCCGGATCGGTGATGACACCCGGGTCCGCGGAAACCAAGCTTTCGGTCGGATCGACCAGCGCCGCGACCCGCAGCAGTCCACCGAGCGCCTGGCGCAGGCCCGCGCGCGGCACGATCATGTCGATCAACCCGCGTTCCAGCAGGAATTCGGCGGTCTGGAACTTCGGCGCCAACTCCTGGCGAATGGTCTGCTCGATCACCCGCCGTCCGGCGAATCCGAGGCGTGCGCCCGGCTCGGCGATGAGCACGTCGGTCAGAGTGGCGAAGGACGCCGCGACGCCGCCGTAGGTGGGGTCGGTGATCAGGGTGACGGTGAGGATGCCCGCCCGGTCCAACTGTTCCAGCGCCGCACTCGTCTTGGCCATCTGCATCAGCGACAGCGGGCCCTCCTGCATCCGCGCGCCGCCGGACGCGGTGACGATGAGTAGCGGAATACGCTGCGCGAGCGCCGTTTCGGCCGCCGCGGTGATCATCTCGCCGACCGCGGTGCCGAGGCTGCCGCCGAGGAAGCGGAAGTCCATCGCGGCAATCACCACCGGGTGCCCTTCGACCGTGGCGTGCGCGCACAGGACCGCGTCGTGCATGCCGGTGCGGGCGCGAGCGGCGGCCAGCCGATCCCGGTAGGGCTTGGTGTCGGTGAAGCTCAGCGGGTCGTCGTCGGTCGCGGTCCCGGGCAGCGGCTCGAACCGGCCCTGGTCGGCGAGCTGGACGATGCGCTGCTCGGCGGTGATCGGTGTGTGCCTGCCGCATTCGCCGCACACGCCGAGATCGCGGGCGAATCGCTTGCCGTACAGCGGGATCAGGCATGCCGGGCAGAGCACCCAGTCCGCGGCGCCGTCGGGGCGGTGTGCTGACTTCATCACGCGTGTCTCCTGTGCTCGGGGAACGGGTGATCGGTCCGGACAGCGCCGGCCGGGCGATCACAGCGACAGCCTGCGCGCCCCCGCTAGAGAACAACTCGACTCCTCGGCTCGAGCGAGGTTCGAGCACCGCCCCCGATGCTTGGTCGCACGATCGAAGGGAGATAACGCCATGAACACCCACGCATCCGGTGGTGCGCGATGAGCCGCCGCGTTGTCGTCACCGGACTCGGTGTCCGCGCACCCGGTGGGTCGGGCAAGGACGAGTTCTGGAAGCTGCTGTCCGAAGGCCGCACCGCGACGCGCCGGATTTCGTTCTTCGACGCCTCACCGTACCGGTCCCAGGTCGCGGGCGAGGCGGATTTCGACCCCGTCCGGGAGGGATTGTCGCCCAGAGAGATTCGGCGCATGGACCGCGCGGTGCAGTTCGCCGTGGTCTGTGCGCGGGAGGCGGTGGCCGACAGCGGACTCGACGTCGCCGCGGTCGACCCGCACCGGCTCGGCGTGAGCCTCGGCAGTGCGGTCGCTGCGGCCACCAGTCTGGAGCGCGAATACCTGGTGCTGTCGGACTCCGGGAAGAACTGGCTGGTCGACGAGTCGTATCTCTCGCCGCACATGTTCGACTACATGGTGCCCAGCGTGATGCCCGCGGAAGTGGCCTGGAGCGTGCGGGCCGAGGGCCCCGTGGCGATGGTCTCCAACGGCTGCACGTCGGGCCTGGACTCGGTGGGCCACGCGGTGCAGTTGATCCGGGAAGGTTCCGCCGACGTCATGGTGGCGGGCGCGTCGGACACCCCGATCACGCCGATCGTGGTGGCCTGCTTCGACGCGATCAAGGCGACCACGCCGCGCAATGACGAGGCGGAGGTGGCCTCGCGGCCGTTCGACAACTCGCGCAACGGTTTCGTGCTCGCCGAGGGCGCTGCGATGTTCGTGCTGGAGGAGTACGAGAGCGCCCGCAAGCGCGGCGCGCGCATCTACGCCGAGATCTCCGGGTACGCGACCAGGTGCAACGCCTATCACATGACCGGCCTGAAGGCCGACGGCCGCGAGATGGCCGAGGCGATCCGGGTGGCGCTGGACGAATCCAGGATCGACCCGACCGGCGTGGACTACATCAACGCGCACGGCTCCGGCACCAGGCAGAACGACCGGCACGAGACCGCCGCGGTGAAGCGCAGTCTCGGCGGGCACGCCTACGCCACGCCGATGAGTTCGATCAAGTCGATGGTCGGGCACTCGCTCGGCGCGATCGGCTCGGTCGAGATCGCCGCCTCGCTGCTGGCGCTGGAGCACCAGGTGGTGCCACCGACGGCCAACCTGCACGAGCCGGACCCGGAATGCGATCTGGACTACGTGCCGCTGGTCGCCCGGGACCACCGGATGGACACGGTGCTCACCGTGGGCAGCGGGTTCGGCGGTTTCCAGAGCGCGATGGTGCTGCGCAAGACGGAGGCGGTGGCGGCATGATCCTCGTGACCGGAATGGGAGTGCTCGCGCCGAACGGCATGGGCGTGGAACGTTTCTGGGATGCCGTGCTGGCCGGACGTGGCGCAATCGCGCCGCTCGCCCGATTCGACGCCGGCCGCTCGGCGGCGCGCCTGGCCGGACAGGTGGCCGATTTCGACGCGGCCGAGCATCTGCCCAGCCGACTGCTGCCGCAGACCGACGTGTCGACCAGGATGGCCCTGGTCGCCGCGCAGTGGGCACTCGACGACGCAAAGGTCGACACCACGACGCTGACCGACTACGACATGGGCGTGGTGACCGGAAACGCCTCCGGCGGTTTCGAATTCACCCACCGCGAGTTCAACAAGCTGTGGTCGCTCG
This sequence comes from Nocardia sp. NBC_00508, assembly GCF_036346875.1. Classification (NCBI taxonomy): domain Bacteria; kingdom Bacillati; phylum Actinomycetota; class Actinomycetes; order Mycobacteriales; family Nocardiaceae; genus Nocardia; species Nocardia sp. NBC_00508. Next base: position 5,200,537 of record NZ_CP107852.1, on the reverse strand, counting down.
GCTCCGAGCACGTCAGCGTGTACGAGTCGTTCGCATGGTTCTACGCGGTCAACACCGGCCAGATCTCGATCCGGCACGGCATGCGCGGACCGAGCAGCGCGCTGGTCGCCGAGCAGGCGGGCGGGCTGGACGCGATCGGTCACGCCCGGCGCACGGTGCGGCGCGGCACGCCGCTGGTGGTCACCGGCGGTGTCGATTCGGCGCTGGACCCGTGGGGGTGGGCTTCGCATCTGGCCAGCGGTTCGGTCAGCACGTCCACCGATCCCGAGCGGGCCTACCTGCCCTTCGACGTCGGCGCGGCGGGGTACGTGCCCGGTGAGGGCGGCGCGATGCTGGTCGTCGAGGACGCCGCCGCCGCGCGGGCCCGGGGGGTGCCCAAGGTGCACGGCGAAATCGCCGGGTACGCCTCGACTTTCGACCCGCCGCCCGGCTCGGACCGGCCATCGGGTCTGCGCCGGGCCGCCGAACTCGCCCTGGCCGACGCCGGGATGACGCCCGGCGACATCGACGTGGTGTTCGCCGACGCCTCCGGCATCCCCGATCGCGACCGGGACGAGGCCGCGGCCATCGAGGCGATCTTCGGAGCCGGTGGCGTTCCGGTCACCGCGTCGAAACCCCTGACCGGACGACTGTTCTCCGGCGCGGGCCCGCTCGACATCGTGACCGCGCTGCTGTCGGTGCGCGATTCGGTGATCCCGCCGACCGCGTACACCACCACACTCGCCGAGGACTACCGGATCGACCTGGTTCTCGGCGCCCCGCGCTCCGCCACTGTCGGCGGCGCGCTCGTCCTGGCCCGCGGACGCTGGGGTTTCAACTCCGCGGTCGTCGTGCGCGCCGTGTCCGACTGAATACTCCCAGGAGCGAACCATGACCATCACCATCACCGAACTACGCCGGATTCTCGTGGAATGCGCCGGCGGCGAGGACCTCGCCGAACTCGACGGCGACATCGCCGCGGTCGAATTCGAGGAACTGGGCTACGACTCGCTCGCGCTCATCGAGACCGCGGCGCGGATCCAGCGCGACTTCGGCGTGACCATCCCGGAGGAGCAGCTCATCGAGGTCAGGACACCTCAGGAGCTGGTCGATATCGTCAACAGCCAACTGCAGGGTGTGGCATGAGCCGCGTGATGAGCCATCGAAAGGTGATTCAGGCCGCGCCCGACGTCGTCTACGACCTGGTCGCCGACGTGACCAAGTGGCCGGTGATCTTCGCGCCGAGCGTGCTGGTGCGCCACCTGCACCGCGGGCCGGACGACGAGCGATTCCGGCTGTGGGCGACCGTGAACGGCGCGGTGAAGAGCTGGACCTCGCGGCGGGTGCTCGACCCCGAGCAGCGCCGCATCGTCTTCGAGCAGGAGCGCAGCCAGGCGCCGATCGCGTCGATGGGCGGCTCCTGGTCGTTGCGCGAAACCGGCGCTGCCACCGAAGTCACGCTGGACCATCACTTCACGGTGGTGGACGGCGCCGATCCCGAGGAGATCGCCACGGCGGTGGACCGCAACAGTGAGACCGAGCTCGCGGCGCTTGCCCGCATCGCGGAGCTGGGCCACCCGGTCGAGGAGGTCGTCCACACCTTCGAAGACACGGTGACACTGCAATGCTCGGCCGCCGACCTGTACGACTTCGTCTATCACAGCGAGCGGTGGCCCGAGCACGTCCCGCACGTCAGCCGGATCGAGCTCACCGAGGACGACGACGGCGTGCAGCTGATGGAGATGGACACGGTGACCGCGGGCGGCATCCCGCATACCACCAAGTCGGTGCGTATCTGCTTCCCCGGCGAGCGGATCGATTACAAGCAGCTGCTGCCACCGGCGATGCTCTTCGGGCACAGCGGCGCGTGGGAATTCGCGGACGGCCCGGACGGCGCGGTGGTCACCGCACGCCACACGGTCGCGATCAATCCCGCCGCCGCGCGCGAGATTCTCGGCGCTGAAACGGATCTCGCTGATGCCCGCGCCTATTTGACCGAGGCGTTGTCCACCAACAGCCGCAATACGCTGCTGTGCGCGGTGCGCTACGCCGAGACGACGAAGTCGCCGACATGACAGCCACCAAGTCCTCCGCACCGCCGGTTGTGCGCGAGATCGCCGACGGGGTCTACGCGTACACGCACAGCCGCGGCGGGTGGTGTGTGAGCAATGCCGGTGTGCTGGTCGGGCCGGACGGCGCGGTGGTCATCGACACGCTTGCGACCGAGGGACGCACCCGGGCGCTCGTCGAGTTCGTCGACGGGCTCGGCCTCGGACCGGCCCGCACGATCGTGAACACCCACCACCACGGTGACCACAACTTCGGCAACCACCTGTTCGGGGCGACCGCCGTCGTCATCGGCCACGACCGGATCCGGCCCGAGATGGCCGAGACCGGCCTGGCACTGACGAAGCTGTGGCCGAACGTGGACTGGGGTGACGTGCGAGTCACGTTGCCGGGCATCACGTTCGGCGAACAGTTGACTCTGCACCTCGGCGAGCGGCGGGTGGAGCTCCGCCATCTCGGTTCCGCCGCGCACACCACCAACGACGTGGTGGCGTGGTTGCCCGAGGAGCGCGTGCTGTTCGCCGGGGATCTGGTGATGTCCGGCGCGGCGCCGTTCTGCCTGATGGGGTCGGTCAGCGGGTCGGTCGCCGCGGTGCGGCGGCTGGCCGCACTCGGCGCCGAGACGGTCGTCGCCGGGCACGGTCCGGTCACCGGACCAGAGATCTTCGACCAGACGCTGCGATATCTGCGGTGGGTGCAGGATCTGGCGGCGGAGGGACGCGCGCTGGGGTTGACGCCGCTGGCGATCGCGCTGGAGGCCGACCACGGCGAGTTCGCCGACCTGGTCGACCAGGAGCGGCTGGTCGGCAATCTGTATCGCGCCGATGCGGAACTGTCCGGCGGCCCGCTCGGCGAGCCGCTGGACGTGCTGTCCATCTTCGACGAGATGGTGCTCTACAACGGCGGGCAGGTGCCGGCATGCCTGGCGTGAGAACCGAATCCGTGCGGGTCTGCGTGGTCGGCGGCGGACCGGCCGGGCTGATGACGGGCCTGCTGCTGGCCCGTTCCGGCGTGGACGTGCTCGTGCTGGAGAAGCATCCGGACTTCCTGCGCGATTTCCGGGGCGACACCGTGCACACCTCGACGCTGCTCGCGATGGACGATCTCGGCCTGGCCGAGGAGTTTCTCGCGCTGCCGCACGTCGAGCTGTCGCAGCTGCCGATGGCGACGGCAATCGGTCCGGTCGTCTTCGCCGACTTCAGCGCACTGCCGGGACGTTTCCCGTTCGTGGCGTTCATGCCGCAGTGGGACGTGCTGAACTTCCTCGCCGAGGCGGGCCGCCGCTACCCGGGTTTCCGGTTGGTGCAGCAGGCGGAGGTCACCGAGTTGATCCAGCGCGACGGCGTGGTGACCGGGGCACTGGCCCGAACTCCCGAGGGACCGCTCGAGATCACCGCCGATCTGGTGATCGCCGCCGACGGACGCCATTCGATCGTGCGCCGCTCCGGGCTGCTCGAAGTCGCCGCCAGCGCCGCACCGATGGACGTGCTGTGGTTCCGGGTGACCAAGCCCGAGGGTGAGCGCCTGCCCACGGTCCGCAGTGGAAAAGGGTTCTTCATCGTCTGTATCGACCGCGGGGACTATCTCCAGGTCGCGTACATGATCCCGAAGGGCGCCTTCGCGATCATCCGGGACGCGGGGTTGGCGCGGTTCCGCGCGGATCTGGCCACCATCTATCCCGTGCTCGCGCCGCACTTGGATGCCGAGATCCTCGACTGGGACAACGTGAAACCGCTCGACGTCCGGGTGGATCGGCTGCGCCGCTGGTACCGGCCGGGACTGGTCGCGATCGGGGATGCGGCGCACGCGATGTCGCCGGCGGGAGGCGTCGGGATCAATCTCGCCGTGCAGGACGCCATCGCGGCCGCCAGGCTGCTGGCACCGGTCCTCACCGCGGGCGCGACACCGACCACGGCCACCCTGCGCGCCGTTCAGCGGCGCCGCGAATTCCCGATGCGCGTAGTGCAATTCGCGCAACTGCACCTGCTGTCCGACCTCTATCCCAGCGCTGGGCGCCCCGGCACCGACAAACCGTTGCTCGTCCGTCTGCTCCGGCGTTTCCCCCGCCTGCCCCGGCTGGTGGCCCGCGTGATCGGACTCGGCATCCTCCCCGAGCCCGTGCCGCCTCCGGCGAGCGAAACCGCCACGGCCCTATCGAAATCCAGGGAGAAATGATCATGTCGACCTACCTGCTCGTCCACGGCGCCTTCCACGGCGGATGGGTCTGGCAGCGGGTCACCCCGCTGCTCGAGGACGCCGGGCACCGAGTCCTCGCCCCTTCGCTGGTCGGTCTCGGCGACCGCGCCCACGCACTGACCGCGGACGTCGGCCTCGACACCCATGTCCGAGACCTGATCGACCTGGTCACCGCCGAGGACCTCACCGACGTCATCCTGGTCGGCCACAGCTACGCCGCCATCGTCGTCACGGCCCTGGCCGACGCCGTCCCCGACCGCATCGCCGAACTCGTCTACATCGACACCTTCGTCCCCCGCGACGGCGAAGCGGTCGCCGACATCATGCCCGGCATGGTCGAGGCCTTCGTCGCCGCGGCCGCCGCCCACGGCGATGGCTGGCGAGTACCGCCCCAAACCGAACCTATGGGCGACGGCGGGCTCTACGGCGTCACGGAGGAACCCGACCTCAGCTGGGTCGCGTCGATGCAGACCCCGCAATCCTTGAAGACCTTCCAGCAACCGCTGAAACTAACGAACCCCCAAGCCCTAGCAGCGATTCCGGTATCGCACGTCTATTGCAGCGAAGGCGGCGAGACCTTCAAAGCCATGCGCACCGCCATGCCCCGCACCCTCCCGCCCGCCGACCTCCCCGCCGATAGGCTCCTGGTCCTCCCGACCGGCCACGACTGCATGATCACCATGCCGCGCGAGCTAGCCGCGCACCTGCTCACTTTGGTCCACCGCCCAGCACCGGCACCTTAGCCCGGCAGACGGTAAGAATCCCCTCCGTGCTGCCCGACCTGCCAAAGGGCGGTGCTCGATGGACGGCAGTGGACTGTTCCGGCTCAGTGGACACACTGCGGGTTCGCGCAGCCGCTGCGGGGTCGCCTTCCGGAAACGCACGTCGAGTTCGATCCCCGTGCCGCGGCCGAGTCGGTGCTCGCCGGTCTCGACGCCTTCACCGACACCATCGACGCCGAACTTACCTGTGCCACACTGCTGTCCGGTATCGCCGCGATTGTCGGCGATGACGCCGAGATAGAGCCGGGCGATGCCGGTACAACCATCGATCAAGTCGGGCTGGAGTTCGAGCCAGCCCGACCATGGCGACCACGACGGGAGTGGAGGCGCAGGCGCGGCGATCAGTGGTAAGGCAATGGCTGCGGGTGCCGGTATCCGCGCATGGCGCGAGAAGTACCAGGTAGCAGGGCGGTGACGGTTGCCGCCAGCCAAACAAGCTGGGCTATGCCGATCCAGGTGAAGTGCTCGGCGGCAGCGCCCAGGTCGACCAGCCGGATCAGACCGTAGACATAATAGAGACTCACCAGTGCGCCGATGCCTGCCAGGATCCAGCGGGCAAATCCCAGCCGGACCACCAACAGGATCGTGAACACGGCCGAGACGCCGCCGACAATGATGGTCACGTACACCGCGAAATCCAGAGAGCCGGTTGTGTACTCGACGAGCGCCGCGCCGATGAGAGCGTCCAGCATGGACCCGTTGTGCAGGTCGGGGCCATCCCAACCGGGAACAACAGCCAAACCGGAAACAACGAGAACGGCGCACAGCAGGACGCACAACATGAAGAATCCACTTGACACATACGCCATGGCCGGGCTCGGCGACCGCTGCGGATACGAACCGGGCTGAGGGTACGGCCACTGCTGCCCGGTGTTGGGGTAGTTGGGCGGCTGGCCGCCGTGCCATGGCGCCTGCTGCGGCCCCCGGTTCGGCGGGTGGTACGGGTTGGACACTTGAATTCCCCTCGGTGCGGCAGCACCAGCCACAATAGCCGAACCCGCTCGAGTGGCCGCGGCCGCGAAACCGGTTGGCCTGCCCGATATTCCGCTCGTCAGGGCTTGCTTCCAGCGATTACGGGACCTACGCCGCACGTGGTCGATCCATATCGACGGCGTTGTAGGACCTCAGTGCCGGAGAGCTGGCCGGTTTGCGACCCGCCACTCAGCTCGAGTCCCCGCCCGCGTCGTATGCGGCGCGTGCCGCCAGCACCTCTCCCAGGTGCTCGCTGGACCATTCCACGATGCTGCTGAACACCGGGGCCAGAGTCGCGGCCAACGGGGTCGCCGCGTACTCCACCCGTGGCGGGACCTCGGCGTGGTAGGTCCGCGATACCAACCCGTCGCGTTCGAGTTGGCGTAGGCGCTGGGTGAGGACCTTGGGGGTGAGGCCGGGGATGCGCTGTTGGAGTTCGGTGAAGCGGAGGCGCCCGTCGTGGGTGAGGACCCAGAGGACCTGGGTGGACCAGCGGCCGAAGACCAGATCCCCGGCGCACCCAATCCTTCGGGTCACTCCCTCGACTCTCGCCATCCGTCGATGCTGTAGCCGGGCTCGAGCGGAGTCGAGCACGCTCGGACACCGAGAGACTGAACCGAGGAACCGCTGGGGTGCGATGTGACCATGCTCGAGCCGATCGATGTCGATGATGAAACGCTGCGCGCACACGTGGCCGGCGCGCAGATACCCGCGCTGCTGATGACCGTCGCGCACCTCACCGGCGACTATTCCTTGCTGCGTGCGGAGTATCGGCCCGCGGCCATGCCGTCCCAGCCGCGAGGTGGCCTCACCGACGCTGCGGAGGCCGACGTGCGAGAACAGGCACTCCAGGCGTTGGTCCGGCTGCGTGACGGCGACATCGAGGTGCCGCCGGCGCCGAAACCGGAGGAACTGCGGCGGATTACCAGCTGGGCCCTGGGATCGGACACCGAGGATCTGGTGCCGCTGCTTGCCGAGCAGATCGTGCTCGCAGGCACCGACCCGAAGGCGCCGACGTGGACGAAGGCGCAACTGGCTCCGGGCCGGGAGTTCCGGGTGGCAATCATCGGCGCCGGGCTGAGCGGGCTGCTCGCGGGCTACCGGCTCGCCCAGGCCGGTGTGCCGTTCACGATCTACGAGAAGAACCCCGGCCTCGGTGGAACATGGCTCGTCAACACCTACCCGGGCTGTCGCGTCGACGTCCCGAGCCATCTCTACAGCTACTCGTTTGCCCCGAGACTCGACTGGCCGGACCACTTCTGCACCCAGGACATGGTGCTCGACTACCTCCGCGACTTCGCGCACCGGAACGGACTGGTCGAGCACATTCGGTTCGGTGTCGAGGTCACCGCGATGGCGTGGGAGGAGAATTCGTCGTCATGGCGGCTCACCCTGCGCACCGCCACGGGGACCACCGGCGCGGTGTGTGACGGTGTTGTCAGCGCGGTCGGTCAGCTCAGCCGACCGCGCCTGCCCGCTATCGAAGGTCGTGACGACTTCGCCGGACCCGCGTTCCACTCTGCCGCATGGGACCACTCGGTCGATCTCGCCGGCAAGCGCGTCGCGGTCATCGGAACCGGTGCCAGCGGGTTCCAGATCATCCCGGAGATCGCCGGGACAGCGGCCGAAGTCGTGGTTTTCCAGCGGAATCCGCCCTGGCTGCGGCCGACCCCGCAGCTGCGCCAACCGATTGCGGCAAGTGCGCAATGGCTGTTTCGGCACGTGCCGTACTACGCGCAGTGGTACCGCTTCTGGTTATCCGCCCCCGGCCTGCGCGGCCTGCTGGACAGCTGGATTGTCGACCACACCTATCCACCGAGCGAACGAGCGGTATCGGCAGCGAATGAGCAGTTGCGCTCGCTGCTGCTTGCCGCGATACAGACCCAGCTCGCGGACGCACCGGAGATTCGCGAGCACGTGGTGCCACAGTATCCGGTGGGCGCCAAGCGTCCGCTGTGCGACGACGGTCGATGGGTTGCCGCACTGCAGCGGGACGATGTGCGGCTGGTGACCGAGCCGATCGAGCGGATCACGCCACGCGGCGTTGTCGCGGGACAGCAGGAGTCCGAGATAGACGTGATCGTGTATGCGACCGGATTCGAGGCGTCACGTTTCCTGGCCCCGATGTCGGTCACCGGCCGCCGAGGGCTGGACCTGCACGCGATGTGGGACGGTGCGCCACGCGCGTACCTGGGCATGACCATCCCCGGCTTCCCGAACCTGTTCTGCCTCTATGGCCCCAACACCAATATCGTCGGGCAAGGCGGCAGCATCATCTACTTTTCCGAGTGCGCGGTCAGCTACCTCCTCGACGCCGTGCGCCTGCTCCTCGTCACCGGGCAGCGTGCGCTGGACGTCCGCAAGGACGTGTACGACGAATTCGGCGCGTGGGTCGACCACGGCAACGAGAACCGCGCGTGGGGCTTCTCGACAACGTCCGGCTGGTACAACGAGGGTGGTCGCTCAGCGACGAACTGGCCCTACTCGGCCGACGAGTACTGGCGGAGAACGCATCACATCGACCCCGCCGACTATGACATCGCCTAGAAGAACGTCGGTACGAGCCCGACGGGCACGCCGACCAGGAGTCGATCGACTCGCGCCGTGCTCGTAGCACGCGAATCGGCCTGCTTCCCAGCCGAATCGACGACCTCCGCTCAATGTGCGCCGTCGCCCGCGTCGTAGGCGACGCGGGCGGCCAGCACCTCTCCCAGGTGCTCGCTGGACCATTCCACGATGCTGCTGAACACCGGGGTCAGAGTCGCGGCCAGCGGCGTCGCCTCGTACTCCACCCGTGGCGGGACCTCGGCGTGGTAGGTCCGCGATACCAACCCGTCACGTTCGAGTTGGCGTAGGCGCTGCGTGAGGACCTTGGGGGTGAGGCCGGGGATGCGCTGTTGGAGTTCGGTGAAGCGGAGGCGGCCGTCGTGGGTGAGGACCCACAGGACCTGGGTGGACCAGCGGCCGAAGACCAGATCGATGACCGGCGTGATCGGGCAGGGGTCGATGTCGGGCACGGTCGTCATGCGTCCTCCCGGTTGGTCACTTTCCGCTTGGTTACTACTATACTTTGGAAAGTACTGTGGTTCCAGGGACGCGAAACCCGAAGGGAGCACAGTCATGACGACGACAACAGTGGACGGGCGACTCGACCTGCCGCGCCGCTCCGGCGACCGCCCGCGGACCCGCGAGCACAACCCGCACCAGCAGCTCAGTCAGATCGCCCCACCGGACCTGCAAGAGGAGCTGTGGTCCCGGATGACCACCCTGGACGGCGTCCTGCTCGGCCGCAGCGGCATTGCCCTGCCCGATACCCGTGCCCTGCACCTGCGGCCGACCATTGCCGAGGGTCCCGGCGAGGCGTATCTCGCCGGCACCGAATTCGCTCACCTGCACGGACACGGCGATGGCAGCTTGCACATGTGCCTGCCGAAAGACGTGGTGGCACAGACCGTCCAGCAGGGCTGGGCGGAGCTGCACCCGATGGCCAGGCAGGGGTTCATGCCCGGGACGCTGGTGATGGTCTACGGGCCACGCGATCACGAGGAGCTGGAGATCATCTGGCGGCTGGTGCGGATCAGTCACCGCTTCGCCCGCAGTTCGGCTACAGCGTGATTAGAGCGGCGGCCGCCATCGTTGGTCCTATGAACGCGACCGATCTCGTCGGGACATGGGAACTCGTATCCTATTTCGACATCGACGAACACGATGCGACCAGCCAGGGGCCACTGGGAGATGACCCGCGCGGCCTGCTGATCTACGGCGCGCACGGCTATATGTCGGTGAGCATGATGCGCACGGACGGCGCCGCGGGGGCGACCCCGTTCATGGGCTACGCGGGTACCTGGCGGCGATCCGGCACGGAGGTGGTGCACGCGATCAGCGTGTGCTCCAACCCGGCGTGGGCGGACACCGAGCAGGTTCGCCAGATGTCGCTGACCGGAGACGTGCTGAGGCTGATCGGCTCCGCGCAGGTCGGCGGGCGGACCCAACGCCGGGTGCTCACCTGGCGACGCAGCCGCCCGCCTGCCTGAAATCCACTGTCATTCCGGAGAATACGAGAACAAGGGTTCGTCGAATTGCACCGGTTCGTTGTCTTCCTTCAGTATCCCGGTGACCACCCCGCCCGTCTGGGCGGTCACCGGGATCATCAGCTTCATCGCCTCCACGATGGCGATCTGCTGTCCCGCCTGCACTCGGTCGCCGACCTCGACGAAGGGGTCCGCGCCCGGCTCGGGGCAGCGGTAGAACACGCCGACGCTGGGTGCGCGCACCACCGCGCCGAGCGCCGGAGAGTCCGGCGCTGCAACGGATTCCACCGGAACCGCGGCGGTCGTCGCGGGTGTGGGTGCCGGCGCGGTGGCCTGCCACTCTGCCTCCACGGTCACCTCCCCCACCTGGAAACGCAAGGCGCTCGGCTGCTGTGGGAAGCCCGCGAGCAGTTGCAGGGCGCCGGTTTGAATCGCTTCCAAGACCCGGAGATAGTCCTCGTGTCCGGTGTCGCGGGGAGCCACGGCGTTCTCGTCTAGTGCGGTCATCGGCCCGGCCTCTCAGTAATTGCCCAGTCCGCCACAGACATTCAGCGCCTGTGCGGTGACCGCGCCCGCGCCGGGCCCGATCAGGTAGTCGACCATCGCCGCCACCTCGAACGGCTGCACGTAGCGCCCGATGGGCACCCGCGCGCTGACCCTGGCGTGCACCTCGTCGGTGTCGACACCCCACAGCCCGGAATACACCTCGCGAACCCGCTCGGCCATCGGTGTCTCCACGAATCCGGGGCACACCGCGTTCACGGTGATCCCGGTCTTGGCCAGCTCGAGACCGAGCGCCTTGGTGAAACCGACCACGCCGTGCTTGGACGCGGAGTACGGGGCGCCGTGCACCACGCCCTGTTTGCCGCCGGTGGAGGCGATATTGATGATGCGGCCGCTCCCGCGCTCCAGCATGCCGCCCGCGGTCAGCGCCGCCTTCGTCATCAGGAACACGCTGTTGAGATTGGTGTTGATCACGTCGAACCACAGTTCGTCGGTCACCTGCGCGGTGACGCCGCCGCCGCTGCGGCCTGCGTTGTTGATCAGGATGTCGATCGGGCCGTAGCGCCGCACGCCCGCGTCGACATACTCGCGGACCTGCGCGGCGTCGGCGACGTCGCAGACGGTGCCGTCCACCTCGTGGCCCTCGTCCTGCAGGCTCTTCACCGTGTCGGTCACCCGCTGCTGGTCGCGAGCGCAAAGGAACACCGCAATGCCCTGGGCCGCCAGGCTTTTGGTGATCTCAAGGCCCATTCCGCTGGTTGCTCCGGTGACCAGCGCGACGCGCCGATTTTCCGCCATGACTCCTCCATCGGTCGATCTTCCGAACTCGCCGGGCTTCTCGACCACCAGGGTCGCCGGGCGTCCTATAGATCCGGTCAACCGGCGGTTGCACGCTGCGGCTCAACCGAGGCTCGAGCGACGTCGGCCACGGTGGCGTACAGCCGCGGCCCGCCGAACCTTAGGGAGCAACCATGACCACCGTCGCAAGCCGCACCGAGTTGTACGCCGAGGTCCAGCAGTTCTACGCCGAGCAGATGCAGCGGCTGGACAACCGCGACATCCCCGGATACGCCGAGACCTTCACCGAGGACGCGGAATTCGAGCACACACCGGGCATTCCGCCCGCCCGGACCAGGGCGGGCATCATCGCCGACCTGATCGAGTTCCACAAGCGCTTCGAGACCGACCCGATGCAGCGCAGACATTGGTTCAACATGATCAACCTGCGACCGCAGGAGGACGGGACCATCGTGTCCACCGCCTACTGCCTGGTGGTGAAGATCCGCCCGAACAGCAAGCCCGAGATCGCGCCGAGCTGCGTCGTGCACGACGTGCTCGTCCGCGTCGACGGAGCGCTGCTGACCCGATCGCGGCGCGTCGTCCACGACTGAGCACATCCGACCGTCCCCGAAAACTCTTCGAGGAGAGATTACGTGAACTCCGTTCAGCCAGACTTGCTCACGCTCGCCGCCGAGGCCCAGGAGCTCCTGTTCCGGGAGGCCCGCACGGCGAATACCTTCACCGACGAGCCGGTCACCGACGAGCAGATCCGCGCGATCTACGAATTGGTGAAATACGGGCCGACGTCGATGAACCAGCAACCGCTGCGCATCGTGCTGGTGCGCGGCCAGGAGGCGCGAGACCGGCTGGTCACCCACATGATCGACAACAACAAGCCGAGGACGGCCGCCGCGCCGCTGGCGGCGATCCTGGCCGCCGATCTGAATTTCCACGAGAACTTGCCGAAGGTGTTCCCACACGCGCCCGACGCCAAGGACTACTTCGCCGACGCGGACCACCGGGCCGAGTCCGCGCGGTTCAATGCCCTGATCCAGATCGGCTACTTCATCCTCGGCATCCGCGCGGCGGGACTGGCGGCAGGACCGATGAACGGGTTCGACGGCGCGGGGCTGGACAAGGACTTCTTCCCGGACGGCAACCACACCGGTCTCGTCGTGGTCAATATCGGCCGGCCGGGCGCGAACGCCTGGTTCCCACGCTCGCCGCGATTGGACTACGACGAGGTGGTCAGCACGATTTAGGCCGGTCCGGTCACCAGGCCTCCTCGGTCCGGCTCGGAGACGCTACGGCGTTGCCCGCGAGAGACTCTCGCGGGCAATGTCCGCGCCGACAGCACTACGCCGCGGTACTGTCGGCGCCCCAGCTCACACACCACTGAGCTGGGGCGCCGATTCGGCAAAGCGAGCGCGCCGGACACCGGCGGCCAGTAGTCCGACCGCGACCCAGGCGAGCGCCCAGGGGGCGGGCTCCAAAGTCACGGCGGCGACCACGGACCAGATGCCCAACGTCCAGGCGATGAACAGCGGCGGCACGATGCCCCGGCGATCCAGCCACAGGACAACCATCCCGAGCACCATCAACGGCACGCCGAAGCTGCCCGCGGTCAGCCAGAACGACGCCATGGCCGGGCTCATCTCGGTGACTCCCTCTTCCGGTTTCCACAGCTCCGCGCTGAACCACGAATCGGCGTGCTCCGGAGCCGTCAATACGTAACTGGCCGCCGTGTGCCCGAACCCGAGGAAGACAAAAAGACGACCGGCCCACTTGATCATGTGAATCACCCATTCATTACGGAACTGTCAGTTTCGATACTGCTAGTTCCGTATAGTAGGAGCGTGCCGAAGCCGAAACAAGCCGTGGGACGGCCCCGCAACCGTGAGGTCGATCTCGCTATCGTCCGGGCCACGCGAGAGCTGCTTGCCGAGAACGGGTATGCCGGACTCACCGTCGACGCGGTGGCGGCGCGGGCGGGTGTCGGCAAGGCCGCGATCTACCGCCGGTACGCCACAAAGCAGGAAATGATCTTCTCCGTAGCGGTGCACGACATGCGGGAGCAGCCACCACCCGACGGAGGCTCCTTGCGCGCGGACCTGGCCGCGGTAGCCCGCACCATCGCAGCGCAACTCGTCCGCGCCCCTTCCGACGTTCTCGCCGGTTTACTCGCCGACGTCTACGCCGACGACGCGCTGGCAACCCGCTTCGCGGAGACCTTCCTCGAACGCGAGCGACACGTCCTGACCGAGGTGCTCACCCGCGCGGTCGCCCGCGGCGAACTCGAAACCCTGCCCGACCCGACCACCGCGCAGGCACTCCTGCTCGGCCCGATCTTCGCCTGGCTACTGATCCTGGACGGCGACCGCGACAAAATGCCCGAACTCACCCACACAGTCGCCGAAGCAGCAGCAAGCGCACTGCTGTCCGCGAACCCCGACTAGGTCAACCCAAGCCCACCGAAGGGTGGAAGTGTCCTCGCGACATCAGACCCCGGACGTCGGCGACCCGGTCCACCGCGAGAGAAGTCTGCGCTTGCCACTGATCATCCGACAGGACGGCAATCAGATCGGCGAAGTCGGCGCGTTCGGCGCGCGCCAACGCTTTGGCGTCCACACTCACCAGTACATCACCGGCAATCCTGGCGACCTGCCGGTGGCACCCCTCCCGGGGTATGTGTCCGGCAGCCCCGAGAGGCCCCGAGGCCCGGCGAATGGTGACTTCGGTCCGCGCACTGTCCGCGCTGGGTCGTTGGCAGCGGTCGGGTTTCAGCGATGTGCGGGCTGGAAGATGTCGTCCAGCGGGGTGCCGGAGGTGGGGGCGGCGCCTTCCTCGGCGAACCATTCCCAGCGCATGACGCGGGCCAGAACGGGGTTGGGCATGCGCAGTAGCGTTTTTGCGATGGTGGCGAAGCGGCTGGAGCCTTCGATGATCGAACGGTGGGCGGACAGCGCGGTTTTGCGTTGGGCGGTGGAAGCGCTGACGTCGATTCGATGGGTGATTTCCAGGCGTGGGCTGTACAGGGCGGCGAGGGCCGACGGGTCGTAGCGCAACGGGAACCGCAATCGTTCGAGTGAACGTACGAGGCGTGTGAAGCTTTCGCGGGGCAAGGTGGCGTCGAGGACGCGCGGGACCCCGGCCAGTTCGGCCGCGCGCTTGCCGACCTCGTGCACGCGAACGTGGTCGCGGTGTCCGTAGCCGCCGTTGCGGTCATAGCTGAGCAGGACGTCGGGACTCTCCTCACGCAGGATAGCGGCCAACCGCTCGGCCGCCTGCTCGGGATCTGCCCGCACGAACCGCACCCGATCCGGCGGGTCCGCGTACAGCACCGCGCCGTGACCGCTGTCGGCATAACCGAGGTGCGCCACCCTGGTCACGCCGAGTGCGGCGGCGCTGGTCTCCAACTCGCACAGCCGCACGGCCTTCCGGCCATCCAGATCTGCCATGTGGCCGTCGGTGGCCACCACTATCACCGTCCGATGCCCGGCGGCGGCCAGCTCGGCCAGTGTCCCTCCGGTCAGCAGCGTCTCGTCGTCCGGATGCGCGTGGAATGCCACAACGGTCGCCATCGCCCCAGTGTGCCAGGGGCGCTCACCACAGGTCCCTGGCCAGCTTGGTGGCGCCGACGAGCATATAGCCGCCGGTCAACGCGACCATGGCGATCGCGGCCGGGCGCGGGACGTCACCGCGGGCGACGCGCACACCCCCATGGGTGGTGTCCAGAATGTCCACCATCAGAGCGAGCCGCTGCCAGCGCGGCAATTCCTCCTGCGGCGCGGTCAGATAGCCGAGCCCGAGCGCGATCGCCCTGGCGCCGAAGATCCGCGTCAGGTAATCGAGTTCGGGCGTAGGACGCACACCCAGCACCCTGGTCAGTGTCCGCGGCGCCGCGAGGGCGGCCGCGCCGAGCGCGACACGGCCGAGTGCGAGGCCGCGCAGCGCACCGGCCAGCGGGGAGCGGGACTGCCGCATGATATTCGTCGCCATGTCCCGAGCCTGGCCTACCACGCCGATCAGGTCGATTACCCGCGAGGTAATCGACCTGCGGCGCCCGGGCAGCCCTCGTCCGTCCGCCCGAGCACCGCGGCGCGATCAGAAAATCATCAGAATCAGCGCTTTCTGCACAGTATCCAGAATGCGGCCGATGGTGATCGCGATTTCGACGGTGCCCATGACGAGCCCCTTTCCTCGGGATGGCAAATCCTCGACTCATCAATTCAAGCTCGGCCGAACAAGATTCGGAAGCACCAGCGGTGTCCCGATTCGAAACGCGAGACCAGGCGTTAGTACACGGCGGACTGCCGAGACCATCCAGGACGCCGATTCGATCGGTGAATCCTGCTCGGCGACACTATATTCCGATGACATCAATGATCGGCGCCAGCACAAAGTTGTCATGGACCCGCAGGTCGCGGCTGAACAATGCGATCGTGACGGTCATCGGAGGCAATCCCGCTCTACGGCCACCCGACCTGACTCAGCCAGCGATCCTGCCGAGCAGATGACGCAGCGCCGGTTCCAACGCGGGCGCGCGGAACTGGTGACCCGCCTGCGCCAGCCGGGCGGGGACGACGCGCTGGCTGGCGGACGCCAGCTCCCGGTTGCCTTCGCGGCCGAGCAGCAGCGCGGGCCCGAACCGGGGTACCGGGAGCAGTGCGGGACGGTGCAACACCCCGGCCAGCACCCTGGTGTACTCGCTATTGCGAATCGGTTGCGGCGCAACGGCATTGACCGGTCCGGATAGCGCGGTATCCCATAATGCGCGGTAATGCACATCGATCAGGTCATCGATCCCGATCCACGACCACCACTGGCGCCCGTCGCCGATACGTCCGCCGAGCCCCGCCGTGAACAGCGGGCGCAGTAGCCGCAGCGTGCCACCGCGCGGGGACTGCACGATCCCGGTGCGCACGCGAACCACGCGGACACCCGATTCCGCGGCGGGGGCCGAGGCGGACTCCCAGCTGTCGACCAGGTCGGCGAGGAAGCCGTCACCGCGCGCCGCATGCTCGGTCAGCGTCTCGTCGCCGCGATCGGAGCCGTAGTAGCCGATCGCGGAGGCGCTGACGAAGACCGGCACCGCCGCCCGCGCCGCGACCTCGGCCAGTCTGCGCGTCGGCCCGATCCGGCTGTCGGCGATGGAGCGCTTGTGTTTCTCGGTGAACCGGCCCGCGATCGACGCACCGGCCAGATGCACCACCGCGTCCACGCCATCGAGCAGATCCCGTGCCGGATCGGTGGTACGCCACTGCCTTTCGTCCGCGGCCCGCGGCGGGTGGCGGACCAGCCGCACCACACGGTGCCCTCCAGTGGTCAAAAACGCGGTCAGGGCCGAACCGACCAGGCCGGACGACCCGGTCACCGCGATGGTCTTGGACACGAAACCCGCCCGCATCGCCCGCGCGTGCGCCGCAAGATCGTCGGCGAGCTGACGATGCCGGTAGGCGAACATGGGACGCAGCACCGCGGCGGGCACCGGCGCGTCCACCTCGTCCACCACCCGGGTGTGCCGCTCGTCGACGACCTCGAAATCGTGGGTGTGCCGCCAAGGCAGCAGCCCAGCGGGCAGCGAGCCGATTCCGTCGACGGTCACCGCGTCGACGAACCGGTGCGGCGGGTCGTATTCGCGCGGATCGTGCCGAGCCACCCAGCGCAGCCCGCCGGGCAGCCCGAGCACGACCTGTCCGTCGGACAGCGAATCCGATTCGGCGCGGGGCGACACCGGCTGCCACGGTGGGGCCAGCCGGGTGAGCGCGCCGGGGCGGGAGTGCCAGGCGAACACCTCGGACCGAGGGAGATCGATGACGCTCGCGTACTCGATGCCCATGCCGCAACTGTAGTTCGAAACCAACCGCCCGCACGTTTGCCAAACGTTTGCTGTATCGAAATCTTCCCAAACCGTAATAAATGGTCACCCGGAAGCAGCCGGCAGCACGAGGCCAAGATTAGAACTTGTTCTACCATGTGTCGTGTCCCGGCCGACGCCAACGGAGGAGCTGCCATGCCGCTGGACCCCACGCCCGCGGCGCTGCGGACGGCCGTCGAGGCGTCGCCGCGTGCGGTCGCCGCACACGACAAGGCCGCGTGGGTCGACCTGTTCACCGACGATGCCCAGGTCAACGACCCAGTCGGCGCGCGCCCGCAGATCGGCCGCGCGGCCATCGAACGCTTCTACGACACCTTCATCGGGCCGAACACCATCGCATTCCGCGTCGACCGCGACCTGGTACACCCGCCCACGGTGCTACGCGACCTGACCATCGTCACCACGATGCCGACCGGCGCCACCGTCTTCGTCCCGATGCACCTTCGCTACCGCTTGGTCGAGCAGGACGGGGTCTGGAAGATCACCTATCTGGCGGCGCACTGGGAGTTGGCGGCCATGATCTGGCAACTGCTGCGCACCGGATTGCCCGGGATCGCCGCCGCACTGAAGCTCGGTCCGCAGGTGATCGTCAACCAGGGCTTCGGCGGGATGCTCGGACTCATGCGGGCGCTCGGCGGCGTTGGTCGCGGCGGGAAGCGCGCCACGACAAAAGTTTTCGCCGCGGCGGCGAGTACCGACCTGCCCCGGGTCCGCGAACTGCTCGGTAATCGAGCGGACATCGAGTTGCCGGTGGGAACACCGGTCTCCACGGAAGAGTTCACCAATCGGGCGCGAAATATGCGCTGGAAAAAGGTGATCGCAGCAGGCCGCACAGTCACCGCAAGCGTCCGACTCGGCGACGCATCCGGGGTTGCGGTGGTGGAGTTCGCCACCAATAGCAATCATATAGCAACCATTCAGTTCCACCTCGCCGCCGTCTGATCTCAGCTGCCAGGGCATGGATCGCCGTGCTCAGCCGTGCGCGGTCACCGTGCAGCCGCCGGAACCACGTCACTCGCCTGCGCCCCGACGCGGCATAGCCGGACGCACTGCGGCGCCCGGCTGTCCAAACGAATTCCTTATCTGGTGCAACCGTTCGTGATATCAGCCGTGCGCGCTGGGCTTCGGACGATCACGAGGTCAGCTGCGCGGCTCCAGCGCGGATATCGGCTCGATCGGACACCGACTCCTGAAGGCGGCCGGGCGCAGAGGCCGGGTCCTCGGCCCAACCCGGCGGGCCGAAGATGTACCCGAGCCGTCCACGCCAGGTGGTGGCGCCGCGCACGTCACGGACCAGTCCGGCGAGCTCGTGATAGTTGACCTTCAGCGGATTATCGGTGCCGATGTTCTTGGTGAGGCCGTACCGGATGGGTTCGGTTTCGGCTGCGAAGCTACCGAACATGCGGTCCCAGATGATGAGAACACCGCCGTAGTTCTTGTCGATGTAGGGCTGGTTGGAGCCGTGGTGAACGCGGTGATGCGCCGGAGTGTTGAACAGGAACTCGATCGGGCGCGGCAGCGTCTTGATGCGCTGGGTGTGGATCGGGAACTGGTAGAGCAGGCCGATACTCTGCAAGAGGAAGATCATCCATGCCGGGAACCCGAGCAGAGCCGCGGGCACCCACGCCACACCGCGCAGGGTACTGGCGACCGGATGCAGCCAGGGCAGCCGGATCGCGGTGGAGAGGTTGAAGTACTCACTGGAGTGGTGCACGCTGTGCGCGGTCCACAGCAGGCGGACCCGGTGGTCGGCGCGATGCGCCCAGTAGTAGCAGAAGTCCGTCACCACCAAGCCGAGTGCCCACACCCACCACGCTCGCGGCGAGAGATACAGCGGTGTGATCGCCGCGGCGGCGACCACGGCCGAGAATGGCAGCAGATGCTGCAGCAACGGTTTCGCCACCCTGCTCAGGGTGAACGTCGCCACGTTGGAGGCGGTGTCGCGGGCCGAGCCGCTGCTGTCGGATCGGTCGGGATCGCGGCGGAAGGCGATCCACTCCACGAACATCAGCACCGCGAACGCCGGAATGGCCCAGATAAACAATTCCACACGGCCCATGAGTTCTCCTTCAACCGTCTGCCGTCGACTTCGACGCTACGGGCGCTCGCCTGCGCGAACATCGCGCCGACGAGTGATTCCGCGTCCCCCACGCGGGGGACGCGGACGCGCTGGATCGCGGGCACCCTGAACAATCGGCGTACCGGAGCAGCCGGGCTTGCTCGCTAGGATCGCCCGCGAAACCCGACGGGACCAGAGACGGAGGCGGTGGCGAACTGTTGGATGTGAGCAGATCGCTGGCCCGCCAGTCGGCGGTGGTCGCCGTGGTCGCCGC
This sequence comes from Nocardia sp. NBC_00508, assembly GCF_036346875.1. Lineage (NCBI taxonomy): Bacteria > Bacillati > Actinomycetota > Actinomycetes > Mycobacteriales > Nocardiaceae > Nocardia > Nocardia sp. NBC_00508. The sequence continues at coordinate 5,181,015 of NZ_CP107852.1, read as the reverse complement.
GCTCATCGACGCGGTGGTGCTCGGACTGTCCGGCGTGTTCGCCATGGCCCCATGGCAGACGGCGGCCGCCGTCACAGTGATCGTCGCCGCCGACCTGGCCTTGGCGGCACCGCCTCGAACGGCGGGTGTGGTGGCCGTGGCGCAGGTGCTGGTGCGATTGCTCGCCGTGCTGCTGCTGTATCGGTACGGATTCCCGGTCCGGTTCGCCGACGTGGGATTCCTGGTGGCCGGATATCGCGCGGGGGCCTGGCTCGGCGGTCCGAAGTCCGTGCTGACCATGCTGCTGTTGAGCTGCGGCGTCGCGTCGGCGCATATGTTCACCGACAGCCCGGCGGCGCACGACTGGCGGCTGCTGCTCGCGTCCACCGTCGCGGCGGGCTGCGTACCGTGGCTGGTCGGCCGCTACACCGCCGCACGCGGCGCCTACATCGCCGACCTCGAGCAGAGCGCGCGGCTGCGTCATCAGGAGCACCGGGCCGCGCTGGAGCGCGCCGTGACCGAGGAGCGGGCCGCGATCGCACGGGACCTGCATGACGTGATCTCTCATCACGTCAGCGCGATCGGCATCCATGCGGGCGCGGCGCGGCTGGCGCTGGGCGGCGCGGCGAGCACGGCGGCCGTGCGATCGCTGGCTGCCGTGGAATCCAGCAGCAGGGCGGCGATGACCGACCTGCGCCGCCAGCTCGATCTCTTGCACGGACGCGACGACGACGGGCAGCGCCAGCCGGGACTCGCGGACATCGACGGGCTGATCGAGCACGTACGCGAAGCCGGGCTGGAGGTTGAGGTGACGGTGCGCGGAACTCCCGTCGACCTACCGGATTCGCTGAACCTCACGATGTATCGCATCGTGCAGGAGATGCTGACCAACGCGCTGCGGCACGGCGACGGAACGCGGGCGCGGCTGGAGGTGGAGTACCTCCCGAAGCGGGTGGTGCTGCGAACGACCAACCCCCTTCCGCTCGAACCCGCCGCAGGCACCTCGCTCCCGCGCGGTCTCAACGGCATCCGCCGCCGCGCCGAGCTGTTCGACGGCGAACTGGACTACGGCCGTACTGCCGACCACTGGCACACCAGCGTCTCCATGCCGATCGGAGGATCGTGAACACAGCCATCCGCGTCCTGATCGCCGACGACCACAGCATGTTCCGCTCCGGTCTGCGTGCCGTCGTCGACAGCCAGGACGATCTGGACTGCGTCGCCGAGGTGAGCGACGGCCGCGCCGCGATCGCAGAGACCGCCCGGCTGCGACCGGATGTCGCGATCCTCGATGTCCGGATGCCGAAGCTGGACGGGCTGGCCGCCACCGGTGCGATCGTTGCCGCGGGCGGCACGCACGTCCTGGTGCTCACCACCTACGACAGCGATGCCAATCTGTATCGCGCGTTGCAGGCAGGCGCGAGCGGATTCCTGCTCAAAAGCCTGCCGCCGGAAGAACTGGTCGCCGCCATCCGCATCGCGGCGCGCGGCGACGCGCTGATCGACCCGTCGATGACCCGCCGCCTGGTATCCCGGTTCGCGAGCAGTCTCGCGCCGCCGCGCACACCGCCGGAGGTGGCGCAGCTCACCGCCCGCGAGCTGGAGGTGTTGCTCCTGCTCGCCGACGCGCGCAGCAATGCCGAGATCGCGGCCGTGCTCGGCGTCGGCGAAGAAACGGTGAAGACACACGTCTCGCGCATCCTGGCGAAACTCGACGTCCGCGATCGCATCCACGCGGTCGTCTATGCCCACCAGCACGGTCTGGTCTCCCGCGGATCTCCGCGCGCGGACTGAGCGGGACCAGCCCTGCCAGTCGATCTCGCAGCGCTCCGGACCGCTCGAGCAGCGTCCTACGACCTGGCTGTCCCGCTAGCCTTCGCCACCACGCACCGCCGCCGTCGATACCGACTACGGCAGCGGTGCGTGGTTGTGGTGTTCACCGGCGGGTGGCCCTACTGCGCCACACCGGCTGGCAACCGGCCCCGCGACCGATCAGGCGCCGGTAGGCGGTTCGCCGACCGTGGTCGTGGGATCGATGATGCCGAAAACCTCGCCCTGCGCTCCCTGCACGATGCCCATGCGGCCGAAGGGGCTGTCGTCGGGGCCCGACATGATTGTGGAGCCCAGATCGCGTGCCTTGTCCAGCGCGGTATCGGCGTTGTCCACCTGGAACCAGGCCAGCCAGTAGGACGGATTGTCGCCCGGCATCTTGGTCGAGTCGTTGATGCCGCCGATTCCATCGCCGTCCTGGGTACGGCTGAAGGTCGAGTAGATGAAGTTCTGACCGTCGCCGATTTCGGTATAGTGCCAGCCGAAGACGTTGGCGTAGAACTCCTGCGCGCGCTTGTAGTCGCTGGTGTGCAGCTCATTCCAGCAGTAGGCGCCGTGCTCGTTGTAGATGGCCGCGCCGCTGTGCGCCTTGGACTCCCACACGCCGAAGACCGCACCGGTGGGATCGGCGCCGACGAACATCCGGCCGACGTCGAGGACGTCGAACGGCGCCATCATCAATGCACCGCCCGCGGCGGTGACCTTTTCGGCGACGGTGTCGGCGTTGTCGGCGGCCAGGTAGGTGGTCCACACGGAGGGCATCGGCATGCCCTCCGGCTTGGGTCCGATTCCCGCGGCCGCGCGGCCGTTGCGCATCGCCATGAGGTATCCACCCGCCTCGGGCGGACTGTCCTGGATCTCCCAGCCGAAGAGTTCGCCGTAGAAATCGCGGGCCCGTGCGGGGTCGTCGACCTGGCAGTCGACCCAGCACGGCGTTCCCTGCGGCCAGCTTCCGTCATGAGTGGGCATTGCGGTGCCTCCTGACATCGGTTGCTGAGGTGCGGCCGAGACAGCCGACACAGGGCTTAGTCAACCATCAGGAGTGCGCCGAGGTGGCCCGAATCGACCGACCGCGCCGGCTCGATTACCGAATCGCGATCCCCCACATAAGACCCCCTATACAGAACAGTCCCCGGTAGTCTCCATCGAAACCGTGAGTCTCAGTCGTCGCTGACGACTCCGGTGTTTCGACTGGCTTGCCGGGGGCCTAGCCAGATCTTGGATCAGTGTCGTCACTGCCAACAGACGTCTCCGCCGACAATATGCACTTCTCCGGTGTTCCGGTGTAACTTCCTATTTTCCTCCCGGATTTTTCTCCCGTCAATAGGTCCGCGCGCCCGAATTATGGCCGTGTCCGACTCCCGCTTCCCCAGGCTCGCACCGGAGCCGCGAGGCGCGCCGCGGTAGACCCGGAGTCCGTCGCGACGATGTGCGACCGGCTTGCTCCTCCTATATCTTGTCCGAGTCGGTGCCGAACCGCTCTTGTTCGAGGGCGACGATTTCCACGAACCGACGTCGCGGTCGCAGTGCTGCCCGATATCGGCGCAGGAGACGAATTGACCGCGTTCGCTCGATGACCTGCATAGCCTCCGGCCGCAAATGCACCGCGAAACCGCCGCTCGCCGGTGGCGAATTCCCCCATTGGGCGACCAGGGAGCTCCGCGCGATACACGAAGATCGTTCCTGCGGTGTGCACTGTAATAGGTTGTGGCACAATCGCATAGACATGCCGACCGAGGGGAGTCGCAGTGATCGGAGACCGGAACGCCGCCGAAATGTCAGCTACCGGAGAAGGTCTGGACGAGGATCCGGCACTGCTGCGCCGGGTACTCGGGGCGCGATTGCGACGGCTACGCGAGGCGGCTGGGATCAGGGGTGAAGCCGCGGGCCGAGCGATACGAGCCTCACACTCCAAGATAAGCCGCCTCGAGGCCGGGCGGGTGGGCTTCCGCGCGATGGATATCGATGACCTGCTGACTCTCTATGGCGTGCACGACGCCGATACGCGGGCCGAGTACCGGCAACTGGCGCGGCGAGCCAATGCCGTGGGGCGCTGGCAGGCCGATGCGGATCTGACGCCGCCGCGGCTGGACACTTATCTAGCGCTCGAGGACGCTGCCACGTTGATCCGTTGCTACGCGCCGGGTTTGGTGCCGGACCTGGCGCGGACACCGTCCTACGCCCACACGGTCTTCGCCATCGCCCATCCCGAACCGACAGGCGAGATCCAGCGCCGCATCGAGTTGCTGATGCGGCGACAGCACCTGCTCACCCGCTCCGACCCGCCCTGGGTGTGGTTCGTCATCGAGGCAGCCGCGCTGCGCCGCCCGATCGGCGGACATGAGGTCTGGGATGCGCAACTGGACCACCTCGCCGACCTGGCGGCGCGCCCCAACATCACCGTGCAGGTGCTGCCCGACCACGTCGGCGGCCCCGCCATCAACGAAACCCCCTTCACCCTCCTGCGTTTCGCCGCACCCGAGCTCAGCGACCTCGTCCACCTCCCGCACGCTACCGGCGCCCAGTTCCTCGACAAACGCGGCGACCTCGACCGCCACAACGCGATCTGGGACCGACTGTGCGTGTGCGCCACACCACCGGAACAGACCACCGAGCTCATCGACGCGCTCCGAACCACGCACTCCCCCACCGCATAACCACAACAGCTAGAGGCACTACCGAAACGCATGTCCGACAACTACATCAGCGCGCAGCCGCCGACCGAAATCGACGTCACCATCGCCCACGAAGCCCGCGTCTACGATTACTGGCTCGGCGGCAAGGACAACTATCCCGCCGACCGGGCACTCGGCGATGCCATCGCTGAACACATCCCCACCATCAAGACCATGGCCAGGGCCAACCGGGCCTTCCTCACCCGCGCAGTCCGCTACCTGGTCATCGAGGCCGGGATCACGCAATTCCTCGACATCGGCACGGGCATCCCCACCGCGGGCAACACCCATGAGGTCGCCCAGGGGCTCGATCCCGCCGCTCGCATCGTCTATGTCGACAAAGACCCGATCGTGCTCGCCCACGCGCGCGCGCTCATGACCAGCACACCGCAGGGCCGCACCCGCTTCATCCACGCCGACCTGCACGACCCCCACTCCATCCTCGACCACCCCGCGCTCGCAGACACTCTGGACCTGACAAAACCCGTCGCCATCATGCTCGTCGCGATCATGATGTACTTCCGCGACAGCGACCACCCCCACGACATCATCGGTACGCTCCTCGACGCCCTCCCGTCCGGCAGCCACCTCGTCATCACCCACCCCACCGCCGACTTCGACCCCGACGCCATGGCCGCCGTCACCGCCGCCGCGGAAGCCTCCGGAATCGCGTTCCACCCCCGAAGCGAGACCGAGACCGCCTCCCTGTTCACCGGCACCACCATCGTCGACCCCGGACTAGTCCCGGTCGCCACCTGGCGGCCCGAACTCACCGACCGCCCCACCGCCGTCACCAAGGCCGACAGCGCGTGGTACTGGGCCGGCATCGGGCACAAACCGTGACTATGCGGTCCACCTCGGGCAGCCGCCATACCGGAGGTTGAGCCGACCAACTCAACCCTGAAGCGGCGTCCTGCTGCGCCACCTCGACAGCTGGCGCTGCTGCGCGCGAACCCGGAGCTGCTGCGCCGGTCGAGTACTCCACACATGACTCAGGCCAGGGAGATCGGAATCTCCCTGGCCTGAGTCGCTTGTAGCGGGGACAGGATTTGAACCTGCGACCTCTGGGTTATGAGCCCAGCGAGCTACCGAGCTGCTCCACCCCGCGTCGGTGAACACAACATTACACATGGGTTCGCAAGGACTGCAAATCGCCAGTTCAGAGGGGTTTTTGCACCCCTGCCGCGGACACGGGACCCGCAAATACGGGTAGGAGATGACCGAGCCTCCGAACTCGGTGCGACAACGCCCGGCGCGCCATATCGACACAGCTCGCATGCTTCAAACGTGACACATATCACCATTTCATGGTGATCTCACTCACATAACGATGCGATAACTTGCCGCGTATTCAGCGTGTCAGGACGTTTACGAGCTGCCGAAATGCCGATATTTGAGTTATTCGCTTCATGCAATTCCGGCGTTATCGAGATGTGATCTGCTGAGATTTCTTCGTTACCGTCAGTCCACGGCCCGGAACAACCGTGACGGGCTCGAACTCGAACCGCCGAACACCGGTGACCCTGTCCCGCGGCTCGAGGATCCCCGACGACCTGGGGACAGGGACACGGCAGAGAGCTCCATCGCCGTGCCGGCGGGCGCAGGGAGGGAATCGACCATGACTGAGAACCGGAAGTTCAGCACCCGCGCCCTCGGCTTCGCCGCCATCACCGGCGCTCTTGTTGCCGTTCCGTTCGCATTCTCCACCGCTTCGGCCACCGCCGCGCCGACCCACGACTGGGACGGTGTCGCGCAGTGCGAGAGCGGTGGCAACTGGGGGATCAACACCGGTAACGGCTACTACGGTGGCCTGCAGTTCTCGCAGAGCACCTGGGCCGCCAACGGTGGGCAGGGCTCCGCGCACAACGCGAGCAAGGAAGAGCAGATCCGCGTTGCGGAGAACGTGCTCGCCACGCAGGGTGCCGGTGCCTGGCCGACCTGCGGCAAGTACCTTCGCGCCGGCACCTCCGAGCCGGAGCCCGCCGTCCGGCCCGAGCCCGCCATCCAGCCGGAGTCCATTCCCGCCGTACCCGTCGTCCCCGCCCCGAGCGAGACCCAGACGGTGGTCGACCAGGCCAGGTCCGCCGCGGGCGAGCTGGCGAAGCGGTACGGCATGGAGGGCCAGTTCCAGCAGATTCTGGAACAGAACAGTGCGCTGATCGACTCGTTCGGTCGCTGACGCCTACCTGCGCCGTATCCCACTGGCGCCGGACATAAAAGACGCCGCCATCGCAACGATGGCGGCGTCTTTTTGCTGTCCTACCTCCAGCGGCGTCCTACCTCAGCGCCCCGCGTCCTGATAGGCCTTGACCGCGGCTTCCAATTCGTCGAGCGCCCGGCCGAAGTCCTGGAAGTTTCCGCTGCGCATGGCATTTCGCACATTCTCGATCCTCCGGTTCAATTCGGCCGCAGCGGCGTCCTTGGCGGAGGACGATCCCGTCGCAGGCGGCGGGGCGGCAGCGGGGGCCGGGGTTCCGGCATTGGTCCCGTTGTTGCCCTGCTCGACCGGCGCGGGACCCGTGCCCGGCTTCGGCCTGGTGCCCGAGTCACCGCCGAACGGCGTCGCCAGCGCGCCGGCACCGGGGATCACCTGGTTCAACGCCTCGGCCAATGTGGAGGCATAGCCGACCTTGACACTGCCTGCCTCGTCCCGATAACTCACCAGCACCCGCAGTAGCTGCGGGAAAGTCGCGGTGTTCGGGCCGGTATTGCGTTCGTTGTAGAACGGCTCCACATAGAGGATGCCGCCGTCAGCGACCGGCAAGGTCAGCAGATTGCCATATTTGATCTTGTTCGAATTCGACAGCAGCGTTTTCTCGCGAGAGACTTCCGGCGCCGTCGTCATACGGTTCTGTGTCTGCTGCGGACCCAATGTCTGTGTGTCCGTGGGCAATCGCAGAATCGTGAATTTCCCGTACCCGTCCGGATCCGATCGCACCGATATATAGGCCGACAGGAACTGCCGGTTGTACCCGACCATGGCGCTGGTCAGATTGAACGTGGGCTTGTTCGTTTTGGAGTCACCGAGCAGCACGTAGTACGGCGGCTGGCTCGCCGTCGTCCCACCCTCGGTGGTCGGGTCGGCGGGGACCGACCAGAAGGCGTTGTTGGTGAAGAACTCGCGTGGGTCGTTCACGTGGTACTTGGTCAGCATCTCGCGCTGCACCTTGAACAAGTCCTCCGGGTAGCGGAAGTGCGCCCGCAGTTCCGGAGAGATCTCGCCCTCCGGCTTCACCGCCCCGGGGAATACCCCGCGCCACGCCTTCAGCACCGGGTCCGACGAGTCGACCTCGTACAGCGTGACGGTGCCGTCGTAGGCGTCGACCGTGGCCTTGACCGAGTTGCGGATGTAGCTGACCGACTTGCGCGGCAGCAGCCTGCCGGTCTTCTTGTCGATGCTGTCCTCGAGCGCACCCTCCAGCGACGTGGTCTGCGCGTACGGGTAGTTGTCCAGCGTGGTGTAGGCATCCACGATCCAGACGATGCGACCGCCGACGACCGCGGGGTAGGCGTTGCCGTCGGGGGTCAGCCACGGCGCGACCTTCTGCACCCGCTCACGCGGGCTGCGGTTGTAGATGATCTTGGAGTCGTCGTCGATCGCCGAGGAGAACAGGATGTTGCGCTCGGCGTACTCGGCCGCGAAGGCCAAGCGGTTGAACCAGTTGCCGATCGGCACGCCGCCCTTGCCGGTGTAGGTGTACTGCGCGGTGTCGGAGTCGTATTCGCGCGGGCGCTGACCGTCCATCGCGCCGACGATCGCGTAATCCTGGTTGGACTGTGAGATCAGCTCGCCGAAGTACACGCGCGGCTGGTCCACCTTGATCCGCTGCTTGTCCGACGGCGTGAACAGGTCGCTGACCATGAAGATCGGGTAACCGCTGTCGCTGCTGCCGCCGGTCGCGTTGGGGTCTTCGGACTGCGGCTTGTTCACCCGGTTGGCAGGGGCGGCGACGAAGCCGTTGCCGTGGGTGTACACGGTGTGCCGGTTGATCCAGTCGGTCTGGTTGCCGCTCAGCGCCGCGGGCGAGAGCTCACGGGCGGCGACGATGTAGTCCTGCACATCGCCGTCGAGGTTGTAGCGGTCGATGTCCAGCGACTCGGGGAAGCCGTAGAAGTTCTTCAGCTGGCGCAGCTGGGTGAAGGTCGGCGAGAGGATGTTCGGGTCGAGCAGCCTGGCGTTGCCGATGGTCGCGGCGTCCACCGAAACCTCGAGCGGGCTCTTACTGCTCTCGCCCTTGTAATCCTTGTAGTCGATCCTGTCGTTGGTGATGCCGAACGCCTGCCTGGTCGCGGCGATATTGCGTTCGATGTACTCGCTCTCCTTGTCCGCTGCGTTGGGACGCACGGAGAACTGTTCGACCACCAGCGGCCACACCGCACCGACCAGGATCGAGGACAGCACCAGCAACGCGGCCGCCATCGCGGGCACACGCAGATCGCGCAGCACGATGCCGGCGAAGAATGCGAGCGCGCAGATCACCGCGATGGACAGCAGGATCAGCTTGGCGGGCAGCACCGCGTTGATATCGGTGAACGAGCCGCCGGTGAAGGTGGGTTCCTTGCGGCTGCTGGACAGCAGTTCGTACCGGTCGAACCAGTACGCGATCGCCTTGAGCAGCACGAAAAGCCCGGCGACCACGGCAAGCTGGATGCGCGCCGGGCGGGTGAGCGTGCCCTCCCGCCCGGTCAGCCGCAGGCCGCCGAAGACGTAATGGGAGACCAGGCTGGCGAAGAACGCGATGACCACCGCGACGAACAGCCAGTTCAGCACCATCCGGTAGAAGGGCAGGTCGAAGGCGTAGAAGCCGACGTCGAGGCCGAATTCCGGGTCCTTCTCGCCGAACGAGCCGCCGTTGAGGAACAGCTGCACGGTGACCCAATTCGACTGCGCCACCAGGCCGGACAGCAGGCCGAGCAGCACCGGGATGCCGATGCCGAACAGCCGCAGCCTGCTCATCACGGTGGTGCGGTAGCGCGCGATCGGGTCGTTCGGTCCGGCCACCGGCACGAACACCGGCCGGGTCCGGTAGGCCAGCAGCAACGCCAGCCAGACCACCAAGCCGACGAACGCCGCCACGACGATGAACAGCAGGATGCGAGTGCGCAGCACGGTGAGATACACATCGCGGAAGCCGACCTCGCCGAACCACAGCCAGTTCGTGTAGGTATCCGTCAGCCGTGGCCCGAGCAGCAGCAGTGCCGCTAAGACGATGGCCGCCACCAGCAGCACACGGCTGCGTCGGGATAGCGAAGGTAAGCCGGTGGGGGGCCGCATGCCCACGATGCCACTCTCCAAGGTCCGGCGACGCTCGCACCGATACGCCCGGCCGATGCGCCGCAGTCCGATGTTTCGGGCGGTCCTTGGCGGACCGTCTCGGCCCCACTCTACGGAAATCGGACACCGTGCAGCTGGCAGGGTTCCGGTTGCCGCGCCGACGGATGATGGTCCGGGTTGGGCGGTCGTCCTGGACGGCCGTTTGATTGGATGTCTCCGTGACGCCAGACCTGCACGCCGAACTCGTCCTAGCCCGTTCCGTCCGGGAGGTGGCGGAATTCGTGGATGCCGAGGGGTGGGGTCGTCCGCCGCAGATGTTCGCGCTGGTGCCGACGGCGGACCTGGTCGCGGCGCAGCCGGAGCTGGAGGATCAGCTCGACGCGGGCGACGAGCTGACGCCGGTCGCCCAGGAGGCGTTCCCGGACGACGTGACCGGCGGATCGATCGCCCTGGACGAGTTCCTGGCCACCACCAGTTGGCCACCCGCCGTCCAGGGGTGCGTGCTGGTTCAGGAGATCGTGGTGCTCCCGCCGGACGCGGAGTCCACGCTGGACGACGCGCTCGCCCCGCTGCTGGCCGACCACGACGCCGCGGATGCCGCCGCGCGCGCCGCCGCCGAGGCACACCCGGAGCGCCGGGGGGCGCGGCTGTTCGCCGCGGTACTACGCGATGGCGCGTCGCTGTGCCTGCTGCAGCTGCGCCCCGAAGACGACGCCGACGACTTCGGCGACCTCGATCTGCGCACCTACCCGAACCTGGCGCCGAACCTGGTCGAGGCGCTGCACCACACCTTGGACTAGGCGCTCGTCCGCCTCTCCGAGTCTTTAGGCCGTACCAGTTAGTGACGCGGGATTTGCGTTCAGGTCCTGCGTTGGGTGCCGCCTCAGTTCTGGGCGTTCCCGGTGAGTTACCCATGTGCTCACGGAATCAGTTTTGCGCCTCGATTCTGGGGTTGTGAGCTTGGCGGCGGCGCGCCCACGCCTCGCGGCAGTGGCCAAATACTACGCGGGTTGAGCGCCCATCCAGGCAGCTCACCCGCAGGTGATCGGCTCCTTGCCTGCCGTGATTTCGTTGAGCGACTGCACCGCGCCGGTGAGGTTCTCGACCTTCACCAGCCGGAGGCCGTCCGGGCTGCGCTGCCTGGCCTCGTTGCAGTTGGCCGCGGGGACCAGGAAGGTCTCCGCGCCCGCCTCGCGTGCGGCCATCATCTTGTACTGGATGCCGCCGATCGGCCCGACCTTGCCGTCCTGATCGATGGTCCCGGTGCCCGCCACGAACTTGCCGCCGTCCAGTTCGCCGGGGCTGAGCTTGTCGATCAGAGCCAGGCTGAACATCAGGCCCGCCGACGGGCCGCCGATGTCGGCGAGGTTGAACGCGACCTGCATGGGCGGGCGAGCACCCTCGCCGGGGGTGATGCCGAGGTAGCCCTTGCCCGCGTCGTCGGGGCGGGCGCCGAGCGTGATCGTCGCGGTCTGCTCGGCGCTGTCGCGCCGGTACACCACGGTGAGCGGGCTGCCGGGCGCCTGTGTGGACACCGCGGAGACCACGTCCTTCGGCGCGGTCGTCGGTGTGCCGTTGATGCTGATCAGCTCGTCGCCGGCACGCAGAACATCACCGGCCGGGCCGTCGTCGGCGACCTTGCGTAGCAGCACGACCGTCGGCAGGTTCAGATAGTTCAGCGCGGCGACCTCGGCGTTGCCCTCGGAGTCCTTGAAGTCCTGTTGGTTGGACTTGTCGATCTCCTCGCGCGACACGCCGGGCGGGTAGACCTCCGAGCGCGGCACCAGACCGTGCTTGCCGCTGGCCCAGAAGCCGAACGCCTCGAAGATGCTCAGCCCGTCGCGGACCGACACCGTGGTCATATTGAGGTGACCGGTGGTCGGATCGACCTCCGTGCCGCGGACGTCGACGACCTCCTTGCCGTCCACCTTGCCGAGCGTGTTGAAGGTGGGGCCGGGACCGAGTGCGACGAACGGCACGGTCAGCACACTGCCGACGACACCGAGCACGACCACCGGGATCAGGGCGGCCACCAGAGTGAGGATCCGACGATTCACCCGGACCACAGTAATGACAGCCTGCGCCGCGAGGCGGTAGAGGCGGTCATTTCGCCCGCGCGCGCCGCGGTCGGTTTCGCGCGCCGCGAACATCGAGGCACGGTGCTACGCGCGTAACGTTAGGAACATGAGTGACCTCCCCTTCGGATTCTCGAACCGCGACGACGACGAGCGCAAGCGCGGCGACGACCCGAGCGGTGCCGGTCCGAACGATCCGTTCGGGATCGGTGGGTCCGGCGCGGGCGGATTCGACCCGGCGCAGCTCGGGCAGATGCTGACCTCGCTCGGCCAGATGCTCAGCGGCATGGGACAACAGCCGGGCGGAGCGCAGGCCGGGCCGGTCAACTACGACGTCGCCAAGCGGCTGGCCCGTCAGCAGATCGGCGCGACCGTCGCCCCGGTGACCGCGGGCGCGGCGAGCGCGGTGGCCGACGCCGCGCACCTGGCCGAACTGTGGCTGGACGGCGCGACCGCCCTGCCCGCCGGGGCCACCAAGACGGTGGCGTGGACCGCCAACGACTGGATCGAGCAGACCCTGCCCACCTGGCAGCGGCTGTGCGACCCGGTGGCCCAGCAGATCTCCGGGATGTGGACTTCGTCGCTGCCCGAGGAGGCCATGCAGTTCGCCGCGCCGATGGTCGGCATGCTCGCCCAGATGGGCGGCCTGGCTTTCGGCTCGCAACTCGGCCAGGCGCTCGGCCAGCTCGCCAAGGAGGTGCTGACCTCCACCGATATCGGCCTCCCCCTTGGCCCCACCGGCACCGCCGCCCTGCTGCCCGCCGCCATCGCGGAGTTCAGCACGGGCCTGGAACAGCCGGAAAGCGAGATCCTGGTGTTCCTCGCCGCGCGCGAAGCCGCCCACCAGCGGCTGTTCGGGCACGTGCCGTGGCTGCGCCAGCAGGTGCTCGGCGCGGTCGAGGATTACGCCCGGGGTATCCGGATGGACTTCTCCGCACTGGAGCAGGCCGCGCAGGGCATCGACCCGATGTCGCTGACCGATCCCGCGAAGCTCGAGGAAATCCTGTCGCAGGGCACGTTCGAGCCGCAGACCACGCCGGAACAGAAGCAGGCGCTGGAACGGCTGGAGACGCTGCTCGCGCTGATCGAGGGCTGGGTGCAGGTGGTGGTCACCGACGCCGTCTGCGACCGGTTGCCCGGCGCGGGCGCGCTGGCCGAGACGCTGCGCAGGCGGCGCGCCACCGGCGGGCCAGCCGAGCAGACCTTCGCGACACTGGTCGGCCTGGAGTTGCGTCCGCGCAAGCTGCGCGAGGCGGCGGCGTTGTGGCGCAGGCTCACCACCGACGCGGGCATGACGGCGCGCGACCGGGTCTGGTCGCACCCCGATCTCCTCCCGGACTCCGCTGACCTGGACTCCCCCGCCGGTTTCATCGACTCGGTGATCGGCGGCGGAACAACCGCCTTCGACGATCCGCTGGCGCAATTGGCCGAGACCGAGGCGCGCGAGCAGGCCGAACGCGAGAGCAAGGACGGCGGTTCCGGCCCGGACCTCGGCAAGGAGGGCGGCGCGCCCGCCTGATCCACCCTGTGGATGACGCGAAACCCTGTGGATAACCGCGGGTTTCGAAACGAGTCACGCATTGCGTGTTTCGCATACTGCTGACATGACAACGATGTGTCGCGGTCCGCGGTTGCGTCCGAGGGTGACCGTCTTGGTTCGCCCGACCGGCGTGGTCCAGCTCGGATGTGATCCCGAGACCGCCGTGGTGCTGGGTCCGGAAGGCATGGACTTCAAGGCCGTCCTGACCTTCCTCCGCCTACTGGACGGCCTGCGCACCAAACCGCAGATCATCTGGCGAGCCGGGGAATGCGGCATCGATCCGGATCGTGCCGTGGCACTGCTCACCCTGATCGATGAGGCCGGGCTGCTCGACCATCCCGAGGACCGGGCCGGCCGGGTCCTGGCGGTGCGGGTGCACGGGCTGGGCCCGCTCTCCGACGCGGTCTCGACCGGGCTGTGTGCGCTGGGTGTGCGGCCGAGCCGTTCCCGGGACTACCCGTCCGGTCCGGCGACGGTACGCACCTGGAGATCGGACCTCGTGGTACTGGCCGACGCGCTGATGCCCGACCCGCGGTTGGTGAGCGACCTGGTGCTGTACCGGATTCCGCATCTGCAACTGCGCATCCGGGACAACAAGGGCGTCATCGGGCCGCTGGTGCTGCCCGGCGCCACCAGCTGCCTGCGCTGCGCAGACCTGATCCGCGCGCAGAACGACGCCGAATGGCCGCATCTGGCCGCCCAGCTGCTCGGCCGGGTCGGCCATGCCTCCCCTGCCGGAATCGCCGCGACAACCGCGGTCGCCCTCGGCGAACTGGAGGCGATCCTGGATTGTTCGCCGCGTCGCACCCCGGCCACGTTGAACGCGACAGTGGAGTTGGATCTGGATTCGCACGTCCTGGATCGGCGGGTGTGGCACCGTCACCCCGCATGCGCGTGTGCGCGAGTGCCCGCGCACCTCGGCGCGGGAGCGAGGGGGTGATCAAGATTGCCATGGCAGATTCGCTGGCCCGTCCGCCATGATGGGTACGTGTCAGAGATCGCGCGCAGTCGCTCGTCCCGCAACGCCAAGTTGGCCAAGATCCCGCTCGGCATCGCCGGCCGGGCCGCCGTGGGATTCGGCAAGAAGCTCGCCGGAGGCGACAAGACCGAGATCAACGCCCAACTCAACCAGAGGGCCGCCGAGCAGCTGTTCACCGTGCTGGGTGAACTCAAGGGTGGCGCCATGAAGTTCGGACAGGCGCTCAGCGTGATGGAGGCGGCCGTTCCCGAGGAGTTCGGCGAGCACTACCGCGAGGCACTGACCAAGCTGCAGGCCGCCGCGCCGCCGATGCCGGCAGCGACCACGCACCGCGTGCTCGACCAGCAGCTCGGCACTCAGTGGCGCACCCGCTTCCGTGAGTTCGACGACATACCGGCCGCGTCGGCCAGCATCGGGCAGGTGCACCGGGCGGTGTGGTCGGATGGGCGCCCGGTCGCGGTGAAGGTGCAATATCCCGGCGCGGACGAGGCGCTGCGCGCGGACCTCAAAACCCTGTCCCGCATGACCGGCCTGCTCGCGTCGGTGGTTCCCGGTGCGGACGTGAAGCCGATTCTCGCCGAGATCATCGAACGCACCGAAGAGGAGCTGGACTACCGCAACGAGGCGGCCAATCAGCGCGCCTTCGCCAAAGGCTTCGACGGACACGGCGAAATCGTAGTGCCGAGGGTGGTGGCGAGCGCGCCGAAGGTGATCGTCACCGAATGGCTGGACGGCACCGCCGTTTCCGCGATCATCAGGCAGGGCGCCGAGGACCCGGCGGGCACCCTCGCGCTGCGCAATCGCGTCGCGGGTCTGATGGGCCGATTCCACTTCTCCTCCCCGGAGGCCGTCGGACTGCTGCACGCCGATCCGCATCCGGGCAATTTCATGATGCTGCCCGACGGCAGGCTCGCCGTCATCGATTTCGGCGCCTGTGCGCCGATGTCCGACGGCTTCCCGCCCTTCCTGGGCCGGATGCTGGCCCTCGCGGTCGAGGAACGCTTCGCCGAACTCACCGAGCTGCTGTACGACCATGGCTGGGTGATTCCCGGCCGGGCCGTCTCCCATCAGGAAATCGCCGACTATCTGCGGCCGTTCACCGACCCCATCCAGGCCGACTCGTTCCACTTCACCCGCAGGTGGATGCAGCGGGTGGCGGGCAAGGCTTCCGAGTTCTCCAGCCCGGAGATGAAAACCGCTCGGGCGCTGCAACTTCCGGCGGAATACGTGATGATCTTCCGGGTGCTCGGCGGTTCCGTCGGCATCCTGGCCCAGTTGGATGCCGAGCTGCCGTTCATGGAGCTGGTCCGCACCTGGATGCCCGGCTTCCGCGAGGAGCGCTGTGTTTGATTTGCAGCGCCTACTGTGTTTGATTTGCAGCGCCTGCGGCGCTGCGTGTTCACGGCCCCGGGAAGTCTCGCGCCCGAGCGACCGAGACTCGCGCCTTCGGCGCATGCACTTCGGTCACTCGGACGCGAGACGGGCCGCGAACGGCGCTCGTAAGACTCGCACCTGACGGGGCTGGGAGAGCGATGGACGAGCGGGTTTGTAGCAGTGCCATCAAGCTTGCGCTTCGACGGGAACGTATCAGCCACAACGCAGGCCAGCCGCCCACCGGACAACGGTGAGCGGCTGGCTTGCTTTCTCGTTCGTTGGCTCGGCCCGTGCCGGGACCGACCGAATCGAGCACATCGACCGGAGGGAGGGAGGGAGGGAAGTCACTCCCCGACTCATGCTGTGCCCCTTGTCGGCATTCGCGGGCCCTACGTGGTTACGCGAACTGCCGCCTCCGGGCCTGACGCTCATGCCGGGACCGCGACCTTGCGCGGACGACCACGTGGACGCTTGCGGGCGATCACGACACCCTGGTCGAAGATCTCACCACCCCAAACACCCCATGGCTCACGCCGATCGATGGCCGCGTTCAGGCAGCCCTTACGGATCGGGCAGGTCGCGCACAGTGCCTTGGCCTGCTCCAACTGGACCGGGCTCTCGGCGAACCAGAGGTCCGGGTTGCCGGCACGGCAAGGCAGGGCCTTGGCGGGCTCCTGGGGACGAGTAGTCGACGCCACGGTTCGGCATGTCACGTCAGTAGCGGCTTGTGGCCAACCCTGTGCGGTGAACACGTCGTTCTCCTTCAGCTCGTTTGCAGCGGTTCGTTTCGTTGTCGCGAAACCGGTGCCGGGTGGCTGAAGGGCCGGAGAAGATTGGCCACGGTTTCGCTGTCGTGCGATCCGTGGCCAGGAGGGCGGGGAGGAGTTCCCTACCTAGGTCGACATCTGCGTCGAATCCTGTTCACGGTCGCTGGGTGTGCGGTGCGGAGGCGTGCTGCCCGCGGATCCGCCGACTCGAAGCCGAACTCGTCCGCGAAGCCGCCGACTGCTGCCTCGGCAGCCGTCGGGTGCCAGCCCGCGCTGGGCTTGCCCTGGACTTCGGTGCGAATGAATACGGGCATGGCAGCAGAATTCACTTTCGTGCCGGACATGCCGCAGGCACCGATTCCGGACAGACCGATCCCCTGCAAGGCGAGGATCCCCCGGGAGGCCGCCATGGGCGCATAGACCGCAACGCCATTGGCGTCGAAGTTCATGATGTTGTCCATTGCTCTGCCTCCCTCCTGTACTCGGAGTGTGTCGGTAACTGTGCGCGCCGAGATGACCTCCCGGTGCGTGAAATCCACCATAGGCAAGATCGTCGACGACGACAACCTATTTTCTACCTGCGGTTTTGTGATATGGATCGGAGACGGGACGCGACGATCGCGAGTACGTCAGCGCCGAACTGGTCGATCTTCTTGGCGCCGATGCCCGCGATCGCGGCCAGCGCGGCGTCGTCGGCGGGCAGTTGTTCGGCGATCGCGGTGAGCGTGGTGTCGGTGAACACGACGAATTCCCGCACACGCAACGCTTCCGCCTTCTCCGCACGCCATTCCCGCAGTGCGACAAGCAATTCGGCGTCCAGCTCGGCCGGGCAGCGGCGGCAGCGGCCTAGCATGGTGGCGTACGTGCCGATCAGCGGTTTGGCGCAGACCCGGCAGGTCGGCCGGACTCCGTTGGACGCGCTGGCCGGTGCCGCGATACGCGAGGCGGGCGAGTCGTCGGGGACGAGGCCGTTGAGGAACCGGGAGCGCCGCCGAGTGCGCCTACCTCCCTCGTTCCTCGCCAGCGCCCAGGACAGCCGCAATTGCTTCCGCGCCCTGGTGACCCCGACATAGAGCAGCCGCCGCTCCTCCTCCAGCGCGGCCTCGTCGGCGACCGAGCCGTTGTCGGCGAGAACGTGCTGGATGGGCAGGGTGCCATCGGAAAGGCCGACGAGGAATACCGCGTCCCACTCCAGGCCCTTGGCCGCGTGCAAAGAGGCCAGCGTCACGCCCTGCACCGTCGGTGGATGCCTGGCCTCGGCGCGGGTCGCGAGCTCGCGCAGCAGCCCGGTCAGGTCGAGTCGATCGTCGTGGCCGACCAGCTCCTCGGTCAGGCGCACCAGGGCGACCAGCGAGGACCAGCGTTCCCGCGCCTGAGCGCCTGCGGGCTCGGTGGCGGTGAGGCCGATCGGGGCGAGCGCCGCGCGGACCAGCGCGACCAGGGCGCTGCCCTTGCGCGCCTGGTCGGGCAGGTCCTCGCGGGACTCGGCTCGACGCAGCGCCTGCACGGCCTGCTTGACCTCGGTGCGCGCGAAGAAACCCTCGCCGCCGCGCACCTGGTAGGGGATGTCGCGCTCGGTGAGTGCCTGCTCGTAACTCTCCGAGTGGGCGTTGATGCGATAGAGCACCGCGATCTCCGCGGCGGGCGTGCCCGCCTCGATGAGCCGGGCGATCGCCCCGGCCACCGCCGCCGCCTCGGCCGGAGCGTCGTCGTATTCGGCGAACGCGGGCTCGGGTCCGTCGGGCCGCTGCCCGACCAGTTGCAGTCTGGTGCCCGCGATGCGACCGCGCGCCGCGCCGATCACCCGGTTGGCCAGCGACACCACCTGCGGAGTCGAGCGATAGTCGCGTTCCAGCCGCACCACCCGCGCGTCGGGGTACCGGCGGGAGAAATCGAGCAGATAGTTCGGCGTGGCACCGGTGAACGAATAGATCGTCTGGTTGGCGTCGCCGACCACGGTGAGGTCGTCGCGGTCGCCGAGCCAGGCGTCGAGCACCCGCTGCTGTAGCGGCGTGACGTCCTGGTATTCGTCCACGACGAAACTGCGGTAGCGGCCGCGGAATTCGTCGGCCACCGCCGGATAGTCCTCCAGCGCGGCCGCTGTGTGCAGCAATAGGTCGTCGAAGTCCAGCAGCAGCCCGTCCGGCGTGGCCTTGAGTTTCTCGTAGCCCGCGTACACGTCGGCGACGCGCATGGCATCGTAGGGCGTCTCGCGCCTGCGTTCAGCGACCGCTGCCGCGTAGTCCTCGGGTGCGATGAGCGACGCCTTCGCCCATTCGATTTCGGTGAGCAGGTCGCGAACGCTGTCGGTGGCCGTGGACAGTCCCGTCCGGTTCGCCGCCTGCGTGACGATCGGGAACTTGGCGTCGATCAACCGCCACGGCACGTCACCGACGATCTGTGGCCAGAAGTACTTCAGCTGCCGCAGCGCCGCCGCGTGGAACGTGCGCGCCTGCACCTGGGTGGCCTCGCCGCCGAGTCCGAGCGCGCGCAACCGGGTGCGCAACTCCCCCGCCGCCCGCGCGGTGAAGGTCACCGCGAGCACCTGGTCGGCCTTGACGTGCCCCTGCGCGACCAGATGCGCGATGCGGTAGGTAATGGTCCTGGTCTTGCCGGTGCCCGCGCCCGCGAGAACGCACACCGGACCGCGCGGCGCGCGCACTGCCACTGCCTGCTCGGGATCGAGGTCGGGGAGGTGGAGTGCGGGCACGCGGTCCATCATGACAGCGCCCACCGACACAGCCCGCATGGTCATCCGGTCCGACCCGATTGGATCGTCTCATCCGCCAGCTGTCGCCGTGGCACGCTCCTGCTGCGCGCTGCGTGATATTCATGCGCGGTTCGCGGGCATCTCGCGCCCGGGGCCGAATCGCAGGGCAGTGATCGCGGCCGGACCCGCCGCCGGGTGATCAGTGGTTTCGATCGCGCAGCAGCCGCAGGGATCGCGCGAACGCAGCGCCCTGCCTGCCGAGCGGCGCGAAGAACTCCTCGTCGCAGGCCTCGACCGCCACGATGGCGCGGTTCGCCAGTGCCGCACCGGCTTCGGTGACAGCGAGGGCTTTGGCCCGGCGATCGCTCGGGTGGTCGCGGCGCTCGATCAGGCCTTTTTGCGCGAGGACGCGCAGCACCTGGGAAGTCATCATCGGGTCGGTGGCGGCGTGCTCGGCCAGGTCACGCTGCCGGACCGGATCGTCGCGGCCGGCGGCAAGGTAGACCAACGAGGCGAGCAACACGAACTGCACGTGGGTCAGGTCGAACGAGGCCAGCGCCGCCCGCTGCGCGCATATTGAATACGGAGCAACCGACCGCGGAGAATGTTCGAGTTGGAACAGTGCGAGGTGCTTCAGTGTTGCATCATCCGTGACTGACGCGAACCCCACTCTGACGATGTACTCGACCACCTGGTGCGGCTACTGCCGCAGGCTGAAGACGCAGCTGGACGAGGCCGGTATCAGCTACGTCGAGATCGATATCGAACAAGATCCGGCGTCGGCCGCGTTCGTCGGCAGCGTCAACGGGGGCAACCACGTCGTGCCCACCGTGAAGTTCGCCGATGGCTCCACCGCGACCAACCCGTCGCTGGCGACCGTCGAGCAGACCCTCGCCGGTCTGTCCTGATCACCTGCTCCGCGCGGGCCGTGCCGGTCCGCGCGTGAGCGAGCACACAGCCGAGCACTCGCTCGTGCCGAAGCTGAGCGCCAGCGGGGCGGAGGCATGAGCGAGCGTCAGCGAGCGAACAACGGACACAGCCGAGCACTCGCTCGTGCCGGAGCTGAGCGCCAGCGAGGCGGAGGCATGAGCGAGCGTCAGCGAGCGAACAACGGACACAGCCGAGCACTCGCTCGTGCCGGAGCTGAGCGCCAGCGAGGCGGAGGCATGAGCGAGCGTCAGCGAGCGAACAACGGACACAGCCGAGCACTCGCTCGTGCCGGAGCTGAGCGCCAGCGAGGCGGAGGCATGAGCGAGCGCCAGCGAGCGAACCGA
The DNA here is from genome assembly GCF_036346875.1 of Nocardia sp. NBC_00508. NCBI lineage: Bacteria > Bacillati > Actinomycetota > Actinomycetes > Mycobacteriales > Nocardiaceae > Nocardia > Nocardia sp. NBC_00508. The sequence continues at coordinate 5,160,537 of NZ_CP107852.1, read as the reverse complement.
GGACACAGCGCGCGATCGCACACGATGGCGCCGAGCGCCGGCCAGGCGGAGTGGGGAGCGTGCGCTCAGTCGATCGCCGCCCAGGATTCGACGATGGTTCGCGCGATGGAGATCGAACCGGGCAGCAACAGCCGCGACTCCTCGCTCCGCGTCGACCAGTCGCCCATCGCCAGCGCTTCGCGCACCTGGGCGCGGGTGAACCAGTCGGCCTCGGCGATCTCGCCGTCGGAGAAGGCCAGCGGCTGGTCGGGATCGGCGACCGCGGCGAAGCCGAGCATCAGTGAGCGCGGGAACGGCCACGGCTGGCTGCCCAGGTAGCTGATCTCGCGCACGTCGAGGCCGACCTCCTCGCGCATCTCCCGTTCGACGCAGCGCTCCAGCGACTCACCCGCCTCGACGAACCCCGCCAGCAGCGAGAACAGCGACTTCGGCCAGCTGTGCTGGCGCGCGAGCAGCGCCCGATCGCCGCCGTCGTGGATCAGGCAGATCACCGCGGGATCGATGCGCGGGAATTCCTCGTAGCCGCTCTCGGTGACGCGCGACCACCCGGCCTTGGACGCGGTGGTCACCGTGCCGTCCGCGCCGTTGAACCCGGCCTTGTCGTGCCAGTTCAGCAGTGCGATCGCGGCGGAGAGCAAACCGGCGGTGCGGTCGTCGACGCTGCCGCCCGCCAACGCGCGCAGGTCGGTGAGCGAACCCTCCAGCTCGGGATCGCGGACCGCCCACAGGTGGATGCCGTCCTCGATGCCCAGGAACACAGCGGCCGGGCTCGGCTCCGCGGACAGCTCGAGCGCGGCGGCCAAAACCAGCACGCCATCCTCGAAGCGCACCTGCCCGCGCCGGTTGATCCGCAAGAGTTTCGCCTTGCCCCAGGCCTCCTTCAGGGCCTGGGCGTCGCCCCGGATCTCCTCCGCGCGATCGATGACGGAACGGGACAGCAGAGGAACACCATTGAGCTGAAACGCAGGCACGGTTCGAGACTATCGCGCCGAGTTACCGCCCGGCTCGCCGCCGGTCACTTGCTCGTCCGGCGGATGTACAGCAGTTTGTCGCCCGCTTCGATCGCGTCCACCTCGGGCTCGCCGACACGGACCAATACTCCGGCGCGCACCACGCCGAGCACGATATCGCTGAGATGCCGTGGCGAGCCGCCGATCTCGGACGACTCCACCTCGCGTTCGGCAACCGCGAACCCTTCCTGGGGCGTCAGCAGGTCCTCCATCATCTCCACGACGGTCGGCGTGGTGGTGGCGATGCCGAGCAAGCGGCCCGCGGTCTCCGAGGACACCACCACCGAGTCCGCCCCCGACTGCCGCACCAGGTGGGTGTTCTCCGCCTCGCGGACCGCGACCACGATCTTGGCGCCCTTGTTCAGCTCGCGGGCGGTCAGGGTGACCAGCACGGCGGTGTCGTCACGGTTGGTGGCGACCACGACCGACGCGGCGTTCTGCACGCTCGCCAGCCGCAGCACGTCGGACTGGGTGGCCGAGCCGTGCACCGTGACCAGCCCGGCGTTCGCGGCGGCTTCCAGGGCGGCGACGTCGGTGTCGACCACGACGATGTCGGCGGGCTTCACCCCGTCGCCGAGCATGGCGTCGATCGCGCTCCGCCCCTTCGTGCCGTATCCGACGATCACGGTGTGATTGCGCACGCTGTGCCTCCATCGCTGAATCTTGAAAGCCTGCCGGGACCGTTCCGTCAGCACGCCGAGCGTGGTTCCGACGAGGACGATGAGGAACAGGATGCGCAGCGGGGTGATGATGACGATGTTCGCCAGCCGCGCCCCGGGGCTCACCGGGTGGATGTCGCCGTATCCGGTGGTCGACAGCGACACCGTCGCGTAATAGAGCGCGTCCAGGAACGACAATTCGTTGCCCGAGTTGTCGTGGTAGCCATCGCGACCGACGTACACCACCAATGCGGCGAGGACCAGCAAAGATGCCGCGAACGTTACCCGCCTGGTCAGCGAAATCCACGGGCTGATCTGCACTTCCGGGATCCGCAACATCCCGACCAGGGCGAAGTGCGGACGACTGGCCGGCCCGAAGCCACGGGCTCGATCACCGAACACCGGACACCTGTGCTTGTTGTGCGGCGCCCGCGGCGTTGCGTGTTCGCGGCCCCCTCATGGCTCGAACCGAGAAGGCTCGATTTCGCTTCGCTCGAAAAAGGGAGTCGAGCCGAGTGGTTGCGTACCTGCTCGTGTCGGTCATCTCCGGTATTTCTTGTCCCTCCGGCACAGCACGCGAGCCTACCCGTGTCTGTTCCCGCGGCGCTCGCGGCGCTCGCGCCCGACTGTGGCTCGCGCACGGGAATGCTCGGTCTGGCGCCGGCCTGGGCTCGACGCGGACACCGGACGGATGCAAGGGTGCCTCATGGCAGAAAACACGCTGACACCCGCGCGCGACGCCGGGCGACGCCCCGCGCTCGCCTTGGCCGCCCTGCTGTTCGGCACCGGAGTGCTGCATTTCGTGTGGCCGAAGCCCTTCGACTCGATCGTGCCGCGCGCTCTGCCCGGACGAGCCCGCGACTACACCTACGCCTCCGGTGTGGCCGAACTCGGCGTCGCCGCCGCGCTCGCGATCCCGCGGACCCGCGGCTTCGGCGGGCGCCTCGCCGCGCTGCTGTTCATCGCGGTGTTCCCGGCCAATGTCCAGTTCGCGGCGGACATGCTCGCCAGCGAGAAGGCGCCGCGGCTGGTCAAGATCGGCTCGGCGCTGCGGCTTCCGCTGCAGATCCCGCTGATCACCCAGTCGCTGGCGGTGAGTCGACGGGCGCGGCGTTCCTGATCAGCTCGGCCAGCTCGCCGGGGCCGGCCAGCGTGGCCGGCGCGATGGTGCGCCCGGTACGCACGTAGTGGAACGCGGCGCCGATCCGAGGCAGCATCTCCTGTTCTGGGCGGCCCTCACGCGCGGCCATCAACCGCGCCCAGGCCAAGCGATAGACGGCCAGCTGCATGGCGACCGCGGGTTCCTCGGCGGGGCCCGGCTCGGCGCCGGTCTTCCAGTCGACCACGATCCAGCGGCCGCCCGGTTCGGCGAATACCGCGTCCATGCGCCCGCGGATCACGGTGCCTGCGATCGAGGTCTCGAACGGGATCTCCACCTCGACCGGGCTGCGGTTGGCCCATGGCGAGTTCAGGAACGCCTCCTGCATCGCGGTCAGCTCGGCGTCCGATCCCGCGTCGGCCGCGCCACCATCGGCCGCGCCGGGCAGCTCATCGAAGCCGAGCAGACGGGTGGAGCCGAACCAGCGCTGCACCCAGGCGTGGAACGCGGTGCCGCGGCGGGCCAGCGGATTCGGCGGGTAGGGCAGCGGACGACGCAGGCGGGCGGCGAGTTTCGCGGGGTCGGCGCGCAGTTCGACCAGCGCCGTCGCCGCGATCTGACCGGGTAGCTCGACCGCCTCGGCGGCAGCCGCGGCCGCCTGATGCTCGGCCAGCAGGGCGTCGACGTCGGCGGCCCAACCTTCGGGATCGTCCGGGTCGGGCGCGCGGTGCGCCTGCTCGGGCGGGTAGGCGTCCTCCGGTGGGGGCGGAGCGAAGCCGCTCGCGAAGGCGGGCTCGTCGGCCGACAGGTACTCCTCGACCGGGTCCGGGGCGGTGCCGTAGTAGGGCTCGAGATCCGCGTACGGGTCGGCGAATTCGGTTGCGATGAAATCGAAATCGGGGGGATCCGCGAACTCGTCCAGTGGGTCCGGGGGGAACTCGTCGTCCGGCGGGTAGTGGTCAGAGGCGTGGATCGCGTCCTGGTATGCGGGCGCGACGCGGTCGGCCGCGGCGCTGTGCGAGTTCGGATCGCGGTGCGCGGTCGCTGGGCGCGCACGAAGGTCGGCGAGGGCGGCGCGGACCAGTGCGGCGCCCTGTTCGATGGGGTCGCGGCGGGTACTGAGCGGGTCGCGCGGCCACTCGGCGGTGGCCGGGTTGTGGGTGAAAGGGTTGACGGCGTCGGGCGCGGGCGGGTCGTCCCACCGGTCGATCGCCAGGACACCGTGCGCGGGGCTGTCGGGGTCCTCGTTCGCCCGCTTCAACTCCAGCAGGAAATCCGAGGGCCCTTTCGGGCTGCTGCCGGTCTCCGCCCAGTGGTGCGCGGAAACCAGCAGCACGCGTTCGGTTCTGGTGAGCGCGACATAGAACAGGCGGCGTTCCTCGTCGATCCGGCGGCGCTCCAGCGCCTCCTTGTGCGCCTTGATCGCGCGGTCTAGGTCGGCGCGGTCGTACAGGTCGGTGAGGTCGAGCACCGGAACGCCCTCGGCCGCGTCGTCCTGTTTGCGGTCACCCCGCAGAGAAGTGGGCAGCTCGGCGAGCGCGCCCAACCACGTGCCGGTGCCGACCTTGGACGGAAACACGCCCTCCACCACGTGCGGGACCGCCACGATCTCCCATTCCAGGCCCTTCGCAGCGTGCACGGTCAGCACCTGTACACGGTCCTTGGCGACCTCCACCTCTCCCGGTTCCAGCCCGTTCTCGACCTCTTCGGCGGCGGCGAGGAACGCGAGCAGCCCGCCGAGAGAGGCGCCGGTGTCGGCGGCGTATCCGGCCACCACCTCGGCGAACGCGTCCAAGTGCTCGCGTCCGGCGCCGGTTCCCGCCATCGCTCGGCGCGTCTGAGTCTCCACGCCAACGCCGATGGTGCGTTCGACGTCGGCGACCAATTCCGCGAGCGGCTGGCCGCTGCGTTCGCGCAACGCGGCCAGTTCCCGGCCCAGCGCCTCGATCCGGGCGAAACCAGCTTCCGAATATTGCTGCGGCGTACCGGGATCGGCGATCGCGTCGGCCAGACCGGCTTGTTCCGCCGGTTCCGGCGCCACCTCACGCAGCGCCTCGTCGAGTGCGGCGCCGTCGGCTATCTCGGCCGTGGCGTCGGACGCGGGACGCCGGATCGACAAGTCCCGTGCCCGGCGGGCGAGCGCGGCGATGTCGGCGACGCCGATGCGCCAGCGCGCGCCGGTCAGCACCCGCATGGCGGCGCTGCCCGAGCCCGGTTCGGCGATCAACCGCAGGGTGGCGACGACGTCGGCGACCTCCGGTGTGGCGAGCAAGCCGCCGAGCCCGACGATCTCCACCGGGAGTCCCTGCGCGCGAAGCGCTTCCGCGAGCGGCGCGGCATCCGCGTTGCGGCGCACGAGCACCGCGGAGGTCGGCGGCGGCTGTTGGTCCGCGCGCCGGGCGGCCCACTCTGCGGCGATCCGCTCGGCCAGCCACGCACGTTCGGTGGCCACGGTCTCGGTCAGCGCCAGTGCCACGACGCCCTGCTCCGCCTCGGGTTTGGCGCGCAACGTGTCGACGGTGACCCCACGGCCCTCGATCGCCTTGCGGCGCAATGGTTCCGCGACCAGATTCGCCAGTGCCAGCGCCTGCGGCGGATTGCGCCAGCTGGTCAGCAGCGCCAAGGTGGGCGCGGGGACGCCGGGCGCGTCGGGGAAGTCGGTGGCGAACCGGGGCAGATTCGCCGCGGACGCGCCACGCCAGCCGTAGATCGATTGCATCGGGTCGCCGACCGCCGTCACCGCAAGACGCTGTGCATCGCGCGCCCCGTCCGGTGCCAACGGGCCGCGCGCACCACCGCGCGGCGAAGCGACATCCTCCGTACTCCTGGCGAAGTGCGGATCATGCGCACCGGCACGCCGCGACTCCTCATGCGCAACAGGCCGGGTAGCCGCGTTCTCCTGGTCGCCGCCGAACAGGGCGGCGAGCAGGACCCGCTGAGCGTGGCCGGTGTCCTGATACTCGTCGAGCAGGACCAGCCGGAAGCGGGCGCGTTCGGCGGCCGCTACTTCGGGGTGTTCGGCGGCGAGCCGGGCGGCGAGTGACATCTGCGCGCCGAAATCCAGTGCGCCGCGGCGGCGCAGCGCCTCGGCGAGCTGGTGCACCAGCGGCAGCAGGGCTACCCGTTCCCGCTGCACCTGCACGATGTTCAGCAGCGTTTGGCTCGGCCCGCCGCGCTGGCGCGGACCCGCGGGCAGCGTGTGCACCAGCTTCTCCAGCTCGGTATGCGCCTCGGCCAATTCCTCGGGCTCGACCAGATGCTCGGCCAGCTGGCCGGACAACGCGAGCACCGCCTCGGTGACCGACACCGGCGTGCGATCGGTGTCCAGGTCGCCGTCCCAGGTCCGGACCACTTGGTGGGCCAGCTGCCAGAGCTGGGTCTCGGTGAGCAGGGTCGCCGAAGGTTCCACCGGCAGCAGCAGCCCGTGTTCGGTGAGCAGCCTGCCCGCATAGGAGTGATACGTGCTGATTTCCGGTTCCGCGCCGGTCAGCTGCGCCCGCAGCTGTCCGGTCGGATCGAGTTCACGCAGCAACGGCGCACCAGCGAGCCGGGCGAGCCGGGTCCGGATGCGGGTGGTCAACTGCTGCGCGGCTTTGCGGGTGAAGGTCAGCCCCAGCACCTCATCGGGCTGGACGATCCGATTGGCGACCATCCACACCACGCGCGCGGCCATCGTCTCGGTCTTGCCCGCCCCCGCGCCCGCGACCACCAGGGTCGGCCCCGGCGGCGCCGCGATAACGGCCGCCTGCTCGTCGGTCGGCGGCGGCAGACCGAGCGCCTGCGCCAGCTGATGCGGCGTCACCTGGCCGCCGCTCACGGCGGCGCCTCACCCGGGTGCGTCATCGCTCCGTGCGCGATCATCCGCGGCGGGTACGAGCGTGTGGCGGCCTCGGTCGACCCGCTCACTCGTCGGTCACCTGCCTCCCCCGGTCCTGCACGGGGCAGCTGCCCGCGACCGCGCAGTGGCGGCACGCGTCGTTGCGCATGGCGAGATAGCTGGGGCCCTGGGTGGACGCGGCGGCTTCGTGGATCGTGTCACGCCATGTGTCGAGGGCCTCGGCGTCCAGCGGAGGCTGCATGCGCTGGGTCGCGCCCTCCGCCTTGCTCGGTTTGGCGACATACACCAACCGTGCGCCACCGGGATCGTTGACCGCATCGGATTCGCCTGCGGCAGAAGTTTCTTCATCACCGGCGTCGAGCGCGCCCATGGCGGCCGCCACCTGATAGGTCGCCAGCTGGGCGTGATCGGCGGCGGCCTGCTTGGTGACCGGGGACTTGCCGGTCTTCACGTCCACGATGACGAATCGGCCATGCGCATCACGTTCCAGCCGGTCGACTCGGCCCCGAATCCGCACGGCGAGTTCGTCTTCCGTGCGCGCGGGCAGCACGCAGTCGACCGGTACCTCGACACCGGCCTGGGTGAGTTCGCCCCGGGTGTTGCGGACCCAGGCCAGGAAGGTCTCCAGCATCGCCTCGGTGCGGCGCAGCTCCTGCCTGGAGTGCCAGCCGGTGCCGGGATCGACCGCCTGCCAGGCGCGATCCAGCGCCGCGCGCACCTGAGCCTCGGGCACCTTGCCCGCCAGCGCCTGCACCAGGGTATGCACCAGGTTGCCCTTGACGGCATGCGGATTGTCGCCGTCGGTGCCGCCGTTGCGTTCCAGCGCCCAGCGCAGCGGGCAGGTGCGCAGCAATTCGACGGTGGAGGGCGAGAGCGCGACAGCGCCGTCGTCGTCGGTCCACAGCGGGCGGCGCGAGCTGAGTTCGGCGGTGCCGTACCAGTCGTCGGGATGGCTGCCGCGCACGCCCGCGTCCGCCAGCCGCGCCAGCTGCTGCGCTGCCCGCCGCCTGCGGTCGGGGTCGGCGTCGGGATCACAGACGACGCCGCGCAATTCGGCCATCAAAGAGTGCATCACCAGCGCACGGCCGGGATCGACCACCGGAAGCGCGCCGGGCTCGCCGTCGTCGTCGGGCCCGAGCAGCTCGGCGAGGAAACGTGACGGCACCAGATCGCGTTCCCCCGCGACCGATTCCACGGCCGTAACCAGCAGCGATCGCCGGGCCCGGCTGCACGCGACGAGCAGCAGTCTGCGTTCCTCGGCCAGGATCGGCGCCGCACGGCTCACCCGCTCCCCGGCATCGGACACGCCCGCGGTGAGATCGACCAGGTCCTCGGTGTGCAGCAGGGTGCCGCGCGATCGCGGGTTGGGCCAGATCCCCTCCTGCACCGCGGCGACGGCGACCACGTCCCATTCCCGCCCGGCGGCGGCGTGCGCGCTCAGCAGCGCGACCGCCTCGCCCGGCGCGGTCCGCGGCGCCGCGTCGTGCGGAATCTCCTGCTGCATCAGGTAGTCCACGAAACCCTCGATGCCGGCCCGCGGCAGCTGGTCGACGTAGGCGGCGGCCGCGTCGAACAGCCCGACGGCGGCGTCCAGATCGCGATCGGCCTGCATGCCGACCGCGCCGCCGCGCTCGGATTGGGCCACCCAGCGCCGCTCCAGCCGGGAACCGGTCCACAGCGCCCACAGCACGTCCTCCAAGCCCGCGCCACGCCCACGCGCCTTGCGCCCCCGGTTCAGCGCGTCCGACACCCGGCGCAGCGGAGCGGCCTCGACCTCGGTGAGCCGGTCCAGGATCGCCGCATCGCCGGTTCCGATCAGCAGGTCACGCAACACCTGCGCCGAGGGGCGGTCCAGGTCCGCGCCGCGATCCGGCGGCGAATCATCCGTAGTCTCCATGGTTTTCGCCCCGCCGCGCGCGGACTGGAGCACCACGCGCCGGATGCCGCGCCGCAGGCGGCGCAAAGCGATCTGATCAGCGCCGCCGAGCGGACCGGCCAGCAGGTCGAGGGCGTCTTCCGGCTCGAACGCCGATTCCGCTCCCCGTCCTACGGCCTCGCCGGCCAAAACCGCGCGCAGCGACAGCAACATCCAGGCCGCGCCGCGCCTGCGCGCCAACGGTGTGTCGAGCGCGGGCTGTTGCACCGGAACGCCCGCGGCGAGCAGGGCGCGGCGCAGCGGTGCCAGTGAGAGCGGCACCGAGCGGACGATCACCGCCATCCGCGACCACGGCACCCCGGCGGTGAGGTGCGCGCGGCGTAAATGGTCAGCGATGAGCGCCGCCTCCTTCGCCGGTGTGGCGAGCACACGGACGCGCACCTCCGCGCCGTCGTCCTGCGGCGCCACCTGGTCGGGCACCGGAAGGCGCTGCGGCGCACTGCCCGGCAGACGCGCGGCGATCCGCGCGACCGCCACCTCCACCTGACCGCTGAACCGATGGTTGTCCCGCAGGACGATGCGCTGCCCGTCCGGCGTGTCCAGGTCGGCGACGAACCGCGCGTCCGCGCCGCGGAAGGCGAAGACGGCCTGATCGGGATCGCCCGCGATCACCGTGGTCCGTGCGCCGCGCCCGATCGCCTTGACCAGGATCGCGGCCTGCGGATCGAGGTGCTGGGCGTCGTCGACCAGCAGGTACCTGATCCTGGCGCGTTCTGCGGCAAGCAGATTCGGGTCGGCGGCCAGCGCGTCCAGCGCCGCACCGATCAGTTCGGCGGCGTCCAGCGCGGGCGCCGTCGCCTCCGGCGCCTCCACGCCGACCGACCAGCGCAGCAGCATCGTCTGTTCGTAGCGGATGGCGAATTTGCCCGCCGCGACCCATTCCGGTTTGGCGTGCTCACGGCCCAGCCGGACCAGATCCTCCGGTCCGATACCCCGCTCGGTGGCCCGGAGCATGAGATCACGCAATTGCTCGGCGAATCCGCCGAGGGCGAGCGCGGGCCGCAGTCGCTCCGGCCACAGCCCGGTGGCGCCCGCGGCGATATCCGCCAGGTCGCCGCGCAACATTTCCCGGAGGACCGCGTCCTGCTCGGCGCCGGTCAGCAAACGCGGCGGCGGGTTGCCATGCGCCAGCGCGTGTCTGCGCAGCACCGAGAAGGCATACGAGTGCAGCGTGCGCACCAGCGGCTCCCGTGTGGCGCCGGGCACACCGTCCTCGGCACCGGGCCCGGCCAGCCGCGCGGTGATGGCGTCACGCAGTGCGCTCGCCGCCTGCTTCGAATGGGTCAGCACCAGCACCGATTCGGCGTCGGCCCCGACCGCGATGCGCCCGGCGGCGATGTCGACTAGCAGGGACGTTTTGCCCGTACCCGGGCCGCCGAGCACCTGCCAGGGTCGCCACCCGGGGCGCGTCGGCCCCGCCTCCGCCGGGGCGTCCAACAGCGCGCGAACGTCGGCGCCCCAGGCTCGCGGCCGAGGCGCCACCACATTCCGGCGAACAAGTCGCACCGCGCCATCCGATCGCACCACGCGGGCTATTGCAACAGACACGACCGACACGCCGGTACGCCCCTCCGCTCTGCTGGGTCTGCGAGTGCTTCCGGCGCAGGTCACAATGAACCGGTGTCTGTTTTGAATGTCCATCGGTTCGGTCCGACGACGGGACCGGTGGTGCTCGCCCTGCACGGTGTGACCGGTCACGGCAAACGCTGGGAAGACCTGGCCACCCGGCATCTGCCCGACCTCCGCGTGCTCGCCCCCGACCTGCGCGGACATGGTCGCTCGACCGCGCTGCCGCCGTGGAACTTCGAGACCATCGTCGCCGACCTCGTCGAACTGCTCGCCACCGAGGCCGACGGACCGGTGGTGGTGGTCGCGCATTCGTTCGGCGGCGCGTGCGCATTGCATCTTGCGCACCGTCATCCGGAATTGGTGCGCAAGCTCGTGCTGCTCGACCCGGCCATCGCGCTGGAACCGGAATGGCTCAACGAGATCGCGCTGTCCACGCTGGTCTCCGCCGACTACGCCAGCGTCGAGCGGGCGCGGCAGGACAAGTTGAACAGTGGCTGGAGCGACGTGGAGCCGCGGCTGCTGGAGGCCGAGCTCACCGAGCATCTGATGCCCACCGCGGACGGGCGCGTCGGCTGGCGGATGAGCCTGCCCGCGATCAACTCCTATTGGGGTCAGCTGGCCCGGCACTGGGTGTTGCCGCCCGCCGAGCTGCCCACCGTGCTGGTGCAGGCGATGAAGGTCGACCCTCCGTTCGTCACGCCGGAGTTCCGCGCGGCGCTCACCGAGCACATGGGCGCCAACCTGACCGTGCTCGAATGGAATTGCGATCATATGGTCGCCCAGGCGTATCCGGCCGAGACCGGCGAACTCGTGCGTTCGGTGCTCTGACCCGATGCCGACGACCGACGCCCAGATCGAGCAGGTACGCACGCTGGTGGCGTCGATCCCGCGCGGCCGGGTGGCCACCTACGGCGACATCGCCGCCGCCGTCGGCCTGTCCACGCCGCGCACGGTCGGCTGGATCATGCGCACCGACGCCGCCGACCTGCCCTGGCATCGCGTGCTCGGCGCGAGCGGTCGACCCGCCGCGCACCTGGCCCATCGCCAGCTGCGCCTGCTCGCCGAGGAAGGCGTGCCGATCCGGGAAGGTCGCGTCGACCTGCGCGCCGCCCGCTTCCCGTTCCCCGATCCCCCGCACTGCGTGCCGCCTGCCGAAACAGCTCCGCGACGCACCGAAGGCCAGTAACGTTGATCCGTGCCCACGCGTCTGGCGTGCGTCGTGTTCCATGCCGACCGGCAGCGGTCGGTCGCGGACTTCTGGGCCGAACTGCTCGGCTGGAGCGTGACGCTGGACCGTCCCGATCGAGTGGACGTCGTAGCCGCCGACCCCGACGGCCCCCGACTCGCCCTCACCTTCTTACCCGCGATGCGCGCCAAGATCGGCAAGAACCGCCTGCACCTCGATCTGGCCACCCGCTCGCTCGACCATCAGCGCACCCAGGTGGACCGGGCGCTGGCGCTGGGGGCGCGCCGGGTGAACATCGGCCAGGGCGCGGTGCCGTGGACGGTGCTCGCCGATCCGGAGGGCAACGAGTTCTGCGTGCTCGAGCCAAGGGAGGAGTACGTGGACACCGGAGCCGTCGCGGCGATCGTGGTCGACACGCGCGACCCGGCGCGCCTGGCCGAATTCTGGTCGGTCGCCACCGGCTGGTCGTTCGCACGCCGCGGCGCGCAACTGGCCGGGCTGCGTTCGCCGACCGGGCTCGGCTCCTGGCTGGAGTTCGTGCACACTCCCGACGCCGGGTCCGGCCGCACCAGGCTGCATCTGGATCTCAGCCCGTTTCCGGACGATGACCAGGCCGCCGAGGTGGCCAGGCTGCATGCCGCGGGCGCCACGACGGTCGATCGGGGCGCCCCTGCTCCCGACCGGGAGACCGACCTCGTGCTCGCCGATCCGGAGGACAACGAGTTCCGTCTGCTGCGGCCCGCCCGCTTCTGGTCGAACGCCTGATCCGCGCCGTCCGCTCCGGGGCTTCCCGGCACTGACGAATTAGCATGGCCGCCATGGTGTACCTAGCTCGAGGTCGTGGCGTGTGACGGCCGCCGACGCGATCGTGCTCGCCGGAGGCCGGGCCAGCCGGATGGGCGGTGTGGACAAACCCGCGATCGTCATCGGCGGCCGTTCCATGCTCGAGGTGGCGCTCGCCGCGGTCGGCTCCTGCGCGCACACCGTGGTGGTCGGTCCGCATCGACCCGAACTGCCGCCGGAGATCATCCAGGTCAGGGAGGTGCCGCCCGGTTCGGGGCCGGTGGCCGCGATCGATACGGGGTTGCACGCGCTCGGCTCCGCCGCGCCCCTGGTGGTGGTGCTCGCCGCGGACCTGCCTTTCCTGTCCGAGTGGGCGATCGCCGAACTCGTGCGGCACAGCACCGAATCCGGCGCGGACGCGGTGTTCGCGGCCGACGAGTCGGGACGCCCGCAGTACCTGATCGGAGTGTGGCGGCGCTCCGCGCTGGCGGCCGCGCTGTCCGGGCTCGGCGCGTTGATCAACCAGCCGATGAAGGCGCTGGTGCCGCCCGACGCCGCCATCATCCCGCTGCCCGGCGTCGGCGATTGCGACACCGAGGAGCAGGTGCGACAGGCCAGGGCCGCGGTCGGAATGCCGCGCATGCACCCGCCGCTGGCCCTCGACGAGGCACGAAACATCTTGCGCGGCAAGCTCACCCGGCTGACCGCGTATGAGGCGGACCTGCGTTCGGTAACCGGCGCCGCGCTCGCGGGTCCGCTGACGGCGGCCGGTCCGCTGCCCCGCTTCGACGTGTCCGCGATGGACGGCTACGCGGTGGCGGGCGACGGGCCGTGGCGCCTGCGCCACGATATCGGCTTCGCGGGCGGGCGGCGTCCGGTGGGGCTGCTGTCCGGTGAGGCGGTGCGGATCGCGACGGGCGCGCATGTTCCGGACGGCACCACCGGCGTGCTGCGCGACGAGTTCGTGCACATCGCCGACAAGACCCTCTTCCGGCTGCCGGATACGCCACAACGCGACGACATCCGCCGCCGCGGCGAGGACCGCGAGGTCGGCGATCTGGTCGCGGCGGAAGGTGCGCCGGTCACCGCGGCGCTGATCTCCGCGGCCGCGAGCGTCGAGGTCACTGTGGCGGCGGTGCGCGGCCCGGTGCGCGCCCGCATCGTGATGACCGGTGACGAGATCCGTAGCGAGGGTCCGTTGCAGGCGGGCCAGACCCGCGACTCGATCGGCCCGATTCTGCCGGACCTGTTGTCCTGGTATGGCATTCGCACCGCCGACCGGGTACATCTGCGCGACACTCCGCACGGCTTCGACGAAGTCCTGGCCGCGACACCGGACGGCGATCTGCTGGTGATCGTCGGCGCGACCGGCGGCGGAGCTGCCGACCAGCTCCGTGCGGCGCTGGCCCGCACCGGGGCCGAGATCGTCGTGCCGCGCCTGCGCCTGCGTCCCGGCGGTTCCACCGTCGTGGCCGAGCTCGCGTCCGGCACCACGGTGCTCGGCCTTCCCGGCAACCCGTTCGCCGCCGTCGCGACGCTCATGGCCCTGGCCCCCGCGATCGTCGAGGGGCGCACCGGCGCGCCTTCCGCGCGTCCGCAGCGCGGGCCGCTGCGCAACGCCGCCGAGATCGCGGGCCAAGTGCCGCGCATCGTCCCCGCCCGCACCGTCGACCAGGGCGGCTGGGTCGGCGACCCGACCGTTCGCACCGCGCACCTCGGCGGGCTGATCGACCGCGACGGTCTGGTCATCGTCCCGCCCGAGGCCGTCGACGGCGCGATCGTCGAATTCCTCCCGCTGCGCTGGTGAACGCGGACGAGTGGTCCGCCCTCCAGCGAGCGGACCGTGCGAACCATGATGGCGCGGAGGACGAAAACGACTGTGGTACTTGAGTTTCCAGTGCAGAGGCGAGAACGAGCTGGACATGACACTCGCCTCCCGGAGCACGATGCGCATGGAACCCGTTCCGCCACAAGTTTTTCCGTCTCCGCATGACCGTCATCCCAGGCGGCGATCACATGCACCACGACAGCAGAATTGAATTCGTCGGCATATACGCAAAGAGGTCCGGTCCAGGTCGATATCGGCACGAAGAAACGTTCCCGCGAGACGGTGCGATTGTTCCTGATTACATTTCGATAGAGCGGCACCCGAGAGGCTTCGGAAAATGTATCATGCGCCGTCGGAACGGCCGGATTCGCCAATGAATCCCGCCATCAACAACGCATCTACCTGCAAGAACACGGCAAACGGCCGCTACGGACCATATTTTTCACTTCCCCTTCCGAAAGCCATTCCCGCTCGCTATCGTGTGATCGTTAGGCGAATATCAATCCCCCGGAAAGGACCGAGTGGAGATGGCTGAAAAGTCGAAGAAAACGCCTAAGAAAATGCCGAAGCAGATGCCGAGGCAGCAGCAGCAACAGCGCCAGGAGCAGGGCATGCCCGAGGGCGCGAATCCGGAAAGCCGTCGGGGCAGCAAGTCCGAGATGCCCGACCGGCGCGGCGAGCAGGACCGCCGCTACCAGTAGCTGATCTGCGCCACGCCGCGCCGCCGGTTCCCTACTCCTCCCGGGACCGGCGGCCGCGGTCTGTATGCGGGCGCTTACCACCGAGATAATTGCCCGGCCATGCGGCGCGAACTTACGGTCGATTGGACGCCAACCCCGGCGTCATCGGAACGAAGGAACGCCATGTCCGCCTATGGCTTCGCCCACCTGCGCAATCGCAGGCCCCACCCCGACATTCTCCAGTACCTGGAACGCATCCAGGCAACGTTGGACCCGTTCGGCGGTCGTTTCGTCATCCACGGACCCCCGGCCGAGGTCGTGGAAGGCAGTTGGCCCGGCAGCATGGTGCTGATCGAGTTCCCCGGCATGACCGAGGCGCGGGAGTGGTACTACTCGTCCGCCTACCAAGAGATCTTGCCGCTGCGCGCCGATCACATCGACGGCGACCTGGTGCTGATCGAAGGCGTCGGCCCCGCTTACGACCCACGCGATCGCGCCGCGAAGCTGCGCGCCGAGACGCCAGGGGCAGCCTGACGCGATTGTCGGCCATCCACCGCCGTCCGATACCGTTGACCAGGCACGACCCGGCTCGACGCGACGAAGGATGCGCCTGATGGACGACAGCTCTCTGCTCTGGGACGACGGTGCACTCGTCACCATCGACCAGCGCGGACTGCCACACGAGGTGCGAGAACTGCGGCTGAGCACGGTCGACCAGGTCATCGACGCGATCAGAACGCTGGCCGTTCGCGGCGCGCCCGCCATCGGCATCGCGGGGGCGTTCGGCGTGGTGCTCGCCACCGCCGCGCACACGATCGAGGGCGTCGTCGACGAGGCGGCGGTACAGGCCGAGGCGGATCGGATCGCCGCCGCTCGCCCGACCGCGGTCAACCTGGCCTGGGCGGTGCGGCGGGTCCGGGCGAAGGTGGCCCGGGGCGCGGACGCGGTGCTCGCCGAAACGCTGGACATGCTGGCCGAGGACGGCCGGGTCAATCGGGCCGCCGCCACCAACGCCGCAGACCTGGTGCAGCGCTTGTGCCCCGACCGTCCGCTGCGGGTACTCACCCACTGCAATACCGGCAGGCTCGCGACCAGCGCGTTCGGCACCGCCATCGGCACGCTCCGGGTGCTGTCCGAGCGCGGCGCGATCGAGCAGGTCCTGGTCGACGAGACCCGCCCGCTGTTACAGGGCGCGCGCCTGACCACCTGGGAACTGGCCGAGGCGGGCATCCCGCATCGGCTGACCATCGACGCCGCGGCCGCGTGGGCGATGGCGAGCGGGCAGGTCGATTGTGTGCTGGTCGGCGCCGACCGCGTCACCGCCAACGGCGATGTCGCCAATAAGATCGGCACCTACGGCCTCGCGCTGGCCGCACGGCATCACGGCATCCCGTTCGTCGTGGTCGCCCCGGAGTCGACCCGCGATCCCGATATGGCCACCGGCCGCGAGATCGTCGTGGAGGAACGCGCGGCACATGAGGTGATCGGATTCGGCGGTGTGGCAACGGCTCCCGCGCAGACCGAGGTCTTCAATCCGGCTTTCGACGTGACGCCGGGTGAGCTGGTGACCGCGGTGGTCACGGAGGACGGCGTGGTGCATCGCTCTGATGCGGAGCACGGCACGGCAATCGCGGACACCCCCCGCGAACTCCGATCCGATCCCCCGCACGGCGCGGCGATCGCCGACATCGCCCGCGAGCTCTACCGGCGCGGCTGGATGCCGGGCACGGCGGGCAATATCTCGGTGCGCACCGGCGCGACCGCCGTCGTCACCGGTAGCGGGCTGTCCAAAGGCGAACTCACCGAGCGCGACATGGTCACCGTGCGCGTCGCGGATTCGGCGCCGGTGTCCGATCATGGCCGCAAGCCCTCGGCGGAGACCACGATCCACAACGCCGTCTACCGGACCCGCCCAGCCCAGGCCGTGGTCCATATCCATCCGCCGTTCGCCACCGCGCTGGCCACCCACTCGGCCGTGCCCGGCGTGCTGAGTGCCGTTCGGATCACCGACTACGAGCTGATCAAGGGGCTCGGCGGCAGTGATCCGGCCGCCGCCGACATCCCGGTGTTCCCGAACTGGCCCGACGTGCCGCGCATCGGCGCGGACATCGAGCGCTACCTCCTCGACCATCCCGACGCTCTCCCGGTGCTGTTCATCGCCGGGCACGGAATCACCGCGTGGGGGGATAATCTCCCTCAGGCGCGCGATCGCGCCGAGTGCCTGGAAGCGTTGTGCGAGCTGGTCTCCCGCACCGGCAGCCCGGCCGCGTTCGGCCCGCGCGACGACGTTCTCGAGATTGGACTGACATGACTCTGCTGCAGGTGATGGCCGCCGACAACGCGGCCGACGTGCGCGTCCGCACCACCGACGACGAACAGATCGGCACCGAACTGGCCCGGCACGGCATCACGTTCGGCCGCTGGCCGGTGGTCGAGAACGCCGCGTCCACTTCCTCCGACGACCTGCTCGCCCACTACGCGAGCAACGTCGCCGACCTGAACGAGTCCGGGCGCTACAAGCACGTCGACATCGCCCGCATCCACCCCGACGACGCCGACCCGAACTGGCCGGAGGTCGCCAAGGGCGCGCGCGGGAAGTTCCTCGACGAGCACCGGCACGCCGAGGACGAGGTGCGCTTCTTCGCCGCCGGACGCGGCTGCTTCTACCTCCATCTCGGCCATGAAGTCCTCGCGGTGGTCTGCGAGGGCGGCGACCTGCTCTCGGTGCCCGCGGGCACACTGCACTGGTTCGACATGGGCGAGCGCCCGGATTTCATCGCCATCCGCTTCTTCGAGGAGGAGGACGGCTGGGTCGGCGACTTCACCGGCGACAAGCTCAGCGCGGACTTCCCCACCCTCGACGACCTGCTGACCGCGCCGTGACCGGCGCCGTCGTCGTCGACATCGAGGGCACCACCAGCCCCACCGCCGCGGTCCGCGAAGATCTGTACGGCTATACCCGGCAACGGCTTCCGGCGTGGCTGGCCGAGAACAGCTCCACCGCCGCGGCACCCGTGCTGGCCGCCACCAGGGAGCTGTCCGGGCGCCCGGACGCCGACCCGGCCGAGGTCGCCGCGATCCTGCGCGAGTGGCTCGACTCGGACGTGAAGGCCGAACCGCTCAAGACCGCCCAGGGCCTCATCTGCGCGGAGGGTTTCCGCAGCGGCGCACTGCACGGCGAGTTCTTCTCGGACGTGCCGCCCGCGCTCACGGCCTGGCATGCCGCAGGCTTCGCGCTGTACGTCTACTCGTCGGGATCGATACGCAATCAACAGGACTGGTTCGCCTTCGCGCGCGGCGGCAGCCTGTCCGGCTTGATCAGCGGGTACTTCGATCTGTCGACGGCGGGCGGTAAGCGCGAATCCTCGTCGTACGACAAGATCGCGGGCGCCATCGGCCTCCCGTCCGAGCGGATCCTGTTCCTGTCCGACCATCCGGACGAACTCGACGCCGCCACCGCCGCCGGTTGGCGGGTCGTCGGGCTGGCCCGGCCAGGCGAGCCCAATCCACCACGGCCGCCGCATCGCTGGGTCGATACGTTCGCAGATATCGATCCCGCCGGTCAGCCCTGACCAGGGTGCCGCCTCCCTCAGCACAGTCCGCACGCTTTATCAAGCGTGGTCCAGGCGGCGTCGATCAAAACGTTCTGGACCAGCTTCATGCCGATGTCCGGCACTTGGCAGGCAAATACCTGACGGATCCCCACTGTCGTTGATTCCCGCGCTGTCCACGTTCCGACGCGAGGTGTTCGACCTGATCGACGCGCGCCAACGCCCTCGTTTCTTGCCGGATCTGTACTTGGTGGCTGGTCAGGTGTGCGCGCTCATTGCCCATGCGTGCGCCGACCTCGGCCGCACTTACGACGCAGACACCCATGCCCGGACAGCATGGTTCGCCGCAGACTACGCGGAAGACCAGCACCTGCGCGCATACGTACGGTGGATTCAGGCGAACGTCGCGTATTGGGCCGACGACTACAACCGCGCAGCCCAGTACGCGCAATCCGGATTGACCGATATGACCGACGATTCGACGCGCCTTCGGCTCGCCAGCCAGCTTGCTCGCGCTGAAGCTGCACGCGGGGACGAGCGGGCAGCGATGAGCGCGTTGGATGTCGCCATGGATGCACTGTCGCGCGTCTCACCTGTCGCCGCAGAACCAGGCGTGATGTACTTCGATCCCGGTAAAGCTCGCTACTACGCCGCCGAGGTACACCTGGCACTAGGCGGGCATGCACATGATCGGCGTGCGCTTGAACAGGCCGAAGCGGCGCTCGAGGTCTTCACTCCGGCGTCACCACCCGAATTTGTCGCTGCGGCCGAACTGGACGCTGCCAGAGCACATCTGAGTCTCGGCGACTTGGAATCGGCCGCCGACCGTATCGGGCGCGTACTCGACCTCCCGGTTGAGCTGCGTACTACGCCGATCGTAGAGCGGGTCGCCAGGGCTGCTTCAGACTTGACTGGCGGGCAACTCCGGGCGCAAGCCGGTCGCGAACTCGAAGGTCGAATTAATCTGTTCACCACCTACACCGCGCAGACCCACAGCAAGGAGTAACCGTGCCGCCCGTACAGGTCGCAGTCTGCGGTCCTCGGCATTGCACCGATACCGATGAAGCAAACGCTCGGGAGGTGGGGCGGCTGCTGGCCGAGGCAGGAGCAACGGTCCTGTGCGGTGGTGGAACCGGTGTAATGGCGGCAGTCGCCGATGGTGCCGCCAAGGCGGACGGCTTGGTCATTGGTGTACGACCCGATGCCAACCGCGACGCGATCTGCGATGGGCTCTCCGCTGTGCTGTACACCAACATGGGTGAGGCCCGTAACGCCATCCTGATCTGGTCGGCCGACGCCGTGATCGTGATCGGCGGTTCATGGGGCACGCTGTCGGAACTGGCACTGGCCAATCGGCGCGGTGGCGTGCCGGTCGTGTCCCTCGGTGGGTGGCAGCTACTGGACGCTGACGGCAACCCTCTCATCGCGTCGAAAGTCGCCGGAAGCCCAAAGGAAGCAGTGAAGGTCGCGTTGGCAGGTTGATCGCTTTTGACGTTCCTGCGGCAACGACGCCGAGGCGCTGCTCCCGCTCGGGGATGCCCTTGATCAATGCCATGCGCCGCACGCCAGACCCGCGGCGACGACGCCGACCAGTTCCGAACACGATTCGATGACCTGGTTCCCACAGCCTAGATCGCTCGGCGGACACGGACAGCCGACGGATCTCAGCTAAGGACACCCCGAGGGCAGATGCAACAGATCGGTTGGACATCCCCAGTTCGCCAGCTTCGCTAGCGACTTCGCGTCGTTCCACCACCAGGAGCTTGAACCCGTCGAGTTCAAAGTCGCACCGGCACGGTGGTGGAGCTGGCCCGCGAATAGGGGTATGTGCCGGTGAACGTCGTGCGGCCGGACGGAGCGGCCCGGGAGTGGGGGCGCCGACAGGTCTACCGCTTGCCGAGACACAGCCGAACGCGGACGCCCTCGCCCTACCGGCCCTTCCCGGGATCGAATGGGCCCTATCGAGTCCTGGCTTCCGTATGCTATTTCCGATCATTCGCAAACTTTCAGCGAATTGTGATCCAGGCTACTGAACGTGTCCGGGAATGCTCTGCGGAAGCGGCCGAAAACAGGTAAAAAGAGCACTGCCGAAGCGCGTTCAGTTGTGTTAACAAATGTAAAGCGCGAGAGAACCGGTCGTTTCCAAAGCATCACCGACCCGGCAGCGAGCCATCCCCTCCGAGCCCCTTTTGCCCAGGTCATCGCGCATCCGCCCTGGTCGCCTCGCCAGGCACACCCCGACCGCGTCGCACCGGGATGACCACCACGTTGCGCCGATCTCACAACTCACCACGCGCCGGAATGGGCTGTGAGAGAGTTGTTTGGCGAGCCGTCGACGTCTCCTTACAGTCGAAACATCTGCCCGATTCTCACAGCTCGAAGGGGACGTCGTGGTTAATTCGCGCACCCAGGGTCGCGTACCCTCCGCCCCGGCCGCCGACGCCGGGGACGCCCTCCTGCGGCTGGGGAAATACTTCCACCGGGGCGAGGTGTCCGCCGACCAGCGGACCCTGCACAAGGTCGGCGGTCGCAGCGCCGACGAGTTCTACCGGGACCGCTGGTCGCACGACAAGGTGGTGCGCTCCACGCACGGCGTGAACTGCACCGGGTCGTGCTCGTGGAAGATCTACGTCAAAGACGGTGTGATCACCTGGGAATCGCAGCAGACCGACTATCCTTCGGTCGGCGCCGACAAGCCGGAGTACGAGCCGCGCGGGTGTCCCCGCGGCGCGTCCTTCTCTTGGTACACCTACTCGCCCGCCCGGGTTCGCTACCCCTACGTGCGCGGCACGCTGATGGAGCTGTACCGGGAGGCCAAGTCCCGGCTCAAGGACCCGGTGCTGGCCTGGGGCGAGATCGTCGAAGACCCGGAGAAGGCGCGTAGCTACAAGGCTGCGCGCGGCAAGGGTGGATTCGTCCGCGCCGAGTGGTGGGAGGCGGCCGAAATCGCCGCCGCAGCACACGTTTACACGATCAAGCAGTACGGGCCGGACCGGGTCGCCGGGTTCTCGCCGATTCCGGCGATGTCGATGGTCAGTCACGCCGTCGGCGCCCGGTTCATCTCACTGCTCGGCGGCTCCATGCTGTCGTTCTACGACTGGTACGCGGACCTGCCGGTGGCCTCGCCGCAGGTGTTCGGCGACCAGACCGACGTGCCGGAGTCCGCGGACTGGTTCGACGCGGGCTACCTCATCATGTGGGGCTCGAACGTTCCGGTGACCCGAACGCCGGACGCGCACTACATGACCGAGGCCCGCTACCGCGGCCAGAAGGTGGTAGTGGTCTCCCCCGACTACGCCGACAACACCAAGTTCGCCGACGAATGGGTGCCCGCGCGCCCCGGCACCGACGCGGCCTTGGCCATGGCGATGGGCCATGTGGTGCTGAAGGAGTTCTTCGTCGAGAAGTCGACGCCGCGATTCCTCGACTACATCAAGCGCTTCACCGACCTGCCGTTCCTCATCACGTTGGACGAGCGCGATGGGTCATATGTGCCCGGAAAGTTCCTCACCGCGGCCGATCTCGGCCACACCGGGGAGAATGTGCAGTTCCAGACGGTGCTGCTGAATGGCGAGGCGCAGCCGGTGGTGCCCAATGGGTCGCTCGGCCATCGATTCGGTGAAGCGGGCGCCGGAAAGTGGAACCTCGATCTCGGGGACGTCGATCCCCTGCTGACTCTGTACGGCCGCACCGACGACGCTGCGGCCGTACAGGTCCCCCGCTTCGACAGCGACACTCCCGGCGTGCTCACCCGCGGTGTGCCGACCACGACCGTGGCGGGCAAGCGCGTCACCACGGTCTTCGATCTGCTGCTCGCCCAGTACGCCGTCGGGCGCGACGGCCTGCCCGGCACCTGGCCGAGCGGCTACGATGACCCGGCCGAGCCCTACACCCCGGCTTGGCAGGAGACCATTACCGGCGTGCCCGCCGTGCAGGCCGAGCGCATCGCGCGAGAGTTCGCCGACAACGCCGACCGCTCCGGCGGCCGGTCGATGATCCTGATGGGCGCGGGCACCAACCACTGGTTCCACTCCGACCAGATCTACCGCGCGTTCTTCACCCTGACACTGTTGACCGGCTGCCAGGGCGTGAACGGTGGCGGCTGGGCGCATTACGTCGGACAGGAGAAGTGCCGTCCGGTCACCGGATGGTCCACGCTGGCCTTCGGGCTGGACTGGCAGCGCCCGCCGCGGCAGATGCAGGGCACGGTGTTCTGGTATCTGACCAACGACCAGTGGCGCTACGACCCGTTCACCGCGGAGTCGTTCGCCTCGCCGCTCGGCGCCGGGAAGTTCGCGGGTCGCACGGCTGCCGACAATATCGCGCTGGCCACCCGGCTGGGCTGGATGCCGAGCTACCCGACCTTCGACCGCAATCCACTCGACTTGGCGGACGAAGCCGAGGCCGCGGGCAAGACCGCGCCCGAGCACGTGGTGGACGGGCTGAAGTCCGGCGACCTGCGGTTCGCCTGCGAGGACCCGGACGCGCCGGAGAACTTCCCGCGCTGCCTGACCGTGTGGCGGGCGAATCTGCTCGGCTCTTCCGGCAAGGGCAACGAATACTTCCAGCGCCACCTGCTCGGCGCCGACTCCAACCTGCAGACCACCGACGCCACCGGCGTCCGGCCGCAAGAGCTGACCTGGCGCGAGACCGCCGCCACCGGCAAGCTGGATCTGCTACTGTCGCTGGACTTCCGGATGACCAGCACCACGCTGTTCTCCGATATCGTGCTGCCCGCCGCCACCTGGTACGAGAAGCACGACCTGTCCTCCACCGACATGCACCCGTTCGTGCACGCGTTCTCTCCGGCCATCTCACCGCCGTGGGAGACCAAGACCGATTTCGACGCCTTCCACCGGATCGCGCGGGGCTTCTCCTGGATGGCCGAGAAGCACCTGGGCAAGCGCAAGGACATCGTGGCCGTGCCGCTGCAGCACGATTCGCCGGACGCCACCGCGCAGGCGGGTGGCCGCGTGCTGGACTGGAAAGCCGGTGAGTGCGAACCGATTCCGGGCAAGACCATGCCGAAGCTGGTCGTCGTCGAACGCGACTACCCGAAGATCGCCGAGAAGATGGCCGCGCTGGGGCCGCTGATCGACACCCTCGGCGTCACCACCAAGGGCGTTACCACCTACCCCGACCAGGAGGTCGAGTACCTCGCCGGGGTGAACGGCACGGTCGTGTCCGGCGTCGCGCAGGGACGCCCTTCGCTGGCCAAGGACACGCACGCGGCCGAGGCGATCCTCGCGCTGTCGGGCACCACCAACGGCAGGCTCGCGGTGGAGGGCTTCCACGCGCTGGAACGCCGCACCGGCACCAAGCTGGCCGACCTGGCCGCTGAGCACGAGGGCAAGCGGATCTCCTTCGCCGACACCCAGGCTCGCCCGGTACCGGTGATCACCTCACCGGAGTGGTCGGGCAGCGAGACCGGCGGACGCAGGTACTCGCCGTTCACCATCAACACCGAGCGGCTCAAGCCCTGGCACACGCTGACCGGGCGGCAGCACTTCTACCTCGACCACGACTGGATGATCGAGCTCGGCGAGCAGCTGCCGATCTTCCGCCCGCCGCTGGACATGACGGCGCTGTTCCGCGAACCCTCGGTGGGCGAGGTCGGCGAAAAGGGCGTCACCGTCCGCTACCTGACGCCGCACTCGAAGTGGTCGATCCACTCCGCCTACCAGGACAACCTGCACATGCTGACGCTCTCCCGCGGTGGGCAGACGATCTGGATGTCCGATCGCGACGCCGCGAAAATCGGTGTGGCCGACAATGACTGGATCGAGGCGATCAACCGCAACGGCATCGTGGTCGCCCGCGCCATCGTCAGCCACCGGATGCCGGAGGGCACGGTGTTCATGTACCACGCCCAGGACCGGGCGGTGGACGTGCCGCGCATCGAGGGCATCGGCGAGGACACCAAGGGCCGCGGCAAGCGCGGCGGCATCCACAACGCGCTCACCCGCATCATGATCAAACCCTCGCATCTCATCGGCGGCTACGCGCAGCAGTCCTTCGCGCTGAACTACCACGGCCCCACCGGAAATCAGCGCGACGAAGTCACAACGATCCGCAAACGGTCGCAGGAAGTGGAGTACTGACATGCGAGTCATGGCACAGCTGGCCATGGTGATGAACCTGGACAAGTGCATCGGCTGCCACACCTGCTCGGTCACCTGCAAGCAGGCGTGGACCAACCGCGGCGGCACCGAGTATGTCTGGTTCAACAACGTGGAAACCCGTCCCGGACAGGGTTATCCGCGCCAATACCAGGACCAGGAGAAGTGGAAGGGCGGCTGGACGCTCAACAAGCGCGGCAAGCTCACCCTGAAGTCGGGGTCACGGCTGAAGCGACTGCTGAACATCTTCGCCAACCCGGATCTGCCCACGGTCCAGGACTACTACGAACCGTGGAGCTACGACTACGACAACCTGCTGTCCTCGCCGCCCACCGACACTACGCCGGTCGCGCGCCCGAAATCGCTGATCACCGGCCAGGATACTAACGTCACGTGGGGCGCCAACTGGGATGACGACCTCGGCTCCGGCCCCGAACAGGTCGGCAAGGACCCGCTGCTGGCCAAGCTCTCCGACCAGGTGAAGCTGGAGTTCGAAGAGACCTTCATGTTCTACCTGCCGCGGATCTGCGAGCACTGCCTGAATCCGTCGTGCGCGGCCTCCTGCCCTTCCGGCGCGATCTACAAGCGCGCCGAGGACGGCATCGTGCTGGTCGACCAGGACAAGTGCCGCGGCTGGCGGCAGTGCGTGTCGGGCTGTCCGTACAAGAAGATCTACTTCAACCACAAGACGGGCAAGGCGGAGAAGTGCACCTTCTGCTACCCGCGCGTGGAAGTCGGCATGCCGACGGTGTGCTCGGAGACCTGCGTCGGGCGGCTGCGCTACATCGGCGTCATGCTCTACGACGCCGACGCCGTCCTGGAGGCCGCGTCGGTCACCGAGGACGAAGACCTCTACCCGTCCCAGCTCGGGGTGTTCCTCAACCCGCACGACCCGCGGGTGGTCGCCGAGGCCGAGCGGGCCGGGATCTCGCCGGAATGGATTCAGGCGGCCCAGGATTCGCCGGTCTACCAGCTGATCGTGGACTACCAGATCGCGCTGCCGCTGCATCCGGAGTACCGCACCATGCCGATGGTCTGGTACGTGCCGCCGCTGTCGCCGGTGGTGGACGTGCTCACCGAGACCGGGCACGACGGCGAGAACGCGTCGAACCTGTTCGGCGCCATCGACGCGCTGCGCATCCCGGTGGAGTACCTGGCCGAGCTGTTCACCGCGGGCGACGTGGGTCCGGTGCGCGCGTCCCTGCAGCGCCTGGCGGCGATGCGCTCGTTCATGCGCTCGGTGAACCTCGGCGAGGAGCCCGATCCCTCGATCGCGCCGTCGGTGCGGCTGGAGCCGGAGGAGATCGAGGCGATGTACCGGCTGCTGGCCATCGCCAAGTACGAGCACCGGTATGTCATCCCGACCGGTGCGGGCGCCCGTGCGCACGAACTGGATTCGCTGGCCACCGGGTGCAGCCTGGACACCGACGGCGGCCCCGGCATGACGGCGTTCGACCAGATGGTGGAGAAGTTCCACCTGACCGACACGAATGGTGCTGCGCCGGAAGAGAAGTCGGCGCGGATCAACCTGCTGAACTGGGACGGCAAGAACACCGAGGGCCTGGTGCCGACCAACGGGGCCGGGAACGGCACGCGCAACGGGCATGGAAGCAACGGCGTTCCGGCCAATGACTCGGCAAACAGCGAGCCCACCAATGGCTCGGCAAACAGCGAGCCCACCAATGGCTCGGGCATCGGCGTGGTCGCGAATGGCGACGGCGCCCCCGCCGATGCCCCGGCCTCCGCACCGAGCGGGGCGCAGCGATGAGCCTGCTGAAGCTGCGCCGCCGCCCGGAACCGGCTGTCGAGCTCGCACAACGCGACCGGCAGCTGGTGTGGCGGATCGCCGCGCTGCTGCTGGACTACCCGACCGAGCAGACCCTTTCCATGGCCGGTCAATTGGCCACCGCGGCGGCGGAATTGCCGGAGGAGGTGCGCGCCCAGCTGAGCGAATGCCTCGACTACCTGCGGACGACCTCACCGCTGGAACTCGCGGCCGCCTACGTCGAGACCTTCGACATGCGCCGCCGCGCCAGCCTGCACCTGACCTTCTACGCCTATGGCGACACCCGCAAGCGCGGGATGGCGCTGCTGCGGTTCAAGCACGCCTACCGGCACGCCGGTGTCGAACTCGGCGACGAAGAACTCCCCGACCATCTGCCGGTGCTGCTGGAGTTCGCCGCCACCGTCGATCCGATCGGCGGCGAACGACTGCTCGGCGAGCACGTTCCGGTGCTGGAGCTGTTGCGACTTTCGCTGTCCGACACCGGTTCCCCCTATGCCGGGGTGCTCGCCGCGGTCGGGGCGACGCTGCCGCCGCCGACCACCGCGGACCGGCGGCGCATCGCCGAGCTCGCCGCACAGGGCCCCCCGGAGGAAGAGGTCGGCCTGGAGCCCTTCGCGATGGACCCCTCCCTGTTCGACGGATCGGAAGGCCGACGATGAACGCAACCCCGCATCTGCCGTCCTCGCTGTGGCTGATCCTGCCGTACATCGCGTTCACCTCGTTCGTGCTCGGGCACCTGTGGCGCTACCGCAACGATCAGTTCGGCTGGACCACTCGCTCCTCGCAGATCTACGAGAGCCGTCTGCTGCGCCTGGGTAGCCCGCTGTTCCACTTCGGCATGGTCGGGGTGTTCGGCGGACATGTGCTCGGCGTGCTGATTCCGGAGTCGTGGACCGCCGCGGTGGGGATCTCCGAGCACGCCTATCACGTCATCGCCGTCGGGGCGGGCTCGGTGGCGGGTCTCGCCGTGCTGGTGGGCGTCGGCATCCTGATCTACCGGCGCATCACCGTCCCCGCCGTCCGCAAGGCCACCACGGGCAACGACAAGTTGATGTACGTGCTGCTGGCCGCGGCGCTGATCACCGGATTGCTCAACACCTGGGGCAGCAACCTGCTGTGGGGCACCTACAACTACCGCGAGACCGTCTCACCCTGGTTCCGCAGCCTGTTCACGCTCAGCCCACAACCCGAGCTCATGGTGGACACGCCGTGGACCTTCCAGGCGCATGGACTGGTCGTGCTCGCGCTGATCGGGTTGTGGCCGTACACCCGATTGGTGCACATGTTCAGCGCGCCGGTCGGGTATCTGGTTCGGCCGTACGTGGTGTACCGCAGCAAGGAATACGACGCTCCCGACAAGCGCCGCTACGCCCGTGCGTGGGAGGCGCCGGTCACACCCGAGCGCTGGCGCTGACGACGCCGTCGCGCCACGCGAAGACCCGCCCGGCCATCGTCGTCCGGGCGGGTTTTCGTGTCAGGCGCTGTCGTAGGCATCCTGCAGCGTCTTGACGTCCAGCTTGGACATCGTGCGCAGCGCGGTGCCGACGGCGATGGTCTTGGCGGGATCGTCACCGCTCATCAGCTCCAACAGCACCGAGGGCACGACCTGCCAGAACAAGCCATAGCGGTCGGTGAGCCAACCGCACGGGCCCGGCTGGCCGCCCTCGGTGAGGGCGCCCCACAGGCGATCCACCTCGTCCTGGGTGTCCACGACCACCTGCAGCGACGCCGCATCCGTGAGTGGGTGGTCCGGTCCGCCGTTCATGATCGTGACCGCCTGGCCGTCCAGGTCCAGCGAGACGATGAACGCCGACCCGTCGGAGTTGCGCGAGATGTCGACCACCCGCGAGTTCGGGATCACCGAGACGTAGAAATCGGCCGCTTCCTCAGCGCCGTTCTCGAACCAGAAGAACGTGTTGACGGACATGATGTGCTCCTTGTGGGTTGCTGTGTGACCTGCTGTCATCCCTTGGTCGGAGCCGGCGGCACGGTTTCGACCCAGTTGGCGAACTTCCTCGAGAAATATTCTTCGGCCCGGTCGGCCACGTCGAGCACTCGTAAGTCGCTGGCAGACACTGCGCAATCCGATCTGGAGGACTTTTCGCAGGCAGAACCGGCCGCTCATCCGGTAACCAAGCATGCGCTGACAGGTTTGGTCAGCGCGATGTGGTCTAACCCGCCCACATGGGGGCAAAGAGGGGCCTCGGCTGCCTTCCCCTCTCTCCACGCAGCGGCAGCCGAAGGCAAGCAAGGAGTGATGATGAAGGGCGGAGCGAAGATAGCTGTAGGGGTGGGTGCCGGATACCTGCTGGGTCGTACGCGCAAGATGCGCCTGGCGTTGAGTCTGGCGGGCGCGGCGATGGCCAGGCGGTCTTCCGGCGGGGTCACCCAAGAACTGCTGGAGCGCGGGACGTCGCTGCTCAAATCGTCGCCGGAGCTGGCCGGGATCACCGACACGGTCCGCGAGGAGTTGATGGGCGCCGCGCGGGCCGCGGCGGTCACCGCTGCGAGCAACCGCATCGATGCGTTGAACGCCCGCTTGCAACAACGGGCCGCGATACCCGAGACGGACGAAGAACTTCGGGACGAGACCTCGGACACCGGCGAAGAAGAGTACGAGACGACCGAGGGCGACGAGCAGGGATACGCCGACGAGGACATGGAAGACGAGTACCCGGAAGAAGAAGAGGACGAGTACCTGGAAGAAGAAGGAGAAGCGGAGGAGGACGAGTCCGAGGAGGGCCGGGACGAGTCCGAGGAGTCCCGGACGCCCACCCGGGCGCGCCGGACGGCATCCACCAGCCGGCGTCGCGCCGGTGAGCCCCGCCTCCGGAAATCCGGTTCACCGGATCGGACGGCGGCTTCGCCTCGTCGGCGCCGGATTCGCGCCGAGGCCGAGGAAGCGCCCATCCGGCGCACGAGGAGGTGAGTCCGATGGCGTCGAGACCTCTGTCGGACGCAGCGGACAAGGTAGGCAAGACCGCCGCCCGCACTACGGGAAAGGCAGGCAAGACCGCCGCCCGCACTACGGGAAAGGCAGGCAAAACCGCCGCACGCACTACGGAAAGGGCGGGCAAGACTGCTGGTCGCGTCGCGGGAAAGGCAGGCACGACCGCCGGCCGCGCCGCAGGCCGGGCGGGCGGAGCCGCCACCCGCGCGGGTGCGACGGCCCAGAAGACGGTTCAGGAAGCCACCCCGGCAGGCCAGCTTCAACAATCACTGCAGACCCTGGCCGGAACCGTGGTCGACCGCGCTCTCATAGGAGTCTCCGGCAAGCTGTCGAACACGGCCGGCCGCCTGAACGAATACGCCGAAGGAGGCGGGAGCCTGCTGTCGGCGATAACCGGGGCGGAGAAGCTGGCCGGCGGAGCATCGCCGATCAAGGCGGCCATGGGTGCTGGGCTGGAGCAGATCAGGCACTCCGTCCAGGACAAGTTCCAGGAAGCCAAGGAGACCCTGACCGGTGGGAAGGGAAAGGGCGCCGGCGGCAAGAAACTGAAACTGACGAACATCGTCGAGCAGATCGATGTCGGCGTTCCGATAGAGCTCGCCTACGACCAGTGGACCCAGTTCGCGGACTTCCCGAAGTTCATGAAGAAGGTCGAGCAGGTGGAGCAGGTATCCGACGAGAAGCTCGCGTGGACTGCCAAGGTGTTCTGGTCCAAGCGCTCCTGGGAGTCCACGATCGTGGAGCAGGTGCCGTACGAGCGGATCGTGTGGCGCTCCAAGGGGCACAAGGGCTATATCGACGGCGCGGTGACCTTCCACGAACTCACGCCGGATCTGACCCGCATCATCCTGGTGCTCGAGTACCACCCCGGCGGCCTGTTCGAGAAGACCGCCGATCTGTGGCATGCGGTCGGCCGGCGCGCTCGCTTGGAACTCAAACATTTCGAGCGGCACGTCATGACCCAGAGCGCTCTGCACCCGGACGACGTCGAGGGCTGGCACGGCGAGATCCACGACAGCAAGGTCGTCAAGGACGACGAGACCGCTCGCCGAGAGGAGCGGGACAACACCGAAGGCGAAGACACCGAAACCGAGGAAGAACCCGTAGACGACGTGCGGGACGAGGAGGAGGCCGAGGCCGGGGACGAGGAACCCGAGCCACGCCGTCGACCCGCGACCCGGCACCGCAGCACCGCCGCACGCCGACATAGTGATAGGCAAGGAGACCGGACATGACACTCGAACCCGTAGGCGGCGGCGGTGGCGGCGGCGCAGGCACAATGGCGCGCCCGAACTCGTCCAGCTTGGCCGACGTCATCGATACGATTCTCGACAAAGGACTGGTCATCGACGCGTTCGTGCGCGTGTCGTTGGTCGGCATCGAACTTGTGACCATCGACGCCAGGGTCGTCGTGGCCAGCGTCGACACGTATCTCCGCTTCGCCGAGGCCGTCAACCGGCTCGAAATCGGCACCGAACCGAAAGGCCTTACGGATCTGGTCGGCGACGTCACCAGCGGCGCGGCGAAGCACAAGACGAAGGGGGCGCTCGAGGCCGCGGGCGAGAAGGTCTTGGGGTTCCTCGATGAGGTCGAGGACAAGCGCCAGCCCGTGAGCCGGCCGAAGCGCAAGGAGGAATGATGGCCACGCAACCCGCAACCGAAGCACGGGAAACCGAGAGCGCTCAGCGCACCGGCGTATATGTCTACGGCATCGTGCCCGCCGACGTGGAGCCCGAGGAGCACGCCGCCGGTGTCGGCGACCCACCGAGCGCCGTCCAGGTGGTGCGGCACGGCGAGATCGCCGCGCTGGTCAGTGATGTCGCGGTAGATCGGCGGTTCGGCACACCCGATGACCTGACCGCGCACGCGCGCCTGCTCGACGGTGCGGCAGCCGTCGCCCCGGTGCTGCCGCTGCGGTTCGGAGCGGTCATGTCCGATCCGAAGGCGGTGGAAAAGGAATTGCTCGAGGCGCACCGCGACGAGTTCCGCGCGGCGCTCGAGGAACTCGAAGGCCGAGCACAGTTCGTGATCAAAGGACGCTATGTCGAGGGCACGGTCCTGCGGGAGGTGCTCGACGAGAACGCCGAGGCAGCGCAGCTGCGGGACGAGATCCGCGACAAGCCGGAGGATGCCACCCGGAATGCCAGGATCGCCCTGGGCGAGATCGTCAATCAGGCGGTCACGACCAAACGCGCGGAGGACACCCGCCGGATGCTCGCCCTGCTCGAACCGCTCACATCCCTGGTCAACCAACGCGAACCCACTCATGAAGAAGACGCGGGCCACGTCGCGATCCTTCTCGAACTATCCCGGCAGAGTGAATTGGAGGAGGCGTTGAGTCAACTCGCCGAAGGGGAATGGGAAGGGCGCGTGGAGCTGAGCCTGCTCGGCCCGATGGCGGCGTACGACTTCGTGACGAAGCGCGCCCCGGAGGGCTGACGCATGGGCTTGCTCTCGTCGATCCTCACGTTGCCGATCGCTCCGGTCCGGGGCGTGATCTGGCTGGGTGAACTGATCCAGGACCAAGTCGAACAGCAGTTGCGGGATCCCGCCGCCATCCGCCGTGAGCTCGAGGAGATCGAGCAGGCGATGGCATCCGGTCAGCTCTCCGAAGAGGAGGGGAAACAAGCGCAGCAGGCAGTGCTGAATCGCATGCTCGAGTCGTAGCGACGGACCGCCCGACGAAAGGGAGTGACGAGCGTGAGCCGCAATCCCACCCATGAAGAATCCGAGGACGTCGACTCGGAGACAGGTCGGCAACCCCTCAGTGCGGCGCAGGCGGTCGCGGCGGCGATCGAGAACCTGGTGGAACTGACCTCGAAGCAACCGGAAGGCGTCACCTCCATGGAGCCCACCGAAGACGGCTGGCTGGTGGAGGTCGAGGTGCTCGAGGACCACCGCATCCCCTCGTCGTCGGACATGCTGGCGCTCTACCAGGTCGAGATCGACCTGGACGGGAATCTGCTGGCCTACCGCAGAACCAGGCGCTATGCCCGGGGCAGCACCGACATCGGCGGAAGGAATCAGCGATGACGGTGGTTGGAGGCGGGTCGTCGGCGCCGATGCCCTACGAGGGCGGGCGTCAGTCGACCAACCTCGGTGACATCCTCGAGCGGGTGCTCGACAAGGGTTTGGTGATTGCGGGCGATATCCAGGTGAACCTGCTCGACATCGAACTTCTCACCATCAAACTGCGCTTGGTCATCGCGTCGTTGGAGACGGCCAAGGCGGTGGGTATCGACTGGTGGGAAACCGATCCCTGGCTCAACAGCAAGGCACGCGCGCTCGAGCGACAGGATCACGATCTCGAACTCGAGAACCGGAAACTCCGCGACCGGATCGCCGAGCTGGAAGCCTCGGATGATCGCCGCATACCCCTCGAACGCCGCCGCGAACCGAGGGAAGCGAGGGACAGTGACTGACGGCGTCGGCGTCTGGCTGTACGTGGTGACGACTGCCGGAAGCGTCGCGGAGGGGTTGGGCGAGATCACCGGGGTAGCCGGTGAGCCGGTGCGCACCGTGTTCGCGGATGGTTTGGCGGCCGTTGTCGGTTC
The DNA here is from genome assembly GCF_036346875.1 of Nocardia sp. NBC_00508. Lineage (NCBI taxonomy): Bacteria > Bacillati > Actinomycetota > Actinomycetes > Mycobacteriales > Nocardiaceae > Nocardia > Nocardia sp. NBC_00508. The sequence goes on along the minus strand of NZ_CP107852.1, from coordinate 5,127,989 downwards.
GGTGCCGCTCGAGGTTTTCGGGGAGCAGCCGTTGCGCCGGAACCTGGAGGATATGGACTGGCTGGAGGCGACGGCCCGGGCGCACGACGCCGTCGTCTCGGCCGTGGTACGCCGAGGCCCGGTGGTCCCGCTGCGCCTGGCCACGGTCTTTCTCGACGACGACCGGGTACGCGGCCTGCTCGACGAGCGGCGAGCGGACTTCGATTCGGCGCTGACCCTGGTGAGCGGCCGGACGGAATGGGGTGTGAAGGCCTATGGCGACCGCGCCGCACTCGTCTCGGCTGTGGCCGAGGCCGCAAGCAGTGACAAGGGCAGTGGAAAGGGCTCGGGCACAGCATATCTGGCCCGTCGCCGCGCGCAGCTGTCCGCACAGGAAACCGTCGAACGCGACGCCGCGCTGCGCGCCGACGAGATCCACGCGCGCCTGGTCCGGCACGCCGCCGCGGGCCGCCGTCAACCGGCGACGGACCCGGCGCTGACCGGCCGCCGGGAGTGGATGGTGCTCAACGGCACCTATCTGGTGGACGACGATCGCGCCGACGATTTCGCGTCGATGATCGACGAGCTGGGCAAAGAATTCTCCGGCATCCGGCTCGAGCTCACCGGCCCGTGGCCACCGTATTCGTTCGCGGGCGTGGAAAGGGAGCCGACATGAGACACGTCGCCGAGAACGTCGACGGCGAGCGCCGCGTCGCGCTGGTCGACCTGCTGGACCGGGTGCTGGCCGGTGGGGTGGTCATCACCGGCGACATCAAGCTCTCCATCGCGGACGTCGACATGGTCCAGATCTCGCTGCGGGCCCTCATCTCATCCATCAGCGCCCTGTCCGCACCGTCGCTGGACTCCGCCGCACCTCGCGCGCTGGAGCCGCCCCCAGATGACTGAATTCGGCGGCATTCCACCGCGTATCGACACCGACCCCGAATCCGTCGAGCGCGGGCTCGTCACACTCGTCCTCACCCTGGTGGAACTCCTCCGGCAACTGATGGAGCGGCAGGCGCTGCGACGCGTGGACGACGGAGACCTGACCGACGCCCAGATCGAGCGAATCGGCACCACCCTGATGCTGCTCGAGCAACGCATGGACGAACTACGCGACCACTTCGGCCTCACACCCGAGGATCTCAACATCGACCTGGGCCCGTTGGGCACTCTCCTCCCGCAGTACCCGGACGAACGCTGAGATCAATGGCACATGTCTGCGGCACTTCGCGTGCAGACCCCTCGTTGATCATGAAGCGCAGGGGGGCGCGGGGGCGTCCACGAACAGCGGTTTGCCGGTAGGTGGGGCGTAGACCACGTCGAGGACCAGTGGTTCGGTGCCGAGGTTCCGGCCGATGTGGACGTTCCATTCGCCCGCGGGCTCATAGATGAAATCGCCGGTGCGGTAGACCGGGGCGACGCAGTCGGGGCCGGGATGGGTGAGGGTGCCCGCTCGGACGAAACCGAAGACCGGGCCGTCGTGGTAGTGCCAGCCGGTGGAACCGCCTGGGCCGATGGTGATTTCGCGGATGACGAGGTCGGTGCCTGCGACGAACGGGAGCAGCCCGGCGGGGATCTGCGCCTGGCCGAGGGTGACGGCGGTGATGTCCGTGCCGGGCGTCGCGTTGGCGTTCGCCGCGCCCGCCAGCGCACCGGCGAGCACGACCGGCGCGGCGGCGACGCGGAGGAAGGGCGTCATCCTCGCAGCCTAGCCACGGTGACGTCGCGGGGGAACCCTGGCGCTGACCGCGGCGATCGACGCAGACCCACAGCATCGCACTCATGCCGCCGCCGTCGCGGGGAACCAGGCGCCGGACGCGTCGACCGAACCGGCGGCACTTCCGCGGCGAGCCCCGCCTTCCTGGTCCGTCGAGTCGATCGCGATCGAGAATCTCTGACCCACCGGACAATTCGCCCATTTCACACCAATGGCACATACCGGCGCCGCTCTCTCGCGACCGAGTCCAACTGCTGGCGCGATGTTCCCGCCCACGGTGCGGGTGTCGAGTTGCCCGGGTACGCCATGCCCGGACAACATCGGCGGTATGCCGTCCACACCGCTGAATCCAGCAGGAGACATCCCGGACACCGGAATTCCCGGCCGTCTCGCCGCCGACATGACGATGACCGAGCAGTACGAATGGCACCGCGCCCATCTGCGCCGCCATCCGGTGTCGCGGCGCAACATCCTGCGTGGCGCCGCGGCGGCAGCGGCCGTGGCGGCGGTCGGCGTCGCACCATTCGGCAGCCGCGCCTACGCCGAGGATGCTCAGCTCGCGGTCGGCGGACGACGGGTGGCATTCGGACCGGACGCGGCGAGTCAATTGCGTTTCGCGGCACAGCTGTCGCGGCGGCCGGCGGGCGCCACCGTGTACCTCGACCACGGACCCACTCCGGCACTGGGCGCGACGGTCGAGGCCGAAGTGCGCAATCTGCTGACCCAACTGCCCACGGCCGATGGCGGAGTGCTCGCGGCCGAGCAGTTCTACGTCCATGCCCCGGTGGACGGCCTGCCCGGCCGGGTGCCGCACTTCTACCGCTGGCGCACCTCCGACGGTTTCGTCGGCGACCTCCGCGCCGCCGCGCCCGCGATGCCCTCTGGACGGGCCGCGATCCTGCCGTTCCGCTTCACCATGATGGGCGACCAGGGCACCGACGAGACGCCCGCGCTGCCGGACGGCGGCGCACCCGGCGACTACGACGACAAGTACTACAAGGCCGACAACGATCCGGCCGCACCGCACGCGAGCAATGTGCTGCGTCAGATCGCCGCGGCCCGGCCGGATTTCCACATCCTCGCAGGCGATATCGCCTATGCCGACCCCTCCGGCAAGGGCAAGCCGGGACAGTTCGTAGCGCACGGCGCGCACCCGTCCAGCGGGTTCGACAAGTACAACCCGTACGTGTGGGATGTCTACTTCGGCGCCATCGAGCCCAGCGCCGCCCAGACCCCGTGGATGTTCGCCACGGGCAACCACGATATGGAAGCGACCTACGGCGACCATGGCTACGGCGGACACCTCGCGCGGCTCGACTTCCCCGGCAACGGCCCCGCGGGCTGCCCCTCGGCGTACTCGTTCACCTACGGGAACGTCGCGGTGCTCTCGCTGGACGCGAACGACGTGACCTACGAGATCCGCGCCAACACCGGCTATTCCGGTGGGGCGCAGACGAGTTGGGTGGAGCACACGCTGGCCGCCTACCGCGCCGACCCCGACATCGACTTCATCGTCTGCTTCTTCCACCACTGCGCGTATTCGACCACCGAGGCGCATGCCAGCGACGGCGGCGTGCGCGACGCCTGGGTGGGGTTGTTCGACCGCTATCACGTGGACCTGGTCCTGCAGGGGCACAACCATGTCTACGAGCGCACCGATCCGATCCGCGGCGGGAGCGCCACGAAGGTGGCCGGCGACAACTCGATCGTCTACCCGGAGACCGACGGAACCGTCTACTACACCGTGGGCGGCGGTGGACGCCCACGCTACGACTTCCAGCCCGGTTCGCGAGAGTCCTTCCGCGGCAACGAACTACCCGACACCACAGTGCCGAACAGCTACGTCTGGACGCCGGGCGGCGGCAAACAGGACGAGGCCGCGCCGTGGTCGCGAGTCCGCTTCCGCAACTACTCGTTCCTGCGCGTCGACGTCCGCCCCGGCGTCTTCGCCAGCGAGATGGACGTGGTCGCGGTGGACGAGTACGGCCGCGAATTCGACCGGGTGCTCTTCCGCCGCCAGGTCCGGCTCTGAGACAAGCTACTTTCTCTTTTTCGGTGGGAGGGTCCGGGCGTAGGCGACGCCGCGCTCGACCCATTCCCGCAGGACTTCGTCGTCGTCGGCCGCCGCGGCACTGACATGCAGCCAGCCGACCATCTCGCGCCCACCCATGACCATGGGCTCGACGGACTCGCCGAGCAGCCGCTCGCCCTCGTCCGGGTCGACGCGGACCAGGAGCCCGCCCTGTCTGCTGGCCGCTACCGCCATATTGCCGCTGATCAGGAATGCCAGCCCACCGAACATCTTCTGCTCGGTGAGCTCGGGCCCCGGCACGATCCGCTCCCGGATCCGCTCGGCCAACTCCTCGTCGTATGCCATAGCGGCATTGTCCGCCCTCGGTACGACAGATCGGCGGAGAACCAGCTCGCCTCGGCCTGTGCGGTCCTGACGCCGCCACAGTGCCGGTGTCCAGGCACAGCGCTGATCGAACGGCCCCCAGACACGCTCGTCCGGCCGGGAAACTGCACGGTCCTGCCCCAGGGTCGACAAACTGAGCGCCCGACCAGTACTGAATCATGCTGCACCACAGTGTGATTGACGTTACCGTCACGCGCCGTCTCGAGTACGTACGTACACTCCCGAGCCGTCTGGATGTCATTGGTCGTTCAAGCGGATGTTTCCGTGCCTCTCTGTAATACAAAGCATGAGACGGGGGCCCGAGCTGTCATCGCCGCTCGCGTACAGCCAGTTTCAGAATCCGACCGCGCTCCCCCAGACGGGACGAAGGACTCTTCCGTGCACATCTGCTCCCCAGTGGTGCGATCTCGCACTGTCAGCCGTATGACATCCAGGCGGTTTTCGGTTCGAGTTCCCGGCAAGTTCTGCACTGCCCGATACGCGCCTCGTGGTCCCGTTCCGCGTCGGCGGCCGTCCTTCGGGACAGGCGCTTGGCGACGGCGCGCGGTCTGGCTTGCCCTGACCATCTTCGCGCTCTTCGTATTTCCCGGCTTCGTCGGTGCGCTGGCCGTCGCCCAGGACGCGGCAGGCACCACGGCCGGGGTATCCGAGATCGACGGCCTCAGCTGGATGAATATTCGCGACTCGTCAGGAATTCGGCTGTCGGACTATCGGTTCGCGACCGGCGACGAGAGCATGTTCAAGCCTCGCGCCACCATCCTGTGGGCCGTATTGGGCTTGGAATTCATCGGCTATATCGCCATTGTGACGACGGCGATCTGGTTGATCGGCTACGCGTTGAGCTTCCGGTGGCTGGATATGTTCAGTGTGGCGTTGCGTGGTGTGGCCGATGCGGTGACAGAACAGATCGCGACCCCGATCGTGCTGGTCACCGCGGCGAGCATCGGCGCGTTCTTCGTCGCGTGGTTCATCGTGCGCGGTTACCACGCGAAGGCCACCATGCAGGTGGTGACGATGGTGGGTGTGGCAGTGCTGGGACCGGTGTTCCTGGCCGAGCCCCTGGCGGATGTGCTGTCCTCCGATGGGTTGCTTGCTCAGGGCCGCGATCTGGGTATCTCGGTGGCGGCCGGGTTGAACGGGAACGCCAACCCGAATCCGTCCCAGCTGGTGACGACGATGCAGAGCGATCTGGCCGACAATTTCGCCCGTCAGCCGCTGCAAGTGTGGAATTTCGGGCATGCGGTAGACGTGCGGCCCGCCTGCCGGTCGGCATGGTCGGCAGGGGTCGCGGCCGGTGACGACGGCCGGGTGATCACCGGCATGAAGGCATGCGGGGACACCGCCGCGCAAGCCAAGGCCGAGAATCCCTCCATGGGGCAGGTCGCTACCGGACTCATGCTGTTGGTCTGCGGCGGCATCCTCTTGATCTTCGCGATGTACCTCGGAATCAAGGTGATCAAGGCCGCGCTGGACACGATCTATCACGGCATCATGTCGATATTCGGCTTCGCCGCAGGCGGATTCGTGTACGGCCCGACACAGACGTTTCTGGTCCGCAACCTCGTGGACAGCTTCGTCGCGGCGGCGCGGATGACGGCGTACACCATATTCCTCGGTGTCTACGTGCTGTTCATGGGCAACCTGTTCGCGCAAGCTCGCGGCCAGGTCATGGCGGTGATCATCATCGCGGGCACCGTCGAGATCGTCGCCATCTTCCAGCTGAAACGACTCAGCAGCAGCCTGTCCCGCGGCAACGACTGGATCGCCAACCGATTCTCCCTGACGATCCAGGGCAGTCAGACCAAGTCGTCGAGCAGCGGCGCCATGGCCCTCGGCATGGGCGGTGGCGGTGGGAATGCCTCATCCGGAATGGGGTTCGTGAGCTCACTCGGCGCACTCAATACCATCAACTCCTCGCCCGTGACGGCGTGGCTCGCCGGGGGAACCATCAATCCGTTCAATCCCTTGGCCAACACACGCAGGAGTATCGAACGGTCCACCGGGAGAATCTTGGCCAGCCGCGAGCAGGGCTACGTCGAGCATCAGCTGTCCCGCACGAACTGGCGGCGTGTCGCGGTTACCGCAGCCACGCAAGCCGGGGGCATGCACACCCAACTCGGTGTCTCCCGTGCCCTGAAAGCCCTGCGCGACAACAAGGTTCCCGAATCGCGCGTGCATCACGTGCTACTCGCCTCGGGTGCCCGCCACGAGATGGTCAACCATTCGCTGGCCGCACTGTCAACCCAGGAATCGACGGTGTCGCAGAATCCGTACGGCTTCGCACCATTGCAGAAGGCGATCGCGACAGCGTGGGCCGTGGACAACCATGTCGGCCACGAGGCGCACGATGCCTTCGCCGCCCAGGCGGTCATCGCGGCGGACAGCTTCGTCCGGCACAGCAACGCGCCGGCCCCGGGCGCCGCGATCGACCACGCGTTCGTGCAAAGGGTGGAGAGCAACTGGCATTCGGACCGGGCACTGCGCGCGGCGATCACCCCGGACGAATGGAACGGCGCGGGCCGCGACACCCGCTGGGCCATCGGCCACCGGGCGGCGACCATGCACCAGGACGCGGCCCAGACCTACTACGCGAATCCGACCGACATCAACCGCGACGCTCTGATGCAATCGGCCAGGCGCGTCGCCAATCTCGATCACCTGGATCCCGAAGGGGGACTCGACCCCTGGAATCCGTGATCAGGCCGGATCTCGATCAGACGCCGAGCGCGGCGGCGAACATCGGCCAGGACTCGTGCACGTCGTCCTGCCAGTACGTCCAGGCATGCGTGCCCGCGGGGCGGAGGTTGGCCGTGACCGGGATACCGAGCGCGTGCAACCGGTCCACGAACTGGCGGGTGCAGCCGCCGATCAGCGTCTCCATGGTCCCGCCGACCAGCAACCGATCCGCCAGCCGAAGGGGATTGCCGTCGATGCCGGAATCGCCGAGCGTCTCGTGGGCCCCCGGTGCGCCGGTGCCCGCCGAGACGTAGAGCGCCACGCCGCGCAGCCGTTCCGCCTGCAGCGTCGGATCGTGCTCGACCCAGTCCGGATCGCCCGGCGGGCCCCACATATTCGCCGCGTTCGCACCGAACACGGCCAGTTGCGTGTTGACGATCGCCTGGCCCATCGGATCGCTGGTGCGGGGGCACCCGCTGTAGGAGCCGACCGCCCGATACAGGCCCGGCGCGGCGATCGCCAGATTCAACGCCGACGTCGCCGACATGGAGACTCCCGCGACGGCGTTGCGGCCGTTCATCCCGAACCTACCTGCGAGCAGCGGTGGCAGTTCCCTGGTCAGGAAGGTGGTCCACTGGTTGCGGCCGAGCGCCGGATCATCGCGCAGCCAATCGGTGTAGTAGCTGGCGCGCCCGCCCATCGGCACGATCACATTGACCGGCTTGTCGGCGAAGAACTCCGCGACGTCGGTGCGCCGAGTCCATGGTCCGCCCTCCTCTCCGCCGTCCACGGCGTTCAGCAGGTACAGGGCGGGCGCGCCGGCACCCGGATGCGACAGCCACAGCGTGATCGGGCGACCCATCGCTGCGGACTGGACGACGACCTCGAACTGCCGCCCGCCCAGCGCCCGCACCTCGAGAATGCTCGCGGCGGGATCCGCGGCGGCGGTCGCAGCCGGAACGAGGGCGGCGCTCGCCGCGAGGAGGGAAACCAGGCATCGCATGAGCCGGTACATGGGGCGAATTTCTATCACGACGCGACCGGCACACCCAGCATTAACCGGGCGTGTTCCTCCCGGCGAATGAATTCGCAGGCAGTCGATGACGTCATCAGAGACATGCGACGGCCAACAGGAGATCAGCAATCGATCAGCGACTTAGAGAGGCCAGGGCCGAGTCCGCCGCGCCCGTTCGGCAGGCGGAATTCCCGCCGCCACGCTCAGGACCCGCGCACCACCTCCGCGAACACCTCGTCCGGATCGGATGCCTTCAGGCCGAAGGTGTCCCGGATGGCGGCGTCGTCGACCGTGAACGTCGCGTGCGACATGTGGTAGGTCTCGAACAACTCGATCCAGAATGGGTCGGCATACCCGAGTAGCGTCAGCTCGCGATCGCTCATGACCGCCAACTGGGGTTCGGGCGCTCCGGCCGCCGCAGCGAAGCGCACGGCCAGGTCACGCACCGTCGCGGTGATGACGGGCGCGTGCCAGGCCCGTCCCCACGCGCGTTCATCGCGCGCGACCGCAACCGCGGCAGCGGCCGCGTCACCGATCGCGGTGTAGGCGTGCGGCAGGTCGAGCGCCTGCGGCATCAGCACCAACCGGCCGGACCGGATATTCGGCTGGGCAAACATCGTGAACACCGATATCGCGCCCGGGCCGACGAACTGACTCGCCCGCACCTCGGTCACACGTACCCTGCCTGCGCGGTGGGCCTCCTCGGCCTCGCGCCACATCCGGGCGCGGACCAGCCCTTTCGGTCCGGTGGCCGCCAGCGGGGACTGTTCGGTGAGCGGTCCGTCGGCGGGTCCGTAGCCGTAGAGGTTGCCGAGCATCACGTAGTTCGCGCCGGACTGCTCGGCAGCCGCGAGTATGGACCCGAACAGCGGCGGAATGGCGTCCGGCCACGTGTGATACGCGGGCATGGCCATGTTGAACACGGTCTCGGCGTGCTCGGCGATCGCGGTCAGCGCGGCCGTATCGAGCGCGTCCAGGGCGATACGTTCGATATTCGGGTGCTCGGGTCCGGCGCCGCTGCGGCTCACCATGCGCACTCGGTCGCCGGATTCGGCCAAGAGCGCCGCGGTAGCCGACGCGGTAGCGCCCCGGCCGACGATGACATGCGTAACCATATGACTTCCCTTCTGCAACAAGAGGTTTCGCGATCGATGGCAAGCCGTCGTGCCGATTGCCGATCGCGTGCCATTCAGCCTGCCGTCGCCTGCCGGGGTAAGCTAGTGACCGGATTGCCAACTATCCCAAGGATCAGGCCATGCAGACTGTCGCGGTCGTCGCGGTGCCTCCGGTGAAGGCTTTCGACCTATCCATGCCCGAAACCGTGCTCGGCGCGGCGATGGTGGACGGCGCGCCCGGCTATCGGATCCTGGTATGCACCGCTGCGCCCGGCGTGCTGCCCGCAGGGTTGGGCGGATTCGACGTGGTGGTGTCGCGGGGGCTGAAGGCGATCGAGGAAGCCGACATCGTCATCGTGCCGAGCACCGGAAGCCGCGGCAGCACCGACGAAGCCACGCTGACCGCCCTGCGTAGCGCCGTGGCCGACGGCAGACGCGTCACCTCGATTTGTAGCGGCGCCTTCGTGCTCGCCCAGGCGGGCCTGCTGTCCGGACGCATCGCCACCACCCATTGGGCCCTGGCCGACGAGCTGGCGGCGATGTTCCCGGACGTGTCGGTCCGCGCCGACGCGCTGTTCATCGAGGACGGCCCGATCACCACCGCCGCGGGCGCGGCGGCCGGAATCGACCTGTGCCTGCACCTGATCCGCGCCGACTACGGCGCGACCGTGGCGAATGCGGCCGCCCGCGCCGCCGTCGTCACCCCGGTGCGCCCCGGCGGGCAGGCCCAGTTCGTGGACGTCGCCCTACCTGCGGAAAACGGCGTGACCCTGTCGGGCACCCGCACCTGGGCGATGCAACGCCTGGACACGTCACTGTCGCTGGAAGACCTGGCCCGGCATGCCCGCACCAGCGTCCGCACGCTGACCCGCCGTTTCCACGAGGAGACCGGCCTCAGCCCGCAGAAATGGCTCCTGCACCAGCGCCTGCAGCGCGCCAGGGAACTGCTGGAATCCACCACCCTGCCGATGGACCAGGTGGCGCGGCACAGCGGCATCGGCTCGGCGGAATCGTTGCGCCAGCACATGATTCGCCACGTCGGCGTGTCACCGAGCAGCTATCGCGCGTCGTTCACGCGCTCGCCCGCCGGTCTGCAGCCGGAGGTCGAAGCGCAACACCGACGCCGTCCGTGACGCGCCCGGCGCACATGTCCACCGCGAGCAGCGAGTCACCCGGCCCGAATCGGCGCGAGCGACACCGGTGGAAATCACGATCGCACTGCGGAGCGCCGCGTCCCAGGCCCCACGGAAGCGCTGTGATGGCGAACGCGGCGGTGGAATCACGGCCGGACCTGACCTGAGACGGAAACTCTGCTGCACGCGGACGGATCACAGCCCAGAAATGGGAACAGACCCGAGCGGGAGGAAGCCCACGTGATCTGGATACTCTCTGCTCGTCGCGGCCGCTCGAAAGTATGTTCCCCCGAGGAGGAGTTGATGGATTCCGAACACACCGTCCGCGAAGTGGTGGACCTGATCGTCGAACTCGGTCTTGTCGATCAGTCCACCGCCGGGCAGACCGTGCAGCCGGACGAACTCGACAAGCCGCTGAGCTACTACCGCGACGCCCCCCAGCAGGCCGTGCTGAGTCTGCTCGACCACCTGGGGATCCGATTCGCTTTCGACTACAAGACGTTTCGCGGCATCGAAGAGGCTGACGACGACGCGCGGCTGGAGTGGTACGAAGACGTGTTGCAGTCGATCGCCTCCTGCAGCCGCGGCTCGGTGACCATCACCAACGTGCGGCTGGTCGAGGACGACGAAAACTGGGAGCTCCAGTTCGACTGCAACGGCGAGACCGAGGCATGGCCGGTATCCCCCGGTGACGAAGATGAGGACGTCGAAGCCGCGATCACCTTCGCCACATACCTTCCCGGGATCCCCGCAGACTCCCTCGAGCGCTTTTGCTCCGTGGATCCCCCGGATGTAGATCTGAGCGGGCAAGCCGTCTTCGGCGACCCGGAGGCGCTCAATCGGCTGGGCGCGCACTTCGGGCTCACCTTCAGGGCGTAGCCGATCGACACAGCCGGAATGAACCTCCCCGGAGGGTGACCTGCGACGAGGACGGTCCGCGGAGGTCATCTCCGCATCGGCGCTCCCGATCCGCCCGCCGGGCAATCGGTTACGCGTTCTGCGGACTGTGCGCAGCGGGCGCGCATGCGGACAATTTGTGCGACTGCTCAGCGAGCGCGCGCTCGGACCATCTCGTGGGCAGCCGCCCGGTAGCGCTCGGCGATGAGCCGGACCACGGCCGGGTGGACGCCGATGGGTTCGGCGACGCCGTCGGCGCCCGCCTCGTGCAGGCGCTGCTGGAACAGGCCGTGTGCCAGCAGGTACGAGGCGACGAAGACCCGTCGTGCGCCCCCGGCGCGCAGTTCGGCGACCACCTCCGGTACACGCGGCGCGCCGGTGGCGACATAGGCGATACGGACGGGAACACCGAGACGTTCGGTGAGCAGCGCGGCCGCGCGCCGAACGTCTTGTCGGGCACGAGCGTCCGAGGAGCCCGCGGCGGCGAAGACCACCGCGTCACCGGGGGCCCAGCCCGCGGCGCGCAGGCGCATCTTCATGATGCGCGCCAACGCGGAATCAGGGCCCATGGCCGGAGTGACCAGCACCGCGGGATGCGCGCTCTCCGAGACCTCACGCGGTACGTCCTGGTAGACGTGGTAACCCGAGGCCAGGAACGCCGGAACCACTACGGCGGGCACGGATTCCCCGGTCGGTGTCGCCAGATCGCGGAGCACTTCCGACGGCGAAGGACCGAGCACGTCCACGAAGGCCGTACGCACCCACGGCGTTTCCTCGGTGCCGGGCCCCGAGACCCCGGCCCCGAGCTCCTTCGACACGGCCTCGGCGAGCGCCGCGATCATCTGCACGCCCTTGGTGCTGCGGGTCCCGTGGGCCACCAGCACCAGGGCGGGCGCGGTCACCAGCTCCCCGCAGTCTGGATGTACCGAGGTGCCCGGGTCGGAATTCCGACGCCGGGCACCTGCGGGCCTCCTGTCGCGGTGGGCCGTGGGTTGTTGTCGGTGCATTCGGCCGGGTCCAGCGCGAGCCGGTACCCGCGTTTGACCACGGTCTGAATCGCTTTCGGCGTGCCGAGCCCGGCGCGCAGCCGGGCGATGGCGGTCTCCACCGCGTGCGTGTCGTCCCCGCCGCCGGGCAGCGCGGCGAGCAGGTCTTCGCGCGAGACGACCCGGCCGGGCTGGCGGGCCAGCGAGCGCATCAGCGCCATCGGCGCGGGCGCCAGCTGACGCACCTGACCGTCGACCACCACGCACGCGCCGCGCACGCTGATGTTGTGTCCCGCGGCCTGAATCCGGTTGGCGCGCCTGGGCAGTTCCTCGGTGACGTGGCGGGCCAACGCGCCGAGCCGAGCACGCCCCGGCATCGACGTGGGCACCCCGAGCTCTTCCAGCGGGGCGGCCGTGATCGGCCCGACGCAGGCGGGCAGCACCCGGCCGCGCAGTGCGTACAGCAGCCCTTCCAACAGTCCGGTTTCCTTGGCGCGCATCAACATGGACGCGACCGCGGGCGCACTGGTGAAGGTGACGCAGTCCAAACCGGACGTGACGATGCCCTCGATCAGGTGATCCATCGGTCCCTGGTCGTCCGGCGGCACCCAGCGGTACACCGGCACCGGCACGACATCCGCACCCGCGCAACGCAGGACCTCGCAGAAGTCGGGCACCGGCTCCCACTCGGTGGTGGCCCCGTGCAGCTGCACCGCGATCCGGACGCCCTCCACGCCCTCGGCGAGCAGGTGGTCCAGGACCTCCGCGGAAGACTCGGAGGCGGGCGACCATTCCTCGCGCAGTTCGGCGGCGCGGATGGCGCCCTTGGCCTTCGGGCCGCGGGCGAGCATGCGGGTGCCGCCCAGCGTGCGGCGCAGATCCTCGGCCAAGCCCCAGCCTTCGGCCGCCTCCATCCAGCCGCGGAAGCCGATACCGGTGGTGGCCACGGTGATCTGCGGCGGATCGGCCACCAGCTGCCGGGTGACCCGCTCCAGCTCGGCGTCGTCGGAGAGCGGGATGATCCGGATGGCCGGTGCGGACACGATGGTCGCGCCACGACGTTCCAGCAGTGTGGCGAACTCTACGGCGCGCCGGGCCGCCGTGATGCCGACCGTGAATCCGGCCAGGCCGCCGCCCGCGTCAGGTGTTGTCATGCCGATCATCCATCCGAGGTCGCGAGCCCGGATGCCACCGGCTCATTGGAAACCGCAACGATGCCGTCGTCCACGCGCACCGCGTACACCGGCAGCATCGCCGATTCGTCGTCCAGGCACTGCCCGTCGACCAGGGAGAAAGCTTGCTTCAGCAGCGGCGAGGCCACGACGGGCACGCCGCCGCGATCGCCGACGATCCCGCGCGACATGACCGCAGCCCTGCCGAACGGATCGATATTGCCGACGGCATACAGCATGCCGCTCTCGAGCAGGAACAGGGCAGCCTGTCGGCCACCTTTCAGCAACACCGCAACGCCGCGGCCGGGAAGCAGGTAGTCGAGACGGCATGCCTGCGTCCAACCCGTGGTGGTAGCTGCGGCAATGCCGGGGGTATCGATCACGGTCATCGGTGTCATCCTCCAAACGCCTTACCCATTGGTACCGGCGTTCTGTTTCCAGGCGGTTAAGCGGTCATTTCCCCGGCGTGGCGACCGGGACTTCCGGCAGTCCCAGCAGGACGGGAACCTTCCGCTCTCCGGTTTCATCGAAGGAAATCGTCGGATCCGACTCCTCCGGGGCGTTGACGAACGACACGAAGCGAGACAGTTTCTCTTCGTCTTCCAGGACCGCGGCCCACTCGTCGCGGTAGCCAGCGACATGCTGGGCCATCGCCGCCTCCAGATCATCGGCGATGCCGAGGCTGTCATCACAGATCACCTGCTCGAGGTAATCGACGCCACCCTCCAGCGCCTCCTGCCACGGCGCGGTGCGCTGCAAACGATCGGCGGTGCGGATGTAGAACATCAGGTACCGGTCGATGTACTTGATCAGCGTCTCGTCGTCGAGCTCGCCGGCCAGCAGCACCGCGTGCTTGGGGGTGAGGCCGCCGTTTCCGCCGACATAGAGGTTCCAGCCGTTCTCGGTGGCGATCACACCGACGTCCTTGCCGCGCGCCTCGGCGCATTCGCGAGCGCAACCGGAGACGGCCAGCTTCAGCTTGTGCGGCGAGCGCAGGCCGCGGTAGCGCTTCTCCAGCAGCACGGCCATGCCGACCGAGTCCTGCTGACCGTAGCGGCACCAGGTGGAGCCGACGCAGCTCTTCACGGTGCGCAGCGACTTGCCGTAGGCGTGGCCGGATTCCATGCCCGCGTCCACCAGCCGCTTCCAGATCATCGGCAGCTGCTCGACGCGCGCGCCGAACAGGTCGATGCGCTGGCCGCCGGTGACCTTCACATACAGGCCGAATTCCTTGGCCACCTCACCGATGGTGATCAGCTGCTCGGCGGTGACCTCGCCGCCGGGCATCCGGGGCACCACCGAGTAGGTGCCGTTCTTCTGCAGGTTGGCCAGGAAGTGGTCGTTGGTGTCCTGCAGCGCCGCCTGCTCGCCGTCGAGGATGTGGTCGCTCGAGGTGGAGGCGAGGATGGAGGCGACGGTCGGCTTGCAGATGTCGCAGCCGGTGCCCTTTCCGTACTTGGCGATCAGGGCGGAGAAGGTGCGGATGCCGGTGACCTGGACGATCTGGAACAGCTCGGCGCGCGACTGCTCGAAGTGCTCGCACAGCGCCTTCGACATCTCCACGCCGGACTGCTCGAGCAGCTTCTTGAGCATGGGGACGCAACCGCCGCAAGAGGTGCCGGCGGTGGTGCACTTCTTGATCGCCGGGATGTCGCAAGCGCCCTCGGCGATCGCGCCGCAGATCGAGCCCTTCGACACGTTGTTGCAGGAGCAGATCTGCGCGTCGTCGGGCAGCGCGTCGGCGCCGAGTTCCGCGCCCGCGGGCGAGATCAGCTGGGCAGGCTCGGCGGGCAGCGGACGGCCGACCAGTGGCCGCAGTGCCGAGTAGGCGGTGGCGTCGCCGACCAGGATGCCGCCGAGCAGGGTCTTCGCGTCGTCGGAGACGACGAGCTTGGCGTAGGTGCCCTTGGCCGCGTCGTGCAGCACGACCGACAGCGCGCCCTCGGTGACGCCGTGCGCGTCGCCGAAGCTGGCCACGTCGACGCCGAGCAGCTTGAGCTTGGTCGACATGTCCGCGCCGGGGAACTCGCCCGCGCCGCCGAGCAGCCGGTCCGCCACGATCTCGGCGGTGCTGTAACCCGGGGCGACCAGGCCGTAGCACACGCCTTCCACGGCGGCGCATTCGCCGATCGCCCAGATATTCGGGTCGGAAGTCTGCAGACCGAGGTCGGTGATGATGCCGCCGCGCGGGCCGACCTCCAGTCCCGCGTCGCGGGCGATCTGGTCGCGCGGGCGGACACCGGCGGAGAACACCACCAGCCCGGCCTCGATCACCGACTCATCCGACAGCGTGACCTTCAGTCCCTTGTCGGCCGACTCGATCGAGGAGGTGCCGACGCCGGTGTGCACGTGCAGGCCGAGGTCGGTGACCAGCCGCTCCAGGATGGCGCCGCCGCCCTCGTCGACCTGGGCGGGCATCAGCCGCGCGTTGTACTCGACCACATGCGGGGTGATGCCGAGCAGCCGCAGCGCGTTCGCGGCCTCGAGGCCGAGCAGACCGCCGCCGACCACCACACCGGCCGCGCCGGGTCCGGCGGCCTCGGCGGCGGCACGGATGCCGTCCAGGTCGTCGAGGGTCCGGTAGACGAAGCATTCCGGGTGGTCGTGGCCGGGCACCGGCGGCACGAACGGGTAGGACCCGGTGGCCAGCACGAGCGCGTCGTAGGCGAGCGTGTCACCCGCCGACGTGGTCACCTTGCGCGCTTCCCGGTCGATCGACTCGGCGCGCTGGCCGAGCCGCAGTTCGACCAGGTCGTCACCGGCGTACTCGTTGCCGGGCAGCGCGAGCGCGGCGGCGTCCCAGCTGCCCACGTAGGACGAGAGACCGACGCGGTCGTAGGCGGGCAGCTGCTCCTCGCTGAGGATGACCACCTGCCAGCGGCCTTCGGTGTCGCGCGAGCGCAGCGCCTCGACGAACCGGTGCCCGACCATTCCGTGGCCGACGACCACCGCGGTCTTGCGAGCGACTGTGGGGTTCATCTGTTGGTCCTCCTGGACTGGATCGGGTGTCAGGCGCGGGCCGACGAGCTGCTGGACTGGGACGGGGCGCTCGGCGAGCGGCCGGCTTCGGCTTCGAGCACGAAGCTCTCCGCCTCCACGACGACATCGGAATCGGCGACGACGCGGGCGCCGGGGCGGCGCAGGAAGACCGCCCAGACCACCAGCGCACAGACCACGTAGAAGACCATGAACACCCAGAACGCGGTGGTCGCCGACGCGGTCGAGGCGTAGGAGGAGCGCAGCACCAGGTTGATGCCGACGCCGCCGAGCGCGCCGATGGCGCCGACGAAGCCGATGAGCGCGCCGGAGGTGTTCTGCGACCACGCGGACCGTTCGGCAGGGGTGGCGTCCAGGCTCTTGGACTTCGCCTCGAAGACCGAGGGGATGATCTTGGTGACCGACCCGTTGCCGATCCCGGACAGCACGAACAACGCGATGAAGCCCGCGACCAGCGCGGTCATCACCGCACCGCCGGCCACCCCGTTGTTGCGGTCGGCCATCGTGCTGGCCACCGTGACCAGCGCCGCGGCCCCCATCATGGCGCCGAACACGTACAGCGTGACCCGGCTACCGCCGATGCGGTCGGCCCACTTGCCGCCGTAGGGCCGGGCCAGCGAGCCGAGCAGCGGACCGAGGAACGCGATCTGCGCGGCGTGCAGGGTGGCCTGCGCGACGCTGTCGCCACCGGCCTTGAAGCTGATCTGCAGGATCTGGCCGAAGGCGAAGCTGTAGCCGATGAACGAGCCGAATGTGCCGATGTAGAGGAACGCGATCGCCCAGGACTGCGGCACCTTCAGCGCGGTGAGCATGTAGGACAGGTCGGCCTTCTGGTTGGGCAGATTGTCCATGTACAGCGCGGCGCCGAGCCCGGCGAGCGCCACGAACACCAGGTAGATCGCGCAGATCAGCGAGGCGTAGCTGTTGCCGAGGGTGGCGATCACCAGCAGGCCGATCAGCTGGATCACCGGAACGCCGATATTGCCGCCGCCCGCGTTCAGGCCCAGCGCCCAACCCTTGAGCCGCTGCGGGTAGAAGGCGTTGATATTGGTCATCGAGGAGGCGAAGTTGCCACCGCCGAAGCCCGCGAACGCGGCGATCACCAGGAACGTGGTGTACGAAGTGCCCGGCTGGTTGATGAAGTACAGCGTGAGCAGCGCCGGGATGAGCAGCAGGGCCGCGCTCAAGACGGTCCAGTTGCGCCCGCCGAACCTCGCGGTCGCGACGGTGTAGGGGATCCGCAGGAACGCGCCGACCAGCGTGGGCATCGCGACCAGGAAGAACTTGCCCGCCGGGTCGATGCCGAACTTGTCGGTGGGCATGAACAGCACCATCACCGACCAGATCGACCAGACCGAGAATCCGACGTGCTCGGCGACGACCGACCAGATCAGGTTGCGCTTGGCGATCTCCTTGCCGCCTGCCTCCCAGGCGGCCACATCCTCGGCATCCCAGTGCTCGATGCGCGGCCTGCGGATCGTCGTCCGTAGCGCTTCCCAACGGTTACGCGTCAGCGTGCTCAACAGGGCCTCCCAAAGTCGGTTGGCCCCACGGTAGGAAATGGGTATTGCCGAAATGCTGCGCGAAATGACCGTCAAATCAACGGTTGCTCACGATTCCCGATTACCTCGGGTGAGTTTCGCGTGAATGTTTCGCGCGTGTGACACAGCGGTTTCCGTGCGTCACAAATAGCCGATCTCGAATTTCGCGACCGGTGAGGTGTGACGCGCGCTACCCGCGACGCCCACATCCTCACCCGGTTCGCACAGCCACGCAACCCGAACTGTGAGACTTCGGCGCGAGCGGCAGGGCTCAGCTCCAGGTGTCCTCGAGCATGCACGGCTTGCACGCCTGCCAGGCGCCCGCGAGCAGCACCAGCACCGCGACGCCGAGCATCGCGAACGGAACGAGCCACCCGCCGGTCGCCGTGCGCAGCATGCCGAACAGCAGCGGACCGACACAGGCCACCGCGTAGCCGACGCCCTGGGTGAAGCCGGACAGCGCGGCCGACCCACCCGGTGTGCGGGTACGCAGGTTGATCAGCGTCAGCGCCATCGGGAAGGTGCTCGGGCCGAGACCGAGCAGCACGACCCACAGGATGGGCGCGGCCATCGGCGCGATCAGCAGCCCGGCGAACGAGGTGAAGAACAGCACCGCGCAGCCGACCACGACGGGGAACGGATTGCGGAACCGGGCCACCACGGTCGGTGCGGTGAGCGCGGCGACCAGGCCGACTCCGGCGAACAGCCCCACCATCGCTCCGCCGTACCCGGCACTCGCGCCCGCCTCGCGCAGGATCTTCGGCAGCCAGGTGAAGATCGAATAGGTGGTCAGCGAGGTCATGCCGAACATGCCCGCCATGCCCCAGGCGATCGGCGAACGCCACACGCGTCCGGCGCGCGCCGCCTGCCCCGGTGCGGCCGTGGCCGCGTCGTCACCTCCGCGCAGCACCGCGAGCCAGGGCACGGCAGCCGCGAAGCCGACCAGGGCCCACACCCCGAGCGAGACTCGCCATCCGTGCGCCTCGGCGACCGGCACCGTGGTGAAGGCGGGCAGCACCGTGCCGAGTTGCACCATGACGATGTACAGCGAGCTCACCGCGGCGAGACGATCCGGGAAATACCGCTTCACCAGCGGCGGGATGACCACGTTGCCGATGCCCATGCCCGCGAGCGCGAGGGCGGAGAAGATCAGCAGTTCCGCGGCGCCCGACATCAGCACCCGGATCAGCATGCCCGTACCCGCCATCAGCATGGCGGTCAGCGCGGTGCGCTCCAGTCCGAGCCGGGTGGCCAGGATCGGGGTGAGCAGTCCGGACAGCGCGAACATGGCGGTCGGGATCATGCCGAACAGGCCGACAACGGCGGTGCCGTAACCGATTTCGGCGCCGATCTGCTCGGCAAGCGGGCTGAACGCGGTGACGGCGACCCGCAGGGCGAGCGCGGACATCACGATTGCGGCCAGTACCAGCAGGCGACCCTCGGTACGCGCACGTCGACGACGCTCGAGCAGGGCCGATTCCTGACGAGTCACGATTTCCGGAAGGGTCGCAGTCACCGAGAAATCATAGGATGACCGGATGATGAGCGGCAATGATTTGTGATGGGCGGTACTCTATCGAGGTGCAACCCGTCCGGCGCACCAGCCTCATCGCCCAGGTCACCGAGCAGCTGCGTGCCGAAATTCGTTCCGGCCGTTGGCCGATCGGCTCACGCATCCCCACCGAGCCGGAGCTCACCGAGCTCACCGGCACCGGCCGGAATACCGTGCGCGAGGCCGTCCAGGCCCTGGTGCACGCGGGCATGCTGGAGCGTAGGCAGGGCTCGGGCACCTATGTGATCGCGGCTTCCGACCTCGGCGGCACCTTGGGAAAGTATTTCGCCGACGCCGAGGAACGCGACGTGCTGGAGCTGCGCCTCGCGCTGGACACCACCGCCGCCGCACTGGCGGCCCGCCGCCGCGACGACACCGACATCGCGAACCTGCTGCGTCTGCTCGCCGAACGCGACAAGGAATGGGACGAAGACCAGGCCGCCGCGATCGAGGCGGACGTGCAACTGCACCGCGCGATCGTCGTCGCGAGCCACAACGCGGTATACCTCGAGTTCTACGACTCGCTGCTGCCTATCATCGAACAGGTCATCCGCGCACGGACCGCGAAGTCCGACGACTCCTATCCCGAGGAGCACGCGGCGTTGGTGCACGCGGTGATCGACGGCGATCCCGAACGGGCCGCCTCGGCGACGCGGTGCTTCCTCGATTCCCTCATCGCCGAATATCCGGACGCGCGATAAACGCAAGAGCGGCGAGGTAACCAAGTGGTCACCATCGGTATCCGGCCAGTGTGAGTCGGAATTGCCGGGAACGTCATCGAAAGCCACGGGCACGCAACAAGCGGCCCCTACCTTTGTCTCGACCGTAGCTAGGCACTCGACAGCCGCCGGCGGCAATGCGCCGCGATGAGGGCCGGTCGAGCCGAATCGAGAGGAAGCCGATGACCGCCGTAGCAGCCCCCGGCCAGCAGTCGCAGCCAACGACTTTCGAACACAAGAAACGCGGACGCTGGATCGACCACTGGGACCCGGACAATGCGAAATTCTGGGAATCCGGCGGTGCGAAGACCGCGCGTAAGAATCTGATCTTCTCCGTGTTCGCCGAGAATCTCGGTTTCAGCGTCTGGGTGATCTGGGGCACCGTGGTGACCAGCATGGGCGCCGCGGGCTTCGACTTCCTCGCCGGCCTCGGCAAGGGCAACCCCACCGCGGTGAGCAACGCGCTGCTGCTGACCTCGACCCCCACCCTGGTCGGCGCCGCGCTGCGCATTCCGTACACCTTCGCCATCCCCAAATTCGGCGGACGAGCGTTCACCGCGTTCAGCGCGGCCATGCTCTTGTTCCCGACGCTCGGCCTGGCGTACTTCGTCAACCAGCCCGGCACGCCCATGTGGGTCTTCCTGCTGCTGGCCGCGCTGGCCGGCGTCGGCGGCGGCAACTTCTCCTCGTCGATGGCGAACATCTCGTTCTTCTTCCCCGAAGGGAAGAAAGGTGCGGCCCTTGGCATCAACGCGGCGGGCGGCAACCTCGGCGTCGCGCAGACTCAGCTCGTCCTGCCGCTGCTGATCACCCTCGGCACCCACATCCTGGCGAAGGATCCCGCCGGCTACCGGTTCGGCATCACCCTGTCGGTGCTGGTCTGGATACCGTTCATCCTGGTCGCCACGTTCGGCGCGCTGCGCTACATGGACAGCATCAGCACCGCGAAATCCGACGGCAAGTCCTACAAGCTGGCCCTCACCAGCAGGCACACCTGGGTGATGTCGTTCCTCTACATCGGCACCTTCGGCTCGTTCATCGGGTTCTCCTTCGCCTTCCCCACCCTGATCAAGGCCAACTTCCCGGACCTGGCCAAGATCGGCTGGATCACCACGCTCGGTAACCTCGCCTTCCTCGGCGCGCTGGTCGGCTCGTTCAGCCGTCCGTTCGGCGGCTGGGTCTCCGACAAGATCGGCGGCGCCAAGATCACCGCGTTCGTGTTCGGCGGCATGTCGGTCGCGGTCGCGCTCATCATGATCGCGCTGGAGCTGAAGAGCTTCCCGCTGTACCTGACCGCGTTCCTGATTCTGTTCGTGCTCACCGGCATCGGCAACGGCTCCACCTACCGGATGATCCCGATGATCTTCAGCGCGCAAGCCAAGAAGTACGCCGCCGAGCACGGCCTGGACATCACCGAATCGGTGGCCTCGGCCAGGCGCCAGGCCGGTGCGGCCATCGGCGTCATCGGCGCGATCGGCGCCTCCGGCGGCTACCTGCTCCAGCAGGCGCTGCGTCTGTCGAACATCAACTTCGGCACCATGGCCCCCGCCTTCTGGGCCTACGCCGCGACCTTCCTGGTCATGGCGGGCGTCACCTGGTGGTTCTACCTGCGGTCCTCGTTCGCCATCCAGCGCGTCCCCTCGCTGTCCTACGCGAACGTGTAACCGCCACAGCGTGTCCCGCGGTCCGGACCCCGCGGGACACGGGCGCGACGGCCGCCGTTCCCCTCCGGCGACCGCGCGCCCACCGTGCGAGACCGAACGTCCGCCCCATCGCCCGGGTGAAAGCCCGGGTCCGGCAACGGGTCCCGGCCTGCACCGGGACGAGGGCGGACGTTCGGTTTTGTCGTACCGCCCACTCAGAGGTCGAGGCTGGACGATTGCGACGTCAGCTGGGTACTTCTCGATTGGTCCTGCGACTGGAGGTTGTTGGCCGCTGTGGTCAGCGATTCGGAAAGCTCGGCGAGGTTCTGTTGCAACAGGTTCCGGCGGCCTTCCAGATAGGTGGTGAACCGCCCGAACGCGCTCGCCGCCGCTTCCTTCCATCCGTCGCGGCTGTCGGCGATCGCCTGATCGACCTCCCGAAGCTTTACGCCGGAGTCGTTGAACAGAACGTCGAGCCGACCGGCCGCACCGCGAAGCAGTTCAGGATCGACAGATACGGAATCAGCCACCAAAGCCCCCCTGTGTCTAGCGAATACGCGTGATCGCCCGCTACGATACCGGTCGGCACAAGCGATGCGATTTCTATGGGGGACGCAGATCGATGCTGTTACCGGACATCCGTTGGTGGAACGAACTCGCACTGGAAACGCTCGAAACATCGCTGTCTCGGCGCCTCACCACGCTGGACGATGTCAACAACCTGCTCGCGGACATCGGCAAGCTCCCGGGTTGGCAAGGCGACGCCGCGGACGCGGCGCGGCGCAGGTTCACTGTCACCGCTGATCAGCTGACCGACGAAGCCGCGGCGCTCGGCGCGGTCCGGGAACTGACGAAACAGACCAGGGAAGCCGTCAAACACCTGAAGACGACGCTGGCCACCATCGACCAGACGGCCGCCGCGAACGGTCTCGAAGTCTGGGACAACGGACACGTCACCATCGCCGACCAGCCCAATGCGCCGGATGCGGCGTCGGTGGAGGCATTGCGACTGGAGCTGATCGAGGCGGCACGCGCGGTCATGCGCCAAGCCGACGACATCAACGCGGACGCGGCCGCGGTACTGAACAAAGCCGCCGACGGACAGATCGACGACAAGGGCGCCACGGATATCACTGCCGCATCCACCACCGGCGCATCGCAAGGCGGACTGACCGCGCCCGCTCCCCCGGAGAAGGGAACTCCGCAGCAGAACAAGGAGTGGTGGGATGCGATGGACGAACAGCAGCGCCGCGAGGTCATCGAGCAGCATCCGGAATGGATCGGCAACCGGGACGGCATACCGTCCATGGCCCGCCACGAAGCGAACGTCAACCGGATCGACGACGAACGTACTCGGTTGACGCAGGAGCGCGACAAGCTGCGAGAGGAGCTGAAAGACGCGCCCGATGGGTCGAGGTATCCGAACGCGCCGGATCCGTATGGCGAGGACAAAGCCGAACTGGCTCGCGTCGAGGCGAAGCTGAAGGATCTCGACGCGATCGAGGGCATCTTGAAGGACCGTCCGCTGGACCCGGCCAACCCGGACAAAGGCGCCCGCCTGCTATTGCTGGATATGCAATCAGGAGAGAAGGGTATGGCCGCGGTCGCCGTTGGTGACCCTGATAACGCGGACCATGTCTCGGTCACCACGCCTGGCGTATCTACGACCGTGCAGTCGTTGGGGGGAATGACCCGCGAGGCCGCAGCCGTGCAGGAAGAGGCGATGGACCAGTTGCGGCGGGCGGGCCGTCCTGATGAGCGGGTGGCGTCGATCGCTTGGCTCGGGTATGAACCCCCACCGGAAATAGGACCGGAGGCGGCAAGCGCCGATCGAGCCAAGGAAGGTGCACCCAGGCTGGCGAACTTCTTCAACGGTCTGGATGCCGCCTCGAACAAACCGGATCCGCATATCACGGCCTTGGGCCACTCCTACGGGTCCTACACGACGGCGCTGGCGTTGCAGGATTCTGGCCCTGGTCAGCCCGTCGACGACGTTGTCTTCTACGGCTCACCCGGTATCAACGCCGATGACGAACCAGATCTCGGTCTGCCACAGGGTCGTGGTTATGTGATGCGCGCACCCGACGACCCGATCACATGGGCCGATGGCACCGGCATGTTCGGCCCCGATCCCGTAAAGACAAACCTGGAACAACTCTCTGTCGCCGAGGCTACGACGAGCGACGGCGTCCATCGCGAGGACTCGAACGGCCACAGCGAGTACCCCCGGCCGAGCGCGAACGGCGAACTTCGCACAGCCGGATACAACATGGCCGTGATCGTCGCCGGATTACCCGAACGGGCGGTGCGCTGAGATGGCGAAGAAGGCAGTTGCACGCATACTGGCGTCGATCGTCGTCGCGGCGATCCTGAGCGGATGTGGAAGCAATTTGGATAACCCCGACCACCCGGTGACCAAGGACGAGATCGCGCGCGCCGAAGCGAAGATGCGGGAGCTGCCGTCTGTGGAAGCCACTGAGCGACAGCTCATCGCGACTATCCAGCAGATCGCAGATGCCGCGAAAACCATTGCACCTGAACTCGACTGGCGGGTCGATGTCAATCGCGGACAGGACACGCTCGGATGCCCATCCCCGTACCTGGAGACCGACGGGGTATCGATGTCAACCGACCGCCTCGTTTCGCTGGTGCCGATTGCCGACAGCGAGTGGCCCAGCGTTCTGATTGTCGCGCGCGACATCGCCGCACAGTACGGAATAACATCGCTCACCGTTCGCGTCGATAAGCCCGGAGACCACGACGTGATACTGCACTCCCCTGACAACGGCAACGAGATCAAGCTCGGCACATACAAGGCCGCTCTTATCGGCGGCTCAACAGGCTGCCGCTACCGCGAAGAAGACTTGCGACAGCAGCCTGGAAACTGATCGGCGGCGGTCTCCATGAGAATGCGCCACCCAGTGGACAGACGAGCTGCCGCTCTGTTTGGAGGAGAGATCATGCAGCTTCGAGGCTTCCTGTTTGCCGCGGCGGCAGCAGCGGGTGCCATCGTGGTCACCGCGTGTGGGGGCGGTTCCGGACCGAAAAATCCCGCACACACGAGCCCAGTGCCCCTGCCGGATCCGACCTCGAGCAGCCAGGTAGTGGCCAGTGAGAACCTCGGCTACCTGTGGCCGTTCACCATCGACCACGGCACTATCGAATGCCGCTCGGGAGAGCAGGTCCTGTTCATTGCACCGGACGGCCATGCCTATGCGCTCAACGACCAGGCTGAAAGGGCGGGTTTGCCGAGCGTCGAGCCCTTGCGCGCTACCGGTTCCGGCGGCGACAAAGTCAGTCTTGGCGCGTTGCGGAGCCGGGCGATGCAGTTGTGCAAGTTCGCCGAGTAGAACCGCAGCGGACTTTCAGGTTCAGCGGAACAGTCAGATTCGCACTGCTCACATGCGCCGTTACTGCAGACTTCAAGCCGAGCCTGCGACGCGGTAGCGACCGAACGCGCCCAATTCCTGGAACGTGGCGCCGGTCAATAAGGTAGGTGGACGCCGTCGCGGACTTCTGTGATGGTCCGGCTGATCATCTGTTGCAAGGTGGCGGCGATGCGTTCATTGGTGGTGGGTTTGATTGTCACCGTGTCGGTACCGAAAGTGACGTAGCGGCCGTCATTTTCGACGTCATTGACCTGGAAGTCCTTGCGGCCATGGATGTGTCGATTGTCGACGCTGCCCATGGCGTAGACGCCGACGTGGCCGATCAAGGTCATCGCGCGGGTGAAGAACCGCTCGAACTCCTCTCGTGGCGTCGGGCGCCAAGCGTCGCGGACCGGCGGTCGTGGCCGCCCCAGTTCCTCGGCCGAGACCTGTAGTTGCTTGCCTCGCCCCGGGGCGCAGCTGGGGAGCGCGCCGACCACCGCCCGCGCGACCTCGCCGGCGGGCAGCAACGTCAACACCACGTCACCGCCGGTTTCGTGATCGGGACCGGGCTCCTGCACCGCGACCGCGCCGTGCTGGTAGTGCACCCCGGCGTGCGCACGCAGCTTGCGGTCGCGGCGTGCGCCGGCGAACCCAGCCAGTTCCACCCTCGCCTCCGGCGCCAGCAGCACTTCTACCGTGCGCAGCAGATCGTCGTCGATACTCTGGCGCAACGTCCGCGCAGCCGCCTGCCGCAACCGGAGACTCTCCGACCGGAACTCTGTCGTGTACTGATGCCGCAATGGATAGGGCAGCACGTCCCGGCCGGTGGAATCCCACAGCGTCCGGAATTCGAGCGCGGTGAACCGCCAGCTCCGCACTTCAGGCATGGGAAAGGTCCTTACGGCGTTTGGTTGTCACCGATGACAGGCGGCACCGTCCTGGGCAGGTCGTCCAGCCCGGTGAGCTCGTTGCCGTGTTCCTGAGTGATCAGGTAGTCCGGAATGCCCTTGCTGGATTCGTCATCCGACTTGCCGCCGCGCGCACCGGGCGCCATCCCGCCCGGCATGCCACCCATGCCGGGGCGGCCGGACGGGCTTCCCGATCGGGCGGCCGGGTTCGCTCCGGGAGTGTTCGTGGTGCCCGGAGTCGGACGCCCCTGGGGCGGCACCGAGACTCCCGGCGACCCGGGACCGGTGGGACTTCCCGGATTTCCGGGGCTGCCGGGCGTGCTGACATTCGGGCTGCCGGGTGTGCCGGGCGTAGTGGTCGAGGCGGGTGTGGTCGAAGCCGGTGTCGTGGACGTCGGATCGGTGCTGGTCGACTGCGGTGTCCCGGCGGAATCGTCGGTGGACTGGGTGCTCGAGGGAGTGGCCGGATTGTCGGCGGGGTTGGTGCCGGGAGGATTGGAACCGGGAGATGGTGTGCCCGAAGGGTTTCCATTGCCGGTGTTCGTGATACCGGGGTTGGGACCGCTAGGGTTGGGGCCGCCGGGGTCCGTGACAGGCACCGGACGGGGGATCACCGGCACATTGGTATCGGACTCCATCACGACCGGCGCGTAGACGGTGCGCAGCACGCGCAACGCCTCGGCCTTCGCATTGTGCTCGGCGACATCGTCATTGCGCCAGCCACGCCCCGCCACCCAGGACCGGGCGTTGTCCACGCCGCTGCGATGTTCCGGCGCGTGCGGGACCAACTGCACGGTGGGCTCCAGCCCGGTCCGCAATTCGGCCAGCTTGCCGCTGGTCAGACGGGCCGCATTCGTGACCTGCGCACCCTGGGCGGTGTAGTCGCGGACCGCGATCGCCGCCGCGTCACGGGCCGCGCCCCGCCAGACGCTCTCGTCGGTTCCGCGCGCCATTTCGTTCGTGAAGTCGGTAAGAGAAGCGTTGTTGCGGTCAGCGATGTTGTTCCAGCTGGCAATCAGGTCATTGACTGCGGCCAAACCTATTTGATCGACCTTCTGGCGCAAGGTGGCTACGTCGTGCTTTTCGAACTCGTCCGCATCGAGCACTTCCCTGGGCCGGAACTCGCCTTGGAAGCCGAGGCCAGCGGCCTGACTGCGCACGCTGTCGCGCTGTCGGTTGTATCTGTCCTGCACAGCGGATGGATCGACATCGGGCCGCAACTCTTCACCGGAAATCCAATTGGTGACGTTGCGGAGCACCGTCGAACCCAGATCGGAGTTGAAGACCTGCAGGCTACTGAATGGGTGGCCCATCAGCGCACCTGCTCAGTGGCGTTCGCGATCGGGGCAGCGTTCTCGACATCCTGGCCCGTGATCCGCTCGAGGGAGATCGCCATGACCTCGCGCAGACTCTTCACTAAGCCGAGCAGCATCAACGTGATTCGACGGCCCATCCCCACCCTCTCGACCCGTAACGACTCAAGTTGCGCCAACAGTAGCAGACGACCATGAGGGTCTCACCGGCATCGCCCCACGCCCGGCCGAGTGGCCATGGCGGATAACTCGAATGGACGCAGAAAGCTTGTGACAATCACCAGTTTTGCACAATGCACAAGGCTATTCCCAAGTCAAGCCTGTATATTTCGGACTCCCGTCAGCGACGACGGCTGCGTAATTTCGATTCGCACCGACACCAGACAGCAGCCACGCGGCGTCACCACCTAGCAGACCGCATAATCGGCATGTTGCTCTGATGTCTTCCCGGCACACCTGGAGCTTTACGCCGATGAGCAATTCCCCCGCGCCGCCAGCCTTATCCGTCGTGATCCCCGCGTTGAACGAAGCGGCGAGCATCGTCCGCACCCTGGACCGCCTTGCCGCACAGGACGCGATCGACGAGATCATCGTGGTCGACAACGGCAGTACCGATGACACCCGCCGAATCGTCGCCGAATACGCGATCAATCAGCCAAAGGTCGTCCTCATCGAGGAGCCGCAGCGTGGTGTCGCCCGCGCACGCAGCACCGGATTCGACAGGGCCCGAGGCGATTTCATCGGAAGAACCGACGCGGACACCCTGGTCGCGCCGGATTGGGGCGATGTCATCGCGCGTCATCTGACCGAGCACCCCGACACCGCAGCGGTCACCGGCATCACGACCTTTCCGTTGCTCGCTTTCGTGAGCGAGAAGCTGCCGGTGCAAGCCGGATCACGTAGGCGCCGTTGATGTTCCGCAACCCAGGTCGAATTCCTTCTCTGATACGAGAATAGCGATCGAGTATGTGTATGGGCCGCGTAAGCTAGCGTCTCGGCAACCGCGTTGATCGTTGATCCGGGCTGATCGTCCTGAAGAGTGGACGCGACCCGGGCCGGGGAGGAAGTCGATGGATATGCGTTCTGTTGCTATCACGACAACTATGGCTGGCGTCCTTGCGGTGGGCTCGGCAGTGGCTGGCGCCGGTCCGGCATCGGCGGCACCGTTGCCGCCGGAATGCACCATGCAGGGGAATCACGTCACCTGCACCTACACCGCCAACCGGCCGCTGCCGGTCGGCTTCGGCAGCGGTACATTTCTGCCGCTGCCGAGATCTGTCGCCAATGTGCGCATCGATGCCGTCGGCGCATCGGGCCAGGACAGCTGCTGCCACACCATCGCGCCCGGCGGACGCGCCGCCCGCGTCGCGGGCGATGTCTGGGTCCCGCCCGGTGCGCGACTGATCATCCGGGTTGCCGAGCCCGCGGGCGGCAGCCGTGGTGGGCGCACACGCCCGTATCCTGGCGCGGATCCGGCCGCCTACCCGAATGTTCAGGGCGGCAATGGAGGTGGCGCGTCGTCGGTGCGGCTGGACCTCGGTGTCGCCCTCCCGCCCGCCACCGTCCCCAGCACCGTCGAACTCGGCACTGCCGCTGGTGGCGGCGGCGGCGCGGCGACCTGGGACGGGCGGCTGTCCCCGGGTGGTGACGCGGATATGCCAGGTGCCGGTGCCCGCGGTGGCGCGGCGGGCGGTCCGAATACTCCGCTGGCACCGGGCGGCGGCGAGGACGTGTTCGGTCCCGATTCGCATGCGGGCGGCGACGGTGGCCCCGGATACGGAGGCTCCGGCGGCGGCGGGGTGGCGGGCACCGGCAGCGGGATCGGTGGCGGCGGTGGGGGCGGCGCTGGTTGGCGCGGGGGCGGCGGGGGCGGAGTCGGCGGGCAGAGCGACGACGGTCGCGGCGACCCGGACACCCCACCCGGCGCAGGCGGTGGCGGCGCATCACTGATTCCGCCCGGCGGCGCGGTCACGCTCGCCGAGCACAACGAACAACCGCGGGTCGTGATCAGTTTCGACGTGCTGCCGATCCCGGGCAGCTAGCGGCTGGTCACTCTAGTCTGCGACTACACCACTGCCGACGGTAAGCAGATCCACACCGACACGGACGGCTTCCTGCACATTCGCCTCTTGACGTCGGCCCGTTTCCTCCAGTCACCGTCGCCAGAACAAGTGATGCGCTACCCCGATCGAACTCGGGATCCGCTCCAGATGAAAGCGGTCGACGAGTTCGTCGGGGCTTGCCCACAACCGTTCGCCACGGCCGAGTTCGAGCGGCGCGACGGCGACATGCATCGTGTCGATGAGGTCGGCATCCAGGCACCGCCGATCAGACCGTGCAGGCGGTCACCGAGGTGGCGCTTGCGGCCCTCGCCGGTGTGGGGTAGCCGCGCACCGGAGCGAAGGCTCTGTGCGAGCCGGAGTTGTACGCGCCCGAGTAGGGCTCGGGTCAACCAGGCTGGTCAATCCTCTGCGTCGCGGACCAAGAGTGCGATCTGCACTCGGTTCTCGACCGCCAGCTTGGTGAACAGGTTGCCGGTGTGCGCCTTGACGGTTG
This sequence comes from Nocardia sp. NBC_00508, assembly GCF_036346875.1. NCBI lineage: Bacteria > Bacillati > Actinomycetota > Actinomycetes > Mycobacteriales > Nocardiaceae > Nocardia > Nocardia sp. NBC_00508. Next base: position 5,098,280 of record NZ_CP107852.1, on the reverse strand, counting down.
CGATGCTGATGCGCAGCCGCTCGGCGATCTCCGGGTTTCCCAGCCCGTCGGCGATGGCCCGAGCAGTTTCGAGTTCCCGTTCGGTCAGTGTCGACAGCTGTCTTCGCGCGGCATCGCGGGACGAGCGGCGAGCGGCGCGGGACTGTGGTCCGGTAGCGGCGGCGATCACTCGTGCCGTGGCTTCCGGAGACAGTATGGGGTTGCCATCGGCCACTGTCGGCCCGCGTCTACGATCCGCGCCGGCGAAGTGTCCTTGAGGATGAACCCGAGTGCTCCGGCGTGCAGCGCGCCGAGCACCAGATCGTCGGAGTCGAACGTGGTCAGCATGAGCACCCGCGGCGGCGCCGGTCGGCTGAGAATTTCCCGGGTCGCGCTGAGACCGTCACGGCCGGGCATCCGCACATCCATCAGCACGACGTCCGGCCGTTGCTCGTCCACGATTCCGATCGCGGCGTCCCCGGTGGCCGCCTCTGCGACGACGGTCAGGTCCGGTTCGCCGTCGATGATGAGCCGCAGCGCCATCCGCACCAGCTGATCGTCGTCGACGATAAGAACATGTATCGGCTCCCTCTCGCTATCCACTCACATTCCCCTGTGGCGATTATGGTTCGGCCAGGGTAGTTGTGCGGTGAGGATATATCCGTTGTCGGGTGTCGGATGGTGGTCGAGCTTTCCGCCGACGATGCCGATTCGTTCGGTGAGTCCGAGCAGGCCGAACCCGGACGTCGGTGTTCGAGCGGGTATTGCGCTGGTAGCCGGGGAATTTCGGACGCTGATGTGCAGTTCGTCGCCGGCTGTTCCGCTGAGCAGGATGTCTACCCGTGCGCCCGGGGCGTGCTTGGCGACATTGGTCAGCCCCTCTTGGACGATCCGGTAGCACGTTCGTCCGACCGCGTCGGACGGGGTTCCCGTCACGGTGGTGGCGAGTGTGACGTCCAGTCCCGATGTGCGGGCCTCGGCCACCAGTTCGGGGATTCGGTCGAGCGAGGGTTGCGGTGGCTCCGGCGGATTCGGGTCGGCACGGAGCACGCCGAGGACGTCTCGTAGTTCCTCCAGCGCCTGCCGGGAGCCATCGGCGATGCCGCGGATCAGCACGCGACTGTCCTCAGCCGGGAGGTCACCGCGGTGGTCCAGCACTCCAGCTTGCATTGCGACGAGGGAGATTCGGTGCGCGAGCACATCGTGCATCTCGCGAGCGATCCGATTTCGTTCCAGGGCGCGGGCCTGCGCCGCCCGCGCGGCCTGTTCCCGCTCCGCGCTTTCCGCCCGGTCCCGCAAGGACCGCACTTCGACGCGTCGTGCTCCGATTGCCATGCCCACGGCCACCGCGACGCCCGCGCTCAGTGCCGGAAGCGCGAATTGGAGCGACCTCGCGGTGGGGCTGCTCTCGACCGGGTAGAGCCCGAGCGCGAATTGCGACGCGGTCACATAGGCCAGCACGACGACCCCGATCTCCACCGGACGTCGACGAGTGGAAATCGAGCACAGCGCCAGCAGCGCGGCGCCGGTGGCGAGTATCGACGCCGTCGACGCGATCGTGACGGTCAGGGCGACCGCAAGCGGAAACCGGCGCCGCCACAGCAGCGCAATCAAGCAGCCCACAGCAATCAGCGGATCACCGGTGACAAACCAGGAATCCGGTTCGGCCGCGTGCCCCGGCGGCAGCAGCACACCGGCATTGACCCAGACGGCTATGCCCAGCGCCGCCGCAGCCGCCGACCGCCAGGTCTGCTGCCACCCTCCGAGCCGTGGCGCGACGTCAGTGTTCATCGTGGCCATTATCGCGAAGCCGTGCGGGACAGTGCATCGGTCCCGGGTCTACCGGATCCTCGACCAGGGTCGTATCACCGCCTCGACTTTGGTCGAGGACGGTTCGAACCCCGTGGCCGATGTGGCGGCCACAACGAATGCGCAGACTTGTCCAGATACTCGAGAGCAACCGCATCCGAGCGCCCTTCAGTCGGGAGAACGTTGTATGCGCAAAACCTTGTTACGCCTGCTCGCCGCCACCGCGGTCGCGGCGACCGCGATTCCGTTCGCATCGGTGGCGGCGCAGCCGTCCACCGTGAAGTGGGGGCGGTGCCCGGAGGATGTCGCCGGACCCGTACTGCAGTGCGCCACGGTCGAAGTCCCACTGGACTACCGGAATCCGGACGGACAGCACATCGAGATCATGATTTCCAAGCTGGAGAGCAAGAATCCCGCGAAGCGCCGCGGCGTGCTGATGACCAACGCGGGCGGCCCCGGCATCGCGGCACTCGGCTTCGGGGCCGTTCTCGCCGCCTCGGGGCTGCCGCCACAGCTGCTGGACTCCTACGACGTGATCAGCTTCGACCCGCGCGGTGTCGGCCACAGCACGCCGGTGACCTGCAACTTTACCCCGGAGCAGCAGAAACGCGGCATTATCCCGGCGTACGCGCACACCGCGGCCGATGTCGAGCGGGAGGCCGTGTTCGCGCGGACCGTCGCCGAACAGTGCGCCAACTCGCCGACGGCATGGATGCTGCCGCACACCACCACCGCGAACACCGCGCGCGATATGGACCGGATCCGCGCGGCGCTGGGCCAGGAGAAGGTCTCCTATCTCGCTCCGTCTTACGGCACCTACCTCGGTGCGGTGTACACGACGATGTTCCCGGAGCGCACCGATCGGGTGGTGCTCGACAGCAGCCTGCCCGCCGCCGGTTACGACGTCACGTTCATGCGGGGGTTCGGTCGTGGAACGCAGGACCGGTTCCCGGACTTCGCGGCGTTCGCGGCCGCGCATCCCGAGTACGGATTGGGCACCACGAGCGAGCAAGTCAGGGCGAAGTACTTCGACCTGGCGGCGCGGTTGGAGGCCGAACCGGTCCAGGGCATCGGCGCGACGGCGTTCCGCGACACCATGCTCCAACTTCTCTACGACGATTCGTCGTTGCCCCTGCTGGCCGAGTTCATGCAAGCGCTCGACACCGACCAGCCGCTACCACCCATCCCGGCGATTGCGGGCCTGGAAAACGCCATGTCCGCTCGTCTTGCGGTGATCTGCGATGATCGGAGCTGGCCGGAAACGGTCCAGGAGTATCAGCGGAATGCTGAAGTCGACCGAGTGCGGTACCCGCTGCTCGGCGGGGCAACGGCCAATATCGGACCGTGCGCGTTCTGGCCGACCGAGCCGATCGAGCCGCCGGTACAGATCGGTGACCAGGGTCCGTCGAACGTGCTCATCGTGCAGTACCAGCGCGATCCGGGGACGCCGCTGGTCGGCGCCGAGGACATGCGGCGGGCATTCGGCGGGCGGGCCACGATGATCGTGGTCGACCAGGGCGGGCACGTGGTCATTCCCTTCAGCCGCAACAAGTGCGCGATCGACACGACAACGGCATTCCTGACCACTGGGCAGCGCCCCGCCCAGGACCTCGCCTGCGCGGCGGAGCCGAGCAAGTAACGGGTGTCCCTCCACCGGAAGCGTCAGCATCGGTCTCGATCCGGAAACGTCCTGAGCTGCTCGTCGGCAGTACGGTGGTCACACCACGACCGGAGATAGCGATGGAATCCGAGGATGTCGTCGAAGTTGCTGACCGGGCCGAGTGAGACTCGCAATGCACCGCCGGTGGGTAAACCGATGGCCGCTCGGTAGTCCTCGATCGTATGTAGCCCAGCCGACATCGTGCCGACTCGAATCAGATCTGCGGGCTCGAGTTCGAATATCGTCTCGCCGACGCCCGGGTTGCAGAAACAGCCTGCGCGCAACGCGATCCCACACTCTACTGCGCGGTCTTCGGCCACCCGCTCATCGACGATGTTGCCGTCCATATCGAGCAGGTTGAACGCGATCGTCGGGCCTCTTCCTCGGGTGTCGGTGGGGCCGTACAGCGCGCAGACGGGCGCGCCATTCGAATGGCGGAGCTTCGACATCTCAACTAGCAGGAATTCCGTCAGACACCGTACTCGTGCTCTGACCGAATCGCGATCGAGAGTCTGTCGCACGTAGTCCAAGCCGATCGACACACCGAGTGCGCCCAGGAAGTCGGGTGTCCCGTCCTCGAAATTATCGGGAGGGCCTGCGCTGGCGTGCCAGCCGCCCAGCGCACTCGAGGCGACGACGGTGCCGCCGGAGAACCAGGGACGTCGCAGCTGCGCGAGCGCGTCGTTCCTGGCGATCAGACATCCCAGCCCGGTCGGCCAGCCGAAGATCTTGTAGTAGGACAGCGGTACGAAGTCGGGCTTGTACCTGCTGAGATCCACATCGGATATCGCCGCGTACGCGGCAGCGTCGAGGAGTACCCGCCAGCCGCGGGAGTGGGCTTCGTGTATCCATTCGAGCGGATGTTGCACACCGGAGAAGTTGCTTTGTGCTGGATACGCGAACAAGGACGGCGCTGTCTCGGCGCGGTCCAACGCGTCTACCACGGCGGAGAGATCGGTGCGGAGATCTGGCCGCAGAGCGATTGTTTCCGTTGTCGCTCCACGTGCGCGGGCGTATTCGCGGATGCCGAGCACGGAGTTGTGATTGTCGCGCAGCAGCGCCAGCCGGGCTCCCGGCTGGAACGGAAACGACTCGCCGACGAGCCGAAGAGCGCCCGTGGCATTCGCTGTGAAGATCACCGAGTACTCGTCGGGATCGGCGTTCACGAATCGCAGTGTCGCCTGGCGAGCGTGCCGGATCGCCTCGGTGGATCGACGGGACGGGACGCTCGCGGAATGCGGATTTCCCCAGATGTCGTCGCCGATGACGCGCTGATACGCGCGAAGCTGTGATCGGCTGGGGAGGCCACTTCCCGTGTAGTCCAGATAGATCAGGCCCTGCTCATCGAGTCGAGGGAAGTCGTCGGCGCGGACGCGATCGAGGTGTCGCGTCCCGTGATAGGCGGGGTATGAGCGCAAGAACGTTTCGAGGCTCATATCCCCAGGTTGTGCAGCGGTCATACTCGGTCCACATCGGGCATCGTCGAAATCGATTGCTTACGATCATGATCGAGCACTCGATGCCCGGCGGACAAGTCGGCCGGAGCAACCGCTGCATCCCATCCGGGCTCATCGGCGTGGTCGACACCATTGTCGCCGTCCTCCTGACCACATTCCGTGTGAAGGTGATTCCCGAGGAGACTCTAGGCCAGGCGGTCGGCATGCTCTTGCTGGTCACCGACGGATTGGCAGCCATCGGTACGCTACTCGGGGGCTACCTCCTGAGCTGGTTCGGCACCACCAGCACTGGCATGCTGCTGACGGGCGGCATGTTCATGCTCGCGGTCGCTGTGAGCCGCGTGACCACACCCGCGCAACGACAGCCCCACGATCGGGCCAACTAGCACGACTACTCATCAGCCTGGCTCTTCGGTGGTATTCGTCATCTGGGTCGCGTTCTCGATGTCTTGGCCGGTGATGCGCTTGAAGGAGATCGCCATGACCTCGCGCATGTTCTTCACTGTCTCGATGTGTTCAAGGATGACCTTGTCGATCGAATTATCTTCGCCGGTGGCCTGTTTCAGGAACTTCATTTCCAGGTCGCGGGCCATCTCGAAATCGCCGAAACCGGAGACGCGCTGAGTTCTGCGAGCATCGGTGAGTATTTCTTCCAGATCGGCGATGCGCTGGTCACATGCCTTCGCGCAGTGATATGCGGCGTTCTCGTCGTCCAGGTACAGTTCTCCGGCCCGAGCCTGGCTGGCGAGCCGACTCCACAACGATGCGTTGTCCTCGTTCACACGATCCTCCCCTGATCAACGCGGAAGCACAGGCACAATCGACTCGCCAGCGCGGTGTAGGACTGTGCACGGGTCTTCGAGATCGTCCTGGCCAGCCCGGTTCGTTACGCCCAACTGCAATACGCCTTGGGAGGCGGGGAACACGACATCGCACTCCAGATACTTCGCTGCGCCCTCGACTCTGAACTGCCGACCTTCACGGCCCGCGACCGCGACGTCCTTGAACTCGACATTGCCCGGCTTGCTCTCGACCTCCGAGACCGTGCGACCGGTTGAATACACCGTAATGAAATACTTAGATCCCTTCCAGCCACAGATCTCCCAGCCGGACTGGTGCACTCCGGCGATACCAGGCTCCTCGGTTGCCGGATTGACCCCCGCCGCCCGCAACGCGTCGTCAGGAATCCCGGTGCACGGGTCGAACAGGGCTTTCGCAGCTGTGGTGCTTATGGTCGGCGTGCCGCTAGTGGTGTCTCCACACGCAACGGCCCCTGAGGCCACTAGGGAAGTGAGCAGCACCAATGTGATTCGACGGCCCATCCCCACCCTCTCGACCCGTGACAACGCAGGTTGCGCCCACAGTAGCAGACGACGGGCCCCAGCCCATGGGACCGCGGCATCGGGCCCGCCCTGCTCATGACGCGTCTAACCGGTCAGGCAGGCCGGGCGAATTCGTTCTCCTTCAGATCAGCGGCGAAGGCATCCCACGCGCCGGGCGTGAAGACCAGCGCCGGGCCGGTCGGGTTCTTCGAATCACGAACACCGACGTGACCAGCGTCTAGCCATGCGACTTCGACACACGCATCGGCCTCGCCACTGCGGACAGACTTGAACCACTTCGCTCCGGATAGGTCGATGATCATTGTTCGTATCTCCTTGCCATGTTCCTGAGCAGGTCTCTCGATGGTTGTTCTTCCAGTGCAGCACCACTGATGGATTCGTGAATGTCCCGAAAGCGGTTTACGTCGTCGCTCTCCTCGAAAATGATTGTCCCTATTGCGCCTTCGGTGTAGACGACGGACGGCTCGTCATTCGGAAAATCGATGATGATGTACGGCGGTATCGCCAGCCCTCCGGGGAAACCAGCAATAAACGGAACTACTCGGATCGAGACGTTATCCCGCGTGCCCATGTCGGCGAGATGACGACATTGCGAAGACATGATTCGACCGGAACAGACCACGGTACGCAACGCCGACTCATGCAACAGGAACTCGGCTCGTATCGGCTTGTGCCTTCGGGTAAGGATTGCTGATCGTTGTATTCTCCGTTCCACGAGCCGATCAGCGTCTTCCGAGCTGCCCATCGACGCAGACGCTCCCACACTGCGGGCGTAGTCGGGGGTCTGCAATAGCCCCGGTATGACGAGTGATTGGAAGAAGTGTAGTTCGGTTGCCGCAGCTTCCAATTGGAGATACGTGTTGAATCCCGGTCGGATCAGGTTCTGGAAGTCTTCCCACCAGACCCTCGAGGCAGATTGTGTCACAAGCAGTTTCAGATACTCGATTCGGTCCTCCGGTAGGCCGTAGAACCGGCAGATGTAGTCGACATCCCGAACCTTGACCTTCTCGTTCTGGCCGAGTTCGAGTCGGCTGAGCGTGGACCGGCTGATCTCCAGGACTTCGGCTACCTGCTCGAGGGTGTAGCCGTTGGCCTGGCGCGCGTCGCGCAGTGCTCGGCCCAGCTGCCGATGCGGCAGCGTCGTCCTGCTGAGGTCTGGCTTGGTACCCACCATTCCGCTGTTCCTCCCCTGCTTCCCATGGTGTGGCCGGTGATTTCCCACGGCGAGAGTCATCGTGCGCCGAACTCAGGAAGCTCCCAGGGCATACACGCCGATTGCCGCGCACCGGCTGTTTCGAGCCTCGCTTCGTGAGTACGCCCCGCAGCATATGCGCATGCCCGAGCAACACGGAAGAAAACTCGACAGCATGACGAATTCCCGAGTGGCAGAACGGACTACGTCTGGCAACCGGGCCCGGCCGAAGGTGGTGGGGTTCGTGCGGGGTGAGGTGTCGGGGTTGGATGCGCCCCGGCACGCGGTCGCCGTGGCTCGGCATGCCCGCCTGATGGGCTATGAGTACGTGTACACCGTCCGGCCCCCGCGCGATAGTGCCGATCCGGTCGGCTTCGCGCTGGGTATCGCGGCCGGGTTGGATGTGGCGGCGATCGTGGTCTTCGACCTGGCGCATGTCGATGACCGGCCCGCGCTGGTGTGTGAGGACTTCGACCTGGAAACGGTGTGCCCGCCGGTCACGTGGGCACGCGTCGCCGCACGGAGCATACCGCTTCCGCCCCGCGACGCGTCCGATGTTGCCGACCCGAGACCGGCGGCGGGAACGCTGCGGGAGGTGCTGGACGGGTTGTCGGAGCCGACGACCTCACCGGAACCGTTGCAGGGGTGACAGGCGATTGCATCGAACCACTGTCGGCGATGCCCACGCCGGATGGCGGTTGGTGGGCCATCGCATCGAGATCCTGTTCCTGCGCGACGAGCGCGACGCCACACCGGCCTACCGGCTGCGCAACGACGGCGGGACGGTCCCGATTCCGCTGGGGCAGTGCGGGCTGATCGCGTTCGACGAGCGCGCACTACCGGATCTGGCACAAGTACGGGAATGGTTCCCGCGCCACTTCCGGCTGTGGGACGCCGTCCGCAAGCACTACTGGCACGTGGTGCTGCCCGCCAACGGCGCACGCACCACCGACCTACCCATCCCGCCCCAGCCGCCGTACGCAACGGGATGAATGCGCGCGCAGCACAGCGAGGCGTAGCCCTCAACCACAAACTTCCCGTTCCGCGCCGCCCGTCGCACACGCCGGGCGAATTGTCCTGACCCCACCCGGATTGATCGAGGAGGCGAAATGCCCAAACGACGAAAGAGGCTGCGGCACACGCCGAAAGCGCACCGGAAGCCACCAACGGCATCCACCATCCGATACCCGCCGAGCGCCACGGTCGACGCGATACTCGCCACCATGATGGCGGAACGGAGCGCCGACACTGCCGCCCCGGATGCCGACACCATTCATTTCTGGGGGTTCGCCTGCGCCGACCACCCCACCACCCAAGAAGCTGCCCACACCGCGATCGTCGTCGACCCGGACGCCGAACGCTCTCCCATCTTGGATGCGGCCGAATGGCTGATCCGGAGATTTCCCGGCCGCCTCTGGGGATTCGGACTCGCCTACCGGACGATCGGCGAGATGTTCACCGGTCCCGGCGGCGTTCCCCAGGACGCAATCCAGGCAGCGATGACCGGCAGACTGCACGAACGACCGGCCGCCGACGAGGTCTGTGCCGCAACGATTTTCGACGCCCGCGGATTCACCTATACGTCTCTCACCTACGCCCACCTGCCCGAACTCGGCCCGACTCCCACCTGGGTCGGCGACACACGCACAAACACCGAATCCTGGATCGAGTTGTTCGATCGACGTGTTGTCGCCGCACACGCCTGGGCGGCGGCGATAACACTCGACCCCGACGCCAACCACGCCGCCATAGCCCGGCTCCGGATGCCCTGAACCGCTGCCGACCATGAACCGATATCTGTTCGGCGAAATACAATGCCGCCGTGCGGAATACGACCGACCGGCAGCCATGCCGAGGTCGCCGGGTCAAGTGTGGTAGGTGTACGAGAGGCCGTTGCTGGTGCCGCCCGGGCCGGTGACCGTGACGGCGACGACGCCCGTCCCGGAAGGCACTGTGGCCCTGATCCGGGTGCTGGAGGTGATGGTGAACGATGTCGCCGCCTTCGTACCGAAGCGCACAGCAGTCGCGCCGGTGAAGTTCGTGCCGGTGAGGGTGATCGTGTTGCCGCCGGAGACGGACCCATTGTTCGGGCTGAGCTGGGTGAGCGTCGGCGGGGCAAGATGGGTGTAGAGGACGCCGTTGCTGGTGCCGCCCACCGTGGTGACGGTGACCGCGGCCGATCCGGCGGCCCGGGCCGGGACGACAGCGGAGATCTGGGTTCCGGAGATCACCGTGAAGGAGGTCGCCGGAGTGGTGCCGAAGTTCACGGCACTGGCACCCGTGAAGCCCGTGCCGGTAAGCGTGACGGTGTTGCCTCCCGCAGCCGGACCCGAATTCGAGACGACCGAGGTGAGTGTGGGCACGGGGACGTACGTATAGAGGACACCGTTGCTGGTGCCGCCCACCGTGGTGACGGTGACCGCGGCCGATCCGGCCGCCCGGGCCGGGACGACAGCGGAGATCTGGGTTCCGGAGATCACCGTAAAGGAAGTCGCCGGAGTCGCACCGAAGCTCACGGCACTGGCACCCGTGAAGCCCGTGCCGATGAGAGTGACGGTGTTCCCGCCCGCAAGGGGACCCGAGCTCGGGGCCACCGACGCGAGAGTCGGCGCGGCAACGTAGGTGTAGACCACACCATTGCTGGCGCCGCCCACGGTGGTAACCGTGACCGCGACCGGCCCCGCCGTCCCGGCCGGGACCACCGCACTGATCTGGGAATCCGAAACCACAGTGAAAGAAACAGCAGTATTCGCACCGAAGCGCACGGCCGTGGTTCCGGTGAGCTTGGCGCCACTGAGGGTGACGGTGTTGCCTCCCGCGGCCGGACCGGAGCTCGGGGACACCGACGTGAGAGTGGGTGCGGCAACGTAGGTGTAGACCACACCATTGCTGGTGCCACCCGCAGTAGTAGCCGTGACCGCGACCGGCCCCGCCGTCCCCGCGGGCACCACCGCATTGATCTGGGAATCCGAAACCACAGTGAAAGAAACAGCAGTATTCGCACCGAAGCGCACGACGGTGGTTCCGGTGAGCTTGGCGCCACTGAGGGTGACGGTGTTGCCACCCGCAACCGGACCCGAACCCGGAACAACCGACGTGAGAGTGGGTGCGGCAACGTAGGTGTAGACCACACCGTTGCTGACGCCGCCCACGGTGGTAACCGTGACCGCGACCGCCCCCGCCGTTCCCGCGGGCACCACGGCACTGATCTGGGTGTCGGAAACGACGGTATAGGAGATCGCCGGAGTCGCGCCGAAGCGGACGGAGCTCGCACCCGTGAATCCCGTGCCGTCGAGCACGACGCTGGTGCCGCCGGTTACGGGTCCCGAGTTCGGGACCACCGCGGTCAGTGTCGGCGCCGGGATGTAGGTGTAGAGGACGCCGTTGCTGGTGCCGCCCGTTGCGGTGACTTTGACGGTGACCGTCCCGGCGACCTCGGCGGGAATCACGGCACTGATCTGGGAATCCGAGACGACGGCGAAGGAAACCGCTGTGTTCGCACCGACGTTCACCGAGGTCGCACTGGTGAATCCGGTGCCCGTGAGGATGACGGTGTTGCCACCTGTGGTCGGACCTGAATCCGGGACCACCGACGCGAGTGTCGGTGCCGGGACGTAGGCATAGACGACCGGGGCGCTCGTGCCACCCGCGGTGGTGACGGTGACGCCGACGGCCCCGGCTCCCGGAGGGGCGGTGACGCTGATCTCGCTGTCGGAGACAACCGTGAACGCCGAGGACACCGCACCGAAATGCACCGCGGTCGAGTTGGTGAGGTTGGTGCCGGTCAGGGTCACCGTGTTGCCGCCCGTCTCGGGACCGGAAGTTGGCGCCACCGACGCGAGAGTCGGTGCTGGGACGTAGGCGTAGGCGACACCATTGCCGACACCACCCGGGGTCGTGACAGTGACCGCGACCGTGCCGGTCCCGGCGGGGGCGACCGCGGTGATCTCGGTGTCGGAGACCACCGTGAAGGAAATCGCCGCTGTCCCACCGAATCGCACGGCTGTCGCACCGGTGAGGTTGGTGCCGGTCAGGGTGACGGTGGTGCCGCCAGCCTGCGGTCCCGAATCCGGAGCCACCGCAACGAGGCTCGGTGCCCGGACGAACGTGTACAGGACAGCGTTACTAGTACCGCCGATAGCCGTCACGGTCACCGCCGCCGCGCCCGTCCGCGCGGGAGCGACCGCCGATATCTCGGTATCCGACACCACGGTAAACGACACCGCCGTAGTGAGACCGAAACTCACAACAGTCGCACCAGTGAATCCTGTACCGGTCAAGACAACAGCATTGCCACCGGTCTCCGGACCCGAATCCGGGATCACTGCAGCGAGAGTCGGCGCCGGAACATAGGTGTAGGAGGCGCCGATGCTCGTGCCCCCGGTGGTGGTGACGGTGACATTCGCCGAGCCCGTTCCGGCAGGAGCCACCGCAGTGATCTGCGAATCGGAGACCACGGCGAACGAGACCGCGGGTGTCCCGTCGAAATCCACCGCAGTCGCGCTGGTGAGGTCGGCACCGGTCAGGGTGACCGTATTACCGCCCGCCTCCGGGCCCGAATCGGGCACCACCGAGGCAAGTGCCGGCGCCGGGACGTAGACGTAGGCAACACCATTACTGGCACCACCCTGGGTCGTCACTGTGACCGCGACCGTGCCGCTCCCAGCAGGGGCGACCGCACCGAGCTCGGTATCCGACACCACCGTGAAGGACGTAGCCGGTATGACGCCGAAGTGCACCGCCGTCGCACCGGTGAAGTTGGTGCCGGTCAGGGTCACTGGGGTGCCACCGGCCTCCGGACCAGAGTCCGGGTTGATGGAGGCGAGAGTCGGCGCCGGGACGAAGGTGTACAGGACAGCGTTACTAGTACCGCCGATAGCCGTCACGGTCACCGCCGCTGTGCCCGTCCGCGCGGGAGCGACGGCGGATATCTCGGTATCCGACACCACCGTGAACGAGCTCGCCGGGATGGGACCAAAATTCACGACAGTCGAACCGGTGAATCCCGTACCGGTCAAAACAACAGTATTGCCACCGGTCTCGGGACCCGAGTCAGGAACGATCGAGGCCAGTGTGGGCGCCGGAACATAGGTGTAGGCCACCGAGTTGCTGGTGCCTCCGGCCGTGGTGACTGTGACATTCACCGAGCCCGTCCCCGCAGGCACGACCGCACTGATCTCGCTGTCCGACACCACAGCGAACGACACCGCCGGTGTCCCATCGAAGTGGAGGGCAGTCGTATCCGAAAGGCCAGTGCCGGTGATAGTAACGGTATTGCCACCCGTCTCCGGACCGGAATCGGGAACCACCGATGTGAGGGCCGGTGCCGGGACGTAGACGTAGGAGACACCATTGCTGGCACCACCCGGGGTCGTCACGGTCACCGCGACCGTGCCGGCCCCGGCAGGCACGACCGCGGTGATCTCGGTATCGGAGACCACCGTGAAGGAAATCGCCGCTGTCCCATCGAAATCAACCGCGCTCGCCCCGGCGAGATCGACACCGGCAAGAGTGACCGTGTTGCCACCGGTCTCCGGACCCGAATCCGGGATCACCGCGGCGAGAGTCGGTGCCGGAACGAACGTGTAGACGACAGCGTTACTCGTACCGCCGATAGCCGTCACGGTCACCGCTGCCGCGCCCGTCCGCGCGGGAGCGACCGCGGATATCTCGGTATCCGACACCACCGTGAACGACACCGCCGGAGTGAGACCGAAATTCACGACAGTCGCACCAGTGAATCCCGTACCGGTCAAAACAACAGCATTGCCACTGGCCTCCGGACCCGAATCCGGAACCACCGCAGCGAGAGTCGGCGCCGGAACATAGGTGTAGACCACCGCGTTGCTGACACCACCCGCGGTCGTGACAGTGACATTCTCCAAACCCGTCCCCGCAGGCACGACCGCACTGATCTCAGCGTCCGACACCACGGCGAACGACACCGCCGCGCTCGCACCGAAATCCACCGCGGTCGCGCCAGTGAACCCCGTACCACTCAGGGTTACCGCGTTACCTCCGGTCTCCGGCCCGGAATCCGGAACCACCGTGGTGAGTGTGGGTGCCGGGACGTAGACGTAGAAGACACCATTACTGGCGCCACCCGGGGTCGTGACAGTGACCGCGGCCGTGCCACTCCCAGCAGGGGCGACCGCACTGAGCTCGGTATCCGACACCACCGTGAAGGACGTAGCCGGTATGACGCCGAAACGCACGGCTGTCGCACCGGTGAATCCCGTACCCGTCAGGATGACGGTGTTGCCGCCAACCTGCGGTCCCGAATCCGGAGCCACCGCAACGAGGCTCGATGCCGGGACAAACGTGTACAGGACAGCATTACTGGTGCCGCCGATAGTCGCCACGGTCACCGCCGCCGCAGCGGTCCGCGCGGGAGCGACCGCGGATATCTCGGTATCCGACACCACCGTGAACGACACCGCCGGAGTGAGACCGAAATTCACAACAGTCGCACCAGTGAATCCGGTACCGGTCAAGACAACAGTATTGCCACCGGTCTCGGGACCCGAGTCAGGCACGATCGAGGCGAGTGTAGGTGCTGGGACATAGGCGTAGAGGACACCATTGCTGACACCACCCGCAGTCGTGACCGTGACATTCACCGAGCCCGTCCCCGCAGGCACGACCGCACTGATCTCGGTGTCCGACACCACGGCGAACGACACCGCCGCGCTCGCACCGAAATCCACCGCGGTCGCGGAGCCGAAGTCCGTGCCACTCAGGGTGACCGTATTGCCGCCGTTCTCCGGCCCCGAGGCGGGAGCCACCGTGGCGAGTGTGGGTGCCGCGACGTAGACATAGGTCGCGGCGTTGCTGGTGCCACCCGGGGTGGTGACGGTGACCTGGGCTGTGCCAGTGCCTGCCGGGGCGACCGCGGTGATCTCGGTGTCGGAGACCACCGTGAAGGAAATCGCCGCTGTCCCACCGAATTCGACCCCACTGGCCCCGGTGAATGCGGTGCCCGTCAGCGTGATCGTGTTGCCACCGGATGTTGGGCCCTGGTCCGGGTCGACCGAGGTGAGGGTAGGAACTCCGAGGTAGTGGTACGTGACACTGTTGCCGATGCCGAACTGATTCGTCACCGTCACCGGCACCGTTCCGGTCCCGGCGGGGACGACGGCCGTGATCTGGGCATCGGAGTCGACGGTAAAGGACGTCGCCGCGGTGACGCCGAAATCCACCGCGAGGGCCCCGGTGAAGTTGTCGCCTTGAAGTACGACCGTGTTGCCGCCGGCTTCGGGGCCCAGGTCGGGGATCACTGCCAGGAGGGCGGGGGATCCGCCGTAAATGTAGAGGACTCCGTTACTGGTGCCGGTCGGCGAGACGACGGTGACCAGCACTGTTCCGGCGCCTGCGGGGACTGCGACGCTGATCTGAGTATCGGACAGGACGGTGAATGAGCCTGCCGCGACCGCACCGAAAAGAACCGAAGTGACACCGGTGAGGTTGGTGCCGATGAGGGAGACGGTGTTGCCTCCCGTGAACGGACCCGAATTCGGGACGACCGAATCGAGGGCGGGGACGAGGACGTAGCTGTAGGAGATGCCGTTGCTGCTGCCGCCGGTGGTCGTCACGCTGACCGCGACCGTGCCGGTACCCGCGGGGGCGACAGCACTGATCTCGGTATCCGAAACAACGGTGAAGGATGTCGCTGCGGTGGCGCCGAAGGTGACCTCGGTCGCACCTGCAAGGTTGGCTCCGGTGATAGTGACGGTGTTGCCACCTGTTTCCGGACCGGAGTCCGGGGCCACCATGGTGAGTGTGGGTGCCGGGACGTAGACGTAGGCAACACCATTGCCGACACCACCCGGGGTCGTGACAGTGACCGCGACCGTGCCGGTCCCGGCGGGAGTGACCGCGCTGAGCTCGGTATCCGACACCACCGTGAAGGACGTAGCCGGTATGACGCCGAAGTGCACCGCCGTCGCACCGGTGAGGTTGGTGCCGGTCAGGGTGACGGTGGTGCCACCCGTCTCCGGCCCTGAGTCGGGAACGATCGCGGCCAGGGTCGGCGCCGGGACGAACGTGTACAGGACAGCATTACTAGTACCGCCGATAGCGGTCACCGTCACCGCCGCTGTACCCGTCCGCGCGGGAGCGACCGCAGCAATCTCGGTATCCGACACCACCGTGAACGACACCGCCGGAGTGAGACCGAAATTCACAACAGTCGCACCGGTGAATCCCGTACCACTCAGGATGACCGTGTTACCCCCGGTCTCCGGACCAGAATCCGGAACCACCGCAGCGAGAGTCGGCGCCGGAACATAGGCGTAGAGCACCGGATCACTGACACCACCGGCCGTGGTCACGGTGGTATTCACCGAGCCCGTCCCCGCAGGCACGACCGCACTGATCTCGGTGTCCGACACCACGGCGAACGACACCGCCGCGCTCGCACCGAAATCCACCGCGGTCGCGGAGCCGAAGTCCGTGCCACTCAGGGTGACCGTATTGCCGCCGTTCTCCGGCCCCGAGGCGGGAGCCACCGTGGCGAGTGTGG
Organism: Nocardia sp. NBC_00508; assembly: GCF_036346875.1. Lineage (NCBI taxonomy): Bacteria > Bacillati > Actinomycetota > Actinomycetes > Mycobacteriales > Nocardiaceae > Nocardia > Nocardia sp. NBC_00508. Next base: position 5,082,319 of record NZ_CP107852.1, on the reverse strand, counting down.
GTGCCGCGACATAGACGTAGGCAACACCGTTGCCGACACCACCCGGGGTCGTGACAGTGACCGCGACCGTGCCGGTCCCGGCGGGGGCGACCGCGGTTATCTCGGTGTCGGAGACCACCGTGAAGGACGTAGCCGGTATGACGCCGAAGTGCACCGCCGTCGCATCGGTGAGATTGGTGCCGGTCAGGGTGACGGTGGTGCCGCCAGCCTGCGGTCCCGAATCCGGAGTCACCGCAACGAGGCTCGGTGCCGGGACGAACGTGTACAGGACGGCGTTACTGGTACCGCCGATAGCGGTCACGGTCACCGCCGCTGTGCCGGTACGCGCGGGAGCGACCGCCGATATCTCGGTATCCGACAACACCGTGAACGAGCTCGCCGGAGTGAGACCGAAATTCACAACAGTCGCACTGGTGAATCCCGTACCGGTCAAAACAACAGCATTGCCACCGGCCTCCGGACCCGAATCCGGAACCACCGCAGCGAGAGTCGGCGCCGGAACATAAGCGTAGACCACCGAGTTGCTGATACCGCCGGCAGTCGTGACAGTGATATTCACCGCCCCTGTTCCGGCGGGAGCGACTGCGGTGATCTCGGTGTCCGACACGACGGTGAACGACACCGCCGGTGTCCCATCGAAATCGAGAGCCGTCACACCGGTGAGGTTCGCGCCGGTGAGGGTGACCGTGTTACCTCCGGTCTCCGGTCCGGAGCCGGGAACCACCGAGGCGAGTGCGGGCGCCGGGACGTAGACGTACGAAACAGCGCTGCTGGCTCGCCCCGGGAGGGTGGCAGCGACCGCGGCTGTGCGTGCGCCCGCAGGAGCGACCGCCGTGACCTCGGTGGAGCCACCCGGAGTAGTGACCGTGACCGTAGCTGCGCCGGTGCCCGCGGGGGCGACCGCGGTGATCTCGGTGTCGGAGACCACCGTGAAGGATATGGCCGGTGTCGCGCCGAAATGCACTGCCGTGGCACCGGTGAAGTTGGTGCCGTTCAGGGTGACGGTGGTGCCGCCGGTCTCCGGCCCGGAGTCGGGGACGATCGCGGCCAGCGTCGGCGCCGGGACGAACGTGTAGAAGACAGCATTGCTGGTGCCACCGATAGCGGTGACGGTCACCGCCGCCGTGCCGGTCCGCGCGGGAGCGACCGCCGATATCTCGGTGTCCGACACCACCGTGAACGAACTCGCCGGGATGGGGCCGAAATTCACCACAGTCGCACCGGTGAATCCGGTACCGGTCAAGACAACAGTATTGCCACCGGTCTCGGGGCCCGAGTCAGGAACGATCGAGGCCAGTGTGGGCGCCGGAACATAGGTGTAGGCCACCGGATCACTGACACCACCCGCCGTGGTCACAGTGACATTCGCCGTACCGGTGCCCGCAGGCACCACCGCACTGATCTGCGAATCGGAGACCACGACGAATGACACCGCCGTATTCGCACCGAAATCCACCGCAGTCGCACCAGTGAATCCCGTACCACTCAGGGTGACCGTGTTACCTCCGGTCTCCGGACCGGAATCCGGAACCACCGTGGTCAGTGTCGGCGCCGGAACATAGACGTAGGCCACACCATTGCCGGCACCACCCGCCGTCGTCACAGTGACCGCGACCATGCCGGTCCCGGCAGGCACGACCGCGGTGATCTCGGCATCGGAGACCACCGTGAAGGAAATCGCCGCTGTCCCATCGAAGTCCACCGCCGTGGTACCGGTGAAGTTGCTGCCAACAAGGCTGACAGTGTTGCCACCGGTCTCCGGACCCGAATCCGGGATCAGTGCGGCCAGGGACGGAGCGGGAACAAGCGTGTACAGGACAGCGTTACTCGTACCGCCGACAGCCGTCACGGTCACCGCCGCTGTACCCGTCCGCGCAGGAGCGACCGCGGATATCTCGGTATCCGACACCACCGTGAACGACACCGCCGGAGTGAGACCGAAATTCACGACAGTCGCACCAGTGAATCCCGTACCACTCAGGGTGACCGTGTTACCCCCGGTCTCCGGACCCGAATCCGGCACCACCGCAGCGAGAGTCGGCGCCGGAACATAGGTGTAGACCCCATCACTGACACCACCCGCCGTGGTCACAGTGACATTCGCCGACCCGGTCCCCGCAGGCACCACCGCACTGATCTGCGAATCGGAGACCACGACGAACGACACCGCTGGTGTTCCAGCGAATTCGAGAGCCGTCGCACCGGCCAGGTTCGTGCCGGTGAGGATCACCGTGTTGCCGCCCGTCTCCGGTCCGGAGCCGGGAACCACCGAGGCGAGTGCGGGCACCGGAACATACACGTAGGCAACACCATTGCCGACGCCACCCGGAGTGGTAACGGTGACCGCGTCCGTGCCGCTCCCGGCAGGCACGACCGCGGCGATCTCGGCATCCGACACCACCGTAAAGGATGTGGCCGGTGTCCCATCGAAGTGCACGGAGGTGGCGCCGGTGAGGTTTGCACCGGTCAGGATGACAGTGTTGCCACCCGCCTCGGGCCCGGAGCCGGGGACGACCGACACGAGAACCGGTGCCGGGATGTAGGTGTAGTTCACCGGGTTGCTGGTACCGCCGGCGGTGGTGACGGTGACGTCGACAAAGCCGGTACCTGTGGGGACAACGGCGGTGATCTGGGTGTCGGAGACAGCGGTGAATGAGATCGCCGGTGTCCCATTGAAATGCACGCCGATAGCACCGGCAAGATTGGTGCCGGTGACGGTGACGGTATTACCGCCGGTCTCGGGGCCGGAGTCGGGGACGATCGAGGTGAGGCCGGGTACCGGGGCATGGGTGTAGGTCACGGGGTTACTGACGCCGCCCGCAGTGGTGACGGTGACATCGACGATGCCCGTTCCCGCGGGCACCTCGGCGGCGATCTGGGTGCCGGAGACGACGGTGAAAGCGATCGCGGTATTCGCGTCGAAATGGACGGCAGTGGCTCCGGTGAGGTTGGTGCCGGTGAGGATGACCGTGTTGCCGCCGGTTTCCGGACCGGAGGCCGGCACCACTGAGCCGAGTACCGGTGCGGAAACGTAGCTGTAGGTCGCCGGGTTGCTGGTGCCGCCTGTCGCGGTGACGGCGACGTTCACTGTGCCGGTGCCTGCGGGGGCGATGGCGCTGATCTCGGTGCCGGAGACCACCGTGAAGGAAGTCGCAGGGGTGGCGCCGAAGCGGACAGCGGTGACGCCGGTGAATCCGGTGCCCCTGAGCACGACCGTGTCACCGCCGGTGACCGGCCCGGAATCGGGGACCACCGACGCGAGTGTCGGTGCGGCGACATAGGTGTAGAGGACCCCGTTGCTGGTGCCACCCGCGGTGGTGTCCGTGACGACGACGGCTCCCGCGGTCCCTGCGGCCACCACGGCGGTGATCTGGGTGTCGGAGACGACGGTGAACGAGATCGCCGGTGTCCCATTGAAATACACGGCGGTGGTACCGGTGAGGTTGGTGCCGGTCAGGGTGACGGTGTTGCCGCCGGACTCGGGCCCCGAGTCGGGGAGGATCGAGGCGAGCGTGGGCGCCGGGACGTAGGTGTAGGTCACCGGGCCGCTCGAGCCGCCCGCGGTGGCAACGGTGACATCGACGACCCCGGTGCCCGCAGGCGCCACGGCGCTGATCTGCGTGTCCGACACCACCACGAACTCGACCGCCGGGGTGGCGCCGAAAAGGACGGTGGTCGTGCCGGTCAGGTCGGCGCCGGTCAGGATGACGGGGTTGCCGCCCGTCGAAGGGCCGGAACTCGGGACCACCGAGGTGAGTGTCGGTGCTGGGATGTAGGTGTAGGAGACGGGATTACTGGTGCCGACGATGGTCGTGACGGTGACGTCGGCTGTGCCGGTGCCGCCCGGCACTGTGGCGGTGATCTGGGTATCGGAATCGATGCTGAAGGAAAGTGCTGCCGTCGCACCGAAATTCACCGCGGTAGCTCCGGTGAATCCGGTGCCGGTGAGGATGACGGTGTTGCCGCCTGCCGCCGCGCCGGAGTTCGGGCTGACCGAGATCAGTGTCGGCGTGGTGATGTAGGTGTAGTCCAGCGCGTTACTGGTACTGGCTGACGTGGTGACGGTGACCTGCACCGTACCCGTCCCGGGCGGAGCGATCGCGGTGATCCGCGTCGGGGAATCGATGGTGAAGGTCGTCGCGGTCGAACCGAACCGCACCGTGGTGGGACCAGTGAAGCCGGTGCCGGTGATCACCACATGATTGCCCCCGGACGGTGGCCCTGAGGTCGGTGATAGCGAAGTGAGCGTGGGAAATACGACATAGATGTACGGCAGTGCGTTGCTCGTCCCGACCGGAGAGGTGACGGTCACCGGAACTATGCCGGTCCCCAGCGGAACCACCGCGGTGATCTCGGTCTCCGACACGACGGTGAACGACGTCGCCGGAGTGCTACCGAAATTCACCCCGGTCGCGCCGGACAGACCTGAACCATTGACAGTAACCGTGGTCTCGGCAGGCCCTTGGGCAGGACTGATCGAGGTCAGAAAAGGAACCGCGACATAGGTGTAGGGCAATGCGTTGCTCGTGCCACCCAGCAGCGCGGTGACGGTAACCGGCACCGTGCCGGTTCCGGCGGGAGCAGTGGCCGTGATTCGAGTATCGGAGTCTATGGTGAACGTGGTCGCGACCGAGCCGAAACGCACCGTCAAAGGACCAACACCACTGAACCCTGAGCCGGTTATCACCACGCTATTGCCACCGGGCTGCGGCCCCGAAGTCGGTGCGAGCGAAGCAATAGTAGGCATAGGACTGCCCTCCGACGGTGACGCGAGATGAACAGGCTTGCAAGCTTCGGTGGCGACGTAGCCTGCGACACTTCAGCGCTTTCCAGTAACCCTCTCCCAGCGACATTTTGGCAACAAATCCCCGATCCGGTTTCGTCCGTTTTCAGATGTAGCTGATCCGGACCGAGCGTCGAGTCGACGGATTACCGGCCGCCCGCCCACCGCGGATAGCGACGCGATCACCGTCGTTGCCCCCGAGGCTGTTTCACCTGGCACATCAGGGCGCCCGCTCACATGCCAGATCAAATGAATTCCTGTCGCCGGGTACGGTTTTCGGCTGTCTCCTCCCGGGAAGCATGGCCAGCGCTCTACTCTGGAAGCTGGACTCACGGCGGAGGACAGGGGGCGCGGGTGAATATCGCGAAAGGCGCTGGGGCGCCGGTATTCCGGACCGCCATGCTGAGCGACCTCGCGGATATCGCCGCGCTGGAGCAGACCGAGTTCGGCGAGCTGGCCTATCCGTACTTTGCGCTGCGCCAACTCTTCGATCTGCACGGAAGCCATTGGGTCGTAGCTGATCTCGACGGCACGATCGGCGGATACGCGATGGTGGCGCTCGGCTCACCGCAGTGCGCCTGGGTGATCGGGCTCGCGGTCGCGCCGCAGGGCCGTGGCCGCGGCTACGGACGGGCGCTGCTGGACGGCGCGCTGGCCCGCTGCCGGGCAGCTCTAGTCGACGACGTATTCCTCACCGTCCGGCCGAACGATCAACCGGCCTCGAACCTGTACAAGACGGCCGGATTCGTCTGGGCCGGACACGAGGAGCGCTACTTCGGCACGGGAGAGCCCCGCGACGTCCTGGTTCGCCGAATCCGGCACCGCGCGGGCGCATCGGAGATCGCCCATCCTGCCTCGAGCATCTGGCGCAAGCGCGGTCATAGCCCGGATTAGACCGCGAGACGGTTCGCCCGGTCTCCCGTGGGCGGCCCCTTTGCGACACCGAACAGTTTCGGGTCTCCCATGCGGTAGAGGTTCTGCTGTACCGCCGCGCCGAAGTTGCCGCCGATAGTGGCTATCGAATTGCCGTCCACGATCCCGATGTGCTCCGATGTGCCGTCGCCATTCGTGCCGGGCACCGTCACCCCCTCCGAGCACCGCTCGCCAGTGAATTCCGTTGCTATGGTGGATATCACGTCGCTACGACGCGCAGGCTCCGGGGGAGGAATGCCCATGACCGAATACGACAACCCGGTCACCCACGTGCAGTTCGGGAATACACCCGAAATCTGGATCGATCAGCACGCCACCGGCTACGCCCAGGAAGTCGCGGACTACCTGGACGAGTTGAGCGCCGGGACCAGACAGCCGGACGAGAAGCCGCTGCTGGATTCGTTCAACAATCACGTCGAAAAGGTGGTCACCGCTTTCGATCACACGAAGGTCAAGCATCGTGGGGACAGCCTGCTCTTCTCCGACATCTACGCCGCCGCCGACGACAACACCGCGATGGACGAGGTGCTCCAGCGTGCGCACGTCGAACTGCTGATGGCGCTGCTGGCCGCGGAGGTCGAGCTACGCGGGCCGCTGAGCCTGAGCCGGACCCAGAACATCCGGCTGGCCGAGATCTACGAGGAGCTCGGCGACCGCCTCCTCGCCGCCGCGGTGCCCGGCAAGCGGACCAAGACCTTTCTCCCCGGGCACGCGGCCATGGCGTTTCTGCGCGCCTCGGGTTTGCACGCGCTCAACGAGGACGTCGACGCGCAGGACCGGTGCGGCCTCGCGCTGGCCAGAGCGCGCAGGTCGGCGACCTATCCAGCCTGGCGCCGCAGCGTCGGCTGGGCCTCGGATCTGTTGTGCGGCTATGGCTATCGACCGTTCCGGCTGCTCGGCTGGATCGCCGTGCAACTACTCGTGTTCACCGTCGCGCTGCGGCTGAGCACATCCCTTCCGATCACCACATCGCTGCATATGTGCCTGATCAATTTCCTCAACCCGGTGGGCCTCGGCGACCTGCAAGAGGTCGGCCGGATCGGACGCGCCGTGCTGATGATCGAGACGTACGCCGGGATCGTGTCCACCTCGGTGTTCTTCGCGCTGCTGGTCCGCAAGTGGTTCCGGCTGTGACCCGAGTTCAATCCGGGGCGTTGATCGTGGAGGCGCGCATGGCCGCCAGCGTCGCCACCGACATCCGGTCGCGCAGCTGGCCCACCCGCGCCGACCATTCCCGGGTGAAGCCGGGGTCGCGATCCAGTTGCTCCCAGAGGCCACGTAGCGCCCCCGGCGCATGGGCACCGGGCATCCACAGGTGCGCCAGGTTGGTGAGCAGCGGCGCGATGATCGCGGCCGACTCCGCGCTGGCCGGCGGGTAGAGGTCGGCCTCCTCGACCACCGTGTCCGCGACAGTGAGCAGCCAGTCGTGCAGCGCGAGGTCCTCGCAGAAGCGATGCGCCACCTCGAGTTCCGACTCGTCACGCACGGTCACCAGTACCGTGCGCACCAGCTCGTCCTGCAACTGGAATGTCAGCATCGGGCGGGGCACCTCGGCGATCCGCGCGGCCCAGCGCAGCCGCGCCGTGCGTGTCTGCATCGGCGCGTGCTGATCCAGGCGCATGTCCATCCGAATCTTGGCGAGCAGCCGCTGACTGATCGAGGCCAGATCCAGGACGCCGTCGGGCTGCTCACCGGCGGCGAGGAAGCCGTCGGCCAACTCACCGCTGGTCGCCTCGGTGACCTTTGAGACCACCTCCGTCACCCCGACCCGAGTGAGGTAGTGCGACCACGTCTGCCGCTGCCGCACCTCGGCGGGGACGACCGTGGTGTGCGCCGAACTCTGCAGCACCCGTCCGCCGACGACCACCGCGTTGGTCGCCACCGTCCCGATCGCGCGCACACTGCCACGCGGCTTGACGGCCAGCTGGCAATCGACCCCGACCGCGGTGGTCGGCGACGTGGCCAGCGTCGTCGGACGCTCACGCCACAGCACCCGGCGTCCGGGTATCAGCGCGAGCAGTTCCTCCAGCAAGTCGCGTCCGAGCGCCGTCGAATCCGGCACCAGGCAGGTGCGGACCTCACCGAGCAGAATCAGCGGCATGCCAGTGGAAGGCGCTGGTGCCGAGAGGGTTTCGGGCACCGCCCGCTGGGACCTCCCGGCCAGCGTTGGCCTCCGAACCGACCGCGGGCCGCGCCTCGCACGGGCCACGCCCGCCAACCGGCGCAGCCGCTCGCCGTGCGAGGGCTGGTCGCGGCCGGAGCAGGAGTGCGACGCTCCGCTCATATCAGGACCCATCCAGCAAATAGTGGCTCATCCGCTCGGTCACCTTGCGCGGCACGGTAACCGGGACGCCCTCGTCGCCGCCCCGCGCGATGATCTGCTCGACCACTTCCTCCTCGAGATCGATGTGATCCAGGATTACCCGCACCGCGTGTTCGATACCCAGATACCGCTGCGGGAGCAGCGACAGCGACCGATAGGCGGCGAACGGTTTGGCCTGCGGGTTGAGTTTCACGACGGCGGGCATCTCCCACCACTGCGGCGGCCAGCCGTCCTCGGGCCGCCACAACTGCGGGTCGACGATGGGTTCGCCGTCGTAGCGCAGCATCCCGAGCCGCAGCAGCTGCCAGATCGACGCGAGGAAGGGGCACGACCATTTCGTGTGCACCTCGGCCCGGCCGTTCACTTTCTTGGTCTGCTTGCTCCACATCTGCACGTCGAGGAAGATCGAATGCTCGCGCCTGCCGAACTCCTCCGGCGGCTCGTACGGCAGGCGGTGCATGGCCTGACCGGGCTCGTCGTCGGATGCCCTGCGCCCGTTGCACAGCCAGCCGGACTCCGCGGTGGGCGGGCGCCGTCCGTTCGAGCCCTCTTGCGGCTCGGCCACGATGCGCGCGGCCACCATCTCCGCCAACGGGATGCGGCGGTCACCGGACGAGCCGGATGGCGCCTCGAAGCATCCCGCCTCGCGTGCCAGATAGTCGATGGTCATACCGCACTCGGCTGCGGCACCGAGCAGCTTGCCGAGGATCTCGCCCGGATCGGTGTCGTGCCGGAAGTAGTCGTCGATCAGGAAGCAGGTGCTCACCCGCGCACGCGGCCCGAACTCGGCCTGCGCCGCCGCGGTGAACGCCGGGATCAGCGGTGCGATCTTACGGAACTGCGCACGGATACGATCCGCACCGTTGCTGAGATCGTTCATGTAGAAGTGACCCACCTCGATGGACAGGTGGGACAACGGGACCTGAGCGACCCGCGGACGCTCGGTCGCCTCGCTATAGCCTGCTACGTGATCCACTGCTGATCGACAACCCTTCCGGGATCGTGCTTTCGCGAAAGCGTAGGCGAGTTCGGATCTATTCCCAGGTGGCGGCGTGCAGGAGCCGACCGGCAAGCTGGTTGAAGGCGGCGGAGGTCTCCTCGTTGGCGATGCTGTTGGCCACGTCGGCGTCCAAGATGATCTGCTCACGCCATTGCAGCACCGGCTCCACCGGAGTCTTGCCGAGCAGGGATGTCGCGCCGAGCCGGTTCTTGCCCGCCAACGTGACCAAGGCCCCGTTCTGTTCCTGCAACCACTTGACCTGCGCCGCGCCTGGGCCGCCGGTCATCTCGTTCACTTGTGGCACCGCGGTGCGCACGTAGCGAATGTTCGCGAGCAGCTTCTGCGGGTCGTGCTTGCACTGGCTGCCGGTCTCCAGTAACCCGTGCGGACCGTGGACCAGTCCGCTGGCCGCCAGGATGTGCTGGCGCGTCCAGCGGTGGAAGACCAGCCACCGCACCGTCTTCGAGGCCAGCTGCGGTGCCGCCGTCGCGCGCAGCGCCAGCTCCATCGCCAGCGAGCGGCCCGCGCTCAGGTCCACGAAACAGACCTTGAACTCCTGTTCGAGGCCGACGAACAGTTCCGTGCAACGGCGGACCACGTCGTCGTTGATGCTGTCGAACTCCGCGCCGCCTTCATCACCGGGGAACAGGACCAGCCGTCCGGTCCTGGTCCGCATCTTGCGCAATCCGACCCGATCGGTCTTGGCCCGCACGTCGATCTGCCGGGCGATGCCGTTCTTCCCGAGCAGATACTCGTGCAGCCCGTCCCCATCCGGGGTTCCCCGCTCCACCGAACCGATTTCGAACAGGGCGCCCGCGGTCGGCGAACCGAAGTCGAAATCGAGATAGGCCACGCTCATCCCGCTCAGGCACAGCCGGTAGGCGAGATTGCAGCTGGTCACCGAACGTCCGGTACCGCCCTTGTCGGAGGTCGCGAACACGATCATGGTTACGTGGCCCTTGTCGCGTCCATGCGGGCATAGGCCAGTTTGTGCAGTTCGCGCAGCGCGTCGGCGGCGAGCACGAACGCCGTGCCCGCCTGCCTGCGGGCGACCAGTTGCCTGGCTTGCTCGAGGTTCTCCTCCACCCGGTCCAGGGTGATCCGGTTCTCCGAGACATCGTCGATGCTGACGCTCAGCATCTCCTGGTTGAGCAGGTGCTCGGCCTCGTTGAGCAGTTCGACCGCGCGCACCACCATCGCCGGGGAGGTCAACGGTGGCTCGCGGAACGTGCGGTCCGCGCTGACCAGGCATTCGATCACGCGCTCGGTCATGTACCAGGACGGCTGCGTCTCCCGCGCCGTGCCGTTGCCGAAGACTCCGGCGGGATCGTCCCAGAGCCCGGCCGCGCGACCGGAGGTGATGATGCGCGCTTCCAGATGATCCATCGTCGATTTGGCCAGATCCATCAGCCGGTCGCGGGCGGTGATATTGCTGGAGAGCCGGGCGGCTTGCAGTAGCCGCTTCAACAGCACGGCGGCGAAATCCGAGACCTCCCACTGCAACAGCGGCCCGCTGTCGACAGTTTCGGTGCCGCGCAAGGACAATCGCACGCCGGGCGCGTGCATACGCACCGCCGGGTCGTCGCGCGTGGTCCGGCGGATGATCCGGCCGCGCCTGGCCAGTTCGTCGAAAATCGACACGGCTCTGGTCAAGTCGTCATCGGAGGCGGTGCGGTTGATCAGATCCTGGATCAGCACGGCGGACACGATGAGACTGAAGTAGTCCGATTCCTCGCCGTCGGAGGTGCGCCACGGAATGTCCTCCAGCGGCCAGGAATCGGAACCGAACCGGGCGACCGTCGACCAGTAACGCTGGGTCAGGTCCCAGCGAATCCGCAGCGCCTCGGCAAGCCGGTACTGCTGTTCGTCGAGCAGGTCCAGTTCCCTTGTGCGCTGGGAGATCAGGTCGTTGATGCCGTCCAGCGCGATGACGGTGAAGTACAGGTACGGGCGCGGATCGGCGATACCGGGCTGCATGGCGATGGCGCAGTCGACGAAGCCGACCGGAGCCGCGTCGCGAACCAGGCCCCAGCTCCAGCCGCATTCGAACAGCAATTCCTCATCGTCCAGCTCGGTGTCCGGCGTCTGCCCGAGCGTGATGTCGTTGCGCAGCCGGGCGCGGACTCGCTCCAGGCTGCGCGTGATGCCTTCGGCGACCGCCTTGGGCGGCAGGTCGCTCTGATTCAGCATGCCGAGCATCACTTGTCCCGCATCGGATTTCGGCTCCACCGTATTGACCACGAAACTGCGGACCAAGCCGGTCATCGCGGCGGTGAGGCGGGCACTGAGCCTTCCGTTGAGCTTCTCGATCCGATCGATGAGATTGGCGCGCCCCTCCGCGCGCACCCAGCCCTCGTAGACCCGCAGGAAGCGCAGCCCGGCCAGGCACAGCGTCAATGACATGGAGTACGAGTCGACGACCTCGATATCACGCTGCACCGCAGTGGGTTCGCGCTCGTCGGCCGAACGCAGGTAGCTGCCCGAGGCGAAGATGGGCTCGCCGTCCGGTTCGCCGTCACCGTCCGGTTCGCCGTCCGGTCCCACCCGGTGGGTATTGCGGAGGATGTAGTCCTCCAGCAAGGTGATCACGACGGTTCCGATCTTCGTCTGACCGCCGAACGGCGACAGGACCGAACTGACGTCGTCGGCCATGCTGTCGGGGCGATCCAGCGCGAGGCTTTCGATCTCGGTCGCCGGATACAGCAGGCACAACAATTGCTCGGAATCGCTGATCGAATTGGCGGCCATGCGACCACCCCAGTGCCACTCGGCGCCGTCCCAGGACACCGATAGCGCGGAGCGCCACAGATCCAGAATCTGTTGCCGCGGTTGAATTCTCACCCTGCCCCGTCCTCGAAACCCCTCGTCGCGGACCGCGCTGATCTCCAACCCGACGGAGACTCACGGCGGCGATACTGCGGAAAACTTATCACGGGGGCACCCACGGCGTCCGGCTCCGCGCGATTCTGTCCAGCACGGCACGGAAAGCATTCCGAACAGCGGATATTCCGCACTCAGAGAGTCAGGCGAACCATGTCGGCGGTGCGGGCCAGACCGGGGAACGCCTGCGGCGTGGAGCGCGGGTGCAGCGCGTGCACCGCGAGCCGGAACATGACCGCCCGCAACAACATCTGCGGCCACTCCGGAAGATCGGACCAGCGATCCAGCAACCCGTCGTCCGCGCCGCCCCAAGCCAGTGCGTCGATCACGACGACCGCCGCCGCCCACGGCACGGGCCGCCAGTACGGGGTGATATCGGTGAGGCCGGGAGTGTACGAACCGGCGAACAACACGGTGCCGAAGAGGTCGCCGTGCACCAGTTGCGCCGGCGTCTGCACCGGCTTGCGCAGGGTGGCCAGCTGACCGATGAGTTCCAGGCTGCGCTGGCCGTCCGGCGAGGTCGTCAGCAGCGCGCCGCCCGCGCGCAAGGTGCGCAGCGGCACCGCCTCCCACGCAGCGCGGTCCGCGGCGGCGAACACGTCCACATCCACCCAGGGCACGACCGGCGGCTGCGATAGGAAGCGGGGCCGCTCCAACTTCGCCGTAGCCTGATGCAGCCGCAGCGACACCGAGACCACCTCGTCGTGCCGTGGTTCCGGGGCGCCCTCCAGATAGGTGTCCGCGCGCCAGCCGGACACGACATAGCGTCCGTCGGTGGCGCGCACCGGGCGGGCCAGCCGCAACCCGTCCGCCCGCAACGTCTCGCGCACCTTCGCCGACCACGCCGCGCGCGCGTGATCGGCGACCGGACTGAGCACCACATCCCCGCAGCGCCAGCCACCCTCCCAGTCGCCGAGCGAAACCGGGGTCACTTCGCGCAGACCGAACGTGGCGCGCACGTGCTCGGGAGGTTCCACAGAAGTCACGGCCGTACGGTAACTGTGTTTATTTTGGCGCGCCTGCGGCGCGCCGTGGCTGTGCTGGTTTTGCAGCTCAGTACACCGGCAGCGATTTATCGATCTGGTTGGCCCAGGCGATCACGCCGCCTTGCAGGTGGGTGGCGTCGGCGAAGCCCGCCCGCTTCAGGGCGGCCAAGGCCTCGGCGGAGCGCACGCCGGTCTTGCAGTGCAGCACGATCGGGCGGTTCTGCGGCAGCTCGGCCAGGGCCTCGCCGGACAGGATGCGGTCCTTCGGGATGAGCTTGGCGCCCTCGATGTGCACGATGTCCCATTCGACCGGCTCGCGCACGTCGATCAGCTCGATCTCCTTGCCCGCGTCGAACAAGTCCTTGAGCTCGCGTGCGGTGATGGTGGACCCGGCCGCGGCCGCCTGCCCCTCCTCGGACACCACGCCGCAGAACGCCTCGTAGTCGATCAGCTCGGTGATCGGCTGGCGCTCCGGGTCGCGGCGCAGCTTGATCGTCCGGTAGTTCATGTCCAGTGCGTCGTACACCATCAGCCTGCCAAGCAGGGGCTCGCCGATGCCGGTGAGCAGCTTGATCGCCTCGGTCACCATCACCGACCCGATCGACGCGCACAGCACGCCGAGCACACCGCCCTCGGCGCAGGACGGCACCATGCCGGGCGGCGGGGCCTCGGGGTACAGGTCGCGATAGTTGATGCCGCGTCCGTCCGGCGCGTCCTCCCAGAACACCGAGACCTGGCCCTCGAACCGGTAGATCGAGCCCCACACGTACGGCTTGCCCGCCAGCACCGCGGCGTCGTTGACCAGGTAGCGGGTGGCGAAGTTGTCGGTGCCGTCGACGATCAGGTCGTATGCACCGAACAGCTCGACCGCGTTCTCGGGTTCCAGCCGGATCTTGTGCAGCCGCACATCGATACCGGAGTTGATCTCCAGGATCGAGTCGCGCGCGCTGTCGGCCTTGGGGCGGCCGATGTCGGATTCACCGTGGATGATCTGGCGCTGCAGGTTGGAGGAGTCCACCTCGTCGAACTCGACGATGCCCAGCGTGCCGACGCCCGCGGCGGCCAGATACAGCAGGGCGGGCGAGCCGAGACCGCCCGCGCCGATCACCAGCACTTTGGCGTTCTTCAGACGCTTCTGCCCGTCCACGCCGAGATCCGGGATGATCAGGTGTCGGCTGTACCGGGCTACCTCATCCCTGGTCAGCTCCGCGGCCGGCTCGACAAGTGGCGGCAGGGACTTGGGTGATGACACGTCCAGGACTCCTCGAATCGCTTGGCCGATCGGACGGCGGTATGGCGCGCCCTTCGCGGGCGCCCAACTATGCAACACCGACGACCGGCCCCTTCTTCCCGACCCATCGTCGCGCATCACCGGCCTGCGGCGACAACCCACCCTGTCCGTCGCGGCTGGATCGTCGACATTCCACACCCCTACCCGCGCGGGTAGGGCCAGGAGTTGAACCGGCAGCGCTTGCCGTCCTTGGGGACGAGGCCGTGCGGGTCCAACACGGCGATGTCGTCGTTTCTGGTGCCGAAGGTCTGCTGCATCATCACCGGCGCGAGCCCCCCGTCGGTCTCGCACGGCTGGTGCTGGTGATAGCCGATGGCGTGGCCGACCTCATGGTTGATCAGGTACTGCCGATACGACCCGATATCGCCCTCGAACGCCAGCGCGCCACGCACCCAGCGGACCTCGGACAGCACCACGCGACGGCCGCTGGCGTTGTAGCAGGAGGTGTCGATCGGAATGTCGAACCCACATTCCTTGCGGCTGGATCCTCGCGAGGTGAGCGAGATGCGAAAGTCCACCCCGCCCTGGTCGACCCGGCGGAACGCGAACTTGCTGTCGTGTGCCCAGCCCTTCGGGTTGGCGAGGGTGGAGTCGACCATCGTGGCCATAGCCTCGTCGCCGCCGAAGGCGGAGGTGTCCACGCCGTCCTCGATCTCCACGGTGTAGCGGAAGACCGTCTGAGTTCCGGTGCCGACCTGTGCGGTGGCACCGGCCACGACGCGCCAGGTGCCCGCGCCGGTCTCGGTGAACGGCCCGCCCTCGGGCAGCGCCCCGGTGGGCAGATCGGTGGGAAAGTGCCCGTCCCCGGGCGGGGCGCCGATGATGCCCACGGTCGCGGTGCCCGAGCTCAGGCGCCCGAGTCCGGCGTCCGCCCCGGTGGCGTCGGGGGTGCCGGTGACGGCGGTGGTGTTCGTGTCATCGGTGCTGCCGTTGCCGGTGGCGCGGATCGCGTCCACGACCACCAATACGGTGATCACGATCAGCACCGGGAGGGCGTACGCCCGCCAACCGTAGGTCGAGACGAATCTGCCGAGGGCGCTTTGCTTCTTGGCGTCCCGGTCGGGACGTGCCCTGGCTCTGCCCTCGTCGGGGGCGGTGGGATCCCAGCGGGCGCGCAGCGGTTGGTGGGAACGCTCGCCCTTCTGGCGATAGAGGCCCAGCGGATCGTAGATCTCGACGCCGTCCTGATCCCGCTGCGGCGGAGTCGAATCAGACTGCGGCACAGACGGTTCGGGAGTCTCAGTGGAACGCTTCCGGTTCCTCGCCGTTCGGCCGGGTGACCCACCGCCCGCACCGGACCGCTTCGCCCCGGTTCGAGCCGCTCGGTTCGATCGCGCCTCTGGCCAGGTTCTCGCCATGGGGTCCGACCCTACGGACCTGGACGCGCCGGAGCCAGCCGGGTCGCGTGCACCGCGCCTCCCGGCGGACTTTCGCTCCGGTGGGTCGGTCACGCCAACCAGCGTCTCACAGGCTCGCTCCCCACTCACGACTGCGCCTCGCTGGCGCTCGGCTCCGTCGCGCGTGGCCGCACACTGTGTCCTCGGTTCTCTCGCTGACGCTCGCTCACGACTGCGCCTCGCCGGCGCTCGGCTCCGTCGCGCGTGGCCGCACACTGTGTCCTCGGTTCTCTCGCTGACGCTCGCTCACGACTGCGCCTCGCCGGCGCTCGGCTCCGTCGCGCGTGGCCGCACACTGTGTCCTCGGTTCACTCGCAGACGCTCGCTCACGGGCACACCGCGGGCCCGGTCGATGCGACAATTCTCACCGGGTGGCATCAGTTCTCCGGCCCCGATCCGCGGGCTGGCGACAACCGGGTATCGTTCATGGGATAACCCGGTGCACACCCCTTCTGCCGGGGAATCGACTGGGAGAGCCGAAATGACTGACCTCGTGGACCGGATGACGTCCCGCAGATCGTCGTCCGAGGCCATGGCACCCGCCAAACGCGGTACCCGGCTTCCGCGCGACGAGAGACGTCAACAGCTACTCGCCGCGGCAAGCGAAGTCTTCGTCCAGCGCGGCTACCACGCCGCGGGCATGGACGAGATCTCGCAGTGCGCCGGAGTGAGCAAGCCGGTGCTGTATCAGCACTTCACCAGCAAACTCGAGCTCTACCTCGCGGTGCTGCAGAACTATGTGGACATGCTCGTGTCGAGCGTGCGCCAGGCGCTGCGGTCCACCACCGACAACAAGCAGCGCGTGCGCGCGGCGGTGCAGGCGTACTTCGACTTCGTCGACAACGAGATGCAGGGCTTCCGCCTGGTCTTCGAGTCCGATCTGACCAGCGAGCCGCAGGTGCAGCGCCGGGTCGAGCAGGCCACCGAAGCGTGCGTGGACGCGGTCTTCGACCTGGTGGCGCACGACTCGGGCTTGGACCCCTACCGCGCGCGCATCCTGGCCGTCGGGCTGGTCGGCGCGAGCCAGTTCACAGCGCGCTACTGGCTGGAGGCGGATCGGCCGATCCCGAAGGAGGAGGCGGTCGACACCACCGTCTCGCTCGCCTGGGGCGGCCTGAAGCACGTGCCGCTGCACCCGATCGGCTGAACGGGCACAAAGACGAACGAGCCCCTGTCCCCGAGCGATCGAGGACAGGGGCTCGTTGCGTGCGGGCCGGAGGCCGGGATCAGACCGCGGCGAAACCGACGCGGCCGCCGGCGGGCGAGCCGATCTCCACATAGGCGACCTTCGAAGCCTGAATCAGGAACTTGCGGCCCTTCTCGTCGACGAGCGACAAGACCCCGCCGTCCTCGCCCAGCGCACCGGACACCAGCTTCTCGACCTCGTCCTGGGTCTGCGCGCTGTTGATCACCAGCTCGCGCGGGCTATCCGAAATACCGATCTTGACCTCCACGGCCAACCTCCGAACCTGAGAGTCCTGTGCTGTCGATCCCCAGGTTAGTGCTCCCCCACCTCTCCGGATCTTCTGGCCGTACCGGTCGGGTGACACTGGAATTGCGTTCAGGTCCTGCGTCGGGTGCCGCTCGAGTTCTGGGCGTACCCGGTGAGTTACCCGTGTACCTGCGAGATCAGTGGTCACGTCGGCAGTCGGAGATCGGGGCCTGCGATCCACCGGACGCTGTTCGCCCTTCGCGAACACCGTCCCCGCAGCTCCTATTTCGGCTCGATGAGCTGGATCTCCAGTTCGATCTTCACCGTGTCGCTGAGCATGCCGGGCAACGAGCCGCCGACGCCGAAATCGGTGCGCTTGATGGTGCCGGTGGCGGAGAAGCCCGCGTGCCGGTCGTTGGTCGGGCCGAAGTCCTGCACGCCGCCCCACTCGACCTCCAAGCTGACCGGCTTGGTGATCGTGCCGATCGTGGCCTGGCCCTCGACCTCGAACGTCTCCGCGACGACCACCGGGCTGGTGGCGCGGAAGGTCAGCGTCGGACGGTTGGCGACATCGAGGAAGTCGGCGGCGCGGACGTGCGCGTCCCGGTCGGGGTTCCCGGTGTCGAACGAATCGAGGTGGATCGTCGCGCCGATGGTGGCCGCGCCGGACTCGTCGACCACGAATTCGGTCTCGAATCGGGTGAATCCGCCACGCACCTTGGAGATGCCGAGATGGCGAATGGTGAAGGCGACCGAGGAGTGCGCGGCGTCCAGCGCCCAGGAACCGGCTTTCAGCTGAGTGGAGGTGGTGGATTCCGAGGTAGATGTCATAGCTCCGACAATGACCGGACCACGGTCCGTTAGCCACACCGCCGTTATCCTGGACCTGACAGGGCGCGGATAACCGTCCCTGGACCGGGCACGATGGGACGCATGGCTCGTAACGGATTCGCGGAGTTCCTCATCGCACGGCGCGCCGAGCTGCGACCGCCGGACGTCGGGCTGCCCGAGGGCGGACGGCGCAGGACGCCGGGTCTGCGTCGTGAAGAAGTCGCCGTCCGCGCGGGGGTCAGCGCCGACTACCTCGCCCGGCTGGAGCAGGGCCGCGACACCAACCCTTCGGCCGCGGTGCTCGATGCCCTGGCCAACGCGCTGCTGCTGCGCGGCGAGGACCGCCAGTACTTCAACATGCTCGCGCTCGCCTCGGGCAACGAATCGCGCTGCTCGCAATTCGCGGGTAGCGAGTCCGCCGAAGATCAGGTGCCCGCGACGATCGAGGCGATTCTGCGGGCCCTGCAGCCGACTCCCGCCTTCGTGGTCGGCCGGAAGCTGGACGTGCTGGGCTGGAACCAGGCGTGGGCCGATTTCGTCGCACCGCTCGGCCTGCTGGACGGTCCGGATCAGCCCAATCTGGCCTGGTACACCTTCATGCACCCCGCCGCGCGGCGCGTCCTGCACAATTGGGAACACGCCGCCGACACCTTCAGCGCCGCGCTCTGCCGCGCCAAACTCCATCGCCCGGGCGATGATTCACTCCTCGAGATGATCGAGGCACTGCGCGGAATCCCCGATTTCACCGACCGCTGGAAACCGCACCGGGTCGGCGCCTCGAGCTCCGGCACACTCCAGCTCGACCATCCGGTGCACGGGCCGGTCGAGGTCCCGTTCGAGACCCTGGAGGCCGACCGCGACCAGAGCGTCGTGGTCTGGCTGGCCGACCGGGCCAGCACGCACGCACCCGGCCTCCGGCTGGTCCCCAACCGCGCGGTGAACGAGTAGCCCCGCGCGTCAGATGCCCAGGACCGCCATGCGTTCGGCGTGGCTGGCCTGCATCCGCTCGAAGAGGGCGGCGATGCCGTTGAGATCGCCGGTGGCCGTGAGGACCAGGTCGGTGAGTTCGTCACGCTGCGCCATGACGTACTGGGCCTGGGTGATCGCCTCGCCGAGCAGCCGCCTGCCCCACAGCGTGAGCCGGTCGCGCTCGGAGCGGCTCTCGGTGACCGCCCGGCGCACCTCCTCGATGACGAATTCGGAGTGGCTGGTCTCGGCGAGCACGTCGCGCACCACCGCGGCGACGTCGGGAGCCAACGCGCCCGCGATCTCGGTGTAGAAGTCCGCGGCGATGCCGTCACCGACGTAGAACTTCACCATCGACTCGAGCCAGGTGGAGGGATCGGTGGAGGCGTGATAGGCATCCAGCGCCCGCACGAACGGCGCCATGGCGTCGAAGATATCGGCGCCGCGTGCGGCCAGCGCGGACTCGAGCGTCTTGAAGTGCTCCATCTCGGCCGCGGCCATCGTCGCCACCGCCACCTTGCCCCGCAGGGTCGGCGACAGTTTCGCCTCCTCGGCCAGCCGGTAGAACGCGGAGATCTCACCGTAGGCGAGCACCGCGAACAGATCGGTGACGCCCGGATGACTCGGGGGGATGGAGAGGGTTGCTGGGTCGGTCGACGAAACACCTGACGCGGCAGGTGACTGTGCTCCCATGCGCCCCAGCGTAATACTCGGCGCGGGTTACGCGGGGTCTGCCAAGAACTTCTCCAGATAACTCCATGTGGTATCGCGCGCGGTCGGTCCGGCCAGGATGCCCAAGTGGCTGCCGGGCGCGGTTTCGTACCGGACCAGTGCCGCGCCGGTGAGGGTGCGGGTGCCCGCCTGGACGGCGGCGGCCGGGGTGATCACGTCGGCGGGCCCGCCGATCAGCAGGACCGGCGCGGTCACCTTCGCCAGCTCGATGCGGCGCTCCCCCAGCCGGACGACACCGCGTCCGATGTCGTTGCCGAGAATCAACCTGCGCCACAGCTGGCCGTAGAAGCGGCCGGGATAACCGGGCATCTCGGCCATGAAGCGATCGATGGTCTCCATCCTGGCCAGCGCCTCGGTGCGCGCGATATTGTTCGCGACGAACCACGGCCGAGTCAGCTCGCGGTCCCAGGCGGTGACCTTGTAGCCGATCCGGGTCAGCGCCGCGGGCACGCCACCGGTCGCACGGATGACGGTGGAGGTGACCCGGCCGCCGGTGAGTTTCGCGACCGCGCGCAGCTGGGGGATGCCGGTCATGCGGTCGTAGTCCAGGGGCGAGCCGACGGCCGTGATGGACCGGATCGGGAGCTCGGGGTGCGCCGCCGCGGTCAGCAGGGCCAGCGTGCCGCCGATCGACCATCCGACCAGGTCGACGGGGCGTCCGTCGCGGTCGGCGCTGGTGCGCAGCATCGCCTCCGGGAGGATGCCGTCGATCCAGTCCTCGAACCCCATGCGCCGGTCCGCGAAGGAGATCTCGCCGTAGTCGATGACGTACGGATCGTGGCCGGTCTCCAGCAGGAACCGCGCCAGGCTCTGGTCGGGCCGCAGGTCGAAACAGGTGGCGGGCGCGGCCAGCGGAGGAACCAGCAGGACGGCCGAATCTCGTTCCGCCGCAACGCTGTCCGCGCGCTCGAACCGTCGCAGTTGCCGGTGCGGCCGATCCCACAGCACCGTCGAGGGAGTCGGGTCCGGCGTCTCGATGCCGGAGCCGAAGGTGAGGGCCCACGCGTTGCGCGCGGCGAGGGAGACAGTGTCGGCAAGGCTCACGGCAACGAATGTCCCACATGACGGTACCGACGGTAACAGGCAAGTCCCGGTTTCACGCCTACCGCTGCCCCATGCCGACCGGGTTGAGCGGCGGAACCACCGCTCTCTGCACGGTACGTACCAGCGGCTCGAGCGACGCGGTCAACTCGGCCATCGCGTCGGACGACAGCACGGCGAGGGCTCCCGTCCACGCGGCCTCGTCGGTGTCGGCCTCCACTCGGGCCAGCAGTTCGGCTCCGCTGCTGGTGAGCGTCGGGGTGATCGGTTCTCCGTCCACCACTCCCCTGGCCCGCAACTCGTCGAAGGCCTCCGCCCATTCCGCTTCCGACACCCCGCGCGCGGGCCGCATCACCGATTCCGGCGCCTTGCCCGCCGCGACTTGCGCGACCAGTGCCTGGCGTCCGGTCAGGCCGTGGGTGAGCAACGCGGCGACATGACCGTCACCGCGATGCTCACGCAGCGACGTGGCCAGCTGCCAGAGACCGGCCACCGGGTCGGCGGGCAGCGGCAAGGCCGCGTTCGCGGCGAACAGGGCCCGGCCGGTCGGGTCGGCCGCGCGCTGCACCGGGGCGAGCAATTCGACCGCGCGAGCGCACACCGCCTCATCCGCGCCGATACCGCGCAGC
Source organism: Nocardia sp. NBC_00508 (assembly GCF_036346875.1). NCBI lineage: Bacteria > Bacillati > Actinomycetota > Actinomycetes > Mycobacteriales > Nocardiaceae > Nocardia > Nocardia sp. NBC_00508. Next base: position 5,061,095 of record NZ_CP107852.1, on the reverse strand, counting down.
AGGCCGGTGACCAGGTCGAGCCTGGCCGCCGAGCAGCGCTGCGGCGTGGCCCGCTCCCATGCCTCCGGCAGCGCCCGATGCACCATGTCGGGATGGAATCCGGCGAAGAGCGCCTGCACCGTCGCCGGCGTCACCGCCCCGAGCGGAGCGGCGCGAAACGCGAAGTACGTCTGCCAGTAGCCACGCAGCCCGATACCGACGCCCGCCTCCTTGACGCCGGTTCCGAAATAGACGACATCGTGTAGCGGTTCGAGTGTGGCCCAGATTTGCCGGGCCGGATGAATTGCCATGTGGCGCAGCGTACGTCGACGCCCGGCGCCGCGAAAGCGCGCTGCGGGTTTCCACCTATTTCGATAGCGCGCCGCAGTGGCAATTCGAGCGGCGCACAATATCACGCTACAATCACCGTGGACAACGAAAAGTTTCGCTCGACGGAGTTGCCGGACGCCGCGCTCACGCGAACCCGCGGGACACCGCTGGGACCGCTGACAGGTTTCGGGTGCGAGGTTTTCGTTGGACAGGAAAATGTGCGCGCACCAGATCCGCGTCACCACTGCGCCGCGCCGATGTCTTGCGAGGTAGCCGCCGTTTTTCGGCCGGCGCCCGACATCCGGAGCGTGGCCGGGTGAGTATCGCTTGCGGAGTCGTGGTCGTCGCGGACCGCCCGGTCCGCCCCACCTCGTGCGCGCGGGACGTGATTACGAGGAAGGCACGAACCTGAGCAAGATCACAGTCGATCAGGAACCGGGACTGGCGGACACCCTGTTGACGGCCGAACTGGACGCAACGCATACCGCCCCGACTTTCACCGAATTGGGCGTGCGCGCGGAAATCGTCCGCGCACTCGGCGAGATCGGCATCGAACGTACTTTCGCCATTCAAGAACTGACCCTCCCGCTGGCGCTCGCCGGCGAGGATCTCATCGGTCAGGCCCGCACCGGTATGGGTAAAACCTTCGGATTCGGCGTGCCGCTGTTGCACCGCATCGCGACCGCCGAATCCGGTACGACGCCGTTGGACGGCACGCCGCGAGCGCTGGTCATCGTGCCGACGCGGGAGCTGTGCCTCCAGGTCACCAAGGACCTGGAGAACGCGGGCAAATACCTGACCAACCACCAGGGACCACTGCGCGTCGCGTCGATCTACGGCGGGCGCCCCTACGAGGCGCAGATCGAGGCGCTGCGCACGGGGGTGGACGTGGTGGTCGGCACGCCGGGCCGACTACTCGACCTCGCCGACCAGCAGCACCTGATCCTCGGCAAGATCGGCGTGCTCGTGCTCGACGAAGCCGACGAGATGCTCGACCTGGGCTTCCTTCCGGACATCGAGCGCATTCTCGGCATGGTCCCGGACAAGCGCCAGACCATGCTGTTCTCGGCGACCATGCCCGGCCCGATCATCACGCTGGCGCGCACCTTCCTCACCCGCCCGACGCACATTCGGGCCGAGGAGCCGCACGACTCCGCCGTGCACGACCGCACAGCGCAGTTCGTCTACCGCGCCCACGCCCTGGACAAGGGCGAGCTGATCGCCCGCATTCTGCAGGCCGACAGCCGCGGCGCCACGATGATCTTCACGCGCACCAAGCGCACCGCGCAGAAGGTGGCCGACGAGCTGGCCGAGCGCGGGTTCGCGGTCGGTGCGGTCCACGGCGACCTCGGGCAGATCGCACGCGAGAAGGCGCTGACCAAGTTCCGCAAGGGCACCATCGACGTGCTCGTCGCGACCGACGTCGCGGCGCGTGGCATCGACATCGACGACGTCACGCACGTCGTCAACTACCAGTGCCCGGAGGACGAGAAGACCTACGTGCACCGGATCGGCCGCACCGGCCGGGCCGGACGCACCGGCGTCGCGGTGACCCTGATCGACTGGGACGAGCTCACCCGCTGGTCGGCGATAAACAGCGCGCTCGGACTCGGTATCCCCGATCCGGTCGAGACGTACTCGCGCTCGCCGCACCTCTACTCGGAGCTCGGCATTCCCGAGGGCGTGACCGGCCTGGTGCGCAAGCCGAAGCCGGAGCGCGACCCGGACGAGGTCGTGGCCGAGCGCCCGGCCCGCGCCCCACGCAAGCGCAACCGCAAGCGCACCCGTGGCGGTCAGCCGATCGACGGCACGCCCGACGTCGCCGAGAGCGGCGACGACAGCGACGCCGACGATGCCGTACCGGCTACCGCCGACACGGATACCGCGGACCGGCCCGCGCGACGCAGGCGCAGGCGGCGCAAGCCAGCCGGTGACGCGACAGAACAGCCCGCGACCGACGAAGGCGCCGACGCTTCGACCGAGGGCGGTGCCGACGAGGCCGAGTCCGCCGACCGGCCTGCGCGTCGTCGGCGCAGGCGGCGCAGGTCCGCGGAGGGCGAAGCGGCGGCCGACGGCGCCGAGAGCACGGCCCAGGCCGCCGCTGCCGCGTCGGCCTGACCGTTCTGATCCGCTAGTCTCGCACTCGTGCTCGCACCCGAGCGGCGGACACGCGCCGACATCATCGCTGCCGTGGCGATCGCGGTTCTCGTGGTGGTCGCGGGGGTCGTGGTCTGGGTGCGCGGAGACGCGCACGGCACCGAATCGGTGACCGCGGCGACCACCGTGACCACCCCGGTCGCGGCCGAGCGGCTGCCCACTTCGCTGCGCGAACTGTGGCACGCGCCGGACAGCGCGAGCGCGCGAGCGCTCGTGTCCGGCGGCGTCGCGGTCACCGGCGCCGACGACACCGTCATCGGCCGCGATCCACGCACCGGCGATCAGCTCTGGAAGTACCGGCGCGACCTGCCGCTGTGCGGGATCGAGGGACAGTACGGCATGGTCGTGGCGGTGTACCGCGACGACCGCGGCTGCAGCCAGACCACGTTGCTGTCCGGGGACAGCGGCGACCGTCGCACCGCGCGCAGCAGCTACATGGATTCGAGCGTGCGGCTGTCGGTCGACGGTACCTACGTCCTCGCGCAGGGACCGCGGCGGCTGGAGATGTGGCGGTCGGATCTGGTGCGCACCGTGGAGTACGGCTTCGTCGACGCGCCGGTGAACGTGAAGACCCAACCGCGTAGAGGCTGCACGCTGCTCTCGTCGAGTTCCAGTCCGTCCCGGCTCGCCGTGCTGGAACGCTGCCCCGCCGACCCGGCCAACCGGCTCACCGTGCTCAACCCGGCGCCGAAGGACAACACGGTGCCCGAGGAGTACGGCTCGCACGTATTGACCGGCACCGGAATGGATTCCGCGGACGCCACGGTGGTCGCGGTATCCGACAGCCGAATCGTGCTGTACGTCCCGGGCATCTCCGCGGGCGCGGAGTCGCTGCCACCGCGCCTGGCGGTCTACGACGGAAACGGAAACCCCATCGTGGTGCATCAGCTTTCGGCGCCGCTGAGCCAGGACGCCACGACCACCCGGATCGGATCGGCCTACCTGGTCTTCACCGGCAACAGCGTGATCGCCTTGAACGGCAGCACATTCGACCCGCTGTGGACCTCCGGTACCGCCCTCGGCGCGCCCGCGCTCATGGCGGGCAAACTGCTGCTGCCCACCACCGGCGCGCTCGCCATCCTCGACCCGGCCACGGGTGCCGAGGTCGGGCGCATCCCGGTGGAGCGTCCGGGCTACACCGGCAGGCCCATCTCCCTTGCGGTACTGGGTAACACCGTGCTCGAACTGCGCGACGGCGAGCTGCACGCCCTCGGCTGAACGGTGTTTGTCGGGAGCCGGTTCGGCGCTACATCGGTTTTCCAGGTTCGGTGCAGCTTGCGGGCACACAGATGCCGCACGGCAGACCGCCCGAACTTGTCGGTGACCTGCGGCACACTGTGTGCATGAGCGAAACCGAGTCCACCGCATCGGAATCCAACCCCACGTCCTACGACGACCCGGACGCGCCGTGGAATCAGGAATACTCCGATGCGGAGATCGCCCACTGGAACAACGGCGTGATCCAGGAGTTCCGCGACAACAGCGGCAAGGTCGGCGGAGCCTACGAAGGCGGTGAACTGTTGCTGCTCACCACCACCGGGGCCAAAAGCGGTAAACCGCACGTGGTCCCGCTCGGCCTGCTGCGGCGTGGCGAAATCTTGTACGTGAGTTCGTTCATCGAGGGCAAGTACCCGGCCTGGTACTACAACGTGAAAGCCGATTCCCGCGTCACCATCGAGTTGGGTTCGACCACCTACCACGCCAGTGCGCGTGCGCTCGAGGGCGCCGAGTACGACGAGTTCGTGGGCTGGGTGGTGGCGAACAATCCGTTGCTCGCGGAGTACCAGGCCAAGGTCACCCGTTCGTTGCCGCTGGTTGTCCTCGAACTCGGGAAGCCGATCCGGCCGTGAGCGAGCGCCAGCGAGTGAACCGGAAACACAGCGCGCCTTCGCGCACGACGGAGGCGAGCGCCAGCGAGGCGGAGTCGTGAGCGAGCGCCAGCGAGTGAACCGGAAACACAGCGCGCCTTCGCGCACGACGGAGGCGAGCGCCAGCGAGGCGGAGTCGTGAGCGAGCGCCGGCGAGGCGGAGTCGTCAGCGGACCCGGCGCGGGAGGCGCTGCGCGGCCGCGGCCATGATGGGAGGCATGTCCGTACACGATGGCGTCCGCTTGGTCCTGCTCCGGCACGGCGAAACAGCCTGGTCCCGCGAGCGGCGCCATACCGGTCGCACCGATCTGCCGCTCACCGAGCACGGCGAGCGGCAGGCCGAGGCCGCCGGGCGCCTGCTGGACGCGCTGAAGCTGCGAAATCCGCTGGTGCACACCAGCCCTCGGCAACGCGCGGTGCGCACCGCCGAGCTGGCCGGGCTCACCGGCGCCGTGATCGACACCGACCTCGCCGAATGGGACTACGGCGCCTACGAGGGCTTGACCACCCCGCAGATCCGCGAGTCCGCGCCCGGCTGGACCATCTGGACCGGCGATGTGCCCGACGGCGAGTCCGCGGATCAGGTCAGCGCGCGAGCCGACCGGGCGCTGGCCACCGTTGCGCCGGTGCTTTCCGAGCGGGATATCGTGCTGGTGGGGCACGGCCACTTCTCCCGCGCGCTGATCGCCCGATGGGCCGAATTCGACGTCAGGGAGGGCTGCCGTTTCGCCATGTCGACCGGTGCGCTGACCGTACTCGGCTACGAGCACGACGCGCGCACCATCCACGCGCACAACCTGGTACCCAACGGAGCATCACTGTGACCGAAACCGTCCGCACCGCCACCGATCCCGGCGAGACCGATCCTCGCGCCGTCGACCGCGGCGCAACCGACCCCGGCGCGACCCAGTTCAGCGATCCCAGCGCAAACGACGCCGACGCCATCAACGCGAGCGCGACCCAGCCCGGCGATTCCAGCGCACACAATCCCGACGCCGGCAATGCGAGCGCGGCCGAGCCCGGTGATCCCAGCGCGAGTGAGCCGGACACCGTCGATCTCGGCGACGCGGTTCTGCGGCGCGCCGTCCCGTCCGACGTGCCCGCGCTGGTCGACCTCGTCTACGACCTGGCCGAGTACGAGAAGGCCCGACACGAGTGCTCGGTCACCGCCGAGCAACTGCGCACCGCGCTGTTCGGGCCGGAGCCGAAGGTCTTCGCGCACGTGGTGGCGGGCGCGACGGGTCTGCTCGGCTGCGCCATCTGGTTTCTCAACTTCTCCACCTGGGACGGCATGCACGGCATCTACCTGGAAGACCTGTACGTCAAGCCGGAGACCAGGGGCAAGGGCTACGGCAAGGCGCTGCTCACCGCCCTGGCGAAGGAGGCGGTGGACAAGGGCTACAGCCGCGTCGCCTGGTCGGTGCTGACCTGGAACAAGCCGTCGATCGACTTCTACGAGTCGATCGGTGCCGTGGTCCAGGACGAATGGGTCGGCTACCGGCTGGCGGGCGACGCGCTCAGCGAGCTGGCCGCCGAGGCGCGGTAACGCCGATGTCCTGGCTCGCGCGGGTCGATCGCGCGCCCTGGCCCACCACCGCCGAGGCGGCCATGGCCATGCAGGACGAACTGCGGCCGCTGGTCGATCCGGTCACACCGCCGGGAACCCGGTTCCGCACGGTGGCCGGACTCGACTCCGCCTACCACGACACCGGCACCGTCGCCGCCGCGGCCGTCGTCTTGGACGCCGCCACACTGCGCCCGGTATCGTCCGCCGTCGCGCACGGCGTCGCCGCCTTCCCGTACGTACCAGGCCTGCTCGCCTTCCGCGAGATCCCGACCACCCTGGCCGCGCTCGAAAAGCTCGACACCGCACCGGATCTGCTGATCTGCGACGGACAGGGACTGGCACACCCACGACGCTTCGGCCTGGCCTGCCACCTCGGACTGCTCACCGGGGTGCCGACGATCGGCGTCGCGAAAACCGTGTGGGGCGACTACGCCGAACCGGGTCCACAACGCGGCGCCGCCAGCGACATCACCATCGACCGCGAGGTGGTCGGACGCGCGCTACGCACCAGAACCGGCGTCAAACCGGTCTTCGTCTCCGTCGGGCACCGCATCGACCTCGACACCGCCTGCGCTCGAGTGCTCGCCGTGACCCCGCGCCACCGGCTACCGGAAACCACCAGGCACGCCGACCACCTCTGCCGGGCCGCGCTGCGCGACGTGGCCGAGAACTACTCCGGTTCCACTCCGTAGTCCTGCGCCATCCACCGCGTGGACGGCGGAGCGAACAGCAGCGCCAGCGCGGTGACCGCGACCAGCCCGAGCAGCGCGCCGTAGACCGGCTGGTGCGAGTCGGTGAGCAGCGACCAGGTGACCGGGAGCAGCAGCAGCTGGGCGATGACGGCGATGGCGCGGCCCCAGCGTTTGCCGAGCAGCAGGCCGACGCCTGCGGCCAGTACCGCACCGCCGAGGATGCCGAACCAGGCGGCCGTGCCGTAGCCGCTGGTCGCGGTCTGGTCGTGACCGAGCAGCCCGCGCACGACCAGCACGACCGCGACCACCACGGCGACCACCCCTTCGAGCGTCACCAAGCCACCGGCCGCCCGCACCGTCGTCGGCACCCGCGCCGAACCCTCGGCGCTCACGACTGCGCCTCGCTGACGCTCGCCTCCACCGTGCCCGCCGACGCACCGTGTTCCCGGTTCACTCGCTGACGCTCCCTCACGACTGCGCCTCGCAGACGCTCGCCTCCACCGTGCGCGCCGACGCACCGTGTTCCCGGTTCACTCGCTGACGCTCCCTCACGACTCCGCCTCGCAGACGCTCGCCTCCACCGTGCCCGCCGACGCACCGTGTTCCCGGTTCACTCGCTGACGCTCCCTCACGACTCCGCCTCGCAGACGCTCGCCTCCACCGTGCCCGCCGACGCACCGTGTTCCCGGTTCACTCGCTGACGCTCCCTCACGACTCCGCCTCGCAGATACTCGCCTCCGTCGTGCGCGACCGCGCGCTGTGTCCTCGATTCACTCGCTGACGCTCACTCACGCGGCAAGCCTACGACCCGGACAACCACGCCACCGGCCGGTGTAGATCGGCAGCGCATTCCACCGGGCGTCGCTCGCCGCTTTCCGGCCCGACGCAGCCGCCAACTAGGCTTCGAACGTGCGGACGTTGCTGATCGTCAACCCGAATGCCACCTCGACTACACCGGCGACCCGAGACCTGCTGGCGCACGCGCTGGAGAGCCGCACTCAGCTGACCGTTGCGCACACCCAGCACCGTGGTCACGCGGCGGAACTGGCGCAGTGGGCTGCTACCAACGAGATGGACCTGATCGTCGTGCACGGCGGCGATGGAACGGTCAACGAGACCATCAACGGCTTCCTGCCGCTGCCCGAGCTGGACGACGGCCAAGCGTGGCTGCCGCGCTTGGGCGTGATCCCCGGCGGCTCGGCGAACGTGTTCGCCAGAGCGCTCGGCATCTCACCGGACCCTGTCACCGCCACCAACCAGCTCATCGATCTGCTCACGGTGGCGTCCGATCGCCGCATCGGCCTCGGCACCGCCGACGATCGCTGGTTCTGTTTCAGCGCCGGCGTCGGATTGGACGCCGACGTTTGTGAGGCGATCGACGCGAGCCGCGCCCGGGGCCGCACCGCCACCCCGGCTCGTTATCTTCGAACAACTGTGCGACAATTTTTCCGCGCAAAACGCGCAGAACCGAGCGTTCGGGTCGAAATTCCAGGCCATGAGCCCGTAGCTGGCGTGCATTACGCCTTCGTTACCAACACCACACCCTGGACCTACTTGAACGCCACACCGGTCCACACCAACCCCGGAACCCGGTTCGAAACGGGGCTCGGCGTGTTCGCCATGCGCTCCATGGCGGTGGTTCCGACGCTCCTGCTCGCGCGTCAACTTCTCACGCCGAATGGAAACCCTAAGTCCCGCAATTTATTTCGCGAAGACAACGTTCGCACCGTACGAATCGAGTCCAAAGAACCCATCGGCCTGCAAATCGATGGCGACTTCATCGGGAAGCGCAACGTGGTGGACTTCACGGCGGTGCCCGACATCCTCGCCGTGGTAGCGCCACAGCCACACTGAGCACGAAACGCCGGGAAAAACATCGCGGTTGTGCTGCGAAAAGCAGGTAGAGCGAGTACAAAGGACCGGGCAGGCTCCCCCTGCGGGGGCCTTCAGAGCGTGAGCTTCCCCACGGTGCACCGCATACCTATTGACATCTACGGTGTTCGTGAAAGCATTCACAAGCAACCGTGCGGAAACATTCGAGTCGCACAAGTGAACGATCCACAAACCATAGGCGCCCTGCGCGGCGCCCAGCAAAGGAGCAGAGGAATGGACTGGCGCCACAAGGCCATCTGTCGCGATGAGGACCCTGAGCTGTTCTTCCCGGTGGGTAACAGTGGTCCGGCGCTCGCGCAGATTGCCGATGCCAAGCTGGTCTGCGCTCGCTGCCCCGTAACCGCCGACTGCCTGTCCTGGGCCCTGAAGTCCGGACAAGACGCCGGCGTGTGGGGTGGTATGAGCGAGGACGAGCGCCGGGCGCTGAAGCGCCGGAACGCGCGCACCCGCACCCGCACCGTCGTTTAAAAGACGATTCCGCCTTCCGGGCCATTCAGCAGCCCGGCCCGGTAGGCATTTTCAGCCCGGCACCTAAGGTGCCGGGCTGTGTTGTTCGGGTAGCTGTTCGATTGGCAATGCCTGTCCGCACTCCACTCGAAAGCGGTTGATTGCCAAGGTGATCGGGTCCGCCGCGGGCGACCCCGGGTGGCCGCCGACGCGTGCCGGTATTCCGCTCTCAGCGGCCCGAGCGGCGCCCCAGGGGAACGCGGAGGACGGCATCGGTGCCGATGTCGGCGCCGGGGTGCAGGCCGATGGAACCGCCGAGTTCGGCGGTGACCAGGGTGCGGACGATTTGGAGGCCGAGGCGATCGGAGGATTCCAGGCTGAAACCTGGGGGCAGGCCGCGGCCGTCGTCGCTGATGATCACGTCGAGCCAGCGGGCCGAACGCTCGGAACGGATTGTCACCGTGCCGTTTTCGCCGGAATCGAAGGCGTGCTCGATGGCGTTCTGCACCAGTTCGGTCAGCACCATCACCAGCGGGGTCGCGCGTTCGGCGGAAAAGACGCCGAGCGAGCCGGCGCGACGCACTTTGATGCGCGCGGTGTGCACGGTGGCGACATCGGCCATGATCGGCAGCAGCCGGTCGACGACCTCGTCGAGATCGACCTCCTCGTCCACCGACATGGACAGCATCTCGTGCACCGACGCGATCGAGGTGACCCTGCGCACCGACTCGGTGAGCGCGACCTGCGCCTCCTCGTTCTCGGTGCGCCGGGCTTGCAGGCGAAGCAGGGCGGCGACGGTTTGCAGGTTGTTCTTCACCCGGTGATGGATCTCCCGGATGGTGGCGTCCTTGCTGAGCAGCGCGCGATCGCGCCGCTTGACCTCGGTGACATCGCGAACGAGCACGGCGGCGCCGGCCAGTTCACCGTGCGGGCGCAACACGAGCGTGCGCAGCAGCACGGTGGCGCCGCGCGCCTCGACCTCCATGCGCCGCCCGGTCCGCCCGGCCAGCGCCGCCTGGATGTCGCCGACCACTTCTTGCGCGTCGAACGGGTCGGTGATCAGCGAACGGGTGGTGACGGCGAGATCCTGTCCGGCCAGATCGGACTGTAAGCCCATCCGGTGATAAGCCGACAGCGCGTTCGGGCTGGCGTAGCCGACGATGCCCTCGGTGTCGAGCCGGATGAAACCGTCTCCCGCGCGCGGGCTGGAATGGGTGGCCGCGCGGTCCTCTGTGGTCGGGAAGGTGCCGTCGGCGATCATCTGGCACAGGTCGTCCGCGCACGCCACGTAGGCACTCTCGAGTTGGCTGCGCACCCGGGAACGTTGCATATCGGTATCCCGGCTGAGCACCGCGATCACGTCGTCGCCGCAGCGCACCGGGATCGCCTCGCGGATCGCGTGCACCGGATGCGGGTGGTAGACGCCGGATGCTTCGACCTCGCTGTCGGCGCGCGCGATCTCTCCGGTCGTCAGCGCGGCGAACACCTGCGGATGCTCGGCCCGCCGGGCAACCATGCCGACCAGGTCCTCCAGGTGCACGGTGGGCGCGGTGGTCGGGCGGCACTGTGCGACGCACACGATATCCGCTCCCTCGACCACCGGACCCGCACCGACCCACAGCAACAGGTCGGCGAAGGACAGATCGGCCAGCAGCTGCCAATCGCCCACCACCCGCTGCAGATGGTCGACGGCGACGCCGGGTAGGTCGGTGTGCTCGGCAAGTAGCTCGCTCAGTGTTGCCATGAAGGTCTACCGCTGGGATCGCTCAGGAAATGACCGCGATGAGATGCCCGGCTTTGATCGCGTCGCCTTCCTTGACGCCGATCGAGGTCACCGTGCCGCCGGATTCCGCGACCACCGGGATCTCCATCTTCATCGACTCGAGGATCACCAGCGTATCGCCCTCCACGACCTGGTCGCCCTCTTCGACGACCACCTGGTAGACGACCGACACCAGTTCGGCGAGCACTTCCTCCGCCATGGCACCCCATTCCTCGTTGGCCTGTATCCGCTGACGGTACAGCCAACCACACATGAAACAATGGCCTTCAACCAGAAGGGAGACTACTCATGGGTAAGCGCGGACGTAAGAAGCGCAGCCGCAAGGGAAACGCGGCCAACCACGGCAAGCGGCCCAACGCCTGAGCACGCTCGGCCCGCACAACGCGAAGCGGCACGCACTTCCAGCAGGAAGGCGTGCCGCTCGGCATGTGCGAACCGGTCAATCGGAGGTCTCGACCGAACTCTCGGTGGCGATGACCGCGCGGCGCAATTCGATGGTCAGACGCTCACGCAGCGCCTCGGGCGCGCGGTCACCACCGCACTTACGGCTGAGCAGGCCCTTGATCTTCTCCTCGATGCCATAGGCCTCGATACACGGACTGCAGTGCTCCATGTGGTGCTGCAACCGGGCACGGGTCGCATCGTCGCACTCCCCGTCCAGCATCAACCACACGTCGGCGATTACCGCCGTGCAGTCGAGCTCCATGTCGGGGTCCCGCTCGCTGCGCTCGCTCACTGGTTGACCTCCTGGCGTTCCCCCGAACGGTTGAATCCACGCTCGCGCGCCACGTCGGCGAGCAAACCCTTCAGTTGTTTCCGGCCGCGGTGCAACCGGGACATCACCGTACCGATGGGGGTGCCCATGATGTCGGCGATCTCCTTATACGGGAAGCCCTCGACATCGGCGTAGTACACCGCCATACGGAATTCCTCCGGCAACTCCTGCAGCGCGGATTTGATGTCGTCGTCCGGCAACGCGTCCAGCGCCTCGACCTCGGCGGAGCGCAGGCCTTGCGAGGTGTGCTCGGCGGTCGCGGCCAACTGCCAATCGGTGATCTCGTCCGTCGGGTACTGCGCAGGCTGCCGCTGCTTCTTGCGATAGGAATTGATGTAGGTGTTGGTCAGGATCCGGTACAGCCAGGCACGCAGGTTGGTGCCCTCCCGGAACGATTTGAACCCCTGGTACGCCTTGACATAGGTCTCCTGGACCAGGTCCTCGGCATCCGCCGGGTTCCTGGTCATGCGCAGCGCGGCGCCGTAGAGCTGGTCGAGCAGCGGGAGCGCGTCCCGCTCGAACCGCTGTGTCAGCTCGGCATCGTCGACGGCTGCGACATTGTCGGCCACCACGTCATCGTCGCTCGTCACACCTGTCCCTTCGGTCGCCGTACCTGCCAAATCTACCGGCAACGGCACATCGACCGAGAACCCGCCTTCCGTCGGCGATACTTCGGTCCATACTGGGCGATCGTCGAGCAGCACGGGCACCGGCATCTCCTTCACGTCTCCATAGGGCCTGCTCACGCGATGGAAATCCATCCGAGCGCTGTGTATCGCCTACAACATGCGCCGCCCCCGCGGTGTTCCCGCGGCCACGGGATCGCGGCGTAAGCCCAGGAAAACCCGGAAAATCCGTTGCGGCCGCGGCTTGCCCCGCCGCTAAGGTTTCGGCCATGGCAGCAGGCTCGACACCGGCGATCCGCACGTTGACCCAGGCCGAGGTGGCCCACCGGGTGCACACCTACACACACGATCCGCGCGCCGACTCCTACGGCACCGAGGCGGTCGAGGCCCTGGCCGCCGGACTCGGGGTCGCGGCCGAGCAGATCTTCAAGACGCTGGTCATCGAGCTGGCCACCGGTTCGCTCGCGGTCGCGGTGCTTCCGGTGCCGAACACGTTGTCGCTCAAGGCCGCCGCCGCGGCGCTCGGCGCGTCGAAGGCGAGCATGGCCGACAAGACGCGAGCGGAGAAGACCACCGGATACGTGCTCGGCGGTATCTCTCCGCTCGGCCAGCGCAAACCGCTGCCCACCGTGATCGACGACTCGGCGTTGTCCTGGGACCGCGTGCTGTGCAGCGCGGGCCGACGCGGGCTGGAAATCGAGCTGGCGCCCGCCGATCTGATCCGGCTGACCGCCGCGGTGACCGCGCCGGTGATATCCGCGTAATCCAGCCGTATCCGCCGCGATCTGTGCGTTACTTGAACCGGCCAGATGGAACCGACTCGAGGATGTGATGCGAATGTCCGCGCATGAGCGTTTGCGCACCATGATCGTCGTGTTGTTCGGAACTCTCGTCGTGGCTCTCGGTTCGGTGACGGTCCTCGCCCCGGAGGCCGCCGCCGCGCCGAGCAGCCCGGCGGTCACGCAGGTCAGCGGTTACCCCTTCGACTTCGGCGGTCGCGGCACCGATAACGACTACGGCTTCGACTTCGACGGGCAGGGCAACGATGACGCCCCAACCGGTCAGGGCATGTTCGAGAAGGGCGAACAATCCGAGAAGGCCGAGAAGCTCGGCGGGAACCTCACCACCAAGCTCATCGACCTGGTCGCCGGGGTGATCAAATGCGGGCTGAATATCGCCACGCCTAGCGTGAAGTGCAATCTGTAATACCTCGTGGCGCCGCGTGTTCGCGGCCCATCATGGCTCGTGTCCGAGCGACCGCCGCCGCGACTTCCGCGGACCTGTCGTCCGCTCGGACACGAGGCCGGGCCGGGAATGGGCAACGCTCGTCAGAGCAGGCTGATCTGCCCGGTAGGCTCCTGATCCTCCACTCGGGCAAGTAGTTCCGGACCGTTGTTGCGCACGCTGTTGACCAGCGCCGGGACCGGACGCGGCACGATTGCGGCGACGGCCTCCTCGCTCGGGGTCTCCAGCAGCGTCGCCGGGGCCGGATGATCCGGGTCCAGCCACGCGTCCCAGTGTTCCCGCGGCATGGGCAGCGGCATGCGGTCGTGAATGCGGGTCAGGTCGCCGACCGCGTCGGTGGTCAGGATGGTGCACGACAACAACGGCTCGCTCTCCGGCTGGGAACGATCGCGCCACACCGACCACAGACCCGCCATGTAGAGCCGGGAACCGTCGGCGTTGGCCATGTAGTACGGATGTTTGGCGACTTTGCCTTTCGCGCCCGGCTCGGCGTTCGGTTCGACGACCCACTCGTACCAACCGTCCATGGGCACCAGGCAGCGGCGGTACTTCACGGCGTCGCGGAAAGAGGGCGTGGTTGCGGCCTTGTCGGCGCGGGCGTTGAACAGCGGCTTGCCCTTGACCGGCACACCGGGCTCGGCGGCCTTGGTCCACACCGGGATCAGTCCCCAGCGCATGCGCCGGATACGACGCTTCGGATCGTCCTCCTCATGTCCCTGGTCGTGCCGTTCGACCACGGTGAGCACCGGGGTGGTCGGGGCGACGTTGTAGTTGGTGAAAGCGCCACGATCCTCGGTCTCGGTTTCGTCGATGGCGTCCAATTCGGCCGCGAGCCTGCCCGGGTTGGTCGTGGTCGCATAACGTCCGCACATATCCCGATACTCCCACCCGGCACCGACAGAGTCGGGAAGAATTGATACATAGCTGATGACCTGGTGAGAGTTTTGACATAACATCCTCTCATCGGAAGGGCGGTCTGCCCGTCCACTCAGGCGTGCGCATCGACCGGCCACCGCAGACGGCAAAAGGAGAGACCCACTGTGACAGCAACCGACACCAAACCGGCCGACCACGCCACGGCCCTCACGTCGGTCAATCCGGCGACAGGCGAGGTGATCGGCACACACGTCATCGCTGACGACGCCGCGGTGGCCGCCGCGGTCGCGAAGGCCCGCGCGGCGGCGGCCACGTGGGGGGCACTGAGTTTCGACGAGCGGCGCGCGCATCTGCTGCGCTGGTCGAGCAAGCTGGTGCAGAAGTCGGAGGAGTTCTGCGAGCTGATCCACGCCGAGAACGGCAAGCCGCGCGACGACGCCTTCCTCGAACTGATGCTCGCGCTCGAGCACATCTCCTGGGCGGCCAAGCACGCCAAGAAGGTTCTCGGCCCCAAGCGGATCTTCCCCGGCGCGCTGATGTCGAACTTCAGCGCCCGGATCGAACTGCGCCCGCTCGGCGTCGTCGGCGTGATCGGCCCGTGGAACTACCCGGTCTACACGCCGAACGGCTCGATCGCCTACGCGCTGGCCGCGGGCAACACCGTCGTGTTCAAACCGAGCGAATACTCCACCAGCATCGGCAATCTCCTTGCCGACGCCTTCGCCGAGGCCAACCCCGAACTGCCCGAGGGCGTCTTCGGCACGATCAACGGTTACGGCGCCACAGGTGCGGCGCTGGTCCGCTCGGACGTCGACAAGATCGCCTTCACCGGCTCGACCGCCACCGGCAAGCGGATCATGGCCGCGGCCGCGGAGAAGCTCACCCCGGTGCTGCTGGAGTGCGGCGGTAAGGACGCGGTGATCGTCGCCGCCGACGCCGACGTCAAGGCCGCCGCCGACGCGGTCGCCTGGGGCGCCACCGCCAACAGCGGCCAGACCTGCGCGGGCGTCGAGCGGGTGTACGTGGACCGCGCGGTGCGCGACGAGTTCGTCGCCGAGGTCAAGCGGATCCTCGGCGACATCGAGCCCGGTTCGGACGACAAGGCCGCCTACGGCCCGATGACCATGCCGAGTCAGGTCGACGTCGTGCGCCGCCACATCGAGGATGCGCTGAAGAACGGCGGCACCGCCGTGCTGGGTGGCCCCGAGTCGGTCAAGGCGCCGTTCATCGAGCCGGTCGTGCTCGTCGACGTGGACGAGACCTCCGAGGCGGTGTGCGAGGAAACCTTCGGCCCGACCATCACCATCCGCACCGTCGACGGCGTGGACGAGGCGGTCGAGCTGGCCAACAAGTCCAAGTACGGCCTGTCGTCCGCGGTGTACTCGAAGAAGAGCGGCCTGGACATCGCACGCAGGCTGCGTGTCGGCGCCACCTCGGTGAACTCCGTGCTCGCCTTCGCCGCCATCCCCGGTCTGCCCTTCGGCGGCGTCGGCGACTCCGGCATCGGTCGTATCCACGGCGAACCCGGCCTGCGCGAGTTCGTCCGTCCGCACTCGATCGCCGTGCAACGCTTCGCCGTTCCCGGCATGGCCCTGCTGAGCTACACCCGCACCGCCTCCACGATGAAGCTGCTGCGCAAGGTCGTCCCCATCCTCCACGGCCGCCATAAGTAAGAAACCCGCATCATGGGCCGGGTACTCGACGCCATCGAGTGCCCGGCCCCTGGTGCCACCCACTACCGCTGCACCAACCCGCATGGGGCTTCGCGCCGTGGGCACGACCGACGCAGCCGCCGCAAAACAAGCACGTGTGATGATGGACGAGTGAACTTCTGGCCAGCGCCCCATGTCGATGTCCCCGTGCACGCGACCGTGACCCTGCCTGGATCGAAATCGATCACGAACCGAGCACTCATCATGGCTGCCCTGGCCGATGGGCCCTCGACGATCACCGGTGCGCTGCGCAGCCGGGACACGAACCTGATGATCGGCGCGCTGCGCGCACTGGGTGCACGCATCGAGGGCGACGTCGACACGTTGACCGTCACCCCGGCGCCGCTCGGCGGCGGCACGGTCGACTGTGGGCTGGCCGGCACGGTGATGCGGTTTCTGCCGCCGGTCGCGGCGCTGGCGTCGGGCGACGTCGCGTTCGACGGTGACGAGCAGGCCAGGATTCGACCGCTGCGCACCATCCTGGACGCGCTGCGCGCACTCGGCGCCGATATCGACGGTGACGCGCTCCCGTTCACCGTGCGCGGCAAGGGCGCGCTGCGCGGCGGCGCGGTGACCATCGACGCATCCGGGTCGTCACAGTTCGTTTCCGGTCTGCTGCTGTCGGCCGCCCGCTTCGACGAGGGGCTGGTGGTGCACCACGACGGCAAGGCGCTGCCCTCGATGCCGCATATCGAGATGACCGTGGAGATGCTGCGCCGCGCCGACGTGCGGGTGCATGCGCCCGCGGACAGTTTCAAGGCGCAGACCTGGACCGTGGAGCACGGACCGATCCACGCGGTGGATTGGGAAATCGAGCCGGACCTGTCCAATGCCACCCCGTTCCTGGCCGCGGCCGCGATCACGGGTGGCACGGTGAGCATCCCGCACTGGCCGCGGTTGACCACCCAGCCCGGCGACGTGATCCGCGAGATCCTGGTACGGATGGGCGCCGAAGCCGGGATCTTCGATGGCGTACTCACCGTCCAGGGCCCCGACCGGCTCGCCGGCATCGACATCGATCTGCACGAGGTGGGCGAGCTGACCCCGACCGTCGCGGCACTGGCCGCGCTGGCCGACTCCCCGACCGTGCTGCGTGGCATCGCCCATCTGCGCGGCCACGAGACCGACCGGCTGGCCGCGCTGTCCACCGAGATCAACCGGCTCGGCGGCAAGGTGACCGAGACCGAGGACGGGCTGGAGATCGAGCCCGCCGAGTTGCACGGCGGCAAGTGGCACTCCTACGCCGATCACCGGATGGCCACGGCGGGAGCGATTCTCGGCCTCCGCGTGCCGGGCGTCGAGATCGAGGACATCGGTACCACCGCCAAGACCCTGCCGAATTTCGTCGCCCTGTGGGAGCGGATGCTCGATTCTTCCGACGAAGGAGCGGCGCACTGAGTCGGAGACGCTCGACGGCCAGCTACGACGAGTCCGACGTCCGGGTTCGTCCGGGGCGGAGTTCGCGTCCCCGCACCAAGACCCGGCCGGAGCACCTGGACGCCGAGTCGGCCATGGTCGTCTCCGTCGATCGCGGCCGCTGGGGGTGTGTGCTCGACGGCGACGCCGAGCGCCGCATCGTGGCCATGCGGGCGCGGGAGCTGGGCCGCACCCCGATCGTGGTGGGCGACCGGGTGGACGTGGTCGGCGATCTCTCCGGGCGGCCGGACACCCTCGCCCGCATCGTGCGGGTCGCGGACCGCAGGACCGTGCTGCGCCGCACCGCCGACGACACCGATCCGTACGAGCGGGTCGTGGTCGGCAACGCCGAGCGGCTGTTCATCGTGGTCGCGCTCGCCGACCCGCCGCCGCGCACCGGCTTCGTGGAGCGCGCCATGGTGGCCGCGTATGCCGGTGGGCTGCAACCGGTTCTGTGCCTGACCAAACACGACCTGGCCGCCGAATCCGAATTCGCCGCCGCCTTCGACGATCTCGAACTCGCCATCGTCTACGGCGGCATCGACGATCCGCTCGACCCGGTACTCGATCTGCTCACCGAGCGCCTCACCGCGCTGATCGGCCACTCCGGCGTCGGCAAGTCCACTTTGGTGAATCGTCTTGTGCCGGACGCGGATCGAGCCGTCGGCGAGGTCTCCGGCGTGGGCAAGGGTAAGCACACCTCCACCCAGTCCGTCGCGCTCCCCCTGCCCGGTGGCGGCTGGGTGATCGACACCCCGGGTGTCCGGTCGTTCGGCTTGGCGCACATCACCCCCGACGACGTCATCGCCGCCTTCACCGATCTCGCCGCAGCCATCGAGGACTGCCCGCGCGGCTGCACGCACCTCGGCCCGCCCGCCGACCCCGAATGCGCATTGGACCAGCTCACCGGCAAAGAGCACCGCGTGGCCGCCATCCGCCGCCTGCTCGTCGCCCTCACCTCCAACGACCCCTGGTAGACCGGAACCCCTTGCCTGCCAAAGGTTCCCGGCACACTCGGCCGATTCGCCCGGCAAGACCGGCACCGTCACAGCAATGGTCGCCGCCGCCTGCGTCGCATCCGGTGCGACAGTAGAACACTGCCCGCCGGTCGGACTGTCCGGATCAATGCCCGTCCGGCTGCCCGGGCGCGAATGGCCACTCTTCGAACCACGTGCACTTGCCCGAGTCGTCGAAACGCAGAATCCACAGGTCCCGCCACTGCGATGGGGTGTCCCGCGCATATTCCACCTCGACCCGCACCACGGCGGTATCCCCGTCCACCGCGACGATGTGGAACCGCATGGTGAACGGCTCGTCGGGCCCGTCCCTGCCGTCCTCCCAGAATTCGGAGAGAGCTTCGCGACCGGTGAGCAGCTGCGCCCACGGTGACACCAGGTACCCGGCGTCCGCGGCGAACAGCTCGTTGAGCTGTTCCGCGCCCGCCGACCGCCAGGCTCGCTCATATCCGGCCACCCATGCCTCGACAGCCGCACGGTCCATACCAGGAAAATACGCCGTTCGCGGGTTCGGTGGACGCATTCGAAGCCACCGAAGTGCCACCGCGGCTGCGTCGCGCCGATGGAGCAACCCGTCAGCGACTATCGGGGTGGGTGACCGCCGCAACGGTCACCGTCGCGGAAATACCTTTGAAGTCATCGGGATTGACCGTATAGAGCGGTAGGCGGTTCGCCGAGGCGATTGCTGCGATCATCAGGTCGATTCGGCGCGGCTTCGGATTGCGGCCCGCGTCCAGGACTGCGGCGACGATATGACCGTAGCGGCGCGCAGCACGAGCGTCGAAAGGAAGCGGTTCGAAGGCCGCCTCTGCCGCCTGGAGTCGCTCGATCCGCACGGCTCGCTCCACTGGATCGGTGACGAAATGCGGGCCTGCCGCGAGTTCGGCCATCGTCACCGAGCTGATCACCAACTCGTCGGGAAGTTCGGCGGGGTCGAGCCCGTCGAGAAGGATCAGGACGTTGGTGTCGATGAGCCCGCGACCGTGCTCCACCTTGGTCACTGTCCAGTCTTCGGGGCGAACTCGCCGCGTCGGTACGCGCGGTCGTAGGGGTCGTAGATGGAATCGTCGATGAGATCAGCGACGTCCGGTGTGGTCGCGCCTGAGCCGATCCCGGAGAAGAGTGCCAGAGCCTCCTCCCGGGGTACAGCCATCCGTCGGTGGGCACGTCGATGCGGAACCAGGTCCGCGACCGGAGCGCCATCCACGGTAATGGTGTAGGCCCGGCCGGCGCGCACATCGCGCAGAACCCGGCCGGAGTTGTTGCGGAGCTCGCGCTGGGGGATCTCCGGAAGCTCGGGCTGGGGGAAGGGCGCCGCAGACGTCATAGCGCCATGCTACGCCACGTCTACAGTTGTGCTACGGCAACTTCTCGGGAACTCGACAAACCGGCACGAAGCTCCACGACATGACGAAGGCGCCCAGGAAGCCCTGGGCGCCTTCGTGATTCAACGGATCAGTGCCTGCGACGGGACTTCGGGCCGCGCTTGCCCTTCGACTCCGCGCGGGCCGCCTCGCGACGCTCGCGGCGGGTGGGCTGGGGGCCGCCGTCGACGCCGTACTCCTCGGCGTCGCTGCGCACTGCGGCGTGGCCACCCTCGTCGGGGCCCGAGTAGCTGAAGCCGCCCGGGGCGGTTTCGTCGATGCCCCTGGCGCGCAGGGCGGCTGGGGCGGCGTGGCCGTTGGCGACGCGAGCCTCTTCGGTAGGCAGCGGGCGCGGGGCGGCCATCGCCCCGACCGGGGAGCGCAGGCCCGGCTCGACCGCAACACCTTCCGGCTGCGGCTGCTGCACCTCGACCTGAAGGTTGAACAGGAAGCCGACCGACTCTTCCTTGAGGCCGTCGAGCATCGCGGTGAACATGTCGAAGCCCTCGCGCTGGTACTCCACCAGCGGGTCGCGCTGCGCCATCGCGCGCAGGCCGATGCCTTCCTTGAGATAGTCCATCTCGTAGAGGTGCTCGCGCCACTTGCGGTCGAGCACCGAAAGCAGCACCTGCCGTTCGAGATTGCGCATGCTGCCCTCGCCCGCGAGACCGTCGATCTCCGTCTCGCGGGCCTCGTAGGCCTCGTGCGCGTCGTCCAGCAGCGCGTCGAGCAACTCCTCGCGGGTCAGCTCGCCCGCCTCGCCGACCTCGGTCTCGCCGGTCAGGTCCCGGGGGTCCAGGCTCACCGGGTACAGCGTCTTCAGCGCCGTCCACAGCTTGTCCAGATCCCAGTCCTCGACGTAGCCATCGGCGGTGGCGCCGTCCACGTAGGCGGTGAGCACGTCGGTGATCATGCCCTGGACCTGGCCCTCCATGTCCTCGCCGCGCAGGATCCGGTTGCGCTCGCCGTAGATGACGGTGCGCTGCTGGTTCATCACCTCGTCGTACTTGAGGACGTTCTTGCGGATCTCGAAGTTCTGCTGCTCGACCTGCGTCTGCGCGCTCTTGATGGCCTTGGAGACCATCTTCGCCTCGATCGGCACGTCGTCGGGCAGGTTCAGCCGCGTCATGATCGCTTCCAGCGCGGCGCCGTTGAACCGGCGCATCAGCTCGTCGCCCAGCGACAGGTAGAAGCGCGACTCGCCCGGGTCGCCCTGCCGGCCGGACCGGCCGCGGAGCTGATTGTCGATGCGGCGGGACTCGTGCCGCTCGGTGCCGAGCACGTAGAGGCCGCCCGCATCGCGCACCGCGTCGGCGTCCTCGGCGGTCTGGGCCTTGACCTGGTCCAGGGTGGGCAGCCAGGCCCGCTCGTACTCCTCGGGCGTCTCGACCGGGTCGAGGCCCTGCTTGCGCAGCAGGATATCGGCGATGATGTCCGGGTTGCCGCCGAGCACGACGTCGGTACCACGACCGGCCATGTTCGTCGCGACGGTCACCGCGCCCGGCCGTCCGGCCTCCGCGATGATCTCGGCTTCCTTCTCGTGGAACTTCGCGTTCAGCACGTTGTGCGGGATACCGCGCTTGGTGAACTGCTTGGACAGGTACTCCGAGCGTTCGACGCTGGTGGTGCCGATCAGCACCGGCTGGCCGTTCTCGTGCCGCTCGGTGACGTCGTCGACCACCGCGGAGAACTTGGCCTCTTCGGTCTTGTAGATCAGGTCGGACTGGTCGGCCCGGACCATCGGCCTGTTGGTCGGGATGGGGACCACGCCGAGGTTGTAGATCTGGTGCAGCTCGGCGGCCTCGGTCTCGGCGGTGCCGGTCATGCCGGACAGCGTGTCGTACAGGCGGAAGTAGTTCTGCAGCGTGATGGTGGCCAGGGTCTGGTTCTCCGGCTGGATCTCCACGCCTTCCTTGGCCTCGATCGCCTGGTGCATGCCCTCGTTGTAGCGGCGCCCGACCAGGATGCGGCCGGTGAACTCGTCGACGATGATCACCTCGCCGTCGCGGACGATGTAGTCCTTGTCGCGGGCGTAGAGCTCCTTGGCCTTGATGGCGTTGTTCAGGTAGCTCACCAGCGGCGAGTTGGCGGCCTCGTACAGGTTGTCGATGCCCAGCTGGTCCTCGACGAACTCGACGCCCGCCTCGTGCACACCGATGGTGCGCTTCTTGATGTCGACCTCGTAGTGCAGGTCCTTCTTCAGCAGCGGCGCGATGCGCGCGAACTCGGCGTACCACTTCGAGGAGGCGTCGGCCGGACCGGAGATGATCAGCGGGGTGCGGGCCTCGTCGATGAGGATGGAGTCGACCTCGTCGACGACGGCGAAGTTGTGCCCGCGCTGCACCAGGTCGTCCAGCGAGTGGGTCATGTTGTCGCGCAGGTAGTCGAAGCCGAACTCGTTGTTCGTGCCGTAGGTGATGTCGGCGTTGTAGGCCGCCCGGCGCTGTGCGGGGCTCATGCCGGACAGGATCACGCCGACCTCGAGGCCGAGGAAGCGGTGCACGCGGCCCATCCACTCGGCGTCGCGCTTGGCCAGGTAGTCGTTCACGGTGACCACGTGCACGCCGTCGCCGCTGATCGCGTTCAGGTAGGCGGGCAGCACACAGGTGAGGGTCTTGCCCTCACCGGTCTTCATCTCGGCGATATTGCCGGTGTGCAGCGCGGCGGCCCCCATCACCTGCACCTTGTAGTGCTTCTGGCTGAGCACCCGCCAGGACGCCTCGCGCGCGACCGCGAACGCCTCGGCCATCAGCTGACCGAGCGGATCGCTCTCGCCCTCTTCGACCATCTCGGCGTACCGCTCACGGAACTCGTCGGTCTTGGCCCGCAGCTCCGCGTCGCTGAGGTCCTCGTATTCCGGCTCGAGGGCGAGGACCTGGTCGGCGAAGTGCGAGAGCCGCTTGACTATGCGGCCCTCACCAATCCGAAGCAACCTCGTCAGTGTCAGCGCAGGCACGGGTCTCGTCAGTCCTCTGGTCGGTGTGTCAAATCGTGTCGTCGGCCCCCGGGCCGGTGCGGGCCCACGCGGTTGCGCGGAATCCGCTGCAAGCTTCATGGTAATGGTCTGTTGGTTGTGCGGCGTCCGCGGCGCTGCATGTTCGCGGCCCTCATGACTCACCGCTGGTTACTACCGAGATGTGCCCGGTTCCGGCGCGCCAGGGACTGCCGGTCGCTGATTCGACACATCCGCCGGGCAACGCGTCGACCGTGCATCCCAGCTCACGCTGTGATCGAATCGGTTTGCCGGGCTCGAAGGGGAACAGCGTGCCACAGAACCCCGGGCAGGCGAAAGAAGTGCACCGAATTCACCAGATATGCCACAACGGCCGGGGTAACGGTTGTTGCGGAAGCACAATAGGCGGGGGACGGCATCGGGAAAAGGAGTACCGGGCAGCGTGATCACGAGACTGACGCCGCAGGACACAGCGTTCTACCGGCTCGAGTCGAGCAGCAATCCGATCCACATCGGGTCTCTCGCGATCGTCCGGAACACCGAGCCCGGCGAGGTCGCCGAGCCGATCCTGGACTATGACCGCTTGGTCGATCTGGTCGAGAGCAGGCTCGCGCTGGTGCCGCGCTACCGGCGCAAAGTACGCGAGATCCCGCTGTCGCTCGGCCGCCCGGTCTGGGTCGAGGACAGCCGATTCGACATCACCTACCACATCCGGCGCTCGGCGCTGCCCGGTCCAGGCACGGACGAGCAGTTGCACGAACTCGTCGCGCGGCTCGCCTCCAACCCGCTGGATCCGGCCCGGCCCCTGTGGGAGATGTATCTGATCGAACGGCTGTCCGAGGGCCGCTGCGCGATCTTCACCAAGTCGCATTCGGCGCTGGTGGACGGAGAATCCGCACTGGAGATCGGCCACGTGATCCTCGACGCCGGACCCGCGCCGCGCGAGCTGGCCGACGACTCCTGGATCGCGCCGAGGGAACCCGGTGAGCTCGAACTGCTGGTCGGCGCGCTGGCCCACCTGGCGGCGCAGCCGCGCAAGGCGCTGGAGGTGGCCCGCGACGCGAGCGCGAGCGCGTTCGCGGTGCTCGGCACGGCGGGCAAGGCGGTCGAGTCGGTGGTCGCGGCGGTGCGCGCCGCGGCGACCGGCGCTCCGGACAGCCCGCTGAACACGCCCACCTCGCGGACTCGACGGTTCGCGGTGGTGCGCACCGAACTGGAGGACTATCGCGCGATCCGCAGGCGCTTCGACTGCTCGATCAACGACACCATCCTCGCGGTGGTCACCGGCGCCCTGCGCAACTGGTTGCTGTCGCGCGGTGAGGCACTCACCGAGTCCACCACCTTGCGGGCGGTGGTGCCGATGTCGGTGTACGTCGAGGGGAACGACGGGGACCAGGCGCAGGCGGCGAGCGAGGTGTCGTCGTTCCTGATCGATCTGCCCGTCGGCGAGCCGAATCCGGTGATGCGACTGTCGCACATCGCGCACGCCACCGAGCCCAACGGCCGCCAGCGCCGCGCCGTCCGCGCGCGCACCCTGGTGCACCTGGCCGGATTCGCTCCGGCCAGCCTGCATGCGATGAGCGTGCGCGCGGCGAGTACGTTCGCAGAACACACGTTCAACTTGGTGATCACCAACGCACCGGGTCCGCAGGCGCCGATGTACATCGGCGGCGCGCGGATGCTGGAGATGTATCCGGTGTCGCCACTGCTGCGCAATCAAGCATTGAGCATCGGGATCACGTCCTACGACGGACACGTCTTCTACGGTCTCAACGCCGACCGCGACGCGATGGCCGATATCGGCGTGCTCGCCGCGTCGGTGCGCGATTCCATGGAGGAGATGCTCGGTGCCTGCGTCTGATCAGAACAAGCTGCGGGTCTACATCCCGGCGACGGTGCCGATGCTGCGCGAGCTGGTCGCCGACCGGGAGCTGGCCGCCATCGGCGGGACCGCGTTCGCGGTGACGCCCGCACTGCGCGAGGCGTACGCCTCCGGCGACGACGAGGAACTCGGCGAGGTGGCCATGGCCGAGGCCGCGCGCGCCTCGCTGCGGCTGCTCGCCGCCGAACGCGAGGCGATCGGCGAATCGGAGGACATCCCCGAATCGGACCACCCGGACGATGCCGCGCCACTCACCGGCGGCAGCCCGGTCTACCGGCGCGCGGTGGTCGCCGCCGACGTCACCGGCGCGAAGCTGCGGCCCGATCTCGACGACGCGGTGGTCCGGCTGGCGGGCCCGATCAGCTACCAGCAGATCGCCTCGGTGCACGTCGACTTGGCCGATGCCGAGCCGCAGGTGGCCAAGGCCGTCGACGTGGTCGACGCGGCCGATCTCGGCGACACCGACGCCGAGTTCGTGCTCGGTGACGCCGAAGACCACCAGCTTGCCTGGTATGCCGCGCAGGAGCTGCCGTTCCTGCTCGAACTGCTCTGAGCCACCGCACCGTTCGCGGGCTTGTCCACCCGCCGTAACCTACGATGCCGTAACCTTGCTGCCGAGGCCGCGTTCGCTCGAGGAGACGACGGCCCGCGCATCCGACAACAGGGAGACCGACGGCAGCGATGGGTTCGAAAAATGGTGGCTTCTCGGTACGAGGCGTCCGCGCGTGGCTGGAGGCGCCCGCGGCGAGTGTCGCCGAGCGCGGCGGCAAGCTGAATGTGCTGCGCGGCGCCGTGGCGCGGGTGACCACCCCGCTGCTGCCGGACGACTACCTGCACCTGGCGAACCCGCTGTGGTCGGCGCGCGAACTGCGCGGACGCATCGTGGAGGTCCGCAAGGAGACCGCCGACTCCGCGACGCTGGTGATCCAGCCGGGGTGGGGCTTCGACTTCACCTACCAACCCGGCCAGTACATCGGCATCGGCCTGCTGGTCGACGGACGTTGGCACTGGCGTTCGTACTCGCTGACCTGTCCCCCGGATTGGTCCGTGCCCGGCCACGGCGGCAAGCGGCTGATCTCCATCGCGGTGAAGGCGATGCCGGAAGGCTTCCTGTCCAGCCATCTGGTCAGCGGCGTTCCGGTGGGCACCATCGTCCGGCTCGCCGCGCCGCAGGGCGGCTTCGTGCTGACGTACCCGCCGCCGGAGAAGGTGCTGTTCCTCACCGCGGGCAGCGGTATCACGCCGGTGCTGTCGATGCTGCGCGCGATGGACCGCCGCGAGGTCTTCACCGACGTGGCGCACCTGCACTCGGCGCGCACCGCCGACGATGTGATGTTCGGCGCCGAGCTGCGCGCCCTGCACGATCGCCATCCGGGTTTCCGCACCCGCCTGCATCTCACCGCGGAACACGGCAAGTTCGCGCTCGCCGATCTGGATACCGAGTTCCCCGACTGGCGCGAGCGGCACACCTGGGCCTGCGGGCCCGCCGGGATGCTCGACGAGATCGAGAAGCACTGGCGCGACGCGGGCCGGTCGGACCGGCTGCACGTGGAGCGGTTCGAGATCGAGCGTTCCGCGGTGGGCGAGGGCGGCACGGTGACCTTCGGCAAGACCGGACGCACCGCGGAGGTGGACGGAGCGACCAGTCTGCTGGAGGCGGGCGAGTCGGTGGGCGTGCAGATGCCGTTCGGCTGCCGGATGGGCATCTGCCAGACCTGTGTCCTCACCGTGAGTTCCGGCCATGTGCGCGATCTGCGCAACGGCGACGAACGCCGGGAGGGCGACAAGGTGCAGACCTGTATCTCGGTCGCCGCGGGCGACTGCACGCTGGACGTATAGCCCGGCAGGTACCCTCGATCTGGACCGAGTAGGGAAAGGACCCCGGTGGCCATCACCGATATCAAGGCGTACGCCCACCTCACGGCAGCCGACATCGAGACCTTGGGGCAGGAGCTCGATTCCATCCGGCGCTCGGTGGAGTTGTCCCGCGGCGAGCGCGACGCGAAGTACATCCGGCGCGCCATCGCGGCGCAGCGCGGTCTCGAAGTGGCGGGCCGCGCCGCGCTGTTCGGCAGCCGCAACCGCTGGGCCTGGCTGGCCGGCACAGCACTGCTGTCGGTCGCCAAGATCATCGAGAACATGGAGCTCGGGCACAATGTCAGCCACGGGCAATGGGACTGGATGAACGATCCGGAGATCCACTCCACCTCCTGGGAGTGGGACATGACGGGTCCCTCCTCGCAGTGGCGCCGCGCGCACAACTACTCGCACCACACCTACACCAATGTCCTGGGCAAAGACGAGGATCTCGGCTTCGGCATCCTGCGGATGACCCGCGACGAGCCGTGGCGTCCGATCCACCTGGTCCAGCCACTGGCGAACCTGCTGCTGGCCGCCACCTTCGAGTGGGGCATCGCGCTGCACGACTGGAGCATCGAGAAGGAACTGTCCGGCACGCCGCCCCGGCAGCTGATGTCGCAGCCGAACAGGGAGTTCGGCCGCAAGATCTCCCGTCAAGTCGCCAAGGACTACCTGCTCTACCCCGCGCTCACCGGACCGGCCTTCAAGCAGACGCTGAAGGCCAACGCGATGGCCAACCTGGTGCGCAACCTCTGGGCGTACGCGGTGATCTTCTGCGGCCACTTCCCCGACGGCGCGGAGAAGTTCACCGTCGAGCAACTGGAGAACGAGACCCCCGGCGAGTGGTACCTGCGCCAGATGCTCGGCAGCGCCAACTTCCAAGCCGGTCCGGCCATGGCGTTCATGAGCGGCAACCTCTGCTATCAGATCGAGCACCACCTGTTCCCGGATCTGCCGAGCAACCGGTATCCGGAGATCGCGGTGCGGGTGCGCGAACTGGCCGACAAGTACGACCTGCCCTACACCACCGGCTCGCTGGGCAAGCAGTATCTGCTCGCCTTCCGCACCATCCACAAGCTGGCGATTCCGGACCGGTTCCTCAAGGCGACCGCCGATAATGCTCCCGAGACGTCCTCGGAACGCAAGTTCGCGGGCATCACGCTGCCATCGCTGGGCGGGGTGACGCTGCCAGGTGCGGAGTCCACCCACTGGCTGCGCGTCGATCCGGAGACCGGCAAACGGCGCGGTCTGCGTTCGGCGCTGCACGAGGCGAAGGTCGTGCTCCAAGAGAAGGCGCGGCAGGAGAAGGAAATGCTGCGCGAGGCCAAGGCGGCGCTGAAGGAGAAGGCCGAGCACGAGCGGCAGCTGCTGCACGGGGCCAAGCTCGCGCTGCAGGGAAGAGCCCGCCAGGAACAGGCGGCGCTGCGCGAAAAAGCCCTGTGGGACAAGCCTTTTCGCTTCCTCCGAAGGGCGCGCTAATCTAGCAGTCCGCACCCTGGATCGCAATAGGGGAACCGACACATTCGTCTGGCCGACTTCGTAACCTACGATCTCGTAACTTACGATAAGGTAACCCGCATGGCGATCTCGGATGTCAAGGAATACGCGCACCTGACCGAGGCCGACGTGGAAGCACTCGGCGCGGAATTCGACGTGATCCGGCGAGAAATCGAGGCGTCGCGCGGCGAGCGCGACGCGAAGTACATCCGCAATGTCATCCGGCTACAGCGGGTGCTCGAGATCAGCGGCCGAGCGGTGCTGTTCGCCAGCCCCGTGCGGGCCGCTTGGCTGGCAGGCACAGCGCTGCTGTCGGTTGCGAAGATCATCGAGAACATGGAGATCGGGCACAACGTCATGCACGGGCAGTGGGACTGGATGAACGATCCGGAGATCCACTCCAGCTCGTGGGAATGGGACAACACGGGCGCGGCCAAGCACTGGAAGCACACGCACAACTACCTGCACCACAAGTACACCAACGTGCTCGGCATGGACGACGACATCGGCTACGGCCTGCTGCGGGTGACCCGCGACCAGCGCTGGAAGCCGTTCAACCTGGGCAACCCGGTCTACAACCTGGTGCTGCAGCTGTTCTTCGAGTACGGCGTGGCCATCCAGCATATGGAGCTGGGCAAGCTGGTGGCGGGCCGGTACAAGCCGGGCACCCCGGAGCGCGCCGAGTTCGAGCGCAGGCGCAGCGAGGCGCTCACCAAGATGGGCAAGCAGATCCTGAAGGACTACGTGGTCTTCCCCGCGCTCACCGGTCCCGCGTTCTTCTCCACGCTCACCGCCAACCTGGCCGCCAACGCGATCCGCAACGTGTGGTCCAACGCCGTGATCTTCTGCGGGCACTTCCCCGACGGCGCGGAGAAGTTCACCAAGGCCGACATCGATAACGAGACGAAGGGCCAGTGGTACCTGCGCCAGATGCTGGGCAGCGCCAATATCTCCGGCGGCCCGCTCACGCACTTCATGACCGGCAACCTGAGCCACCAGATCGAGCACCACCTGTTCCCCGATCTGCCGAGCAACCGGTACGCCGACATCGCCGTGCGGGTGCGCGAGCTGGCCGACAAGTACGACCTGCCCTACACCACCGGCTCGCTGCCGGTGCAGTACTTCAAGGCGTGGCGGACCATTCTCAAGCTGGCACTGCCGAACAAGTACCTGCGCGCCACCGCCGACGACGCCCCGGAAACCGCCTCGGAGCGCAAATTCAGCGGCCGCGCCAGCGCCACGGTCGACCCGGTTACGGGCAAGCGCCGCGGTCTGCGCACCGCGCTTGCCCAGGGCCGACTCCCCCGCCTCTCCGGGTCTTCAGGCCGTACCAGTCGGGGGCGCAAGGATTAGCGTTCAGGTCCTGCGTCGGGTGCGGCTCGGGTTTTGGGCGTTCCCGGTGAGTTACCCATGTACTCACGAAATCAGTAGTTGGGAGCCGGATGGCCTCCGTTCGGTGACTTGCGCCGTGGTCGGCCCGTGCGCCTCGAAATGGAGGGAGCCGTAGCGTGACGCGGAGGCCGAAGCTGTGTGCACGGCGGTCGCGGGCCTGATTGACTCAGTGGGTGCAGGCTGACGTTCTGGGTGTCTATGAGGCCATTCGGCGCCGCCGTGATGTGCGCGCGGAGTTCACCGGCGAGGTGGTGGACGAGACGACGCTGTGGCGGCTGCTCGATGCGGCGCACCGGGCGCCGAGCGTCGGGAACTCGCAGCCGTGGGACTTCGTGGTCGTTCGCGAGCAGGCGACACTGCGCAAGTTCGCCGACCACGTGGCGCAGCGGCGCGTCGAGTTCCGCGACGCGTTACCGCCCGAGCGTGCCGCGACCTTCGAGCCGATCAAGATCGAGGGCATTCTGGAGTGCGGCACCGGCATCGTGGTCTGCTATGACCACGACCGAGGCGGACCGCAGGTGCTCGGGCGGGCCACCGTGCCCGAAACCGGCGTCTATTCGGCGGTTCTCGCGATTCAGAACTTGTGGCTGGCCGCCACGGCCGAGGGCGTCGGCGTCGGCTGGGTGTCGTTCTACGACCCGGACTTCCTCGCCGAGCTGATCGGCCTCCCCGAGGGCATCCGCGCGGTCGCCTGGCTCTGCGTCGGCCCGGTCCGCGAGTTCCAGGACCTTCCCGACCTGGAGCGCTTCGGCTGGCGGGCCGGGAGACCGCTGGCGGAGGCAGTGCACCGCGAAACCTACCGTGGCTGAGGCCCGACCGCGCAGCCGAAGCGACCTCGTGCATTCCGTTACGCAAATGTGTAGTTAGTTTATGGTTCAATCGCACACCAACTGGGTACGACAAGGGCGAAACTGCTTCTGACGCAGTGTTCTTCGTTCGTGGTGTTCGTCCAGGAGGTTGTGCAATGGCCAATGTCGATGCTGTCCGGCTGTCGAACGAGCTCGGCATTGATCTGGCACAGGCGATGTTGCGTCTGCGCCGGGAGGGCATTCCCGGCGAGACCAAGCGCCAGACCTGCCTGCGGATCATCGCCGACGAAGCGCACCATCGCCGTCCGGGCGCCAGGCACTGAGCCCGCGTGCCGCTGATCGTCGCGACCCGCCCGGCAACCGGCACTGACCATTACTCGGTTGCCGGGCACGGTACATGCATCGCAGACGCGTTCGAGAACCGCCGAACCCCACGGATTCGGGTCCACTTCTAGACCGACATCCCTCACCCCCGACGGTGTGTCCTCGAGGTCACCGCGTGTGTCGAGACGGCAGCCGCGGCGTCGAAAGGACCGATCGAGGACAAATGGTTCCGGGTCGGCGATCCCGAGGTGGTTGGGCAGGAGAAACGATGCGAGGTTTGCCACGCGGCCAGATAATCCTTTGGCTTCGGGCCCACCGTCGGCCCCCTTCGCCGACGGTGAACCCTGCGCAGCGGCGATCCCCTCCACCGCCGCTACCGGCCTGCCACGCGCCGTTGCGCAACAGGCCGGGACGCCTGTCCCGGCGAACGCCCCTGCTCGTTCCGGAACTCGCCGCATGGACGCCCTCCGGGCCCCAAGCGCGAAAGTATCGTACCAAACTTTCGACTAGTTTTCCAAATACTTTCTATCTATTTGCTTACAGGGTTCCAGCGGCTTACCATGAACCCACTATGCATAGCCCTTCGGAGCTGTCGCGGCAGAAGAGATTCGGGCGAATCATCAAGGAACGCCGGGACGAGCTCGGCCTCACCCAACTGCAGATCGGCGACCTCGGGGGACCTTCAGCGCCGACCATCCGGAAGATCGAGGACGGCGAGGCGACGATCAGCATGCACACGCTGAACAAGCTCGACGCGCCGCTGCGATGGCTACCGGGCAGCGCCGCGCGCACCTACGCGGGCGGGACCCCCGCCGCCGACCAACCGGCCGACGGTGCCCGGAGCGAAGGCGAGTCGGTGGTAGCCGGACCCGACGCGATCCGATTCGACATCGCCGACCTCACCGGGCTGCTCGCCGCATCGGGCCGACTCGGCGATGCCGTCGAGCACCGCCGCACCACCGATCCGCAGGTCGTGGCGGCGATCGCCGAGCTGAACCGGGTGGTCTCCAAACTGTCCGCGCGCTATGCGACCGCGATGCTCGAACGCAATGGCGGCCCTGGACGCCAGCTGCACCCGCTGGTGGAGATGGCCTTCGCGCACTTGCTCGCGGTCCCCGCGGAGGCCAGTGACGCCACCGAACTACAAGAACGCCGGTACCGCCGCTGGCTGGCCGGTCGATCGGAGGATCTCGATGCGGCGACCGAGGCCCAGTTCCGGGCACGCTGGCTGGCGGCGAACATGGCGACGACCGCGGTTCGAAACGGCGCGGATTGAGGAAGCGGATATGACCGACGACGGGCCGAAGGCCGCCGCTCCATCTCTGAGCCACAAGATCAATCGGCTGTTCGCCGTGGTGCACCCCCGCTCGGTGCCGGAGCGCAGCACCGTCTCCGTCGCCGCGCAGATCAGCGAACTCCTCGGGCGCGAGGTGCAGGTGAGCTACCTGACGCGGCTGCGCGACGGCGAATTCGACCACGAAAACGGCGCGGGCACGGTCGAGGTCGAGATTCTGGTCGCGGTGGCGCGCAGCTTCGGTGTGGCCGCCGACTACCTCGTCACCAGCGGTCCCGCCGCCGCGGCGATCGATCGGGAACTCGAACTGCTCGCGACCATGCGGGACGCGAACGTCGCCAGCATCGCACTGCGCGGTTCCAACGTCGACCAGTCGATGCTGGCCAAGATCATCCAGAGCACTGAAGGCGCCGCGCCGACGAGTCGGTAACATACGTGCCTACATGGGCCACTGAGCTTTTGTAGGAGACCGATCACATGGCCATCCAGGCCCGGTTCCGGAGCTTGACACGGGACCTACCGATTCCCCACCCATGGGATTTGTCGACTTACCTCGACGACGTCGCGGCTTACCGAGGCCGGAGCATCAGTCTGCTGCCGATCGATACCGCGCTGCTCGCGGGCACCGGTTGCGGCACGGGCAGCGGCCTGTGGATCGCCAAGCAGGACAGCGACGTCGTCGTCTACGGCGCCGACACCACCGAATGGCACGCCGAGCACATCATCGTGCACGAGCTCGGGCACATGCTACTGGGACACGGACCGGAGCGGTCCGACACCGATGAGCCGTCCGCGACCACCCCGACCGTGGCCGCGGTGGCCGAGCTGCTGCCCTCGATCACGCCGGAGTCCATCGCGCACGTCCTCGGTCGCACCGACTACGGCACGCTGCGCGAGCGCGACGCGGAAACCTTCGCCGACATGGTGATGCTGCACGCCATGCGTCCACCGCGCCGCGACTCGCTGCTGCACCGGACGTTCTTCCGCGACCGGCGGCGGTGACTCCCCGCCTCTCCGGGTCTCCAGGCCGTACTCGAGCACGGCACCGCACCGCAGATCGGCAGTGCGCTGCATCAGCTTTCGATGGGGCGGTATTGCCGTCGGCTGCGGCCGCTGTGGCGTGATCTCGGCCCCTCATGGCCACCCGCGCTACTGCCTTCGGGAGCTGAACTCAGGCCGGCGATGCCGGACCGATACGGCAATAGCGAGAGACCCCCTGTCAGCGACATCGACTCGGATCTGCGGCTGCTCCTCGCGCTGGCGCGCCGATGGCCAAGGGCGAGAAAGGCTTTCCAACGCAGATCTCCGGGCATCCAGCCGGCGAGCTGAATGCCCGGAGAAGCGAGGGCTTGCTCAGGCGAGCCTGATGAGGCCGTAGTCGAAGGCGTGGCGGCGGTAGACCACCGATGGCCGATCGGTCTCCTTGTCCTGGAACAGGAAGAAATCGTGGCCGACGAGTTCCATCTCGTAGAGGGCGTCGTCGACGGTCATCGGGGTGGCCGAGTGCACCTTGGTGCGCACGATGTGGCCGGGGCCCTCGGCGTAATCGGCCTCCTGCGCCTCCTCGCGGCGCTCCTGCTCGGCACTCGAGCCGCTCGGCCGCTCGAACAGCGCCTCGTCCACCAGGGTCGCCGTGGCCTGGGCGACGGAGACCGGCGTCTTGTCACCATAGTGCACCCGGCGCCGATCCTTGGTACGGCGCAGCCTGCTCTCCAGCTTGGCGGTCACCGACTCGAACGCGGCGTAGAAGCTGTCCGCGCGAGCCTCGGCGCGGACGACGGGACCTTTTCCACGCGCGGTGATTTCGACGCGCTGGCAGCTCTTTCGCTGGCGGCGATTGCGCTCGTGGAACAACTCCACGTCGAAGAGGAACATCGATGGGTCAAAGCGTTCTAATCGGGAGAGTTTTTCCGCGACGTAAATTCGAAAATGGTCAGGTACCTCGACGTTGCGGCCCTTGACCACAATGTCGGCGCGCATCGCCCGCTGGCGTTCCGCTGTAGGTTGCTCTGGCGCTTCCTTGGTGCCGGAATCCAGCACCGAAGCGGCGGGATCTTGCACTGAAGGACGTGAAGAAGTCGTCACGCGTACCTCCCGGATCTGGCCGCACAGACCGATTCGTGCGGCGGGATTGAGCAGTGCCGATCGACAATGGCTCGGCACGAGTTGTCCGAGGCGCCACCTCCAAACTCCCGGTTCGGGTGTGTGTTCGCGACGCTAGTACGCCAACGGGCCGATCGCCAGTGTTCACGCAAATTTCCCGGAGTCAAGCAGCGCAAGTAACCAGAACGCCACGTGTCGGCAATCCCATCAGCCCCAGTGCGTGTACCGATTCGCGGGCCGTCGCGCCGGTGGTCAGCACGTCGTCGATGACCACCACCTCGGCGTTCGGCGGAATTCCCCAGTCGGCGACGCGACCGGGTGCCGTGGTCACCCGCCCGCCCAGGTTGCGAGCCCGCTCGGCGGGTGTCAAGCCCACCGAATCACGCACCCCAGGCCCCATGCGCAACAGTGATACCACCCGGCTATCAGGAAGCCATCGTGTAGCGACCCGCGCCGAACGCAACACCGGATCGCCGCCTCTGCGCCGCGCCGCCACGACCCGGCTCGGCGCCGGAACCAGCACCAGCGGCCGCCGTGCCGACCGCAGCTCGGCGAGCCCACCCGCGAGCGCGGCGCCCAGCGGCTCCGCGAGATCCCGCCGCCCGCGTTCCTTCGCGGCGAGCACCGCCCGGCGCACGGGGCCCGCGTACGGCGCGAGCGCCCAGCACGGGACTCCGGGATCGGTGCGCGGCCATACTCGTACCGGCGGACCGGCCAGCGCCGCGTCGCATTTGGCGCACCAACCGGCGCCGGCACGGCCGCAGCCCGCACAGGAGGCGGGCAACACCAGATCGAGCAGGGTTCGCATCGCCCGAGTGTGCACCCGCCCGCCGACAAGTTGGGTCAATCGCGTGCGCCGCCCGCTGCCGGAACACTGATTCCCTTGTGGCGAAGCCGTTTACACTGCACATTCCCGGCAGCAAGGTACTGCGGGCAGCTCCGGCGCATATCGAAGGGAGCCACCAAGGGCGGCGATCTCAACTGTGGGGGAGCTGGAGCGCGAGCCGAAAGAACACGCCGCACCGGACGCCGCGGATCCCCCATCCCCGATCGCGCCGACTGATCTCGCGCGGACGTGGGTAACTCATCGGGCACGCCCGAAACTTGCTCGGCACCCGAGGCAAGACCTGAACGTAAGCCCTGTGGCACGGCCTGAATACCCGGAGAGGCTGGCTAGCCGCGGTCAGCCGGGAAGCACCGGTAGGGCGTTAGCGCCCAGTCCGGGGACCTCGCGCCAATAAGGCTGCCCCTGGTCCGGGGCCGAGGTCAGTTCCAGCACCGCGCGCGAGTCGGCCACGTACTGGTGATCCGGACTCGCGCTCACCGAGCGCGCCGGCGCCGTCAGGTTCTGTGACGTCAGCGCGGTCGGCTCGGATCCGTCCGCCGAAACCGTGCTCACCGGGTCGACATTTCCTTCGCGCGCGATGATGATCGTGTCGGCGTCGAGCCAGTCCACCGACACCGCGGCTGTGCTGAGGCCGACGCCGACGGGAAGCGCGGAGGTCAGGGTCAACTTTCCGTCGGGTTGTGGCACGACGACCGCGACATACACCTTGCCGTCGGCGATCATCGCTGCCCGCACCCCCGATCGGGAGATCCGGAGTTCGGTGATCGGCAACCGGGGCGCGGTGGCCGAGGAGGCCGCCGTCAGCGCCGAGATGTCCACATTCTGCACCGATACATTCCCGGTGGCGCGGTCGTGGACCGCGCGGATGACCCGCCCACCGTCGAGCACCGCCCACGCCGCGCTGCCGTCGGCGGTCCATGACGGCCGGGTGATGGTGAAGCCCTCGGCGACGGGAAAGGCGTTGCCGCCGTAGGTGCCGACCATCAAGGCGCGCGACGGCTCGCCCGCGGGCCTGCCCGCCTCGGCCACCGCGGCGACCAGCTGACCATCCGGAGACAGCGACGCCGACTGCAGGTTGTTCACCCGGCCGAAGTAGCCCGGCGTCGGCGCGCTGCCGCTGTCGGTGACCTGCACCAGCCCCCCGGCGCGCAGCGCGTGCAACCCGGCCTGGTTGCGCATGGAAGTGCCCGGATTGAACTGCTGCACGTCCGCGACGCTCCATCCGTTCGCGGCGAACCGTTCGTCCAGCGGCTTGCCGTCGGCGAGCAGCACGTAGGGGCCGAGGATGTCGGCGCTGGAGAGCGTGAGCACCACTTGGGCGGCCAGCACTTCTCGATCGCGCGGATTCAGCGCCGACGCCCCGGCGAAGTCGATCTTGACGCCGCCGAGTCCGATGCCGACACCTTCCGGGTCGCCGTTCATCTTGGTGACCTGGCCGCGCAGCGCGACCGGCGGCGCCAGCTCGTTGCGCAGGACGGACGCGAGGGCCGGCTGCGGCCCCTCGATCAGCGAACTCAGCAATCGCTGGGTCAACTGGCCCTTCGGCACCGAGATCCAGCGCAGATCCGGGACCGTCGTGTTGCCGCTGGGATCGGCGAAGTACAGCGCGTAGCGCCGGTAGGACTTGAAGAACGCGGTGGAGTCCATCACGACGCCGTCGGGCAGCTCATCGATGCGCCACTCGCCGTCGACCTTGGTCAGCTCGATCTTGTTCTCGACGATGACGATGTCTTCGCTGGGCCGGTATCCGCCGTCGGCGGCCAGCTCGCCGACCTTGCGGGCGCGGATCTTGTAGGTGGCCTTGTCGCCGGAGCGCGATTCCCGCAGCGTGTCGGGCTTTTCCACGATGACGGTGCCCGCGGCGTCGTCCCACTGGGTGGAGGCGGCGGGCGTCATGTACTGGCGGGCGGCCAGATGCCGGTTGGCCGGGTCGGCGGCGGCTTGGAGGAAGTCGCGCAAGAGTAGGTCGGGATCGCGGTTGGCGACCGGCGGCGGCGGGCCCTCGGGCGTGGGCTCGCGGTTGATGGTGCCCAGGGCTTCCGGTGCGGAGGACTCCGGCAGGCTGGCGCACGCGGTGAGCGGCGACAAGACCGCTAGAAGCGCCGCGACCAGCACGGTCAACCGCCGCGGCCGCGTAGACTTGGCACGCGTCCTCATGACTGTCCGTCCCCGGATTCGCGTGCTCCGCTGCCACCCGCCTGCGCCGATTCCGGCGCCTGCGATCCGTTCGGAGCGGACATCGGCGCGTCATCGGACGGGGTGCTGTCGCCGGGTGTCGTCATAGCACCCGGCGCGGTTGTGCCCCGAACGCGCGCCGCATCCGACACGCCGTTGCCCGGCTCCTCCACATCCGACTCGCCATTGCTCCACTCCGCCCGGTCCGACTCGGCCGCGCTCGATTCCGTGACCCCAGCCCGTGCCGCATCCGGCTGCGTGGGATCCGCGCTCACGTCGTCCGTGCGCACACTGTCCGCTTCGGCGGTGTCCGGCTCCGCGCGTGAATCGCCCGCCTCGGCGGCTTCCGGCTCGGTCTGTGTGCTCGAGCCGTCCGCGTGCAGGACGTCCGAACCGGCAGGAGCCGAACCGGCAGTATTCGATTCCAGGTCGTCGCGCCCGGCGCCCGGCTCGACAACGGTCGACTCCGCGTCCACGGTCCGCACACTGTTCGGCTCCGCCACGCTCGACTCCGTGGCATCCGCCGCCGGAGTGGACGCCCCCGCGTCCACGGCTGCCGACTGTGCGGCGGTATCCGACTGCGCGCCCACGACGTGCACACTGCTCGGGTCCCTTGCGTCTCGCTCGGCATCCGCCACCTGCGCAGTGGACGTCTCCGCATGCGCAGCCGCCGCATCTGTGGCATGCGCCGCGACTGCCCCCGGACCCGCGCCCTCCGCGATGGCGACCGCATCCACAGCAGGGGACTCGGCCGGCAGTTCCGTCTCGACCACACGCATCTGCTTGCGGGCGGGCTCCAGCGGCAACGGGCTCGGGCCGAGTTTCTTCCCGCGCACCAGCGGCAGCGTCAGGCGGAAGCTCGCGCCGACGCCGACCTCGCCCCATGCCTCCAGCTTGCCCTCGTGCAGGTTCGCGTCCTCCACGCTGATCGAGAGGCCGAGACCGGTGCCGCCGGAGCGGCGCATCCGGGACGGGTCCGAGCGCCAGAACCGGTTGAAGACCAGCTTCTCCTCGCCGGGCCGCAGACCGACGCCCTGATCGCGCACGACGACGGCGACCGCGTTGGCCTCGGCATCGCCGCGCATCCGCAGCAGCACCGGCTTGCCCTCGCTGTGGTCGATCGCGTTGGCGAGCAGATTGCGCAGCACGCGCTCCACGCGGCGCGGATCGACCTCGGCGACCAGCGGCTCCTCCGGCATATCGGTGATCACCTCGACCCCGGCGTCCTTGGCCAGGTGCCGCACGGTGGAGATCGCGGCCCGCGCGCACATCCGCACGTCCAGCGACTCGACCTGCAGTTCGGCGACGCCCGCGTCGTGCCTGCTGATCTCGAGCAGGTCGTTGAGCAGACCCTCGAACCGATCCAGCTCGTTGACCAGCAGCTCGGCGCTGCGGGCAAGAGCGGGGTCGAGGTCGTCGCTGCTGCCGTGGATCAGGTCGGCGGCCATGCGCACGGTGGTGAGCGGGGTGCGCAACTCATGACTGACGTCGGAGGTGAACCGTCGCTGGAGATTGCCGAACTCTTCCAGCTGGGTGATCTGATTGGACAGGCTCTCGGCCATCTCGTTGAACGCCTGGGCCAGCCGCGCCATGTCGTCCTCGCCACGAACCAGCATGCGTTCCTTGAGCCTGCCGTCGGCGAACCGGCCCGCGATCCGGGCCGCGGAACGGATCGGCAGGACCACCTGCCTGGTGACCAGAGCGGTGATCGCGGCCAGCAACACCAGCAGCACGACCCCGCCGACCAGCATGGTGCCGCGCATCAGCGCGAGGCTGCGCTCCTCGTTGGCCAGCGGGAAGATCAGATAGATCTCCAGGGTCGGGATCTCGGCGCTGGGACTGCCGATGATCAGCGCGCGGCCGTGGTAGCCGTCCGCGTCGGCGACCGTGGCGAACTGATAGCTGACCTGGTTACGCTGCACGAACCGGCGCAGCTCGTCGGGCACCTCCTCGATCGGGCCGCGGTTGATCTGCTGCGGCGGCATGCCGCCGATGACGCTCAGCGCCGTATCGAAAGTGCCTGCGGCGCCGGTGGATTGCCCCGTACCGCCGCGGCTGGACAGCGCGTTGCGTGCCTCCTCCAGCCGCTGTGGCTGGGCGCCGATATCGTGCACACCCGCCAGCTGGCTCTGCACCGTGTTGCGCGCCCGGTCCATCTCCTCGACCGCCGCGTTGATCTTGGCATCGAGCAGCCGGTCGGTGATCTGACTGGTGAGCACCACGCCGAGGATCGTGATGACGATCAGCGACAACGTCAGTGTCGACACGATGACGCGCAGCTGCAGCGAACGGCGCCAGAGATGGCCGAGGGCAATGCCGACCGCTTGGAACCAGGCGACCACCGGTGCCAGCGCGCGTTGCAGACGCGCGATCACGCCGGTGAGATCTGCCGCCCGGCCTTCGCGGGGCCCTTCGTGGTCAGGCAACCTACCGCCCCCGGGCCCTCAGCTCGGAGCGGATCACGGCGGTCCGGCCTTGTACCCGACACCGCGGACGGTCAGCACGATCTCCGGGTTCTCGGGATCCTTCTCGACCTTCGCCCGCAAGCGCTGCACGTGGACGTTCACCAGCCGGGTATCGGCGGCGTGCCGGTAGCCCCAGACCTGCTCGAGCAGGACCTCACGGGTGAACACCTGGCGCGGCTTCCTGGCCAGCGCGACGAGCAGGTCGAACTCCAGCGGCGTCAGCGAGATCTGGGCACCGCCGCGGCTGACCTTGTGCGCGGGCACATCGATCACGATATCCGCGATCGACAGCAGCTCGGCGGGCTCCTCCTCGGTACGACGCAGGCGGGCGCGCACCCGGGCGACGAGTTCCTTCGGTTTGAACGGCTTGACGATGTAGTCGTCGGCGCCCGATTCCAGACCCAGCACGACGTCGACCGTGTCGGTCTTGGCCGTGAGCATCACGATCGGAACCCCGGAATCGGCCCGCAGCACGCGGCACACGTCGATGCCGTTCATGCCGGGCAGCATCAGGTCCAGCAACACCAGATCGGGGCGGATCTCGCGAACCGCCGCCAGGGCCTGCGTGCCGTCGCCGACCACGTGCGGGTCGAACCCTTCCCCGCGCAGGACGATCGTGAGCATCTCAGCGAGTGCCATATCGTCGTCGACGACCAGAATCTTCGGCTTCATAACTACTATGTTGTCATCTCCCAGGCGAGGATCGGGCCGCCACGCCAACACTGGTGCGAACCCGGGGCACAACCAACCTTATCGACCAACGATTTCGGCGATTCGCGCGGCCAGCGTAGCGGGATCGTCCTCGGATCGATATGTCCACCAGGGCCCGTGCCAGTGGCGTTCGGCCAGCTCACGGTACACCGCGCCGGTCCGGTGCTGCAGACCACCATCCCGCTCGTAGGCGTCCGGTGCGCGTTCGGCGTCGAGTTCGCCTCGCCTGCGGGCGCGCTCGACGGCCAGCTCGGTCGGCACGTCCAGCAACACCTGTAGCGCGGGCGCGGGCAGGGCGAATCTGCCGAACTCCAATTCGCCCACCCAGTCTACGATTTCGCCGTCGGCCGACTGGCAGAGCCGCGCGGCGGAATAGGCGGCGCTGGAGGCGACGTAGCGGTCCAGGAGCACGATGTCGTTGTCGGCCAACAGCTTCGACAGCTCGTCGTGGGCGCCCGCGCGGTCCAGCGCGAACAGCAGCGCCATGCCGCTGACCGAGTCGGCGAGGTCGCCGTGCGCGCCGCGCAGCGCCTCGGCTGCCAGGTCGGCGTGCACCGAGACGCGGTAGCGCGGGAAGGCCATCGTGGCGACGCGCAGCCCACGACCCCGCAGATCGGCGACGACCCGCTCGATCAGCGTCCTCTTGCCCGCCCCGTCGATGCCTTCGACGGCAATCAACACTCCCATAGCCAGGCAGGGTACCCCGCCGCTGCCGCGCGATCGACACCGGCTGACCAGCGCGGATGCCGAGATGGTCGCGCCGGTCGGCGGGACCGGTGGAGCGGTCGGCGGGCCCGGAGCGCGGTCCCGCCGACCGGAGGCCGACGGGACCCGCTCATGACCATGCCTCGCCTGCGCTCGGCTCCGTCATGCGCGCTGCGCGCTCAGTAGCGGTAGTGGTCCGGCTTGTA
The DNA here is from genome assembly GCF_036346875.1 of Nocardia sp. NBC_00508. Lineage (NCBI taxonomy): Bacteria > Bacillati > Actinomycetota > Actinomycetes > Mycobacteriales > Nocardiaceae > Nocardia > Nocardia sp. NBC_00508. The sequence goes on along the minus strand of NZ_CP107852.1, from coordinate 5,020,126 downwards.
CGGGCCCTCCACGTCCACACCGATGTACTCGGCCTGGTCCTTGGTGAGCTTGGTCAGCTCGCCGCCGAGCGCCTCGACGTGGATGCGGGCGACCTTCTCGTCCAAGTGCTTCGGCAGGCGGTAGACCTCGTTGTCGTACTCGTCGGGCTTGGTCCACAGCTCGATCTGCGCGATCACCTGGTTGGAGAAACTGTTGGACATCACGAACGACGGATGGCCGGTCGCGTTGCCGAGATTCAGCAGACGTCCCTCCGACAGCAGCAGGATCGAGCGGCCGGTCTCCTTGAAGGTCCACAGGTCGACCTGCGGCTTGATGTTCAATTTCGTTGCGCCGGAACGCTCCAGCGCCGCGATGTCGATCTCGTTGTCGAAGTGACCGATGTTGCCCAGGATGGCCTGGTCCTTCATCGCCTTCATGTGCTCGAGGGTGATGATGTCCTTGTTGCCGGTCGCGGTGATGACGATGTCGGCCTCGCCGATCGCCTTCTCCGCGGTCACCACGTCGTAGCCGTCCATCAGCGCCTGCAGGGCGTTGATCGGATCGATCTCGGTGACCTGCACGCGGGCGCCCTGTCCGGCAAGCGATTCCGCGCAGCCCTTGCCGACATCACCGTAGCCACAGATCAATACCTTCTTGCCGCCGATCAGCACGTCGGTGCCGCGGTTGATGCCGTCGATCAGCGAGTGGCGGGTGCCGTACTTGTTGTCGAACTTGCTCTTGGTGACCGAGTCGTTGACGTTGATCGCCGGGAAGACCAACTCGCCCGCCGCCGCGAACTGGTAGAGCCGCAGCACGCCGGTGGTGGTCTCCTCGGTGACGCCGCGAACCGATTCGGCGATGCCGCTCCACTTGCCCCGGTCGGTCTCGAACCGCTCGCGCAGCAGGTTCAGGAACACCTTGTACTCGGCCGAGTGGTCGGCGTCCTCCGGCGGAACCACGCCCGCCTTCTCGAACTGCGCGCCACGCAGCACCAGCATGGTGGCGTCGCCGCCATCGTCGAGGATCATATTGGCCGGCTCGTCCGGCCAGGTGAGCATCTGCTCGGCGGCCCACCAGTACTCCTCCAGGGTCTCGCCCTTCCAGGCGAACACCGGGGTGCCCTTGGGCTCGTCGACGGTGCCGTGCGGGCCGACGACCACGGCGGCCGCCGAGTGGTCCTGGGTGGAGAAGATGTTGCACGAGGCCCAGCGCACCTGCGCGCCCAGCGCCGTGAGGGTCTCGATCAGCACCGCGGTCTGCACCGTCATGTGCAGCGAGCCGGAGATGCGCCCGCCCTGCAGCGGCCGCACCTCGGCGTACTCACGGCGCAACGCCATCAGACCGGGCATCTCGTGTTCGGCGAGGCGGATCTCCTTGCGGCCGAAGTCGGCCAGCGACAGATCCGCCACCTTGTAGTCGATGCCGTTGCGGACATCGGCGGTCAACGACGTGCGTGCGGGAAGTTCTGAGGTGGTCATCAGCCTCTCCTGGTTCGGCAAGTACCGAGGCAAGGCTAGTCGCTCCCGACCGGGTGCGGACTACGCGGTCACCCCGCGGGCAGCCAGGATCCGGCGCCGCTTGCGCGGCTGGATGTTCGCCAGCGTGACGTCGCCGCCGTAATGGGCGAGTACGCGCGCGTCCATCACCCACCGCCACAGCGGCGGGATGGCGGCGAACACGATCATGCTGGCGTAGCCCGCAGGCAGTTGCGGGGCCTGCTCCGAGCTGCGCAGTGTCTGGTAGCGGCGGCCGGGGTTGGCGTGATGGTCGCTGTGGCGCTGCAGGTGGAACAGGAAGATATTGGTGACCAGGTGGTCGCTGTTCCAGCTGTCGCGCGGCGAGCAGCGGGCGTACATGCCGTTCGGGCGGCGGGCTCGCAAAAGGCCGTAGTGCTCGACGTAGTTCACCGTCTCCAGCAGGCCGATGCCGATCACGGCCTGCAGCGCGAGCCAGGGCAGCACCTGATAGCCGAACGTCGCGACCAGGGCGCCGAACAGCACCACCGTCATCGACCACGCCTGCAGGATATGGTTGCCGACGCTCCACCAGCCCTTGCCCTTGCGCGCGAGACGGTCGCGCTCCAGGACGATCGCCGAACGGAAGCTCCCGGACACGCTGCGCGGCAGGAATTCCCACAGCGACTCCCCCAGCCTGGCGCTGGCCGGATCCTCCGGGGTTGCCACCCGCACGTGGTGGCCGCGGTTGTGTTCGACGAAGAAGTGCCCGTACCCGGACTGGGCCAGGGCGATCTTGGCCAGCCAGCGCTCCAGGTGCTCGACCCGGTGCCCGAGTTCGTGGGCGGCGTTGATGCCGATGCCGCTGACGAACCCCAGGGTCGCGGCCAAGCCGAGTTTGTCGACCACGCTGAGCTCGTCACCGGCCCACATGTAGCTCGCGATCACCAGTCCGATCAGCTGCACCGGCAGCATCAGATAGGTGCACCACCGGTAGTACCGATCGTTGGACAGCAGCTCGTAGTCCTCGTCCCTCGGGTTGCTGCCGTCCACGCCGATAGCCCAGTCCAGCACCGGGATCACGATCAGCACGATGATCGGGCCGATCCACCAGAAGACCTCCACACCGGTGTGGAACACGAGCTGCGACGGCAGCAAAGCCGACGACGGCGCGAGCAAGCCCAGAACCCACAGATGGCGTTTGGGATCGGGCGATCCCGCCGGTTTGCCAACCGTTTGCACTTTTGCCCCACTCAATGAAGACACGAAACTTCGATGACCCGACCCGCTGAGAATACTGGCAGACAGCGGATCTGTTGCACACCGGCTGACCTCGGCAACATGTCGGCAAGTGCAAGCCGTGTAGTCGGTTTTTAAGCTGCCGCACAGCTACTGGTGTGTCGCGAGCCGATTGCCCGCGACCGCTCAGCTCTGCACCCGCGCGGCGAGGATCGCCTCCACGTAGGGACTCAGGAGTGCGCTCAGCTCCGCGGGCACGTCCCGCCCCGGAGCAGGCGGAGTGGGGATGTAGCTGAGGGCGATCCGCACCAACGCGTGCGCGATCACGTCCGATTCGGCGGCCGACGCCGCCACCCAGCTGTACTGGAAGGCGCGCGCCAGCCGCTTGGTCGCATGTTCGAGCAACGGCCCGGCATCGAGGGTGATCAGCCGCAGCAGATCGAGCTTCACCTCGCCCGCGACCAGCGACTGGACCAGCGGGTCGGCGGCAGCGTCGAGGAAGAAGTTGGCCATGCCGTCGCGGAACGCGGCGCGGGCGTCACCGACGTTGCCGTTGATCGCCGCGTCCACGTGGTCGACCAGGTCGTCGGCCAGGCGCAGGGCATAGGCCTGGGTGAGGCCGTTGCGCGAGCCGAACTCGTTGTAGAGCGTCTGCCTGCTCACGCCCGCCCTGGCCGCGATGTCACCGAGCGTGATCTTGGACCAGTCCCGCTCGGTGAGCAGCTCGCGCATCGCGTCCAGGACCGAAGTCCGCAGGAGGTCCCGCGCGGCCTCCTGGTAGGGAATCCTGGTTCCGTTGCGCGGCATACCCGCGACACTGTCACGGGGGACTGCCGCAGTCAAAATCTCACGACCGTTCGATTTCGACCATGAAGAAGTCCGCCTTGGCGGCGCCACAGTCCGGACAGGTCCAGTCGTCGGGGATGTCGTCCCAGCGGGTTCCCGGCCCGATGCCGTCTTCCGGCCAGCCCTCGGCCTCGTCGTATTCGAAGCCGCACTGGATGCACTGGTAAAGCTTGTATTCGGTCATTTCGCTGCGTCCTTTCCCGTATGAGCGGAGCCCTCCGTGGTCACTCCGAGCCGTCGCCTCCTGGCCTGACGGCTCATGCTGTGGCCCGCATCGGCTCGAAGTCGATCTTTTCCCGCACGCCGCAGTCCGGGCAGCACCAGTCGTCCGGCACCGTCTCCCACTTGGTGCCCGGTGGAAATCCCTCATGTGGCGCGCCTTTCGCCTCGTCGAAGACGTAGTCGCAGACGGGGCAGCGAAAAGCACTCATGCCCCACCCCCGGCGACTACGTCTTGGACGTAGCGTGCGAGGACCTTGTCCCGCTTGCCCGGATCGATGTTGGCGCGGGTGATGTCGCCGTCGTAGTGCGCGAGCACCCGCTTGTCCATGACCCGGCGCCACAGCGGCGGGAAATAGGCGAGCAGGATCATGCTGGCGTAACCGCTGGGCAGGTTCGGCGCGCCGTCCCAGCTGCGCAACGTCTGGTAGCGCCGGGTGGGGTAGGCGTGGTGATCGCTGTGCCGCTGCAGGTGGTACAGGAAGATGTTGGTGACGATGTGGTCGCTGTTCCAGCTGTGCACCGGGCCGGGCCGCTCGTACCGTCCGCTCGCCGTGCGCTGGCGCACCAGACCGTAGTGCTCCAGATAGTTGACCGCCTCCAGCAGACTGAAGCCGACCACGGCCTGCAGGATCAGGTACGGCAACAGCTCGATGCCGAACACCGCGAGCAACACCGCGTACAGCCCGGCCGACATGAGCCAGGCGCTGAGCACTTCGTTGCGCAGGCTCCACGGCTTCTTGCCGAGCCGCTCCAGGCGGACCTTCTCCAGCTGCCAGGACGACGTCAGGCCGCCCCACACGGTGCGCGGCCAGAACGCCCAGAAGGTCTCGCCCACCCGGGAACTGGCCGGATCCTCCGGCGTCGCGACGCGGACGTGGTGGCCACGGTTGTGCTCGATGTAGAAGTGCCCGTAGAACGACTGGGCCAGTGCGATGCGGGAGAGCCAGCGTTCCAGGTCCACCTTCTTGTGGCCGAGTTCGTGCGCGGTGTTGATGCCGATGCCGCCGATCATGCCGACGGTGATCGCCAGGCCGATCTTGTCCACCACCTGCAGTCCGCCATCGATGCCGAGCCAACTCGCGTCGTCGGCGGTGATCAGGTAGGCGCCCATGAGCAGCGTGGCGTACTGGAACGGCAGGTACAGGTAGGTGAGGTAGCGGTAGTACTTGTCGTTCTCCAGGTACTCCATCACCTCGTCCGGCGGGTTCGAACCGTCCGGGCCGAAGCAGATGTCGGCGATCGGGATCAGCACATAGACCAGGACCGGTCCGAGCCAGAACGGCACGTGCGCGAGGCGATGCCAGCCGAGTTCGTTCAACGCCCAGATGAGCGGGAGCCCGATAGTGAACAGGCCCGTAGGGGCGAACAACCCCCACAGCCACAGATAGCGTTTGCGGTCCCGCCAAGCCGGTACCTCGACCGGCCGCACGGCCCTGTCGGTGTTCGTCGACATCGTTGTCTCCATTCCCAACGACGCGCCACGTGTGACGCGCATTACCTCTCAAAATGGACAATAGACCCAAATTTGTCGGCCGTCTAGACAAATCAGACAATTTGTAAAGACGATGCGGGAACGAAGAAACCCCGGCCGGATAGGCATCCGACCGGGGCTCGAGTGCTGGGAGTGGCTAACGCAGCAGAACGTCGGTGTCGGCGGGCAACGCGTCCACCGGCCACCAGCGCAGATCGGTGGATTCGTGACTGCGCACCGGGACCGCGTCTGCGGGAGCAGTGATGCGGAACAGCAGGTCCAGGTGCCTGGTGGGCACACCGAGCGAGCAGGTGATGGGATGCGCCTGGGCGCCGTACAGCCCCGGTTCCAGCCGCAGACCCGCGATGCCCGACTCCTCGGTCGCTTCGCGCAGCGCGGCGCTCGCGACGGTGTCGTCGCGCTCCTCGCAGTGGCCACCGAGCTGGATCCAGCGCCCGACGCGCGGATGCAAGGTGAGCAGCACCTCGCGGCCATCCGGAGAGAAGACAACCGCCGAGGCGGTGATGTGGCCCGGCACGTGCTCGCGCAGGCACCCGCGCGGAGCCGAGCCGAGGAAGGCCAGCATCGCCTCGCGCAGCGACCGATCCGAATCGGTTGCCGGACACCATGATTCGAGCAGCGCAGTCGCCGAGGCGTGCAGGGATTCCGCGCTCACCGGCGACGCCCTCGTGCGCCAGGCGTGACCCGCCCGCGAACCCTCACAGCTCGACCAGCCCCGAACCGGCGCCGACCACCGGCCGCGCGGTCAGCTCTTCGAGCGGATGGCCGATGGCGATCGCACCCAGCGGACGCCAATCCTCGGCCAAGCCCAAGACGTCACGGGTGATCTCCGGCGCGAAGATGGTCGAACCGATCCAGCAGCTACCGATCCCCTCGGCGGCCAAGGCGACCAGCAATCCCTGCACCGCCGCACCCACCGCGACGGTGAACATCGTGCGCTCGTACCCACGGCGCAGTGAGTCCGTATAGTCGTGCGCCCCGTCCGGCACGCAGAACGGGATGATCACCTCGGGAGCGTCGAACAGGATCCGCCCGCGGGCGATCCGGCGCTCGATCCGCTCCGGCGTGAGTCCGTCGGAACTCAGATCCTCGCGCCACTTCTCCGCCATCGCCTCGAGCAGCTGCGTACGCAGCCCCGGCCTGCGCAGCCAGACGAACCGCACCGGACGGGTGTGATGCGGGGCGGGCGCGGTCAGCGCGACCGATACCGCCGCCCGAATGCGTTCGGGATCGACCGGGATGTCGGCGAACCGACGAATCGAGCGACGCAGCAGGATCGCCTCTTTGCGCCCGCGCTCGATCGCCTCGGCGGTGCCGAGCCAGAACAGGTCCTCGGTGCCGCCGCGGAGCAGATCCGCGGCGCTGGATCCGTCGTCGACGACCGGTAGCCCGCGCACCACGGCGACCGGAACACCACCCAGCTTGCCTTTCACCAGGTCCGCGGCGGCGGCCAGCTCGTCCGCCACGGCCACCTGAGTGACGTACAGCTCGTTGCCCTGACCGTCCACCGCGCCCGCGTAGTCGTGCAGCACCCGAATCCCCGCGGCGCCGATGGCCGCATCGGTCTGTCCGTTGCGCCAGGCGCGGCCCATCGTGTCGGTGACGACGACCGCGACCGTCACGCGCAGCCGCTCGGCCAGCGCCGCGCGCAGCGCCTTGGCGCTGGCGTCCGGGTCGGTGGGAAGCAGCACCAGCTCGCCCTGCTCGACGTTCGAGCCGTCGACGCCGGAGGCCGCCTGCACGATGCCGAGCTTGTTCTCGGTGATCAGCGTGCGGCCTTTGCGGGCGAGCACCCGCACCGCTTCCTGATCGATGAGCATGCGCCGGGCGGCATCGCGTTCCTCGGGGTCCAGCGGCGCGTCCACGATGCGCCCTTCCACCTTCGCGACGATCTTGCTGGTGACCACGAGCACGTCGCCGTCGGCCAGCCACGGCGCGCATCGCGCGATGTGTTCGGCGAGGTCGTCACCGGGCCGGAATTCCGGAAGACCGGTGATGGGCAGGATGCGCAGCTCTCCGGCCGCGTGATCGGTCGATGTGGTCACGGCTCGACTCCGGCGAGATCCAGCGCCTGACGCACCATTTCGGCGGTGGTCGGCGGGTCGGTCATCAACAAGGGCACGCTGCGCACTTCCACGCCGGGCACGTCGGCGGTGTCGGTGCTGTGGATCAGCCAGCCGTCCAGGATTCCGGTGGCCGAACGCGCGCCGTAGTGCCGGCCGATCGCCTCGGCCGTGGTCTCCACACCGATCACCGACAGGCATTCGTCGGCCATGCCGCGCAACGGCTTCCCATCGATGACGCCGGAGACGCCGATCACCTTGGCCGCGGTGGTGCGCAGCGCGCCGCGAATACCGGGTACCGCCAGGATGGCGCCGATGCTCACGACGGGGTTCGACGGTGCGAGCAAGACCACATCGGCGGATTCTATGATATCGATCACATTCGGCGCCGGTTTGGCTTCCTCGGCGCCAATTGTGGCGAATCCATGCGTGTCGATGTTCGCGCGGTAGCGAACCCACCACTCCTGGAAATGGATCGCGCGCCGTTCGCCAGGGTTGTCCGGATCGGTCACAACGACATGGGTTTCGCAGCGATCGTCGGTTGCCGGGATCAGTTTCACGCCGGGCTGCCACCGGTTGCACAGCGCTTCGGTGACCGCGGAGAGCGAGTATCCGGCGCGCAACATTTCGGTCCGGATCAGATGCGTGGCGATATCTCGGTCCCCCAAGCCGAACCAGTCCGGCTGCGCGCGATATTTCGCGAGCTCCTCCTTGGCGTGCCAGGTCTCGCCGACCCGGCCCCAGCCCCGCTCGGTATCGATGCCGCCGCCGAGGGTATACATGCAGGTGTCGAGGTCGGGACAGATCCGGAGGCCGTGCATCCAGACGTCGTCGCCCACGTTCACGATCGCGGCGACGTCGGCCTCCGGCAGCAGTTCCCGGACGCCATGAAGGAAGCGCGCGCCACCAACGCCGCCGACCAGCACGGCGATCCGGGGTCCGTTCGCGGGCGTGCCGCCCGCTTGTTGTCCAGTCACATCCGCACAGCCTATGCGGTGGCGTGGCAACTCCCCTTCGCGGCAAATTTGCTGTTTATTTGCTATTGCACGGCGCAAGATCAGTTCGGAATGCGGCTGCGGATAGTAACGGAATAGCGACGGCGGCTTGACCATCGACGCGTCCGGCGTGTCTAATCACAGTCATGTCATTCCGGGTTCGCGCGAGAGCCCAAGGCGCGAGCGGCATTTCGAACAGATGTTCGCACAGGGATGACAAGCTCGGGGACGTCCGCGGGACAACGTCGCGGGGTATGGCCGTCGGTGCGCGTGTTGGTCCGACGGAAAGAATCATTCTGCGCTAACACACAGTGAGGAGGCGGAGCGATGGCCAACGAGATGGTCTCGCCGACCGATTCCACAGCAGGCGCAGCACGTGGCGTCTGCGCAGACAACGGCTGGAAGGACGGAGAGGGGGGTGACGGAGTCGCGGCGCCTCGGCTCAGCCTGGTCGTGACCGGCTTCGACGAGATGTTCGAATCCATCGAAGAGCAGTGGCAGGAGCGTGCCCTGTGCGCGCAGACCGATCCGGAGGCGTTCTTCCCCGAGAAGGGCGGCTCGACCCGTGAGGCCAAACGGATCTGCATGGGCTGCGAAGTACGCGACGAGTGCCTGGAATACGCACTCGCACACGATGAGCGCTTCGGCATCTGGGGCGGGCTCTCCGAGCGGGAGCGCCGCCGCCTCAAGCGCGGCATCGGCTGACAGACGTACGCGGCGCCCGGAGTCGCACTCCCCCCAGGACGGCTCCGGGCATACGCGACACGACCGACAGATCACCCGCCTCGATGCGGACGGCCGGAGCCGGCTGGCCTAGATTTTGTGTCATGGCACGTTCCCGTAAGCGTCGACCGCCGACCGCCCGGTCGGTGACCCGCCGCGGCCGCGGGGTGCGCGGGCCGATGCTGCCACCCACGGTGCCCGCCTGGCGGACCCGCGGCCAGAAGTTCGACCGGCTGGTGCTGGAGGCGTTCGCCCCGTTGGACACCCGCTGGCACGACCGGCTCACCAAACTGGACATCGCCGTCGACGACGTTCCGAAAATCCGTCCGCTGCACCCGGATTCGGTCACCTGGCCGGACGAGGTGGTGGCCGACGGCCCGGTTCCGCTCTCGCGGCTCATCCCGGCCGGCGTCGACCGGCACGGCGCGGCGACCCGTGCGCGGGTGGTGCTGTTCCGCAAGCCGCTCGAGCTGCGCGCCAGCGACCCCGACGACCTGGTGGATCTGCTGCGTGAAGTGCTGGTCCAGCAAGTCGCGACCTACCTCGGCGTCGATCCGGACGTGATCGATCCGGAAGCCGAGTAATTCGCACCCATCCGCGCGCCGACCGCGCCCGAATGCTGTTGCGGGGCCGAGCGCCGGGCGACCGCGGGTGTACGCCCGCTTCCGGCGGGGTACCCCGAGATCTCCTGCTCCGTGACATACCGCCGACCGCGCCATCCGGCCCGCGGAATGCCATGCTGCCCTCGTTCTGCTTACAGCAGACCGAGATTCCTCGAGCGTGTCTGTCCCCATCGATGCGCGAGGGGGGTTACTCTCATCGGCGTGATTCCCATGCGTCGTTGCTGCCGTCCAGGTTGCAAGAATCCGGCCGTCGCGACGCTCACCTATGTGTACTCGGATTCGACGGCAGTAGTCGGGCCGCTCGCGACGGTCGCCGAACCGCACTCCTGGGATCTCTGCGAAACGCACGGCTCCCGAATCACCGCGCCGAAGGGCTGGGAAATGGTCCGCCACGAAGGCGGATTCTCCTCCAGCACACCGGACGACGACGATCTGACCGCCCTCGCCGAGGCGGTGCGCGAGGCCGGACTGCGCCGCCGCCCGCCCGAACGCGAGCAGCGCGGCTATCACGACTACACACCCCCGCCGGCGCGCACCACACGCACCGGCCGCCGCGGCCATCTCCGCGTGCTCCCCGACCCACCGTCCTGATCCGGCTAGGAGGGTGTCGGAGCGGCCACGCGCAACCACTATGGTGTTGGGCATGACAGTCGCCCGCTCTGCCGAATTCGTGAACGCGGTGATCAAGGCTTACGACGTTCGCGGTGTGGTCGGTGATCAGATCGACACGGAATTCGTCAGGGACGTCGGCGCGTCGTTCGCCAGGTTGATGCGCGCGGAGGGCGCGAGCCGGATCGTCATCGGACACGACATGCGGGACTCCTCCCCCGAGCTCTCGGCCGCCTTCGCCGACGGCGCGCTCGGCCAGGGCCTTGACGTGGTGCACATCGGCCTGGCCTCGACCGACCAGCTGTACTTCGCCTCCGGCCACCTGGACTGCCCTGGCGCCATGTTCACCGCCAGCCACAACCCGGCTCGCTACAACGGCATCAAGCTGTGCCGCGCCAAGGCTCTCCCGGTGGGGCAGGACACCGGCCTGGCCACGATCAAGAACGAGCTGATCGAAGGCGTGCCCGACCGCCCGGGCCATCGCGGCACCGCGACCGAAGTCGATCTGCTCGCCGACTACGCGGCCTACCTGCGCGGCCTGGTCGATCTCGGCGGCATCCGCCCGCTCACCGTCGCCGTGGACGCGGGCAACGGCATGGGCGGCCACACCGTGCCCGCCGTGCTGGGCGCGCTGCCGCAGGCGACCATCGTCCCGCTGTACTTCGAGCTGGACGGCAGCTTCCCGAACCACGAGGCCAACCCGCTCGACCCGGCGAACCTGGTGGACCTGCAGAAGCTGGTCCGCAGCTCGGGCGCGGACATCGGCCTTGCCTTCGACGGCGACGCCGACCGCTGCTTCGTGGTCGACGAGAACGGCGAGCCGGTGTCGCCGTCGGCGATCACCGCCCTGGTTGCCGAGCGCGAGCTGGCCAAGGAGCCGGGCGCGGTGATCATCCACAACCTGATCACGTCGCGTGCGGTGCCGGAGCTGGTGCACGAGCTGGGCGGAACGCCGGTGCGCACCCGGGTCGGCCACTCGTTCATCAAGCAGGAAATGGCCGCCACCGGAGCCGTGTTCGGCGGCGAGCACTCCGCGCACTACTACTTCCGCGACTTCTGGGGCGCCGACTCCGGCATGCTCGCGGCCCTGCACGTGCTGGCCGCGCTCGGCGAGAAGGACCGGCCGGTGTCGGAACTGATGTCGTCGTACGCGACGTACGCGGCTTCCGGCGAGATCAACTCCACGGTGTCCGACACTGCGGCGCGGACGATGGCCGTGGTGGATGCTTTCGCGGATCGGGCGCACTCGGTGGACCGGCTGGACGGGGTGACCGTGCAGCTGGCCGACAACGCCTGGTTCAACTTGCGCGCGTCGAATACCGAGCCGTTGCTCCGGCTGAACGTCGAGGCCCGATCGGCGGAGGAAGTAGACGCACTCGTAACCGAGATCCTGAGCATCGTGCGCTTCTGACTGGAATAGTGGAATCACAGGCCTTGGATTCGCCCGACTCGGTCTCGGTATGGCACCCCGACCGGGTGGGCGCGGGGGCGGAAACGATACAGCGCGATGAGGGGAGGTGGGACGCCCGATGATCGCTGGAACACCGGTGCTCGACCTCGACGATGCCGCTTCACTCGAAGCAGCCGATGCCGGCGGCGCCCTGCGCTCGGCCGCTTCCGGCGGCGCCCAGGTGCGCGCCACCGCGGCGGCCGTCGGTGAGGACGCGCTTGCCCGCCTGGCCGATCTGCGACCACGCAGCGTGGTACTGGTCTCCGGTGCCGGGCGCGCCGCGCGTGCGGCGGGACTGCTCGTCGCCGCGCTCGGCGACCGCGCCGGCCTCCCCGTCGTGCCCGCCGCCGCCCTCCCGCCGTGGGTCGGGCCCCTGGATGTCGTGCTGGTCGCCGGCGACGACGCGGGCGACCCGCGGCTGATCGACGCCGTCGACCGGGCGTTGCGTCGCGGCGCCGAGGTGGTCGTCGCGGCACCGCACGAAGGGCCGCTACGGGCCGCCGCGTCCGGCCGCGCCGCCGTGCTGGAGCCGAGGGTGCAGGTGCTCGGGCACAACCGCCTGCTGCGCTTCCTGGCCGCCGGAATCGCGGTGCTGCGCGCGGTCGACCCGGTGCGCAGCGGGGTCGCCGTCCCCGAACTGACCGAGCTGGCCGACGTGCTGGACGCGGAAGCGCTGCGCGACGGTCCGCACAACGAGGTCTTCCGCAACCCCGCCAAGACGTTGGCCGCGCGCATGCAGCAGCGTGGCGTCGTGCTCGCGGGCGACTCACCGGCCGCCGCCGAACTGGCCGAACACGGCGCCGAGGTGCTGCTGCAGTCCGCGGGCAAGGTGGCCACCGCCGTGGACTTGGCCGAGGCCGTGGCGGCGAAGGCCCAGATGACCGAGGCCGCAGGCGAATCCGCCCCCGATTTCGATCCGCTGTTCCACGACGAGGAACTCGACGGACCCGCTCCGGTGCAGCGCATCCGGGTGTTCGTGCTCAGCGCCGATCACGATCGCGCCGCCGCGCGCCGCCGCATCGCGGTGTTCGACGGCGACGGATCGAATCTGGTGGACGCCGATCTGGTGAACGCCGACGTCGACCTGCTGCACACCGGGATGACCGACCCCACCGTGCCAGGACCGACCCGCGCCGAGGAGTCCGCGCCCGGGCGAGGCACCGAACTCGAACAGCTCGCGGTGCTCGCGCTGCGACTGGAGATGGCCGCCGCCTACCTGCGGCTGATCGGCTTCCGCGACGCCGCGGCCGAGAGCCAGGGGCAGTTCGGGGGAAGCTACTAGTGCACGAACTCGTTGGTGCGCTCCGTTCGTATGCCTGGGGATCGCGCACCGCGCTCGCTCAGCTGTGCGGCAGGCCGGTTCCCTCCGCCCATCCGGAGGCGGAACTGTGGTTCGGCGCCCACCCTGCCGACCCCGCGTACGTGAGGCTCGGCGACCGCAGCACCTCGCTGCTGGAGCTGGTCGCCGCCGATCCGGATCGGGAATTGGGCGCCGCCGCAGTGGAATTCGGCGGCAAGCTGCCCTTCCTGCTCAAGGTCCTCGCCGCGGAGGAGCCGCTGTCGCTCCAGGCCCATCCGAGCATGGCGCAGGCCAAGGCCGGTTTCGACCGGGAGAATCGGTCCAAGGTGCCATTCGACTCGCCGCTGCGCAACTACCGCGACGAGAACCACAAACCCGAGTTGGTCGTCGCGCTGGATCGGTTCGAGGCGCTGGCGGGTTTCCGCGACCCGCACCGCACGGTGGCGGTGCTTCGCGCGCTGGCGGTGGACGCGCTCAGCTCCTACGCCGAGCTACTTGCCGCCCAACCGGATTCGGCGGGTCTGCGCACCTTGTTCACCACCTGGATCACGCTGCCGCAGCACGTGCTGGCCACGCTGTTGCCCGCGGTGCTGGACGGCTGCGTGCGGTATCTGTCCGGCAAGGGCGCGCGCGAGTTCACCGCCGAGGCCCGCACCACGCTCGAACTCGCCGAGGCCTATCCCGGCGACGCGGGTGTCCTCGCGGCGCTGCTGCTGAACCGGGTCACCCTGGAGCCGGGTCAGGGATTGTTCCTCGCGGCCGGGAATCTGCACGCCTACCTGCGCGGGCTGGGGGTGGAGATCATGGCCAACTCCGACAACGTGCTGCGCGGCGGCCTCACCCCGAAGCACGTCGACGTGCCGGAGCTGTTGCGGGTGCTGGACTTCGAGCCGATCAGCCTGCCCGTCGTGCTGCCGGAACCGGCGAGCGGCGGGTCGGTGCGCTATCGCACGCCCGCGCCGGAATTCGCGCTGCGGCGCTTCGACCTCGTCGCGGGCTCGGCGCGGGTGCCGCTGACCGCGGCGGGGCCGGGGATCGTGCTGTGCACCGCGGGAACAGTGCGGCTGTTCCAGGACGACTCCGCGTTGGAGCTCACCCGCGGCGGCGCGGCCTGGATTTCCGCCGCGGACACCGACATTCGAGCCCAGGCGGTGGGCGGCAACGTGCAGCTGTTCTGTGCGTGTGTCGGGGCGACCGCCTGACCTGTCCGGGATGGCCGTCCGCCTCCGCTCCGGCTGTGCGGGCTGACGCCGAACTACGTCCGACTGCGCCCGTTAGGCTGTTCGCGGATAGCTCGATGACAGAGAGGACATGCTGCCATGTCGGCTGGCGGTGGCAAGAAGGCGATCATCGCGGCGTTGACCGCGAATGCGGGAATCGCCGCGGCGAAGTTCGTCGGTGCGGCGATCACCGGCTCGGGATCCATGCTCGCCGAGGCCGTGCACTCTGTGGCCGATACCGGTAATCAGGGATTGCTGCTGCTCGGGCAGCGTCGCGCCGCGAAGGAAGCAACCGAGCTGCACCCGTTCGGGTACGCGCGCAACCGCTACTTCTATTCGTTCATCGTGGCGCTGGTGCTGTTCACCCTCGGCTCCGGATATGCCAGCTACGAAGGCATCCACAAGATCCAGCATCCAGAGGAGCTCAGTTCACCGATCGTGGCGATCGTGATCCTGCTGATCGCGATCGGGCTGGAGATCTACAGCTTCACGACGGCGGTCCGGGAGTCCAAGCCGCTCAAGGGCGACGCGAGCTGGTGGCGGTTCATCCGCAATTCGCGCAGCCCCGAGCTTCCGGTGGTGCTGCTGGAGGACACCGGCGCGCTGATCGGCCTGCTTCTCGCGCTCGCGGGCGTCGGCCTGACCATGCTCACCGGCGACCCGGTCTGGGACGGCCTCGGTACCCTGGCCATCGGCGCGCTGCTCGGTGTCATCGCCATCGTCCTGATCGTGGAGATGCAGAGCCTGCTGATCGGTGAGGGCGCCACACCCGATGAGAACCGGTTGATCCACGCGAACCTGGTCGACGACACCCGTATCGATCGGGTGATCCACCTCAAGACCCAGTACCTCGGTCCGGAGGAGCTGCTCGTGGCAGCGAAGGTCGGTGTGGTTCCCGGCCTGGACGTCGCCGCCATCGCGACTGCGATCGATGACGCCGAGTCGCGCGTCCGCGCGGCGGTCCCCGCCGCTCGCGTCATCTACCTCGAACCCGACCTCTACCGCACCGAAGCCGTCCAGGGGTAGGTCTCCGCCGTCGTGGTCTGCGCGTTCTCAGCGGAGCTCGGCGGTGGGGGTGCGCAGAAGGGCGAGAGGGTCGGTGCGGATGGCGAAACGGTCGCGCAGGGCGTGGCGTGCGGCGTGTAGACCGTTCATGCCGTGCACGCCGGGGCCCGGCGGGGTGGCGGACGAGCACAGATAGACGCCGGGAATGGGTGTGGCGTAGGGATTCCAGCGCGGAGCCGGGCGGAACGCGAACTGGCGCAGGGTCATCGCTCCCGCCGAGATGTCGCCGCCGATGTAGTTGGCATTGTGCGCGGGCATTTCGGCCGCGGTGCGGACGTTCTTGGCCACGATCAGATCGCGGAACCCCGGTGCGAAGCGCTCGACCTGAGCGATCACGTCCTCGCTGACGTCGCGGGTGGAGCCGTTCGGCACGTGGGCGTAGGTGTAGAAGGTGTGGCCGCCCGCGGGCGCGCGCGTCGAGTCGACCACGCCGGGCTGGATGGACAGCAGGTAGGGCCTTTCGGCGTGTCGGCCCATGGCGACGGCGTGCTCGGCCGCCATGGCCTCGGCGCGGGTGCCGATCACGTGCACCGTTCCGGCCAGCGCACAGCCCTCGGCCTGCCACGGCACCGGACCGGAAAGCGCGAAGTCGACCTTGCAGGCCGCGCCGCCGTAGCGGAAACGCCGCAGCCGCCCGGCATAGCGCGCGGGCAATCGGTGCTGCGCGATGCGCAGCAGTTCGGCGGGGGCGAGGTCGAGCAGGATCGCGCGGGTGTCGGCGAACTCGTCCAGCGAGTCGACCCGGTGCCCGGTGTGCACCCGGCCGCCGAGCCGTTCGAGTTCGGCGATCAGCGCGTCGGGAATCGCTTGGCTGCCGCCGCGCGGAAGGACCCAGCCCCCGGCATGGGCCAGGGTGCCCAGCATCAGCCCGGCGCCGGCGGCCGTGATCGCGCGCGGCGGGATGATGGCGTGGGTGGCGACGCCGGTCAGCAGGGCGGGCGCGACCTGTTCGCGAAACCTGACGTCCCACAGCGGCGATCCCTGCTCGAACGTACGCAGGCCGAAGCGGATCGCGGTGGCGAGCCCGGATGGCACGCGGCGCAGATCCGACATCCCGACATCGACCACGTCCGGCCAATGCCGCACCAGCGGCGCGAACAACCTGCGCCAGGCCGCGCCGTCGCGACCGAGCCCATCGACTGTCCGCTCCAGATCCCGCCAAGCCAGCCCGGCCACGCCGCCGTCGAGCGGATGCGCGTAGGACACCTCCGGGGCGAGCAACTCGACACCGTGCGCGGTCAGATCGAACGCGCGGAACACCGGTGACGCCAATGCCATCGGATGCGCGCCCGCGCACACGTCGTGCCGATAGCCGGGCAGCGTCAGCTCGGCCGTCCGCGATCCACCCCCCGGCGTCGCCTCGGCCTCGTAGACCTCTACGGCCAGCCCCGCCCTGGCCAGGATCACCGCGGCGGTGAGCCCGTTCGGCCCGGAACCGACAACCACCACATCAGCCATGACCCCACGCTACCGGCGACCGACACCACGACTCGGGCCCCGCGCCGACCAGTAGGCCTGAGCACTGGTCATGCAACTCCGGTCGCGCACGCCCATTCGAGCGTGGCCGGACTCGCAGTCCGCTCCGGAACCTCGCGCTCGTCGACGAAAGGCTCGAACACCGACGCCGCCTGCTAGTCCGCGCCGACAGCGGCGAGCCACTCCGCCACCAGCAGGTCCAATCGCTGGTCGCGCAGCTCGGGACGTAGGCGGCCGCCGCGTTCGAGCGTGGCCAGGCCGTGCAGGGTGCTCCAGGCGACCTCGGTGCGGGCGCCGAGGTCCGGATCGTCGACCAACGGGCGGAACATGGCTTCCAGCTCGGCGAACCCCTCGCGCAGCGGCAGGGGGGCCTCCAGTCCGAAGGTGAGGTCGGTGCTCATGAGGAACATCGCGTCGTAGAGCGCCGGGTTGGCGGCGGCGAATTCCAGGTAGGCCCGCGCGACCCGGCGCAGCCGGTCGGCGTCGCCGGTGGCCTCGGCGTGCGCCTGCCGTACGACTGTGGTCAGTTCGGCGAATCCCTGCACCGCGACTGCCGAGACGATCGCCGACTTGCCCACGAAGTGGCTGTAGAGCACGGGCTGGCTGTATTCGATCCGTTCGGCGAGACGGCGCACCGTCACCGACTCCCAACCCTGCGCTTCGGCGAGCTCGCGTGCGGTGTCCACGATGCGCTGCCTGCGCTCGGCCCGCTCTCGTTCTTTGCGCGTCTGGGTGGTCATGACAGCAATTCTAGCGTCGCTAGACAATCTATCGAAGCTCGATTAATCTCGCTATCATATCTAGCAGCGCTAGATTTCAGAGCAGAGATAGCCACCCAGGAGTACCGCCATGAACCTCTCCCGCATCGCCACCGTCCTGTCCCTGATCGGCGCCGCGTTCATCCTCTACATCGGAATCAGCTACCTGGTCGCCCCCGACACCATCGCTCCCGGCTTCGGCCTTCCCGCCTGGCCGGACGGTGACGCGGCGGCGTTCATGAACCTGAAAGGCGTGCGCGACACCGTCCTCGGCCTCCTGATCCTGGTCCTGCTCGCCCTGAAGCAGCGGTACGCGCTCGGCATCGTGACCTTGGTCGTCTCCCTCGTGCCGACCGGCGACATGCTCACCGTGCTGAGCTGGAACGGTTCCGCCGCAGCCGCGTTCGGCATCCACGGCCTGACCGCCGCTCTGGTCGCACTGACCGGTGCGCTGCTCATCCGCGAGCACGGCCTGCGGAACCGGCGCGAGGCCGATGCCATCGGCATAGCCGCGACCGCGTGACACGAACGGCCGCCGAATCCGACCGCACCCCAGCTGGATCCGGCTCCACAGCGATCTGCATCACATCCGCCGCCTCGCCGATGAGTTGCCGACGATCGCCCCGTCATCACCATCGAACGCACGACGAGCAAGGAGATCGACCATGGCGACCAAGCCGCACGGCCCCGCGTCCTACTTTCCCTCGATCGAGGCCAAGTACGGCCGCGCCATCGACGAGTGGAAGGCCGCCATGCGCGACACCGGATTGACCTCGCACAAGGAACTCGTCGAGTGGCTGAAGACCGAGCACAGTTTCGGGCACGGCCACGCCACCGCCCTCACCCAGCACCACCTGCACCCGGAGAAGTGGGCGGCCTGACCCGGACGCCACGAAGGGCCCGCAGATCCTGCGGGCCCTTCGTCGTTCACCGCGCCGTCAGGCCTTGACCAGGTCTATGGCCTCGGCTTCCTGCGTCAGCGGTGCGCCCGGCGTCCCGTGGTCGTCGTCGACCATGGTCCGCTCGTCGAAGGGGAGTTTGCGATCGAGCACCGCGCGGACCTGGTCCACGTCGACGGTCTTGGTCCAGGTGCCGATCAGCACGGTGGCGGCCGCGTTGCCGGAGAAGTTGGTCAGCGCCCGCGCCTCGGACATGAAGCGGTCGATGCCGACGATCACGCCGACGCCGTCGAGGAGTTCGGGCCGGTGGCTCTGCAATCCGCCGGCCAGCGTGGCCAGACCCGCGCCGGTGACGCCCGCCGCGCCCTTGGACGCGACGATCATGAACAACAGCAAGCCGACCTGCTCGCCGATGGACAGCGGCTTGCCCATCGCCTCGGCGATGAACAGCGACGCCATGGTCAGGTAGATGGCGGTGCCGTCCAGGTTGAACGAATACCCGGTCGGCACAACCACACCCACGGTGGTGCGCTCGACACCCAGATGATCCATTTTCGCGATCAAACGCGGCAGGGCGGATTCCGAGGACGACGTCGCGACGATCAGCAGATACTCCCGCGCCAGGTAGCGAACCAGCTTGAAGATCGACACCCGCGAGACCGCCCACAGCAGCACGCCCAGCACACCGAAGACGAACACCAGGCAGGTCAGGTAGAACGCGATCATCAGCGTGCCCAGCTTCACCACCGCGTCCAGGCCGGTCTTGCCGACCACGTTCGCGATCGCGCCGAACGCGCCGACCGGCGCCAGCCACAGGATCATCACCAGGATGCGGAACACCAGCTTCTGCAACAGGGCCACGCCGCGCACGATCGGCTCGCCTGCCGTGCCCATGGCCTGCACCGCGAAACCGACCAGCAGGGCGACGAACAGTGCCTGCAGGACGTTGCCCGTGGTGAGCGAGGACAGCAGCGTGGAAGGGACGATGTTCTGGATGAAGTCCCAGGTGCCGCCCGCGCTGTGTGCCTTGTCGGCCAGATCGTGACCGGCATTGGTCGACTTGGCGATATTCAGCCCGGTGCCCGGCTGCAACAGGTTGCCGACCACCAGGCCGATCCCGAGCGCGATGGTCGACATGATCAGGAAGTAGCCGATCGCCAGGCCGCCGACCTTGCCGACCGTGGCCGCCGCGCGCACCGAGCCGATCCCGAGCACGATGGTGCAGAAGATGACGGGAGCGATCATCATCTTGATGAGATTGACGAAGATGGTCCCGAGCGGGGCGAACGACTGCGCGACGCCGGGCGCCAGCCAGCCGACTAGGACGCCGGCGACCACCGCGACGATCACGGCCAGATACAGCCAATGGGTGCGGTCTTGCCGCGTTCGAGTCGAGTCGCTCATGGCGAGGGTTTCCCTTCGAGAGGTACCGAAGTGAGGTGGCTCACGCCCCCCAGGCAGAATGATGGTCGGCCGGGTGACTCCGGTCACTGTTTGGTGCATTACTTTCAGTGGAGGACGCGCTTGTGAGACGCATTCGGCTCTCGCTCGCCGGTCAGGCATTCGTCTTCCAGCTGATCGTGCTCGCGGTGATGGTCGTGCTCGGCGCGCTGCTCGCGGTCCTGGACGCGAGGCGCGACAGCGACCTCATCACCACCCGTGAGGTCACCGACGTCGCGGTGAGCGTGGCCGACTCGCCCTTCACCATCGCCTCCGTTCGCTCCGACGATCCGGCGGCGCTGCTACAGCCGGTGGCCGAGGAGATCCGGCTCGAGACCGGCATGGACTTCATCGTGGTCATGGCGCCGGATCGGACCCGCTACACGCACACCAACCCGGCCATGATCGGGCTGCCGTTCAGCGGCAACATCGATCGCGCGCTGGCGGGCGAGACGTTCACCGAGACCTACACCGGCAGCCTCGGTCCCTCCATCCGAGCGGTCACTCCGGTCTACGACGACGGCAGAGTCGTCGCTCTGGTCGCCGTAGGGGTGACCCGTGCGAAGATCGGCGACCAGGTCGCCACTCAGCTCCCGGTGATCCTCGGCGTCGCGAGCGCGGGCCTGCTGGTCGCGGCGGCCGGATCGTTCCTGCTGAGCCGCAGGCTGCGGCGGCAGACCCACGGGCTCGCGCCCGACGAACTGCGCGTGATGTACGAGCACCATGACGCCGTGCTCCACTCGGTCCGGGAGGGCTTGGTGGTGTTCGGGCCATCCGGCGAGAAAGCCGAGGTGGTCAATGACGAGGCGCGCCGACTGCTCGACCTGCCGACCGGTCCGGTGCGGCGCAGCGACCTGCCGCTGTCACTGCGGCGGATGAGCGGGGGTACCGTTCGCGACGAGATGCACGTGACCACCGAGCGGATCCTGCTGGTCAACCAGGACACCGTGGAGTGGGAGGGCCGCCCGATCGGCACGGTGATGACGATTCGCGACCACACCGAATTGCAGGCGGTGATGGGCGAACTCGATTCCGTGCGCAGCTTCGCGGAATCGTTGCAGGCACAGGCGCACGAGTCCGCGAACCGGCTGCACACGGTGGTCACCATGGTCGAACTGGGCCGCCATCAGGAGGCCGTCGAGTTCGCCACCTCGGAGCTGCAGATGTCCCAGGCGCTCATCGATCGGCTGTTCGCGGCGGTCGGCGCGCCCGCGCTCGCCGCGCTGCTGCTCGGCAAGGTGAACCAGGCGGCCGAACGCGGCATCGAGCTGACCATCACCGACGAGACCGCCCTGGACTCCGTGGACCCGCTGTCGCCGCACGAAACCGTCACCTTGGTCGGCAATCTCGTCGACAACGCGATCGACGCCGCGGCGGACAGCCCGGCCGGCTGGGTGGAAGTCACCCTGCGACATCAGGAGGTGGACGCGGAAGCCGGGGCGGGGCACGGCACGTCGACGCTGGTCGTCCGGGTCGCCGACAGCGGGCAGGGGATGTCGGCGGAGATGTTCGCGCGTGCGTCGCAACGCGGCTATTCGACCAAAGCCGACCATCACGGGCTGGGTCTCGCACTGGTCCACCGGCTGGTGGCCCGCCACGGCGGAACCATCCGCACCCAACGGGATCCCGAAAGCGCGGTGACCGTGACGATTCCACGAAAGGGAGCACGATGATCCGTGTGCTGATCGTCGAGGACGAGCCGCTGATCGCCGAGGCGCACCGCGCCTACGTGGAGCGCATCGCCGGTTTCACGCCCGTCGGCGTCGCCCATACCGGACGCGAGGCGATGCGCGCGGCGGCCGACGCCGCGGCCGAGGGCGTTCCGATCGACTTGGTGCTGATGGACATCGGCTTACCGGACGCGAGCGGCCTGGATGTCGCCGCCGCGCTGACCGGGCTGGCGCCGCGCCCGGACGTCATCGCGATCACCTCCGCGCGCGACCTCGCCATGGTGCGCAGCGCCGTGTCGCACGGCGTCGTGCTGTATCTGCTGAAGCCGTTCACGTTCGCCGCGTTCCGCGACAAGCTGGACCGCTACCGCGAGTTCCGTACCGCGCTGCCCGCGGGTGAGAGCGCCATCTCCCAGCACGACATCGACCGCGCGCTGAGCGCGCTGCGCACCACCGACCAGCGCGCCGCGACTCCCAAGGGCGTCGCGCCGCAGACGCTCGACGAGATCTCCCGCACTGTTCGCGCGGCCGAGGGCGAGGGCGTGACGGCCGCGGATACCGCGACCGCGATCGGGGTCTCCCGCATCACCGCGTGGCGCTACCTGGAGAAACTGGCCGACGACGGGCTGGTCCTCCGGCGCTCGGACTACGGCAGAGCAGGTCGTCCGAAGACCCGCTACGTCTGGAAGAGCACCGGCTGATCACACCGCCGACGGTTGCGGCGCCTGCGCCCGGCGGCCGAGCTGGACCGGCATCCGCGCATAGCCGTGCAGGGTGAACAGCTCGCGGCGCTTCGGCGCGCCGTCCAGGCGCAGGTCGGGGAACCGCTCGAACAGCGCCTGCAGCGCGTAGACGCCCTCCATCCTGGCCAGGTTCGCACCGAGGCAGACGTGCACGCCGCTGCTGAAGGACAGGTGGTCCTTGGCGTTACCGCGCCCGACGTCGAACCGGCCGGGATCGGCGAAGACCGCGGGGTCGCGGTTGGCGCCCGCCAGCGAGAGCACCACCGTGCTGTCCTTGCGCACCAGGACACCGTCGACCTCGACATCGGTCAACGCGGTCCGCGCGGTGGTCTGCACCGGCGAATCGAAGCGCAGGATCTCCTCGACGGCGTTGGGCCACAGCTCCGGCTCGGCACGCAACCGCTCCAACTGATCGGGATGCGCCAGCAGCTGTGCGACGCCGTTGCCGATCAGGTTGACCGTCGTCTCGAAACCCGCGCCCATGAGCAGGCTCGCGGTGGCCTTCAGCGCGAAGGAGTCCAGCTCGCCCGCGGTGACCAGGCTGCTGAGGATGTCCTCGCCCGGCTCGCGGCGCAGCCGTTCGATGTGCTGGTCGAGGTAGTCGTTCATCACCTCCATGGCCAGCATGGCCTTGCGGTGCGCGCGCCATGGGATGCCGATGTCCAGCAACGGCGTCATCTGGTCGCCCCAGTCGAGGAACCTCGCCTTGTCCTCGTCCGGGAAGCCGAGCATCTCGGAGATGATCGCGATGGGCACCTGGGCGGCGAACGACTCGATCAGATCGGCCGGGCCGCCCGCGGACAGCGCGTTCAGCAGTTCCTCGGTGACCGTCTCGACGCGGTCGCGCAGCCTGCGGATGGCGCGCGGGGTGAACGCCGAAGCGACCGGCTTGCGCATGAGCGTGTGTTCCGGCGGATCGATCACCAGCATCGACGGTGGTTCGACCGGGTTCGGCGGCAGCGGGAAGCGCTCGGCGAGCTTCTGCATCGGTTTGGGGACGTTGAAGCTTTCCGTGGTGCGCACACCGAAGCGGGTGTCGCGCAGGATGGACCGGCACAGCTCGTGGTCGAAGGTCGCCCACGCGATCGAGGTGCGCAGCAGCCTGCCTTGCCCGCGCAACTGCTCGATCAGCGGATAGGGGTCGTCCCAGCCGGTCGGCCCGCCCATCAATTCGGCGAACGGGTCGCCACGGCGGGCCTGTAGTCGCAGGGCGAGGCGTGGCGCGCCCTGCACCGACAACCAGCGGAACCAATACTGTGGCTTCATAGTTCAACCCCGTCGTTGTGCGATGACTCCACCGTACGGAAGTCCGCATATCTGTGGAACGTCCCATGGTCGGATCGGCGCATATACCGCGGTAGGAGCCGCCGCGCGGGTCGGGAGGCCGGGTTCCGGCTTACCCGCGCTGCGTGGTCACCCGTTCCGAAGCGACGCGCCGGTCGCGCAGCGCCGGGTCGGGGTTGACCACCTGCACCAGCGAGGAGCCCGCCGCGAGCACTGCGACATAGCCGTCGATGAGCTCGGCCGGGGTGTCCCACGGCGTGCTGGAAAGCACCCGGTCGCCCTCGGCGAAACCTTGCCGCATGGCCGACTTCCGCGCCTCGGCGAGCACCTCGGCGACCGGCATGCCCTCCAGCGCGACACCGGCGCCGCGGGGCAGGAACTGATCACCGTGCACGCGCACCGAGGTGGCGAAATCGGTGACCCCTACCGGCAGATCACGCACCGGCGCGCCCATGGCGTCCAGCGACAGGGCCGCGACCTCACCGGCGCCGTCGGTGTCGTCGAGGCGATCGGGGGCCGCCAAGGCCAAGTCGGCGTCCTCGTCGGGGTGCAGCACCACCTCGGTGCCCGCCCACCAGCAGCCCAGCAGCACCGCGGCGGTCTGCCAGTGCGCGGGCAGCAGCACGGCGACCCGGGCGCCCGGGCTCAGGCCGAACTCGTCGCGAATCAGGTTGGCCGTTTTGGCCGCCCAGTTCGCCAGCGTCAGGCCGGACAATTCGATCCGCGCGCCGGTCGCGTCGTCGTAATAGGTGACGCGCGGACCGGCCGGGTCGCGGGCGAGGATCGGATCGAGTATCGCTTCGGTGAGTGTGTGTGCCTGGTCGATGTCACGCATGGTTCAGTTCACGCATTTCGGTCCGTTCTGGCCTGCATCGATCGGTGGGGCGGGTGGGACGGGTGTGGCGGCGGTCGAGGTTCCGGAGAGGTCGAAAACCCGGCCGGCCGCCGAGCCCGGACCAGAATAGTCGCTTGCCAGCACGACGCTCACCGAATCCGGGGACAGCGCCGGATCCGCGACGATCGACAACCCGCCGAGCGCCGTGGCCACCGCCTGAGCCTTCGGGCTCGACGGGTCCGCGGCGAGCACCCGGCTGCTCGTGGCGCGCCCTCCGATGTAGTTGGATACCTCGCCTTGGCGGAATCCCTTGGCGCTCAGCGCTTGCGCCACCTCCGCCGCGAGTCCGCCGACGCCGCCCGCGTTGTAGACGTTGACGGTCATCTTCGGGGGTTCGGCACCGAGTTCGGGCTTTCGCGTCGTGGTTTCCACTTCGCCGACCAGCGAGGCGATGTAGGTCTTGACCGACCTCGGCTCGACCTTGACCACGGATTCGCCATCGCTGGTCTCGCCGTTCAGGTCGGCGACCGGAATGGTCTCGAACGTCACCTGCCCGCCGGACAAGTCCTTCAACTGCTGCAGGAACGCGAGTGCGTCCCAGCCGTCGTCCACCACGATCGTCCGTCCCACCGCGGCGCTGAGCTTGTGCAGTGTGCTCGGGTTGCTGAGCGTCTTCGCGCTGAGCACCTGCTGCACCAGTTGGGCCATGAACACCTGCTGGCGCACGATGCGATCGATGTCGCCGCGCGGCAGATTGTGGCGCTGGCGGACGAAACTCAGCGCCCGTGATCCATCCAGGCGCTGCGGGCCCGCGGGGAAATCAGCGCCGGACATCCATTCGTCGACGGCGTTTCGCAAGCACACCTCGACGCCGCCGACGGCGTCGGTGAGCAGCACGAAGCCGAGCAGGCTGACCTCGGCGTAGTGGTCGATGGTGAGCCCGGTGAGGTTGGCCACGGACTTGATCAGCGCCTGCCTGCCCGCCTGGGTGGACTGCCGCTCCGCGTCGGCCTCCGCGACGCCCTGCTCGGTCAACTTCACATACTGGGCCGCCTTGGTCACGCCGTAGGCGGAGTTGATCTTGCCCATGCCGAGGCCGGGAAGGTCGACGTAGGAGTCGCGCGGAATGGAGATCGCGGTGGCGGAGCGCCCGTCGTTCGGCACGCGCAGCAGCACGATGGTGTCGGTGTTGGTGCCGGACTCGTCGCCCGCGTGCAGGATGGCGCGCTCGCGGTCCGACAGCGGATTGCCGTGCGCGTCGGTCCGGCTGTCCACGCCGACCAGCAGGATGTCCACCGCACCGTCGCGACCGCCGCCGAGCCCGAGGTCGCCGATGCGCTCGATGTTGGCGACCAGCGAATCGACACTGTGCCAGGCGAAGCCGGTGAGCACGAGCACGATGATCGCCGCCGCCGCGGCGAACGAGCGCAGCGATCCGAACGACTGTGTACCGGGCCGGGGCGGCCGCGACGATACCGATGTGCCCCTCCACTGCGACAACTCTGCATCCTCTCGCCGAAACTGGGTCTCATGGCGATGCGTACGCAACCGCTCCGCCACCTGTGGTTTCCCGCCCGCCCCGCCCAGTTTCGGGATCCCCCGACGCCTCGAGCTAACGAACGGTTACTGCGAAGGATCTGAACCGCGAGTGCGGTGGCATGCCAGACTTGCGCCCGTGACCGACCTCACCGCGCCCGAATCCACCGTATCCGCACGCCTCGTCGTCACCGGGGCGCGCGGGCAGGTGGGCCGGGAACTGCTGCGTCTCGCTCCGGCCGCCCACGGCTACCGGCGCGCCGAACTCGACATCACCGACCCCGCCGCCGTGCGCGCGGTGCTCACACCCGGCGACGTGGTGCTGAACTGCGCCGCCTATACCGCCGTCGATCGGGCCGAAACCGAGACCGAGGCAGCGTACGCGGGTAACGCGACCGGACCTGCCGTGCTCGCCGAGGCCTGCGCGGCACTCGGTGCTCGGTTGATCCATCTGTCCACCGACTATGTCTTTCCAGGTACCCACCAGCGGCCGTATGACACCACCGATCCGACCGGACCCGCGTCGGTGTATGGGGAGTCCAAGCTCGCGGGCGAGCAGGCGGTGCTCGCGCGGTGCCCGAACGCGCACGTGGTGCGCACCGCGTGGGTATACACCGGGCGCGGCGGAGATTTCGTCGCGACGATGCTGCGGCTGGAACAGGAACGCGACACCGTCGACGTGGTCGACGACGAGGTCGGCTCCCCAACCTACGCCGCCGACCTGGCCACCGCACTGCTGGAACTGGCGGGGCGGCCGGACGCGCCGCGAGTCCTGCACGCCACCAACGCCGGACAGGCCAGCCGCTTCGAACTCGCCCGCGCGGTGTTCGCCGGGATCGGCGCCGATCCGGAACGGGTCCGGCCGTGCGATTCGTCCGCGTTTCCCAGACCCGCACGGCGCCCGGCATATTCGGTGCTCTCACCACGTGCCTGGGACAGCGCCGGGCTGACTCCCCTGCGCGCTTGGCGAACGGCACTGGAAGACGCGCTGGCGAGCCGGTCCGGCTAGGGTTGGCAGTCATGAGCGAGCGTGAGCGAGTGAATCGAGGACACAGCGTGCAATCGCGCACAACGGAGCCGAGCGGCCGCGAGGCGGAGTTGTGAGTGATTCCACCGCGCCAGCGAGCCTGGCCGTCGTCACGGTGACCTACTCGCCGGGTGAACACCTCGAGCACTTCATCACCACCCTCGCCGCGGCCACCACGGAGAAACCGCAGGTGATCCTGGCCGACAACGGGTCGGTCGACGGGGCGCCCGAGCTGGCCGCCGAGGCCAACTCGCACGTGCGGCTGCTGCGCACCGGCGGCAACATCGGCTACGGCGGCGCGATCAACCGGGCGGTCGCGGAGATCGATCCGGACATCGAGTTCGTCGTGATCGCCAACCCGGACATCCGCTGGGGCGCCGATTCCATCGACAAGCTGCTCGCGGCGGCCGAGCGCTGGCCGCGGGCGGGCGCGCTCGGGCCGCTGGTGCTGGAGCCGGACGGCAGCGTGTATCCGTCCGCCCGGCGTGTGCCCGGGCTGCTCGACGGCGCTGGTCACGCGATCCTGGGCACGGTGTGGAAGGCCAACCCGTGGACCCGGCGGTACCGGCAGGAGAACGAGGAGATCTCCGAGCGGGCGGTCGGCTGGCTGTCCGGGTCGTGCCTGCTGGTGCGGCGCGCGGCGTTCGACTCGATCGATGGCTTCGACTCGCGCTACTTCATGTACATGGAGGACGTCGACTTCGGCGACCGGATGGGCAAGGCGGGCTGGCACAACGTGTTCGTGCCGGACGCCGAGGTCACCCACGCCAAGGGGCATGCCGCGGGCCGCCATCCCGAAGTCATGCTGCCCGCCCACCACGCCAGCGCCTACCGGTTCCAAGCGGACCGGCATCCGCACTGGTGGCAGGCACCGCTGCGGCTGGCGCTGCGCGCTGGACTTGCGGTGCGCTCGAAGATTGCGGTTCGATCTGCCCTGCGCCAACAGGCGCGCGACGCCGGATAGCCGGTGCCGCGAGAAGCAACGTTGTGAACAGGGGAGCTTGATGGCAGGAAATGCAGGCACCGAGGCCGTGATCCTGGTCGGCGGGCAGGGCACGCGGTTGCGGCCGCTGACCCTCTCGGCGCCCAAGCCGATGCTGCCGACGGCCGGGTTGCCGTTCCTGACCCATCTGCTCGCCCGCATCGCCGAAGCCGGGATCACCCACGTGGTGCTGGGCACCTCGTTCAAGGCCGAGGTGTTCGAGGAGCACTTCGGCGACGGCGCCGAGCTGGGGCTGGAGATCGAGTACGTCACCGAGACCGAGCCGCTCGGCACCGGCGGCGCCATCCGCAACGTGCTGCCCAAGCTGCGCGGGGACACCGTGATGGTGTTCAACGGCGACGTGCTCGGCGGCACCGATCTCGGCGCGGTGCTCGACACGCACGAGTCGACCCGCGCCGACGTGACGCTGCATCTGGTCCGGGTCAGTGACCCGCGTGCCTTCGGATGCGTGCCGACCGACGAAGACGGCCGGGTCACCGCGTTCCTGGAGAAGACCCAGGATCCGCCGACCGACCAGATCAACGCCGGGTGCTACGTCTTCCGCCGCGAGTACATCGAGAAGATCCCGGCCGGGCGTCCGGTCTCGGTGGAGCGCGAGGTGTTCCCCTCGCTGCTGGCCGAGGGCGCCCGCCTCCAAGCGCATGTCGACACCTCCTACTGGCGCGATATGGGCACCCCCGAGGACTTCGTCCGCGGTTCGGCCGATCTCGTCCGTGGTATCGCGCCCTCCCCTGCTTTGCCTGGTCAGCGCGGCGAGTCGCTGGTCCACCCCGGCGCGGGCGTCGCTCCCGGCGCGGTGCTCATCGGCGGCACGGTCGTCGGCCGCGGCGCCGAGATCGGCGCCGGTGCCCGGCTGGACGGCGCGGTCGTCTTCGACGGCGCGGTGATCGAAGCGGGTGCCACGGTTGAGCGCACCATCATCGGCTTCGGCGCGCGCATCGGCCCGCGCGCGCTGGTCCGCGACGGCGTCATCGGCGACGGGGCCAACATCGGCGCCCGCTGCGAACTCCTGCGCGGCGCGCGCGTCTGGCCCGGCGTCGAGATCCCCGACGGCGGCATCCGCTTCTCCACCGACGTCTGAAGGCACGTCACGCGCTGCGATGAAGCTCTTCCCGGGTGACGCGGCGAGCGATCTCTTCGACGTCGGCGGCAGTGAGCCCGCAGGCATCGTGCTGGCGCACGGCCTGGGCCAGCAGCTTTCGGACGAGCGCGGAGGTCGGGATGTGCTCGGCGGCGGCCCGCCGACGAAGCTCGGCGTCCAGGGTGTGGCTGATCCGCAGGTGCAGTGACACATCAAGGGTGGCGGCATTTTCGGCGGCCTCGGCCTCAGCGGCTTCAGTTTCCTCGTCGGCGACCTGCGCACGGATGGCGTCGTGGCGCGCGCGGCGAGCGGCCTTGGCGGGATCGGTCATGATTGCGTTTCCTTGCTGTAGGGCGCCTTGCCGGACACGATGAGGGCGTCGTGCGGGCTAGCTGAAGCCGACAGCTTGCTGACCCCAGGCGGTGTGGAGTTCGCGGTCGGGGTCGTCGACGACTCGGTCGGCGGTGTCGATGACCAGGGTGGTGCGGGCCGGGAGGCGGTAGGGCGGCCAGTGTTTGGAGCCGTCGAGGGCGGCGGGGACGCCGTAGGTGGCGAAGGCCAGCCAGCGGCGCATGATGCGGCCGGAGATGTCCATGGCGGTCTTGCGGCCGCCGAGCCAGAAGGTCGGGTCGTGGTTCAACGTGCCAAAATTGCCGAAGACGTAAGGTAGTTCGGTGGCATGGCCCGCGCCGACGCGGGCTGCCCGCAGCATCGGGGTGGCGTAGTCGAAGCGGTACATCCAGGTCGGCGAGTGCTGGGCGTGGCCGTCGGCGACCCAGTGCGCCGGCATCCGGAACGCCGCGTCGGTGGACATGGCCATGGCGCCACGGGCCTTGCCCAGATCCGGGTAGGCCGAGGTGATCTCGGCGATCCGCTCGGCCGACATCTCGGGATGATGTGCCGCTACGTCGCGCAGCATCGCGTTCACCGCGTCCGGGGTCACCGGCATGATCGGCGAGCGGAGCAGCCGGAACAGCGACGCCTCGTCCTTGTTGGTGCCGATCATCAGCGGCACCCGGTGCGAACGCCCGCGCTGGAACCGGTCGATCGGGTAGGTCGGCAGTAGATCTCCGTCGACCACAGGCGCCGCCGCCAGCCTGCCCGGCTCCTTCAGCGGGATCTCGTCGAGCAGCACGCCCGCCGCCGCGACGATCCGATCGATCGGGCACTCCAGGAGTTCTTTGGCCCGGGACGCGGGCAACTCGATCAGTTCCAGGAATCGCTGCGCCACCGCCGCCGCGCGTTCCGGTCCGAAAACCGTGGTCGCGGGCGGACTCTGGGCGATCGCCTTGTGGAACAGGCCCGCCGCGCGCGGCGAGGTCAGCAACGCGGTGACGCAGCCCGCGCCGGAGGATTCGCCGAACAGCGTGACGTTGCCGGGGTCGCCGCCGAACGCGGCGATGTTGTCGCGCACCCACTCCAGCGCGGCGATCTGGTCGTGCAGGCCGAGGTTCGGCACGAAGTCGTCGCCGAGCGAGGACAGGTCGAGAAAGCCGAGCGCACCGAGCCGATAGTTCACCGCGACGACCACGACGTCACCGGTCAGCGCCAGCTTGCGTCCGTCGTAGATCTCCTGCGCTGCGGTGCCGAGGCAGTACGCGCCGCCGTGCAGCCAGACCATGACCGGCCGCGGCTCGGTCTCCAGAGGACGCGCCGGGTCACCGGCCCCGCGATGCGGTGACCAGACGTTCAGCCAGAGGCAGTCCTCACCGATCGTCAGGCCCGAGTCGATGGGCACCATAGGGCCGAGCGACTGCGGCGCGATCTCGCCGAAGCGGGTGCAGTCGCGCACCCCCTCCCACGCCTGCGGTGGCTGCGGCGGCGCGAACCGGGCCGGGCCGGTGGGTGCGGTCGCGTACGGGATGCTGCGCCACATCGAAACGGACCCCTCGCGCACGCCACGCACATCGCCGTAGACCGTCCGCGCGATCGTCTCGCCGAGATCGTCGGGCCCGGGCACCGCCTCGGAGAACTCAGCGCGCATCGCAGACCTCCTCATACTTCTCTTTCGAGAGTACGTCGAAGATCGGTACGCCCAGGTTTCGATGCCGAGACATTGCTGCGTCGAGCGACATTCATCCGCTGTTCAGGCCGCTGCATGGGGCACGGTGTCGAATTGGTCACGGTCGTGCGAGTCACACCGGATTCGCTCTGATAGCTGTAGAGACGCTGGCCCCCGCCCCGCGACCGGCTCAGCGGCGAGCGACCCGCCAAAGGTCCGTCGCCTGGACAGACTTCGGACAACACCTCGCCGAACAGCAGAATGGGTGCCTCACTCCTGAGCGCTGAACGTGGACGCTTCGCTGATGGACGGCCAACGCGCCGCCACATCATCAACGTCGAAAATGACATCGGCGCGCCGCTTCACGCGCTGCAGATGGCCGTCGAGGTGTCGGGGCGCAACTGATCGCAACAAGATAGGCGGGGGGCCTACCGTGCGTCTAACGTTCATCGCCAGAGATCCGGCCTCGAACCCAACCGGTTCACCCACGCTATACCGCACTGACCGGGGTTCCTGGGTAGTGCAGGGATGGGTCGTCAACGACCCGGATGTGCTGGCTCAGATGGGTATCCCAGCGGGTGAATCATGCGTCGAGATCCCAGACCGGCTAGTTCCGTTCTTCGGGCAGGGAGACAGTGACATCGATCAGCGATGACGAATTCGACCGGCTACTCTCCGACTTCGACCGAGAGTCGCTTCACCTCGAAACCCGTGATGCGTACGGTACGGCGGTTGAGCTACCGCATATGGCGAAGTGGGCGGAAGGTGAACACGACGATCTCGAATGGCTGCAAGGCTGGTGCTCGACGCTGCGGAACCATGTCGCCGCCGGTAGATCGGTCCGCCGAGCGCGCATTGTCTCGGAGCCGCTCAGCGACTATCAGCGCTGGTCGTACGGCATCGCCCAACCCATGGTCGACGCCGGCGAAGATATCCGCTGGGTTCCTCGGCGACGGGTGTCCTCTCTCGCCATACCCGGCAATGACTTCTACCTGTTCGACGACCGTCTCGTCGTGTTCCTCCACTACGCGGGCAACGGACTCGGTAGCGACAAGGTGACTTCGACCGACCCACACGATATTCGATTGTGCCGCACGGCGTTCGAGGCGGTGTGGCAATTGGCGATACCACACCGTGAGTACAAGCCCGTCTAGTTCGGCGCAGGAAGCGCGGCGCGCGCTCGGCGCTCGACTCCGTGATCTCCGCAAAGACGCGGGTTTGACCGGCCGCGAACTCGGCGAGGCAACAGGACAGCACTACACACGGGTGTCGAAGATCGAGAACGGCGTCCAGGCCCCCACTAATCGAGACATCCGCGTGTGGTGCCGTATTTGCGCCGCCGAAGACCAGATCGCGGACCTGGTCGCCACCCTGCGGACAGTCGACTCGGCTTATCTCGAATTCCGTCGCGAGAGCAGGGCGGGTATGAAGCGCGTACTCGGCGCTCATACCCAGAAGCGGTACGAACAGACTCGGGTCTTCCGCATCTACGAGCACAATGTCATCCCCGGCCTGTTCCAGACTGCCGAGTACTCGGCCGCCATGCTGTCGTTTTGGATCCGCTTCCTCGACACACCGAACGACATCGAAGAAGCCGTCGCTGTCCGGGTGGAACGGCAGCGGATTATCCAGCGGGGCGGCAAGCGGTTCGTAGTGGTGCTCGAGGAGCAAGCGCTACGAACATGGTTCGGGACTGCAGAGGTGCAGGCTGGGCAGCTCGGCCGACTACTCGAGTTGATGGCGCTTCCGAATATCTCGCTCGGCATCGTCCCGTTGATGACCGAGCGAGATGCCGTTGCGTCTACCGGATTTTGGATCCTCGACAACGACCTCGTCGCACTGGAAACACCGACTGCGAGCATCCAGGTAACGCAGCCCGCCGAGTGCCACATGTACATGCGAATGTTCGAGGTCCTCAGAGGCGCGGCGGTGTACGGCCGCGACGCCCGCGAACTCATCGTCAACGTTCTTACTGAACTCGGCGGATAGGTGTTGAACAACGTGGCTCCGTATCTCGGTCAGCCTATTGCTGGTGTACGCGAGATCGACGAGCGAGCAGCAGAGTATCTAGCCGCAAACGGGAAGTAGGACAGAGGTCGCATGGCTGACGAAGTGTTCGAGGTAGTTCCGGTCGCACATGTCGTAGGTGGTCGCCGCGAACCTACGGACGATCACTGGAGAGGCACGGAGGCAATCATTCGCATAGATGACTCCAGGTTCACCGAAGAGTCCGTGCAAGGCTTGGAAGAGTTCAGCCATCTCGAGATCGTGTTCCGGTTCCACCTGACAGATCCAACCGACTTGCACTTCGGTGCGCGCAGTGCCCGCGACAACCCAGCATGGCCGAAGGTCGGCATCTTTGGGCATCGGAACATGCGGCGCATCAACTGGCTCGGCGTATCCCGTACCCGACTGCTCCGAGTAGACGGCTTGGACCCACACGTAGCTGAGCTGGACGCGGTAGACGGCACACCCGTGCTCGACATCAAGCCATGGTTTGCCGAGTTCGGCCCACGCGGCGAGATCCGACAAGCCCCGTGGTCCACCGAAATGCTCAAAGACTACTTCTAGACCGCACGAACGCACCGGCGGTGCGGGCCCTAGAATGAGCGGATGCCGAGTTACAGCTATCGGTGCCGCAGCTGCGGCGACACGTTCGAGGTGACCCGCCCGATGGCGGAGTCGTCAGCGCCGACCGCCTGCCCGAGCGGGCACGACGACACGGTCAAACTGCTGACCACGTTCGCCACCGTCAGCCGAGGCGGCGGCAGCGCGCCCGCACCGAGCCCCGCGGCGCCTCCGGCGAGCGGCGGCTGCTGCGGTGGCGGCTGCTGCGGCTGACTCCCCTTCGACCGCCGCGAATTCGGTCGGGCCCGCACCGTGCGCCTCGACCCGAGTTCTGCTGTGCCGCTCCCCTTCACAGCCGCCACGGGTCCGATCAGGCGCCGTGGCATCTCCAGCGGGCGGCTTGCCGCGGCCTGACTTCGCGTTGCCTGCCGAGTTCAGCCGGGCCCGCACCGGCCGCCGCGGCGCGGCGGGCTTCGCGGTCGCCCCGGATTTCAGTCGCGCCGGTCGACGTGACCGAGGTCCCGCTCGGGTGCCACCCGGTCGCGGACCCGCTGCTTGAGCACCGCGACGTCGGGGAATCCGCCGTCGGCCTTGCGCTCCCAGATCTGTTCGCCGTCGACGGTGATCCGGAAGATTCCGCCGGAACCCGGGATGAGTGCGACCTCGCCCAATTCGGTGGCGAACGTGCTGAGCAATTCCTGCGCCATCCAGCTCGCCCGCAGCAGCCAGCGGCATTGGGTGCAGTACTCGATCGCGACGCGTGCCATGTCCGCTGACGCTACCGGTCAGGCGTCGTGCGTGCCGTCCAGGTAGACCCAGGCGCCGCCGGAACGGGCGAATCGGCTGGTCTCGTGTAGTGCGCCGCGGCCGTCCGCGTCCCGGTAGTGCGCGACGAACTCCACGGTGCCGGTGTCGTCGAACAGGCCGCCGCGCTCGGTGCGGTTGATCTCCAGGAACAACCAGCGTTGGGCAGGAACGCCCCGTCCGCGGTTCCGCAGACTGCCGCGCCCGGCGCTCATCCCCCTTTCGGCGTGCGCGAGCCATTCGTGAGTACGAAGGCCGCCACCCTCAGACCTGACGCTCATGACACCCGATCTTGCCGCCGGCCGCACGACGCACGCCCGGCGGGTGCCACAAGCCCCCTGCGCCGGAGGTGATCGTCCAAGCGCAGGACCGCGCCCCGTTTCGGGCGGTTTCAGAGTTCTGTTCGGTTGCTCAACCCGGCGACTACCGCCGGTCCCGGTGAGATAGCAATTTTGTTGGTCCTTTTTCGCCGGGGTGCGGAGTACCGCGAACGGAACTGTGATTTGCTTCATATGAGCCGTCGGATTGGTCCTGGGTCTGAGATGCGTTTCAGGAGGATCGTTGACTGATGTAAAGCCCCGATCAGCGCCTCCAGTGGAGGCGGTGCGTCCCTATCCGGCACGGCTGGGCCCGAAGGGCTCCTATATCTGGAAGATGGTGACGACCACCGACCCCAAGGTGCTCGGCATCATGTACCTGACCACGTCGATGGCCTTCTTCCTGATCGGCGGCCTGATGGCGCTGTTGATGCGCGGTGAGCTGGCGCGGCCCGGATTGCAGTTTCTCTCCACCGAGCAGTTCAACCAGCTGTTCACCATGCACGGCACGATCATGCTGCTGTTCTATGCCACGCCGATCGTGTTCGGCTTCGCCAACGTCATCCTGCCGCTGCAGATCGGCGCGCCCGACGTCGCCTTCCCACGGCTGAACGCGTTCAGCTACTGGTTGTATCTGTTCGGCGCCAGCATGGCCACCGCCGGGTTCACCACCCCGGGCGGCGCGGCGGATTTCGGCTGGACGGCGTATTCGCCGCTGACGGACATAGTGCATTCGCCGGGCGTGGGGGCGGATCTGTGGATCATGGGCCTGGCCGTCTCCGGTCTGGGCACGATTCTGGGTGCGGTCAACATGCTGACCACCGTGATCTGCCTGCGCGCTCCTGGCATGACCATGTTCCGGATGCCGATCTTCACCTGGAACATCGCCGTCACCGCCATTCTGGTGCTGCTGGCCTTCCCGCTGCTGACCGCGGCGCTGATGGCGGTGGCCTTCGACCGGCGCCTCGGTGGCCACATCTACGACCCGGCAACCGGCGGGGTGCTGTTGTGGCAGCACCTGTTCTGGTTCTTCGGTCACCCCGAGGTGTACATCATCGCGCTGCCGTTCTTCGGCATCGTCTCGGAGATCTTCCCGGTATTCAGCCGCAAGCCGATCTTCGGTTACACGACCTTGGTGTATGCCACCCTGGCCATCGGGATGTTGTCGATCGCGGTGTGGGCGCACCACATGTACGCCACCGGCGCGGTGCTGCTGCCGTTCTTCTCGTTCATGACTTTCCTGATCGCGGTGCCGACCGGTGTGAAGTTCTTCAACTGGATCGGCACCATGTGGCGCGGTCAGCTGACCTTCGAGTCGCCGATGCTGTTCTCCATCGGCTTCCTGGTGACGTTCCTCTTCGGTGGTCTGTCCGGCGTCATCCTGGCCAGCCCGCCGCTGGACTTCCACGTCACCGACTCGTACTTCGTCGTGGCGCACTTCCACTACGTGCTCTTCGGCACCATCGTGTTCGCCACCTTCGCCGGTATCTATTTCTGGTTCCCGAAGATGACCGGGCGCATGATGGACGAGCGCTTGGCCAAGTGGCACTTCTGGACCACGTTGGTGGGCTTCCACACCACTTTCCTGGTGCAGCACTGGCTGGGCGCCGAGGGCATGCCGCGCCGCTACGCCGACTACCTGCCGACAGACGACTTCACGCTGCTGAACACGGTCTCCTCGATCGGCGCGTTCGTCTTGGGCGCGTCGCTGCTGCCGTTCCTGTGGAACGTCTTCAAGAGCTACCGCTATGGCGAGGTCGTCACCGTGGACGACCCGTGGGGTTACGGCAACTCGCTGGAGTGGGCCACCACCTGCCCGCCGCCGCGGCACAACTTCTACGAGCTGCCGCGCATCCGGTCCGAGCGTCCCGCCTTCGAGCTGCACTACCCGCACATGATCGACCGCATGCGCGCCGAAGCGCACGTCGGCTGGGGTACGACCGTCCACGCCGCGGCAGTGGCCGAGAGCGAGACCAGTGCGGGCCGAGCCGACTAGTCCCGGTGTGCCTCGACGGCTGCCAGCTCCGCGGCGAGCGCGAGGGTCTGTTCACGCCAGCGCCGCAGGTCGGTGACGCTCGGCGCCAGTTCGTAGTCGTGGTGGTGCGCGGCGCGCGACAGCGCCGCCCACAGCACCGCAACCCGCGCCGCCGCGTCCGGTCCGGCGAAGGCGCGCAGCGCGATCAGCTGCGCCCGCATCGGGCAGCGGATCAGTGCGGGCGCCAGCCGCAACCACAGTTCGTCGACGGCCTGCTCGAGAGCGATCCGCAGAATCCACGCCGTCGCACGCGACCACAACCCGCCCGCGTCGGTCACCGATCCGGCGAGCAGCAGATCCACCGTCTCCAGCCGCTCGGCCACCGAAGGATGATTCCCGCGCGTGCGACGCGCGCCGTTCTTCGGGCCGCGCTGCCCGTGCCGGGACGCGCGCCCGCCGCCCGCGTGGCCACGGCGTGCGCCCGCCGGGCGACGCCGCCCGCTCATGCCCGCACCTCGCTCGCGCTCGGCTCCGGCACGGGCCTCACCGGGCCAGCCACGCGACGAACTTCTCGGTCTCACCGATCAGCTCGCGCATGTCCCGCCCGATCGGCACGTGCGCGCCCGCCGTGGCGTCGCGCAGTGCGTCCACCACCCACCGTCCTTCCCGCGCGATGAGATTCTTGTTCAGATCGTCCACCTTGCTGCCGACGCCGAATACCGCCAACGCCACCTTCGCCCTGGTGGAGTGCGCGCCGTCGATGTGGCGTTCCACCTCGCGATGGTTCATACCCGCGGCGAGCAAGGTGCGCCTGGCCCTGGCCAGGCTGGCCGCCTCCACCGCGGAACGGCAGCACGTGGCCACCAGTTCGTCGGCGATCGCCGCGGGCAGCTGCGGGGTGCGTACCAGCGCGCGGGCGTCGTCGAGGTAGCGGCGGATCGGGTCGCTGGAGACCCGCACCTCGACCACCGAACGATCGCGCCGCTGCACCTCGAGTACGGTCGCGTCGAGCTGCATCCGCCGCACCGCCTCCGCGAGGCGCTCGTCGTGGGTGAAGACCACCACCTGACGACTCCACGCGACCGTCGCGAGCACCTGGGCCAGACCGTCCACCTTGGCCGGGTCCATCGCCTGCACCGGGTCGTCGATCATGACGAAACGAAACGGGCTCTCCTCCACCGTGGCCCGCGGCAAGAACAGCGAAAGCCCGAGCGCGTGCAGCTCGCCCTGGCTCATCACGCCCAGGGCCGCGCCGTCCACCTCGTCCACCGTCACGTCGAGCAGCACGCGACGCGCAGTGCCCGCGTTGCCTTGCAGACGGATCGCGCCCAGCTCGACATTGCTCTGCTGCCGCAGCGTGCGCCACACCCAGCGGGCCGTGGTCTCCAGCGGCGTCATGCGCTCGCCGCGCAGGCCCGCGGTCGCCGACTTCAGCCAGTCCTCGGCTTTCTTCACCGTGCGCAGTTCGGGCGCGTATGCGGCGACCTCGCGCGCGCCCTCCAACCAGTTCGCGATCCGCGGGACCAGCGGCGTCCACACCTCGTCCAAGCGGTCGAGTTCCTTGCGGGTGCCCTGTTGCAGCAGGTCGAGCTCGTCGACCAACCGGGCGTGCGCGCTGCGCAACCGGCCGGGCAAGGCCGGGGTGTAGTCGGTGGTGGTCAGTGCGGCCCAGTCGGCCCAGGCCTCGCGCACCGCCGCGGTATCCACGGACGGCGGATTGCGCGGATCGAAATCCAATTCGGCCGGGACGAGTTCCGGGAGAGACCGCGCGGCCCGCACGGCGTTGCCGAACTCGATTCGCGCGGTGGTGAGCGCGTCGACACGGGCGGCGAGACGCTCTATGGCGGAGTCGGTGTCGCGCGCCCAGTTCTCGTCGAGCGCGCCGCGGCCGCACACCGGGCACGGACAGGTCCCGCTCGCCGCCTGGTGCTCCCGCGCCTTGCGCAGCAGCTCGAGCACGCGCAGATCGGCCTCGGCGTCGGCGGTGGCGCCTTTGGCGAGGGCCGAGCCCCAGGTCTCCAGACGGGTCGCCACTGCCTGCACTTCCGCGTCGGCGGGCAACGCGAGCCGCACGATCGCCCGCAGGCCGTCCCGTCCGGCGGGGTCGTCCACCGAACCGAGCACCTCTCGGCCGATGGCGGCGAGATCCGGCTGAGCCGGACGCAGCAGACCGGCCACCCGCACCGCCCGGTCGTCGGCGACCGAGGCGAGCAGCTCGAGCAGTTCCAATCGTTCCTGACGCGAATCCCGGACGGCACGTTCCAGCTCCAAGCGCCGCATCCGGATCCGTTCCTGCGCCAGGGTGAGCTCGTCCAGCCCGAGCAGCTGGTGCAGCGCGTCGAACAGGTCGCTCGGCTTGCCGTCGACCAGCGCGCCGAGTTCGCTGTAGGACAGGAACGGGCGGTAGAGCTCGAGCTGTGCCGCCCACCGATCGGTGTGGAATTCCGTTGGCGGGCCGGGTGCATACCGCTGGGTCCACTGCGCGTCGGACAGGTCAGCGTCGGCGGCCCATTCTTTGGCGATGGTCAGCTGCGGCGCGTCGCCCGCCGTGAGCAGCTCCAGTTCGATGCGGGCCGCCGCTCCGTCGTGCAGGTTGCGCCACCCTTCCCGCCAGGCCGCCGAACGACCGTCCCAGCGACGGTTCCCGCCGGTCAGAGCCAATTCGGCGGCCTCGGCGAAACTGGATTTGCCGCTGCCGTTGCGGCCGACCACGAGGGTGAGACCGGGACCGGGCGGCAGCTGCAGCGTCGTCTCCGGCCCGATACCGCGGAAGCCGCGCACGCGAATCGCGTTCAAGAAGATTCCGGAGTGCTCGAATGCCTTTGCCGCGTCATCGAATTCGGCTGGCCCGAGGGCGCGCAGCACGCTGCGCGTGACCGAAGGGGTCACCGCGGGGTCCTCGGCGAGACGCCTGGTCACCACATCCGATAGCCGGGGCGGCGCATCGGAAGGACCGCCGGCCTGGACGGCATCGGGATCCATGCGCATGCGAAAACCCCTCCACCATCGAGCCGCCACACGTCCTCCGACCCCGTGCGCGGCGCCTTGTCGAAGCTGTGCGAAACGCTACCCGATCGCGCCCGAATCGCCCACCATGCGGTGCGAATCTGCCCGCGGGGATGGATATGGTCATCGAAACGCCTGCGCCGTGCCTCGATGTCCACCCCTCGCGCCAACCCCGGCGGGCAGCTCGATGGTGTCTTCACCCGTCCGGGTGGCTCGGTCGAGCCGAACAGGACAGGATGCCAGAGCACATCATCCGGCGCAACATTTGTCCTGCCGGCGAATGCGGCACCGAGACAAGCGGTTCCGCGCGACGTGGCACCGCTCGCGGCACCTGTCGGTGCGCTGCGGTAGAAATCCGGTCAACCGAGTAATGAAGGAAGGCGATGAGCCACCACCGAGCTGGAGCCGTCCGATGACGACGCCGTGGACCGAAGACCAGGTCGCGGCGCTGGCGCCGGACGCGAGCTCGCTGTCGGCGGCACGCAAGCTGGTGGGCCGCTGGCGCGAGAGCGGGCAGCACGGTGACGCGCTCTGGGGGCGTTGCCAGGGCAGCGGCGCCACCCCATATCAGACGATCGTCGATCTGTCGGGGCCCGCGTATCGATGCTCCTGCCCGAGTCGCAAGTTCCCGTGCAAACACGCGCTGTCGCTGTTGCTGTGCTGGGCCGCGGGTGAGGTTCCGGCCGTCGCGCAGGTCGCGGACTACGCGGCGTCCTGGATCGGCGGCCGCGCGGCGCGTTCCACCTCCGCGGGCCGGTCCCGCACCCCTAACCCGGCGACTGCCGAGCAGCGCGGCGTGCGCGTGACCGCTGGGCTGGAGGAACTCGACGTCTGGCTCGGTGATCAGGTCCGCACCGGGCTCGCGCAGAGCGACCGCTCGTTCCGCGCGTTCGAGGGCATCGCCGCCAGAATGGTCGACGCGCAAGCCCCCGGCCTCGCCTCGGCCCTGCGCCAGCTGCCGGCTATCACAGCCACCAGGACCGACTGGCCCGACGTCGTGCTGCGCGAGTACGCGCGGATGCACCTGCTGGTCGCCGCGCACCGGCAGCTCGACGCGGCGCCGCCCGCGCTGCGGGCCAGCATTCGCACCCACATCGGCTACCCGAACCCGGCCGAGGCGGTGCGCACCGAACCGCCCGTGCGGGACCGATGGATGGTGTTCGGCCTCCGGATCACCGAGGAGGAGCGCCTCTACACCCGGCGCACCTGGCTGTACGGGCGCGCGACCAGGCGCTGGGCGTTGATCGTCGACCATTCCTTCGGTTCCCCGAGCTTCCCCGCCGACCTTCCCGCACTCGGGCAACTGGCCGACGCCGAGGTGCATTTCTATCCGGGCGCCGCGCCGCTGCGGGCGCTCTGGGGCGAACGGCACGGCCCCGCCGAATTCTTCACCACGCTGCCCGCCGCCGATCGGCCCGCCACGATCGCTGCCGCGCTGGCCGATCACGCCGCGGCGCTCGGCGCCGATCCATGGCTGCGGTCCTGGCCGATGCTGCTGGTCGACGTGGTGCCCGCGCGGACCGACCAGCGCTGGTATGTCACCGAATCCGATGGCACAGCGCTGCCGATCCGAGCCACCGAGGACCCGTGGACGCTGCTCGCCGTCTCCGGTGGACATCCCGTGACGGTGCTCGGCGAGTGGAACGCCGACGGGCTGGCACCGATTTCGGTGTTCGCCACAGCGGAGGTGATCGACCTGGCGCGCGCCGACCTGCTCGGACACGACGTGCCGCGATCTCCCGCCGGGCAATCCACGAGCGCGGATCTGACCTCCGCAGCCCTGCTGGGCACCGCGCGCCGGACACCGGATCGCGCCGCGCTGGCGCCTTCGATAGCGCGAGCGGTGGAACGGTTATCCGCCGACCCAGCCTTTCGGCTTCTCGAATCCGCCGCTCTCCAGGACCTCTTCACCCGCGGCGGGGTCGCGCCCGCCACCGCGACCGCACCCGAGCCCGCGGCCGACGACGCCCGGCGGCTGCTGCCGCGCCCGGCGGCGGCGCGTCTGGCGCGGATGTTGCGGGAGCGCTCGGCTTTCCTCCCCGAGTGGTTCGACGCGGCGGCTCCGCAGGACTATCGGGCCCCGGACGCGCTGTGCGAGCAACTGCTCGAGCACGCGAAGATCAACGCCTCCCTGCGCGAACCGCTGCTGCGCTTGGCGGGCGCGCGCGGCAGCTGGCTGGCGGCGCAGCATCCGGAATGGCGCGCTCTGGTGCGGCAGCCCACCGCTTCCGCGGATATCTGGCAGTTCGGGCAGCCGCCTGAGCGGCGCGACTGGCTCGCACGGCTCCGGCGCGACGACCCGGACGCGGCCAGGGCACAGCTCGCGGCGGCGTGGCCGAAAGAATCCGGTCCGATCAAGACCGAACTGCTCGCCGTGCTCGCCGACGGACTCGATCCGGCGGATGAACCACTGCTGGAGACGGCGCTGGACGACCGGCGCGCGGACGTGCGCCGCACCGCGGCCGGACTGCTCGCACTGCTGCCGGAATCGGCGTTCGCACAGCGCATGCGCGCCCGGGCGAGCGCGTGGGTCCGCGTCGAGCACCGGCTGCTGCACACAAATCTGGTTATCGCGCTGGCTGATACGCTCGACGCCGCCACCCAGCGCGACGGGATCACCGACCGAACTGTCGAATTCGCCTACCGCTGGAACGGCACGCCCGACGTGCCCGCGGCCTGGCTGCGGCAGATGGTCGCGGCGACGCCGCTGCCCCACTGGACGGATCTGCTCGGCTCACCCGAGCAGGCGGTGCGGGCCACCATCGAGGACCGGTT
Organism: Nocardia sp. NBC_00508; assembly: GCF_036346875.1. NCBI lineage: Bacteria > Bacillati > Actinomycetota > Actinomycetes > Mycobacteriales > Nocardiaceae > Nocardia > Nocardia sp. NBC_00508. The sequence goes on along the minus strand of NZ_CP107852.1, from coordinate 4,977,646 downwards.
CCGGCAGCCGGTCTTCGACGGCTGGGTGGATGCCGCACTGGCCCAACGGGATTCGGCATGGGCACGAGCGCTCTTCGAGGCGGGCGTGCCGACCGACCTGGCCATGCTGCGCAGACGGGAGCTGTTCGCGCTGCTGCCGCTGCCGGACCGCACGGCGCACCTCGGGCGATTGGACGGTTCCTGGCTGTCCGAGATCGAGGCGCTGCTGCCCGCGATGGGGCATCCGTGGCCGGAAGCGCTGGCCCAGCATGTGGTCCTGCTGCTGTTCGAACGGGCGCGGGCGGCGGCGCGTCGCCCGGACGCGCACGGCGTCTCCCCGAACGCGCACCGGTCGCTGCTCGCATCCGCCGCCGTCCACCTTCCCGTCCCGGCGGCGGCCACGCTGTCGTCGGTGGCCCGCCGATGCGACGATCCCGCCTGGGAGCGGGCCTTCGACCAGCTCGCCCACGACCTCAACCACCGCTCGATGATGCTCGAGGAGTTGCAGTGACCACCACCGAACCGAACCCGGACCTGCTGCGCCCGCACGCCGAACAGGCGTACGCCGACGAGCTGCGCGCCCTCGCCGCCGCCGACGACCGGCCCCGCCCGCCGTCCTGGCGGCTGTCGCCCTGGGCGGTGGTCACCTACCTGCTCGGCGGCACCCTCGACGACGGAACCGTGATCACTCCGAAGTACGTCGGCCCACGCAGGCTCGTGGAAGTGGCCGTCGCGACGCTGGCCACCGACCGGGCGCTGCTGTTGCTCGGCGTTCCCGGCACCGCCAAAACCTGGGTCTCGGAACATCTTTCGGCTGCGATCAGCGGTTCGTCGACGCTGTTGGTGCAGGGCACCTCGGGCACGGCCGAGGAGGCGATCCGGTACGGCTGGAACTACGCGCGGCTGCTCGCCGAAGGACCGAGCGAGGGTGCGCTGGTGCCCTCGCCGGTGCTGACCGCCATGCGCGCCGGCGCCATCGCCCGGATCGAGGAACTCACCCGCATCCCCTCGGACGTGCAGGACGCGCTGATCACCATCCTGTCGGAGAAGACGCTGCCGGTGCCCGAACTCGGCACGGAGGTGCAGGCCGCCAAGGGCTTCAACGTCATCGCCACCGCCAACGACCGCGATCGCGGCGTGAACGAACTGTCCTCCGCGCTGCGCCGCCGATTCAACACGGTGGTGCTGCCGCTGCCCGCGAGCGAGGACGAGGAGGTCGCCATCGTCAGCAGGCGAGTCGAGCAGCTCGGCTCCGCCCTGGAACTGCCCACCGTGCCCGCCGCGGCCGAGGAGGTGCGGCGGGTGGTGCGGGTCTTCCGCGAGCTGCGTTCCGGCAGTACGGCCGACGGCCGGACCAAACTCAAATCGCCGTCGGGGACGCTGTCCACCGCCGAGGCGATCTCGGTGATCACCAACGGCATCGCGCTGTCGGCGCATTTCGGCGACGGCGTACTACGCGCCTCCGATATCGCGGGCGCGGTGCTCGGCTCGGTGATCAAGGACCCGGTGGCCGACACGGTGGTGTGGACGGAGTACCTGGAGGCCGTGGTCCGCGAGCGGCCGGACTGGTCGGACTTCTACCGCGCCTGCCGTGAGGTCACCGGGTGAGACCCGAATCCCCGCCGGTGACCAAGGTTTTCGGTATCCGGCACCACGGCCCAGGGTCGGCGCGTTCGCTGCGCCTGGCCCTGGAGGCGTTTCGTCCCGACGTGATTCTCATCGAGGGGCCCGCCGATGCCGATCCGCTGGTGGGGTACGTTGCGGCCGACGGGATGACCCCTCCGGTGGCCCTCCTGGCCTATGTCCCCGACACCCCGGCCAAAGCCGCGTTCTGGCCGTACGCAGTGTTCTCCCCCGAATGGCAGGCGCTGCGGTACGCCGTGGACAACGATGTGCCCGTCCGATTCTGCGACCTGCCCGCCACCATCACGCTCGCGGTCGACGACGAGCCCGGCGACCGATTCGATCCGCTCGCGGCACTGGCCGAGGCGGGCGGCTACGACGACGCCGAACGCTGGTGGGACGCGGTCGTGGAATCGGTGCCCGACGCCGACGCGTTCGATCCGATCACCGAGGCGATGGGCGCGCTGCGCGAGTCCGCCCAACGAGCCGACGACGACCCCACGCGCGATCCATCAACGCACGGCCTACCCGCCCACGACAATCCGACACCGGACGAGTCGGCGGATGCCGCAGCGACGGAGCCGGATTCGGTCGCGGAGGCGCTTGCCGAGACCGACCTCGTTCACCGGCCACCGTACGAGCCGATCACCCTCGACGCGCACACCCTGCGGCGCGAGGCGTACATGCGCCAGACCATGCGCAAGGCGCTGAAGGATGGGGCGACGCGGCTGGCGGTGGTGTGCGGCGCATGGCACGCGCCTGCGTTGACGGGCGGGCTCGGCCCGGCCGCGCCCGATGCCCGGCTGTTGAAGGGACTCCCGAAGACCAAAGCGCGGCTCACCTGGGTGCCCTGGACGCACTCGCGGCTGTCCACATCCTCCGGGTACGGCGCCGGGGTCACCTCACCGGGCTGGTACCACCACCTGTTCACCGAGACCGAGCAGCCGATCGCCCGGTGGCTGACCAGAGTCGCCGGTGTCCTTCGCGCCCACGATCTGCCCGTCTCCAGCGCACATGTCATCGAATCCGTCCGTCTCGCAGACACTCTCGCTGCGCTGCGCGGGCGGCCACTCGCCGGATTGTCGGAGGTCACCGAGGCGACCCGGTCCGTGCTGTGCGGCGGCGACGAGACCATGCTGCGGCTGGTGGTCAGCGAATTGGTCGTCGGTGAAGCACTCGGCGCCGTGCCGGAGCACACCCCGACCGTGCCGCTGGAAGCGGACCTGCGCGCCACGATCCGTTCGCTGCGCATGAAGCAGGAGCCGCTGGCCCGCACCATCGACCTGGACCTCCGCAAAGAACGCCAGGTCGCGCGCTCGCGCCTGTTGCACCGGCTACGCGTGCTGGAGATCGACTGGGGCACGCTCACCACAAGCGACGTCCGCAGCACCGGCACCTTCCGGGAAACCTGGACGCTGGAGTGGCACCCCGAGTACGCCATCTCGATCATCGAGGCGTCCCGCTGGGGCACCACTATCCGCACCGCCGCGGAGACGAAGATCCTCGACACCGCCAGCAGCGCCGACCGCACCGTCGGCGAACTCACCGCCGCACTCGAGGTGGCCCTGCTCGCCGATCTCGGTGGCGCGACAGACGGACTGATCGCCCGGCTGGAGTCCGCCGCCGCACTCGACCACGACGTCACCCACTTGCTCACCGCGCTGCCCGGCCTGATCCGGACCCTGCGCTACGGCGACGTGCGCGGCACCGACACCAAGGCGCTGGCCCACGTCGCCGACGGACTGCTGGTGCGCATCTGCGCGGGCTTGCCCGCCGCGGTCACCGGATTGGACACCGATGCCGCCACCGAGCTGCGCACGCTGCTCGACGCGGCGCACACCGCCATCCACACCAGAGATGACAGCTGGGCCACCGGAGAATGGCTGGCCGCCCTGCACCGCGTCGCCGACCGCGACGACGTGCACGGCGCCCTGGTGGGACGCGCCGTCCGCCTGCTCGCCGACGCGGGCCGCATCGACGACGCCGAATCCGCGCGCAGGCTCTCCGCGGCCCTGTCGGTGGGCAACCCGGCCGCGGCCAAGGCGGCCTGGATCGACGGGTTCCTCGGCGGCCGCGGACTGCTGCTCGTCCACGATCGAGAGTTGTTGCGGCTCATCGACGACTGGCTGCGCGGCCTCGGTGACGACACGTTCGTCGAGACGCTGCCCCTGCTGCGCCGCACCTTCGGTGCGTTCGAATCAGGCGAGCGTCGCGCGATCGGCCGGGCGGTGCGCGACGGCGGGTCCGTCGCCGCCACATCGACCAGCGCGGGTATCGACCCGGACCGCGCGACTGTCGCGGTCCGCACCGCCGCGGAGATCTTGGGGGTGAAGTTGTGACGCCGGAACACGGGATGACCGACGAAACACACGCCAGGCGTTGGCGATTGGTCCTCGGCGCGGCGGCGGAGGAAGGGCTCGGCGGGCTGGGTTCCAGCGCGGACGCGGCAATGGACCGGGCGCTGTCTGCGCTGTACAACACGGACGAGCCGTCGCCAGGAAAGCGCACGGGCGGCTTGCAAGGCTCGGCGCCGCGCGTGGCCCGCTGGCTCGGCGACATTCGCAGCTACTTCCCTTCCACCGTCGTCGAGATCATGCAGCGCGACGCCGTGCAGCGGCTCAACCTGACCCAGTTGCTGCTGGAGCCGGAGCTGCTCGAAGCGGTGGAGCCGGACGTGCACCTGGTCGGCACCTTGCTGAGCCTGAACCGGGTGATGCCCGAGACCACCAAGGCGACCGCGCGCATGGTGGTGGAGAAGGTGGTGCGCGAGATCGAGCAGCGCATCGCGGCGCAGACCGTCGCCGCGGTCTCCGGCGCGCTCAACCGCGCCGCCCGCGTCAGCCGACCGAGGTTACGAGATATCGACTGGGACCGCACCATTCGCAAGAACCTCGCCACCTACCTGCCGGAGCATCGCACCGTAGTGCCGGAACGCCTGGTCGGCTACGGCCGCAAGGCGCAGGCGGTGCGGCGCGACGTGGTGCTCGCCATCGACCAATCCGGTTCGATGGCCGCCAGCGTCGTGTACGCCTCGGTGTTCGGCGCGGTGCTGGCGTCCATGCGATCGCTGCGTACCTCCCTGGTGGTCTTCGACACCGAGATCGTCGATCTCACCGACAAACTCGACGACCCGGTGGAGGTCCTGTTCGGCACGCAACTCGGCGGCGGCACGGACATCAACCGCGCCCTTGCCTACTGCCAGTCCCTGATCACCCGCCCCGCCGACACGCTGTTCGTCCTGATCTCCGACCTCTACGAGGGCGGCATCCGCGACGAGATGCTGCGCCGCGTCCACGCGATGCGGGAGTCCGGGGCGCAGATCGTCGTGCTACTCGCCTTGTCCGACGACGGCGCCCCCGCCTTCGATCACGAGAACGCCGCTGCCCTTGCCGCCCTCGGCATCCCGGCTTTCGCCTGTACTCCCGACAAGTTCCCCACCCTTCTGGCCGTGGCCCTCGACCGCGGCGACGTCCAGTCGTGGGCCAACGCCAACGCCGCGCACCACTAGCCGAATGTTGCGGTCGAGGAGGGTCGGCCCCGTGATCGCGGTGTGCACGTCCTCCACTTGCACGATGGTCGAGGCGTCGGCATCGACCGATCCGCATGTCGTGCGGATCGCCGATGCCGATCGCCCTGCACTAGCTTCGGTCAGCCGGTGAAGCCCTCCAGGAAGGAGAAGACCTGGACGGCGAGGTTCAGCAGGGTGTTCAGGATGGTAATCGGCTCCATGACAACTCCTTGTCGGGGCTGGCAAACAGGACGGCTAGGCGATCGTACGCGGATAGGGCGGCTTTCCACGCGATCGCCACCGGCGTGTACCGGGTCGGTTATCTGCTGCTCAGCACGCCTTCCGCGGAACAGGACCCATAACGCCCCATGCGGTGGCCGCAGCAGGAACCACGAAAGGATGCAGCGCGGCGGACAAGGTCAGCAACAAGACTGCAACTATTGCATCGAGCCAGTAATGGTTGGCCGTGCCCACGACCACGAGCAGGGTCAGCGCCGGGTGAGCCAGCGCAATCCAGCGCCAGCGCGTGCGGGTGGCGGCGACCATCGCGAAGGCGAGCAGCAGCGCCCAGCCGACGTGCAGCGACGGCATGGCGGCGAACTGATTCGACAGCCCGCCGGAATCGACCTCGCCGTAGACGGATTGGCCGTACACCGCGGCCAAGTCCACGAAACCCCGGTCGGGAAGCATTCGCGGCGGAGCGAGCGGGACCATGATGTGCACCAGCAGCGCCGCCCCGGTCATAGCCACCATGAGGTTCCTGGTCCAGCGGTAGTGCTCGGGCCGAAACACCCACAGCCACAACAGAACAGCGACGGCAGCGGTGAAATGTGCACTGGCGTAATAGAAGTTGGCCGGAACGGCGAGAAAGTCACGATCCAGGAACAAACTCTGGACCGTCCGCTCTCCCAGGAAACCGAGCCGTTCCTCGAACCCCAGCACACCGTGCGCGTTCGCCATCGCGCGACCGGTGTCGTCAGCGGTGACCAGTCGCCCGGCGCGATAGCCGAGGTAGAGCACCGTGATCAGCCCGAGCTGACCCATCGCCTCCACACCGCGACCGCGCACGGCCGCAAGAATTCGTTCGACGATCCCACCCGGCGCGAACTGGAGTCCGGCACCAGGACCACCGAGACCTACCGCAACCATCACGCGACCTCCTTCCCCGTTGAACCAGGCCGTTTTCAAGCATTAAATGGAGTGATAACCTCCGTTTAAGCTAGTACTACCGACCGGACAACTTCAGCAAGATGTGATGGGGCGAACACGCACCCGGCGAAAGATCGAATTCGCGTGCCGCAGCAGCGAATTCGCGATAAATGTCGCCCAAGTTCGGCCGCGCGGCCATCCGGGGTAGCGGACGCTTCGTGTCGGGTCGAGCAGTCCACCGCAGAACATCCGCATCAGCAGCCCGCACTGGCTCTCAGCCGACGAGCTTCCCAATGATGGTGTCGGTTGCCTCGATGAGGCGTGACGGTCTGGCTATGTTCGATTCATGGTGATCGAACATCAGTTCGCCGGGGATTTCGAGGTGCACCTGACCGTGCGCCCGCCTTCCGACGAATCGCGGTTGGTGGAGTGGGCCGCAGACCGCGGCCTTCGTTACACGCGGATCGTGCTCGATCGTGGAAGCGTGCCGGACCAGCCGATGCTCACGTTCACTGTTTCGGGGATGCTCGCCGACGCGAATCAGGTGGTCAAGGATCATGCTCGCGCACTGAGAGCGGCCGGTTTCGCTCTGGTTCGCGCCAAGATCGAGGCGAGTCCGTTCAACGAACAGATTCCGCAGACGACCGAGCAGGTGGTCGCGCTACCGACGGGCTGTTACTTCGAGCATCATGTCAAGCTCGTCCTGGGCGGTGAGGCGGATGTGCTGCGCGTGCGAGCTCTCGCCGAACCTCATGCCGCGCATGTCTCACGCAATGCCCGCCGCTCGGCGAGTCACGGCCGACACGAACGGTTCGTGACGCAGCGGGCCCATGACGTCGTCCTGTCCGAAGCCGGCGGCCGGCTCGAGGCTCTCCTGGCGGATTTGGCGGCCGCGGGGTTTTCGGCGATCGAGGTGGAGCGGGAGTTCGTCGTGTACGACGATCACCCGGGACTCGATGCGGGGTGGATCACCGAATCACCTGTTGTGGCGCCATGATCGTGGACGAGGATCACCGCGCGGCGCTGGATCATGTGCTCGCTCTTGTCGCCGGTGCGGCGTGGGGCGCCGGGCTGGTGCTGCGCGGCAGCATGACGCTGCAAGCGTGGGTGGGCGACCGGGCACGACCTCCGGCCGACCTGGATTGGATCGTGCCGACGCTGTCAGCCGACTTTTCCGACCCGCTCGATCCCTTCCCGTACGTCGATGACATCACTTGGGTGCAACAGTGGCCCGAGGCAGCCGCCGGGGCCGCTCGATACCGGATGTGGACCGAGGAAGAGTTCGCCACATTCGGCAGCCGTCCGGCACTGCCCCCGGAGGGCCTGCGATGGATTCGGGCCGAGGAGGGGTGGATGCGGAATGACCCGCATTCGGTGGCGCTGGAACTGGTCGAGGCGATACGAGACGATCCAGATGCGGGCCGCGGTGTCGTACTCGATGCCGATGGCGCCGACTCTGACGCGAAGTGGGGCTACTCCTACGGATATGACACTCCCGGCGTGCGTCTGCTTGTGCCGTGGTACACCGACAGCCTGGAATCGGGTGCGATACAGCTGGATTTCGCCGCCGAGGAAACACTGCCCGACGCACCGGTCTGGACGGCCATCCCGCGCGGCGACGGCGGTCCGCCCACACCCGCGATCACCGCAAGCCGTGAGCTGTCACTGGCCTGGAAGCTGCTGTGGCTGCACACCGACTCGATGGAGAAGAACTGCGCCGCAGGCAAAGACCTCTACGACGCCGTAGTCCTCGCCGAATGCCCACAGACACATCTGACACCTCGGCTGCTCGGTAAGGTGCTCGGAGACCACGCACACGGATTCGGCCCGGAGACGATCCGCCGCTGGCGAGTCGACTGGGACGAATTCGCCGTCACCCACTGGGCCTGCTACGACATGGACATCGACTTCGACCCGGACAGCTGGCTCGAACGGCTCGCGCACGCATTCTCAGCGTCGATCGCCGGATCCGGCTGAAGCGGAAGAGGAGGCATCAGAGGACCTCCTCGACGGCAGAAGCAAGGCGTGCAGCGTCATCCTCGTCGTGGGCACCGACGGTGAGCGGGCGTGTCCTGGTGCCGCGGTAGGCGGCTCGACCCGGTTTCGGGGTATCGATGATGCTGATGATCGGCTGGATCGCATCGTCGGGACGTTGACCCGCCAACGACCCCAGAACCGCGGCAGCGACCTTCATGCCCGTCCCCACTTCGCCGGCGAAGCTGGAGCGGACCAACCGGGTGGGTCCCCAGGTGACGTAGCCGAGGTCGGGGTTCTGGTCTGTGGCGAGGATTCCGAGCAGTTCGTTGGCTCGGCGCTGCTGAGCGTTCGATCGCTTGAAGGTGAACCCGTCGACCATCTCCAGATCGTCGAAATCGATGGCGCCCGCGCGGGCACCCGGGACAGCGGTGTTCACGATGACCGGCCGGTCGCTCGCGCGCAGCAAGTCGGCGAGTTGCGTGACGAACAGGTACTTGCTGAGGAAGAACAGCGACCAGGACGCCTCGTGTCCTTCAGGCGTGGGGTGTCGGCGCTGTCGGATGAATGACGCCGCGAGAACCAGCGCATCGATGCGTTCGTGGTGCTCCTTCAGTTGGTCGACCACGCGGCGGCTTTCCTCAACGAGGGAGAGGTCGGCCGCGATGAACTCAGCGCTGGATGGCGCCGAAGGGGACTGGCTCGCCGTGTCTGCAAGCAGCGCGTCGAACTTGGCGCGGCTACGTCCGATCACCACCACTCGTTCTCCCGCTGCGAGGTAGTGGCGCGCCAATGCGGCACCCATCCCGTCCGTACCTCCCGTGACCACGATCGTCCTCATGACACACTCCCACCATTCCGGAACCTATGTTCCGGAACAGCGTACATCAAGGCGGAACGCATGTTCCGAATTGCTAGGCTGACGGCATGACAGAAGGGCGGAAGCAACGGCGCGACGCTGTGGCGAACAAGGAACGCATCCTGAGCGCCGCAGAAGACGCGTTCCGGCACCATGGCCTTTCCGTCGACATGCGTGCGGTCGCGTCAGCAGCCGGAGTCGGAATCGGCACGCTGTACCGTCACTTCCCCACCAGGGAAGACCTCGTGCAGGCCATCACCGGGTCCGACATCGCTGACCTCGCCGTCGCACACCTCCCGGATCGGGCTTCGGCGATCGACGGACTGCGAGAGTTCTTCACGAGCACGCTGACTCAACTCGGCGCCAACAAGGCCATGATCGACCTACTCGCGGGCGCATCACCCTCCGATTCGGATCTCGAGCGATGCTTCGCCCATCTGAGAACCGTCGGTCGCGAAGCCATCGAGCGATCCGCCACCGACCGGACCCTCGCCGGGGACGTGACCGCAGACGACATCGCCTACCAGTTGCTCGGCCTCATCCGTATCGCGCAGCTCATCCCCGAGCCGGGCGCGATCGAGCATCAGGTCGAACTCACGCTGCGCGGGCTGGCGCCTGATGCCCCGTCAACGTGCCCGCCGGTCGAGCCGTCATCGGTACCCGTCACGAACGTCCCACCCCGCAACAGCTAGTCACCACATCAGATGGAACCAGGCGCGCCGCAGGCACGTCGAAGACCAGTATCGGATGGGACCGCACCGGCCGATACCGCCGCCTGCAGCCGATGCGGGCCGATCTCACCGCAGCCGTACCCGAAATCGTCGAGGAAGAGTCGGCGGCCGATCGTCACGTTGCCATAGCTCCGAGACCTGGAGCCCGCCCCATCAATTCGAAGAAACCTGTAGGAGGCAGGAAGCGACGCGGCAGAACCAAATGACCGAAATTGGTTCGCCGCGTTCGCTGTCACAGCCCCGCGTGGTTCGGGAATCTTCTCCCTGCTCTGTCGATCACGATGGGTCCGGTACCGGTTCCTTCTCCTCGGGCACGGCGGCGGGCATGAACACCGTGGTGACGAGGGCCAGGGCGAGCAGACCCGCGCAGATGTAGGCGGCGAACCCCACGCCGGAGGTCATCGCTTCACGGGCCGCCGTCGCTGCTTCGGCGGTACGGGGGTCGGCGGCGAGGGCGGGGATCATCGATCCGGCGCTGTCGGTCACGGCCCCGGCGAGGCGATCCCGGTCCTCGGTGAGCCGGTCGCGCAGTTCCGAGTCCATGGCACTGAAGAAGACCGTGGTGACCACCGCGATGCCGAGCGCGGAACCCAATTCCCTTGCCGCGCTTTGCAATCCCGAGCCCTGTCCGGCTCGTTCGGCGGGTACGTCCGCGAGCACGACATTGGTGACCTGCGCGGTGGCGAAGCCGACGCCGATGCCATACACGAAGAGGGCGAGGGCGATCGGCCACCAGGTGGTGTCGATTGCCGCGAACAAGCCGAGCAGCATCAGCCCGGCGGCTTCGAGGAATAGGCCTATGCGGACCTGGGCGAGGGCGGACACCGAGGCCGTCATGGAGAAGCTCGCACCACTGGCGAAGAAACTGCCCACCGCCAGCGGAACCAGCGCCAGCCCGGCCTGCAGCGCGCTGTAGTCCAGGGTGAACTGCAGCCACAGTGGCAGTACGGCGATGATGCCGAATTCGCCGAGGCCGACGACCAGCGTCACGATATTGCCGTTGCGGAACGAGTCGATGCCGAAGAGCCGCACATCCATGAGCGGTTCCGCACCGGCTCGCGCGAGGGCGTCCTGCCTGCGCCAGAAAGTCAGCAGAGTCACGGCCGCGAGAACGAAGGCGATCAGCACGGGGGATGGCCCGCTCGACCAGGTGAATCCGGTGATCGAGAGCGGTTCGGTGGTCAGGATCCAGCCGTGCGAGCGGCCCTCGATCAATGCGAAGGACAGCATTCCCAAACCGAGCGCCGAGAGCACCGCGCCGATGCCGTCGACCCGGCCGCGGACGCGGGGTGCGGTGGGCAGGTAGACCGATACGCACACCATGATCACGACGACCAGCGGGATATTGATGCCGAAGGCCCAACGCCAGGAGAAGTCGGCGAGCCAGCCGCCGAGCAGTGGGCCGACTGCTGCCGCCGCGCCGATGGTCGAACCCCAGACCGCGAAAGCGCGGCCCCGCGCCTGGCCGGTGAAGGTCGCGTTCACCAGGGCCAAAGAGGTGGGCAGGATCATCGCGCCACCGATGCCCTGAAGGAATCGTGCGCCGATGAGCAGCGCGCCATTCGGCGCGGCGGCGGCGAGCAGGCTGGTCACGCCGAAGACGACGAGCCCGAGCAGAAACAGCCGACGCGCGCCGTACAGATCGGACAGCCGCCCGGTGAGCAGCAGCAGGGCCGCGAAGACGATGGCGTAGGACTCCTGGATCCATTGCGCCTCGGTCGAGGTGATGGACAGGTCCGCGATGATCGGGGCGACGATCACATTGACGATTGTCAGATCCACGACGATCAGGGCCACGCCGAGCGAGACGGCGATCAGGCCCAGCCACGAGCGCAAGGGTGGGGCGGTAACTTCAGTCGGCAATGTACCTCCATCATAAAGCATCTTTGTGGTGAAGGTATATTGACACACGGTAGGTTGTCAATCCGGAACCCGGTCAGGACAGGAGGCGCGGCGATGGCACGGCAATCAGCGAATGACATTGCGGCACAAAGGCAACGACTGGTCGAGGAGCTCCGGGCCTATGGCGCGAGCTTCACCGAACTCGGCCGCCGCTTCGCCGAGGTCCTCGGCGTGCACTCCACCGACGCCTTCGCACTGCTGGAGATCACCGCGGCCGAGGAAGCGGGTGCGCCACTACAGCCCGCCCTCCTCGGTAGGCGCATCTCCCTGTCCTCGGGAGCGATGACCGCATTGCTGAACCGCTTGGAGCGGGCCGGCTACATCACGCGCAGCCGCGAGCACACCGACCGGCGCGTCGTCACCTTGCGCAGCAACGCGAAGGTCAGGGAACTCGGCGAGGACTTCTTCGGCTCGATCAACCAGCAACAGGACGCCGTCCTCGCCCGATACCCGCCCGAACTGCTCCGCCAGTTCGAGACTATTCTCGGCGATCTGCGCGCCACCATCGAAAACCATTGAGCCCGAACCTCATCGAGCCGCACAGCCGCTCGTCGAGCCCGCAGCGATGATCGCAGCTGAGTCTCGTCGAGCTCGCAAAGAGAAGACGAATCCGCAGGAGAACGTCCGGGTGTAGAGGTGAGTGCCGTGATCAGAGCCGAGGCGACCTGACCACCACGCACGGCGTGGTCAGCAGGGCGGAATCGGTGGCCAGCCCGGAAGCGACAAGAGCGGCCGCGGCGAGATTCAGGACGTGCGTGTCAGCGATGTCCGACCGGATACCGCCGGTGGCGGCGCGGCGTTCGAACTCCTCGGCGGCTGCTCGCGCATCGGAGATGTGCGGATCGATGGCAGTGCGATCTTTGGAGCCCGCCGACACGAACGCCTCCCAGATCAGCAAGTCGAGCGAGCCGCTGAGCAGACCCCATGCGTCCACCCCGGCCCGTACCGGGCGGTCGAGCATCCCGGCGAGCCTGTGCACCACGTACGAGGCCTGCTGTACGCCGAACGCGAGCGCGATGGTTCCCGCGCCCGCGCACCAGGGACGCCCGGCCTCACCGACTCGCTGCCGCCCGAGCCCGCCCACCGCCGAAGGGTTCGGGATGAACAGGGGCGCTTCGAATCCCAGCGCGACCGACCGGCCTTCGTCCAGGTCGGCCGCAAGACCGGTGACGAGGTCGTCCAAATCGTGACCGCCGCTCGCGTCGATTCCGGCGATTCGCCACCAGCCGACGTTCGCCAGCTTGCCGACATCGACCGCGGCGACGACGAGGTTGTCGGGCGACATGACAGCACCATAGTCCGGGTTCCCCGCAGTCAGGTCTCGGTCGGTTGCCGCATTCTCCGCCAACCGCACCGGATCGCAGCGGCAAGTCTCAGTCGGTCCCGGCACGCCGACCGGAACCGGTTCTGAGCCGGTCGGCTCATCACACACGTCCTGTTCTGCCGACGAGTGGATGGTGAGCCGTCGGTTGCTGGGGCCTTGCTCGGCTGTTTCAGTCGCACGGCCTCGGCGCGATATCCGCCGAACCGATGAGTTCGGCGGCTTCGTGTCGTCCTTACCGGTATGACTACACCCACCATCGGCAGCCTGTTGTTGTCCAGCACCGACCCGGCCCGGCTGCGGGACTGGTATGCCTCGGCATTCGCGCTGAAGGTCGACCGCACGCCCGGCGAGCCCGGCTACGATGTCCTCGACTTCGGCGGCTTCTACGTACTGATCGACAGCCGCGACGACGTCGGGGGCACCAACCCCGAGCCGGGTCGGGTGATCCTGAACGTCGACGTGGACGATGCGCGGGCGGTAGCGGGTCGCATCGATGATCTCGGAGGGCGCTGGGTTGCCGAGCTGGACGACCGCGACGGCAGTCTGTTCGCCACGGCGATCGACCCGGATGGAAACTACGTTCAGTTCATTCAGCTGAGCCCGAAGCATCGGGCTGCGATGGCCGAGAGGAGCTAGTGATGCTTGCCGACAGCAGAGCGTTCAGTGGGTTCTCGGTGGACGACGTCGATGCGGCCAAGACGTTCTACGCCGAGACGCTGGGAATACGGGTTTCCGAGGAGAACGGGATGCTCAACCTGCACCTCGGCGGCGGGGCCACAGTCCTGGTGTATCCGAAATCGGACCACACGCCCGCGACATTCACGATCTTGAACTTTCCGGTCCCGGACATCGAGGCGGCCGTCGACGAGCTCACCAGCCGCAACGTCCGCTTCGAACGGTACGAATTCGCCGAACAGGACGAGAAAGGCATCCACCGCGGAGGCGGTCCCCTGATCGCCTGGTTCACCGACCCCGCGGGGAACGTGTTGTCCGTCATCCAGGAGTGACGCTTCAGACCGAACGGCGTACTCGGCCCGTCCGCAATGAACCGCGGCGCGACGAGGAAGCCCAGGCCCGTAGAGGTTCGCCACAAGCGGCCGGATCACCGCCGCTTCGGTGGCCGCCATTCGCCTGTATCGAGCGCGATCAGCCGCATCCCCAGTCCGTGCGGCGCACAATCATGGTGCGCCGCACGGGTTCTCAGAGGTCGGCGATAGCCGCGAGGGGCGGCGTGCGTGCGGCGCGGACCGCGGGCCATAGTGCGGCCAGCACACCGACGACCGCCGAGCTGATCAGGACGAGCACCAGTTGCGTCCACGGGATGGCGATCTGGTCCAAGCCGAAATCGCGCAGGGTTCGCAGGAAGCCGACGCCGAGGCCGAGGCCGAGCACCATGCCGACGATCGCGCCGAATACCGCGATCAACATCGACTCGAGATAGATCGTCCTGCGCACCTGCATGCGCTGCATGCCGACCGCGCGCAGCATGCCGATCTCCCTGCGCCGCTCCACCACCGACAGCGCGAGGGTGTTCACGATGCCCAGGATCGCGATCACCACCGCCAACGCGAGCAGACCGTAGAGGATGGCCAGCAGCGTGTTGATCTGCCTGCCCTGCGCACCCTTGAACTCCTCCCGGTCCTGCACCTGCACCACAACGAATTGCTCGGTCGCCTTCTCCAGGTCGGCGCGCATCTCGGTGATGTTCGCACCCGGCTTCGCCTTGACCAGCACCAGGAAGTTGGTCCGGAAGTTGAGCGGAACCACCTCGTCGTAGACGGCTTGCGACACCACCATGGGACCGAGCAGCGGAGTCTTCTTGTACACGCCGGTCACCGTGAGCGAAACCTTCTTGCCGTCGAAACTGGTCAGGCTCACCGGTTCGCCGACCTTCCAGCCCCGTTTGTCCGCCTCCTCGTCCGACACGAGCACGTCGCGGTCGCCGAGAGTGCCACTACCGCGCACGATTTCGTAGTTCAGCACGCCGTCCAGCGGCCCATCCGCCGACGCGGCGAACACCTGCTCGTCGCCGATCTTGAAACCGGCGCCGCGGAGTCCGACCACCTCGGCCACCCCGGGCACTTTCGTGCGGGCCGCGTCGGCCGCGCCGAACGGCACCCCGAGCAACTGCGGACCCGCGAGCGCGTAGTCGGCTCGCACCCCCTTGTCGATCAGCACGCCGACGCTCTCCTTGGCCGACGCGCCCAGCATGCCGATCGCCGAGACCAGCATCAGCCCGAGCGTGAGCGCGAACGCCGTCGCGGCGGTGCGCCGAGGGTTGCGCGCGGCGTTGTTGCGCGCCATGTGCCCGATCGACCCGAACGGCCGCACCAGCACCCCGAGCCCGGCCACCACCGGCCGCGACAGCGCGGGCGCGGCGAGCAGCACCGCGAAGATCAGGCCGAGCGCGCCGACGCCGACCGTCGCGGCCGCCGTGCCGCCGGTGCGCTGCGCACCCAGCACGACGAACCCGACGCCGAGCCCGGCGAGCACCACCCCGATGGCCGTGCGCACGCGCAGCGACTCACCGGTGGACGCGAACTCCTCACGCATGGCCTGCACGGGTGGAATCCGCGCCGCGCGACGTGCGGGCGCATAGGCGCTGACCATCGTCACCGCGAGACCGACGAACAACCCGACCACGATGGTGCGCGGCAGCACCGCCATCGATCCGGTCGGCAGCCCCAGGTCGAAGGCGTTCAACACCGCCGACAGCCCGAACGCCAGCCCGACGCCGCCCGCGAGACCGATCGCGCTGCCGATCAACCCGATGACGAACGCCTCCGCCACCACCGACCGGCCGACCTGCTGACGGCTCGCGCCGACCGCGCGCAGCAGCGCCAGCTCGCGCAGGCGCTGCGCGACGATCATCGAGAAGGTGTTGTAGATGATGAACGTGCCGACGATCAGCGCAATCGCACCGAACGCGAGCAGGAAGTAGTTGATGAAGTTGAGCGCGTTGGAGACTTCCTTCTTCAGGTCGGTGCGGACCTGATCACCGTTCTGCACCTTGTAGCCGGGCAGGTCCCTGCCCAGATTGTCGCGCAGGCCGTCGCCGGGGATGCCGCCGGCCGCGAGATCCACATAGGCGACGTGCAGGCCGTCGGTGAACAGCTTGCGCGCCTGCGTGTCGTCGAACAGCACACCGATGAAACCGCCGGTGTCCGCAGGGAGTTCGTAGATGCCGGTGAGGGTTACGTCGATCGGGTCCGGCTGCGACGGGATCAGGATCTTGGTCCGGTCACCGACCTTCAGCCCGGCCCGCTCGGCTCCGCCGGTGTTGAGCGCGATCTCGCCGGGGCGCGCGGGTGGGACGCCCTGAGTGAACTTCTCCGGCTCCGCGACGGCCTTCGCCGGCGGCAGGTAGGACTTGCCGAAGGTGGGCGCTCCGCCGGTCTGCACAGCTTTCTTGCCCGCCGGATCGAGCAGCACCACCGGCCCGTTCACGCTCGGGGCCACCGTGCGGACGCCGGGGTATTTCGCCAGCTCGTCCACCACGTTGTTCGGAATGCCTTGTGCCTGGCGCTCTTTCGGGCTCACTCGGACGTCGACGCCCTTGGCCTCGTTGGCGAAGATCCCGTCGAAGGTGTGCTGCAGCGTGTCGGTGAACACGAACGAGCCCGCGATGAAGGCGGTGCCGAGCACCACCGACAACAGGGTCAAAGCGAGCCGGACCTTGTGCGCGGCAAGATTGCGCAACGCAACTTTGCGCATCGGACTTCCAGCCATCACGCCCACCCCTGGTTCTCCCGCGACCGCCCGGTCACGCCTGCTCCAACGCTTTCATCCGGTCCAGCACGGTGTCGGCGGTCGGATCGCGCATCTCGTCCACAATGCGACCGTCGGCCAGGAACACCACCCGGTCGGCGAATCCGGCCGCATGCGGCTCGTGCGTCACGATGACGACCGTCTGCCCGAACTCGTCCACCGCGGCGCGCAGGATCGACAGCACCTCCTCTGAAGCGCGGGAGTCCAGGTTGCCGGTCGGCTCGTCGCCGAAGACGATCTCCGGTTTTCCCGCCAGCGCCCGCGCACAGGCCACCCGCTGCTGCTGCCCGCCGGACAGCTCACTGGGACGGTGGGTGAGCCGATCGGTGAGCCCGAGCCGCTTCAGCACCGTGTCCAGCCAGTCCTGGTCGGGTTTGCGCCCGGCGATGTCCAGCGGCAGCGTGATGTTCTCCAGCGCCGTGAGCGTCGGCACCAGGTTGAACGCCTGGAAGACGAACCCGATGCGGTCTCGGCGCAGGCGCGTCATCTGCTTGTCGGACAGGGTGGTGAGGTCGGTGTCGCCGATACGGACGGTGCCGGAACTGGCGCTGTCCAGCCCGGCCAGACAGTGCATCAGGGTCGATTTCCCCGATCCGGACGGGCCCATGATCGCGGTGAACTCTCCCTTCGCGAACTCGGTCGACACTCCGTCCAAGGCCCTGACCTGGGTATCGCCCGATCCGTAGACCTTCGTCAGTTCGATAGCGTGGGCCGCGACATCGGTCGTGACCGCGGTGTCGGTGGTGTCGCCCAAGGCTTGCGAAGTCATGTCGTCCAGTCTTACCGGGATCCTGTCCACATGCCATCAGGGAAGACCCCGAGTCTGCGGGTGTCGTGGGGCCGTCACTCCTGCGGCAAGGGGCGGCGGAGCTCGGTGACGGCGATGCGGGCGGTCTCGGCGATGGCGGCGTCGACGACGGGCAGCTGCGGGTCCGCGCGCGCCGCACGGGTGAAAACCGCGACGGCGACGGGATACTCGCCGGGGAACTCCACCACCGCGACCTCGTTGCGGATCACGCCGATGGTTCCGGTCTTCCCCGCGACCGACACGCTGCGGTGCGGGAAAGCGGCGGCGATGCGATGCGGCCAGACCTGGTAGCGCATGACGGTTCGGACGAACTCGGTCTGTTCGGGAGACAGCAACGTGCCGCTCCATAGTGTGCGCAGGAACCGGGTCATTTCCTCCGGTGTCGTCGCGCTCGTGTAGGAGGGGTCGTATGCCGATACCGACCACGCGTCGTCGTTCTCCGCCAGGATCGCGAACGCCTCGGCGGTGGTGTGGGTGTCGGTGTCGCGGACCAGGCTGCGGTGCAGGTCGGCGGTGCCGCCCACGATTCGGGTCTGGGTGAGACCGAGGTGGTCCAGCAGTTCCTCGACCGCACCGAGACCGGTCGCGCCGAGCAGCACATCGGCCGCCGCGTTGTCGGAGACGGTCATCATCGAGGTCGCCAGGTCGCGCAGGCTCATGGTCACCGGGTCGCGCATGACGGCGATGCCGGTCGGGCCTGGCGTGCAGTCGGACGGGGTCACTGTGAGCCGGGACGTGGGATCGATGCGCCCGGCGTCGACGTAGCGGCAGAACGCGACGAACAGCGGCAGTTTGTACACCGACGCGACGACCACCCGCTCTCGACCTCCGATGGAGATCTCGGCCCCGGAGTCGTCGCAGCGGCGGGCGTGCAGCCAGCCGGTACATCCCGCATCGGCGAAGACGGCGCGGATCCTCTCCTCGGCGGCATGCCCGTCCGTCGCCCGACCGCCGCTCAACGAGTCGCTCCGCGACGCTTCCCGCCCACCCGTCACCCGACCGCCACCTCTCAACGAGTCGCTCCACGACGCATCCGCCATCAGAGGCGCTCCCGGTACAGCACCCGGTCCACCGCATCGGCGTGGGTGTCGGCTCCCGGACGGTGGACGACGCGCACCCGCAGGGCGACCGCCTGCGGCGCTATGCGCAGCCAGGTCACGCCCGGCGTGGCGGACGGAGGAGTCGCCGTGAGCCCGAAGCTCGTTCCGGCGGCCACCGCGGCGAAGACGGTGCGGTCATCGGGCGCGGGCACGGTCGGCGCGTCCAGGCCTCGCTCGCGCAGCAGGTCCAGCACGGCATCGAAGGCGGGCGGGTTGGTGGCGCGCGGCGGATGGGCGAAACTCAGCCCGGCGAGCATGGGGAAGGTGGGGCGTTCGGCACCGGTGCTGCGGTGATCCGACGGCACGACGAGCCACCGCGGCACCTTGACGACCGGGCGCGCCTCGACGCCGTCGACCAGGGCCGGATGCTCGATCACCGCGACGTCGCAGAGGCCGGCGCGGACGTCGGCGATGAGATCGACGGTCGTGCCCACCGCGGTGGACACCGCGGCGCCCGGGGCGACCACGGTGCGCAGTGCGCCCACGCAGGCCGTGACCATCCGGTCGGGCAGCGCCGCGGTCGCGCCCCAGTGCACGGCGCCGTGGGCGTGCGCGATGCGGTGCGACTCGGCGAGCAGACGCTCGGCGTCGTCGACGAGCAGCCGAGCGCGGGGCAGCAGCTGGAGACCGGCCGAGGTGAGCACGGCCCCCTGCCTGGTGCGGTGGATGAGGTCGACGCCAAGGTGCCGTTCGAGCCGCCGAAGTCCCTGGGACAGCGGTGGTTGGGTCATGTCGAGCGCGGCCGCCGCCCTGCCGAAGTGCCCCTCGTCCGCGACGGAGACGAAGAAGCGAAGGTGGCGGATCAGGTCCATGCGGTCATTGAACCAGTGGGTTTCGGGAGATCGGTTTCGCTGCCCGGCCGCGGTCTGCGCCGGAACCGAACCGCGCGGGCGAACCTGCGGCGATATCGAAGTCAACTCGTCCGCGCCGGGGTCTGATATTGGCGCCTGCCGCCGTGTCGATGGTGTGGTGCAGCGGTGACCTTCTCAGCACTTGCTCACCGTGTCCCGCTCGGTCGTCGCCGGCTTCTCGCCGCCGCGGCGATGTCCGCGCTGACCGCCGTCACCGCCGCGTGCGGGTCCGGCAGCGATGCGTCGGCGAACCCGAAAACCACACCGGCTGCCGCGACCCCGTCGTTCATCGAGATGGAGACCAGCCACGCGGCACGGCTGGGTGTGTACGCGATCGACACCGCCTCCGGCCGCACTATCGCTCATCGGGACAGTGAGAGGTTCCCGATGGCTTCCACATTCAAGGGTCTCGCGTGCGGCGCTCTACTGCGTGACCATCCGCTGTCGACGGGTTACTTCGATCAGGTGATCCATTACCCCCGCACCGATCTCGTCGAGTATTCGCCGGTGACCGAGAAGCGCGTCGACACCGGCATGACCGTTGCCGAGCTGTGCGACGCCGCGATCACCATGTCGGACAACACCGCGGGCAACCAGCTGCTGAAACTCCTCGGCGGTCCGGAGGGTTTCACCGCGTTCCTGCGTTCGATCGGCGACAACACCTCGCGCCTGGACCGCTGGGAAACCGAACTGAACACCGCCATCCCTGGCGACGAGCGCGACACCACCACACCCGCGGCGCTCGCCGCCGACTACCGCGCCCTGGTCCTCGGCGATGTGCTGGCCGAACCCGAACGGGAGCGATTGAAGTCGTTGCTCATCGCCAATACCACCGGGGGCCAACGTATCCGTGCCGCGCTGCCTGCGGGCTGGACCGTCGGCGACAAGACCGGCAGCCCCGCCTACGGCGGAGCCCTCGATGTCGCCATCGCGTGGCCGCCCGGACGCGCCCCGCTCGTCATCGCTGTCCTGACCACGAAATTCGAGCCGAACGCCAAAGCCGACAACCCACTTGTCGCCAACGCCGCCCGTGCGGTCGTCGAGACGCTCGGGTAAACCGAGACCGTGACTTCATCGCCGACCATCGCTCGCCGCACCCTACTCCGAGCGGCATTGCTTCTCCCGCTGGCCGGATGCGCGAGCGGCACGACGTCTGCGCCCCCATCCGATCCGATCGGTGGGCCGGTCTCCGCGACACCCGCGCCCTCAGCGGCGAACGACTCCGACACCCGCCTGGCCGAGTTGGAGCGGAAGTTCGACGCACGCCTGGGGGTGTATGCCCTCGCCACCGGCACCGGTGTCACCGTGGCCTACCGAGCGGACGAACTATTCGCGTTCTGTTCGACGTTCAAGGGATTGGCGGCCGCAGCGGTCTTGCAACGTAATCCGTTGTCGCACTTGGATACCGTCGTCACCTACACGGAAGCCGATCTCACGAAGAACGCATCCATCACGCCGCGGCACGTGGCCACGGGGATGACGATCCGTCAGCTGTGTGACGCCGCGGTCCGCTACAGCGACGGCACGGCAGGCAATCTCCTGCTCCGTGATCTCGGCGGGCCTGCCGAGCTGACGGCGTATGCCCGCAGCCTGGGCGACACGGTGACCCGGATGGACCGGATCGAGCCGCTGATCACCGAGGCCGCTCCGGGAGACCCGCGAGACACCTCGTCTCCCCGAGCGCTGGGCACCGACTATCACAAGATCGTACTGGGCGACACGCTGCCGGACGAGAAGCGCGCATTCCTCCGAGATCTGTTGGAGCGCAACGCTACCCGCTCCGGCGCTCGACGAATCCGGGCGGGGATCCCGCAGGGCTGGACCGTCGCCGACAAGACGGGGACCGGTGACTACGGCACAGTGAACGACATCGCCATCGTGTGGCCTCCGGGTTCCGCACCGCTGGTCATCGCGATCATGTCCAGCAAGGCCGACCGGGATGCCGCATACGACGAGGCCCTTATCGCGGAGGCCGCGGCATATGTGGTGAACACGCTCACGTGACTCGGGCTCCGCCAGGTCTGATCCCGTCCGGCGACCCACTCGACGGCTGATGTAGCGAGCAGTTCACGCGGTCGGAAAATTGGTTCGGCAGTTGTGTCGATCTCCGGTATTCCCCGTTCGACCTGAGGATGAGAGGGTCCGAGAGACGGACCCGGATCATCCAAGGAGACCGACCATGAAGTACATGCTGATCTGGCGCGCGACCGACGAGGCCCTCGCGGGGATGGCGAATGCCGACTTCACCGAGATGCTCGAGACCATAGGCAAGTACAACGACGAGATGATCCGGGCGGGCGTGCTGCTCGCCGCGGAAGGTCTCGACGACGCCGCCGACGGCGTGGTCATCGACTACTCGTCCGAGACTCCCGTGGTCACCGACGGACCCTACGGCGAGACAAAGGAGCTGTTCGGCGGGTTCTACATCCTCAACGTGGCATCGAAGGAGGAGGCGATCGAGTGGGCCAAGCGGGCGCCGATCACCGGGCCCGGCTTCAAGACCGAGATCCGCCGGGTCACCACCATCGACGAGTTCCCGCAGGACAACGAGTGGATCCAGAAGGAGCGGGCATGGCGCGAAGCCACCGGTCAGCTGTGAGCGGATCGACGTGCCATGGCCGATCCCACCGGCCGTGAGGCCGTCGCCGCCGTCTGGCGGATCGACTCGGCCCGGATCGTCGGTGCGCTCGCGCGGTACACCGGCGACTTCGCGCTGGCTGAGGACCTCGCCCAGGAGGCGCTGGCCGAGGCACTGGTGACCTGGCCCCGCGAGGGCGTGCCCCGCAACCCCGCTGGGTGGTTGCTCACCGTCGGACGGCGTCGCGCGATAGACGCGTTCCGCCGGCGCTCGGCCCTCGACGAGAGGTACACCGCCCTCGCCCACAATATGGGCGAGGGCGGTGCCGTCGCGGGGAGGGCACCTGCGGATCCGGTGCGGGACGCCGAAGACGTGCTGTGGGATCCGGACCAGATCGACGACGACGTGCTTGCGTTGATGTTCATCTCCTGCCACCCCGTGCTGCCGCGCGAGGCGCGGGTGGCGCTGACGCTGCGGGTGGTCGGCGGTCTGACCAGCGACGAGATCGCCACGGCGTTCCTCGCCCCGACCGCGACCGTGCAGGCCAGGATCACTCGGGCGAAGAAGACCCTGGCGGCGGCGCGGGTGCCGTTCGAGGTGCCCCAGGCCCAGCAGCGGGGCGAGCGGCTCGGCTCGGTGCTCAGCGTGGTCTACCTGATCTTCACCGAAGGGTCCTCGGCCAGCTCCGGTGACGCTCTGATCCGGCTCGACCTCGCGAGCGAAGCCCAGCGTCTGGCACGGGTGCTGGCCCGGCTGATGCCGAACGAACCGGAGGTCCACGGACTGCTGGCGCTGCTGGAGCTCACTGCGGCACGCTTTCCCGCGCGCACTGGGCCCGATGGCCATCCGGTGCTGCTCGAGCACCAAGACCGCCGCCGCTGGGACCGCGCCGCCATCCGCCGGGGACGAGCCGCGCTGACCCGCGCGGAGCAGGTCGGCCGGGGCCTGGGCGCCTACGGCTTGCAGGCTGCGATCGCCGAATGCCATGCTGCCGCCGCATCGTTCGATGCGACGAACTGGGAGCGCATCGTGCTCCTCTACGAGGCACTCGGCCGGCTCGCGCCGTCACCGGTGGTCGACCTCAACCGGGCGGTCGCGGTTTCGATGGCACAGGGACCGGCCGCGGCGCTGCCGATCGTGGACGACCTGCGGGCTACCGAGTCGCTGGCGAACTCCCACCTGCTGCCGACGGTTCGCGGGGAGCTGCTCACCCGATTGGGACGCACCGACGAGGCGCGCACCGAACTGGAACTCGCCCTACGGCTGTGCCGTAACCGGCGTGAGCGGGCCGTGCTGCATCGTAAGCTCGCCGACCTCGGCTGATTCGTGATCCGCCGCAGAACTCGTGCCGCGGACACCGCAGCGGCGAGTCGGGTGAGCTGAATGGATAGCCGCAGGTACGTTGACCCCGACGCATTGTTTGCTCGCAAGTTGCCCAACATGTCGAGAAGGGACAGGAAATGAAGCGTGTCGCATCCATCGTGACGGTGGTGGCGGGTGCGGTCTGTGGTGTCGTGCTCGCGGCTGCTCCGGCCTCGGCGGCGATTCCGACCGGGGTGTTCTGCGCGGGTATGACGTGCGTGAACTCGACCTCCGTACCGCAGGTGGTACACGGGACGGCGGTGTGCCCCACTGGGAGCTCCCTGCCGGTCAATGCGCTGATCGAGCCGCTCGGCGTTCGTGTCATCAGTGTCGTGTGCCCAATGGGCGCCCAGCCGATGGGCATCAGCTTCTGACCTGGGCCAGGTGCACCCGAGCGATGTCCGCTCCCGCTCCGGCCCGGACGTCCTCGGGGACCAGGTCGCATTCGCCCTTGGGAATCGACGACGGCTCCAGGTCTTTCCGCGCCTACACCCGGGGATGACCGGCACGCTCCCGGTCGACGACCCACTCGAAGGCAGAGGCTTCCGATCGGGCGCCCTCGACGGCGCGGGAGCGATTGGGTTCACCGAGTGCGGCGAGCAGTTCCTCCGACATCTCCACCAGCGCGGCCAGCGTGGCCGGAGTGAACCACGGTGGTCTGGTCGCGAACAGGATGTCCTCGGAGGCGGTGTTGCCACTCGCGCCCGGCGCGAAGGGGCACCCGCCGAGTCCGCCGAGCGCACCATCGACCATGTCCGCGCCCGCCGTGACGGCGGCGAGGGTGTTGGCCACGCCCATCCCCCAGGTGTCGTGGCCGTGAAAGACGATGCGCCGCTGGGGTGTTCGATCCCGTACCGCCGTGACGAGCGCGGCCACCCGGCCCGGATGCGCCTGCCCGAGTGTGTCGGCGAGGACGATGTCGTCCGCGCCCTCGGTGCGGGGATCGCGGGCGATGGCGAGTACCCGCTCCGGGTCGACCGGACCGTCGAAGGGGCAGGTGAACGACGTCGCCAGGCACAGCTGGATCGACCCGTCCACCTCGCGGGCCAGGCGCACCGCGTCCGGCATCGCGGCGATGCTGGCCTCGGTGTCGCGCCCGATGTTCGCCCGATTGTGCGCGTCCGACACCGAGAAGCAGTACTGGAAGTTGCGGACCCCCGCCGCGGCGGCTTTCTCCACGTGCCGCGGCGTGGCCACCCACACCCAGCAGCGGCGCAGTTCCTCGGGCGTCAGCGCGGCGACCAACTCCATCGTGTTCGCCATCGGCGGGACCAGGTCCGGGCGGGCCATCGAGCCGATTTCGAGCGCGGGCACCCCGAGCGCGAGCAGGCGGCGGACGAGATCCACCTTGTGCTGCACCGGCAGCGGTTTGCCGGTCAGCTGGAGTCCGTCGCGCAGCGTGACGTCGCGTAGCAGCGGTGCGGTCATCGTTGCTCCCGCGCCTGGCGGCGGCCGCACATCACGCCACCCCAAAGCTTTTCGCTCGCCCCGGTCGGATTCGGCTGCACCGTGGGCCTGCTGCTGGCCGGCGCACGGAATTCTCGTGCGCCGCGTCCCGGCGGACGCCTGCGGTCGTTCGGCTGCGGGCTCATGCTCCCGCCTCGCTGACACTCGGCCCCGCCACGACCACCAGGGCGGCTGCGTCGATTGTCCGCTCACTCATCGCGCCTCCAACGCATCGATCTCGGCCTCACTCATGCCGAGCAACCCGGACAGCACCTCATGCGTGTGCTCGCCAAGATCGGGGCCGACGGTATGGATGGGCAGGGACTGTTCGCCGATAACCGGGACGATGCCCGGAAAGCCGACCGTCTGCGGTTCCGGGGCGCCGACGTCCACGGCGAACGGCTGGATCATGTTGCGTGCGCGGTACTGCTCGTCGGCCACGATGTCGGCTGCCGTGTAGATCGGGCCGCACGGAATGGCCGCGGCTTCCAGGACTTTCAGCGCCTCGGCGCGGGTGTGGCGGATCGTCCACTCACCGATGGCCGCGTCGAGGCGCTCGCGGTGGCGCCAGCGGCCCGCGTTGTCCTGGAGTTCCGGGTCGGCCGCCAAGTCCGGGCGGTCGATGACCTTCATATAGCGCTGGAAGATGGCATCGCCGTTGCCGCCGATGATGATGCTGGTTCCGTCGGCGCACGGGTAGGCGTTGCTCGGCGCGATGCCCTCCATCCGGCCACCCACGCGCTCCCGCTGGATCCCGTAGGCGAGGTAGTCCGGCACCAGCGACTCCATCACCGACAGGATCGCCTCGTTGAGCGCCACGTCGATCACGCGCTCCCGCAGGGGAACCGGTGTGGCGCCGCGTTCGCGCTGGAACAGCGCCATCACGGTCCCGAACGCGGCGTAGATACCGGCGATGGAATCACCGATCGAGACGCCGGTGCGCACCGGCGGACGATCCGGGTCGCCGACCAGCTCACGCAGACCGCCGACCGCCTCGGCCACCGCGGCGAAGCCGGGCCGCGCCGACATCGGCCCGGTCTGCCCGTATGCGGAGATCCTGGTGATCACCAGGTCCGGATTCGCCTCGTTCAGCACCTCCGGGCCCAGGCCCCACTTCTCCAGCATGCCGGGCCGGAAGTTCTCCAACAGCACATCGCAGCGGCGGATCAGGTCGAGCACGATGCCGCGCCCCGCCTCGGTGCGCAGATCCAGCGTGATCGACTTCTTGTTGCGGTTGATCGTCCGGTAGAGCATCGAGGTGTCGCCGCCGTAGAGCCGCCAGTTGCGCAGCTCGTCGCCCACCTTCGGGCGTTCCACCTTGATCACCTCGGCGCCGAAGTCGCCGAGGATGCGCCCGGCGGTCGGCGCGGCGATGTAGTTGCCGAGTTCCAGGACGCGCACCCCGTCCAGCGGCCGAATACTCATGGCCACCAGTGTGGACCATGCCACCGACGGCCTGGGCGCTACCTCACGGTTCAGCGACCGTGTGGCGTGCTGCTCGCGGCTCGGCGCGGCCTGGCACCGGCGAGCCCGGCAGTATGCGACCGGACCGGCTACCGCGCCGCTGCCGGGCGTGGCCGTCGCCCGGCAGCGGCGTGCCGCGCCCGGATCTACCTGCCCCTTCGTCGGATACCGCATGGCCCCTCAACTGCCGCGGTGGGGAATTCACCGCCACAACCATGCGGGGTCCGCTCAGGAGGCGAGCAGCCGCGTGTCCTCGATGATCGAGTAGTGCTCGGCATTGCCCGCGATGCCGGTGCTCGCCACACCGTCCACGCCGACCGGGACGTCGCCGGCCAGCGTGATGCGGGTCAGCTTGCGTGGCTGGTCGTCGTAGTCGTCGATGGCGTAGTGCTGGGTGGCGCGGTTGTCCCAGATAGCGACGTCACCGGGCGCCCAGTTCCAGCGGGCGGTGTGCTCCAGGCGGGTGACCCGGTCCTGGAACAGCCGGAACAGAGCGTGCGACTCGGTGCTGGACAGCCCGACGAAGTGCTTGACGAAGTGGCCGAGCAGCAACGCACGCTCGCCGGTCTCCGGATGCACCCGAACCACCGGGTGTTCGGTCTCGTAATAGGTGGACTCGAACTCGGCACGATAGGCGGCGGAGTTCGGGCGCGGCGCCGCACCGGTGCGTGCCGCGTAGTCGTAGACATTAGTGTGCACCGCGCGCAGCGACTCCGCGAGCCGCTTCAGCGGTTCCGGCAACGAGTCGTAGGCCGCGACGGTGGAAGCCCAGGTGGTGGCGCCACCGTAGCTGGGCAGGCGCACCGCGCGCAGGATGGACGCCTTCGGGATGCGGTCGACGAAGGTGACGTCGGTGTGCCAGCTGTTGGCGCGGCCGTGCTCGGAATCGATGGCCAGGCTCTTCACGCCGTGCGAGGTGACGGTCGGGTGCGGTGTAGTCGGCGTGCCGAGCAGTTGGGCGAACTCGTACTGCCCGTCCTCGGTGAGGTGATCCTGCCCGCGGAAGAAGACGACCTTGTGCTCCAGCAGGGCGCGCTGGACCACCTCGACGGTGGCCGAATCCAGGTCGCCACCGAGCCGGACGTTGTCGATCCGCGCGCCGATGCGGGCACCGAGCCGGGTCACAGAGGCAGTGGATGGGGTGGCGGGTGCGACCGTCATGAGATCACCTTCGCTGTCGATATCGGTTGCTGCTCACTCGAGCAGATCACCGAAACCACCCCGCCGACCAGGGTTTTCGTCGCGCTGATCACAAACGACCGAAGCCCACCCACCCCCGCCGGGCACACGTCCCGCCCACACAACTCAGCCGATCACCGCCACACAACCACGTAACGGACGAAGCCGACCCACCCCCGCCGGGCGCACGTCGCGCCCACACACCGCCATCAAACACCGCGCAGGTAAGCCAGATCGTCCGCGATGCCGTCGGCAGGGGTCTCCAGGATCACCGGAGCGCCTGCCGTTTTGCACACTTCCGCGAGCAGCTGGGGGTCGATGGTGCCGTCGGCGAAGTTGGCGTGGCGGTCGGCGCCGGAGTTGAACTCGTCGCGCGAGGAGTTCAGGTGCACCAGGTCGATCCGTCCGGTGATCGCCTTGATCCGGTCGACGACGCCGACCAGTTCCTCGCCGCCCGCCCAGGCGTGGCAGGTGTCCAGGCAGAATCCCGCGCCGTAGTCGGCGACCGCGTCCCACAGCCGGGCGATGGAATCGAAGTGCCTGGCCATGGCGTGATTGCCGCCCGCGGTGTTCTCGATCAGGATCGGCACCGCGAAGCCGCCTTTGTCCTGCTGGCGCTCGAACAGCTTGCGCCAGTTGTCGATTCCGGTCTCCAGTTCGGCGTCGGAGCGCACGTGCCCGCCGTGCACCACCAAACCGAACGCACCGATGTCGGCGGCCGCCTTCGCTTGTTGCGCCACCGCGTTGCGCGAGGGCATGCGCAGCCGGTTGTTCAGGCTCGCCACGTTGATCTGGTAGGAGGAGTGCACCACGACCTCGATCGGGCTCGCGAGGATCTCCTCGGTCCGCGGGTGCGGGGTGGGCTTGTCCCAGCTCTGGGGATCGACCACGAACATCTGGATGACATCGGCCCCCAGTTTCTCGCCGAAGCCGATCGGGTCGCTGTCGAGCCGGACATGTGCTCCTATGCGCATGCGGTCAGCGTAACGGGCGGCACCGACAGCGGACGAAGGTCGCGCCCCGACTGTTGCATCCCGGCGGCCCGGCGAGATACATGGTTAGTGTCCGCGCGTTCGACTCGACCAAGGGGTGTAACGGTGTTGCAGACCGGCGATGTCTTCGCAGGCTACGTCATCCAACGCGTGCTCGGCCGTGGCGGCATGGGCACGGTGTACTCGGCCCGGCATCCCCGGCTGCCGAGGTTGACCGCCCTGAAGCTGCTGAAGCGCGAACTGTACGCCGACGCCGACATCCGCCGCCGCTTCGAACGCGAGGCCGATCTGGTCTCGCGGCTGGACCACCCGAACATCGTCACGGTGTTCGATCGAGGCGCCGAGGACCAGCAGTTGTGGATATCCATGCAATACGTGCCCGGCGCGGACGCATCCTGCGCGGACGTCGACGTGCTCGCGCCTGGGCGCGCGGTGCAGATCGTCGCCGACACCGCCGCGGCACTCGATTTCGCGCACGCCAACCAGGTGCTGCATCGCGACGTGAAACCGGCCAACATCCTGCTGGCCAAGGCGCCGATCGGGCAGCCGGAGCGGGTGCTGCTCACCGATTTCGGCATCGCGGGCGTGCGCGGCGCCGACACCACGATCGGCTCGTCCGGCTCGATCACCGCGACACTCGCTTTCGGCGCGCCGGAACAGCTGATCGGCCAGCCGTTGGACGACCGGGCCGATCAATATTCACTGGCCTGCACCCTGTTCTGGATGCTCACCGGCGCGCCGCCATATCCGGGCGCCAACCCGGCGGCGGTGGTGAACAGCCATCTGTACGCACCGATCCCGGTGCTGAGCCGGGTGCGTCCCGGCCTGCCACCCGCGCTGGATCCGGTGCTGGCCCGCGCCATGGCCAAGCGGCCCGCGGATCGGTTCGCCAGCTGCGCCGAGTTCGCCGCCGCGGCCAGGTATGCCCTCGCCGGGCAGCGGATCGCACCGCACACCGCCGCACCACAGTTGGGCATCCACGCCGACGGGAACGCGCCGACACAGCACACCGCCCCGGCAGCACCACAGCAACCCACGCCGCCGACACAGCACACCGCACCTGCGCCGCCGCGTCCGTCGACGCCGCAGGAACCGCCCCGGCAGCCCGCGCCACCGCGCCGGAGTTTCCCACCGCCGCGGCGACCCGTCCACCCCGGCATGATCGAGCTGCCGAACCTGCCCATACGCCCGGGGTCGGCCGTGCGGCCGCACCAGCAACCCCCGGACCCGCGCCCACCGCCCACCCGTCCAAGCCGCCGTTCGCCCGCGTGTCGCCACGCTCGCCGAGCGATCGGCGGCCACGCGACTACTGCTATGGTTTCGATGTTTTCCGTGGTCCGGCCCATCTCGGACCGCGCGTTCTGATGCTGTACGCCTGTTCGCCGGTGGGTCCCGGCGAGCGGCGGGAAGTGGAGCAGTCATGCTGGCCAGCGGTGACGTTTTCGCCGGCTATGTCATCGAGCGGCAACTCGGCCGCGGTGGCATGGGTTCGGTCTATCTGGCGAAACATCCGCGGCTGCCGCGGATGACCGCACTGAAGCTGCTGAATCGGGAGATGTTCTTCGACAAGGAGGTGCGGGCTCGGTTCGAACGGGAGGCGGATCTGGTCGCGCAGCTCGATCACCCGAACATCGTCACGGTTTACGACCGCGGGCTCGAGGACGAGCAACTGTGGATTTCGATGCAGTACATCGATGGCATCGACGCCGCCTCGGTCGAACCGACATCGCTGCCACCCGAACGCGCGGTCCAGATCATCAAGGAGACCGCGGACGCGCTGGACTACGCGCACGGCAGCGGCGTGCTGCACCGCGACGTGAAACCCGCCAACATCCTGCTGGCCCGCTCCAGCGCCGGGCGCGGTGAGCGGGTGTATCTCACCGACTTCGGTATCGCGCGCCTGCGCGACGACACCGGTCATCTCACCCAGACCGGCACCTTCACCGCGACCCTGGCCTACGCCTCGCCCGAACAGCTCACCGGCGCCGCGCTCGACCACCGCTCCGACCAGTATTCGCTGGCTTGCTCGCTGTTCTGGCTGTTCACCGGCACGGGCCCGTTCGCGGCGACCAATCCCGCCGCGGTCATCCAGGGGCATCTGCAGGGTGCGCCGCCCGCGTTGAGCAGCGTCCGGCCCGGACTGCCCTTCGGGCTGGACGGCGTGCTGGCCAAGGCGATGGCCAAGCGGCCCGACGACAGGTACGGCAGCTGTGCGGAACTCGCCGCGGCCGCCAAGCAGGCGCTGACCGGCCCGAGCGTGCCGTCGATGCCGGTGGTCGGCGGTCACCGTCCGGTCACCGGTCCACAGCCACAGCCGACCATGGGTCCGCGCCCGACGACCGGGCCGCAGATCCCGACGACCGGCACGCCGCACCCGGTGGCGCACGGCCCCCAGGTGAGCGGGCCCGGCTACCACATGAACGGCCCCGGCCCGCACACCAGCGGACCGAATTCGCTTGCCGCAACGGCGTCGCCGGTGACTCCGCCCCCCGCGACGCTGGTGAACCGCAGTCCGCACACCGGCCCGGCGCCGCAGCCCCCCGCCGCCAATCCCTACGGCCAGCAAGCCGGGTTCTCCGGCTTCGGCGCTCCGCCGCACGGCGCGCACATGCACCCCCCGGCCGGACCGCAGGGCAAGAAGAACACCGGGCTGATCATCGGCATCGCGGTGGGCGTCGTGGTGCTGATCGTGGCGACGCTCGGCATCATCGGCGTGGTCTCCGATTCGGGATCGAACAGCAGCGGCCCGACTACTACTACTTCGCCTGTCAAGCCGAACGTCGTCGATGCCACCCCGGAAGCGATCAGCGCGGAGTTCCCGCGGATGGTGCCCGCCTCCAAGACCGAGGAGATCGGCTACAACGGCGCCGAGTGCTGGCTGGCCTCACCGAGTTCGCCGCCGTCCCCGTCCAAGGGCGAGCCGGACTTCGGCGACTGGGCCGCGCAATGGCGCTGCTTCAAGGGCGGCAACAACGACGATCCGTACTACCGCATCTACGCGTACAAGACGCCCGCCGAAGTGCAGACGGTGCTCAAGGGCCTGCCTTCGCAGGCCACCAAGTCCACCGACACCAACGCCGGAAAGTCCTACACCAACCACAAGTACAACGACGACGGCGCCAAGATGGTCACTACTTTCACCGGCGACCCGGATCGCGCCCAGTTCCTGATGTACACCGACGGCTTCAGCTTCACCACGATCGACGAGCTGCTGCGCTGGTGGCGCTCGGCTCCGCTGAACTGACGCATGCTGCGCACCGGTGAGGTTTTCGCCGGGTACACCATCGAACGCCTGCTCGGCCGCGGCGGGATGGGATCGGTGTACCTGGCGCGGCATCCGCGGCTGCCCCGGCTGACCGCAATGAAGCTGTTGAACGCGGAGCTGTTCCACGACACGGAGATCCGCGCCCGCTTCCAGCGGGAAGCGGATCTCGTCGCACGGCTGGACCACCCGAACATCGTCACGGTGTTCGATCGCGGCGTGGAAGACGAGCAGCTGTGGATTTCGATGCAGTACATCGAAGGCACCGATGCCGCGGCGGTGGACGCGTGGACCCTTCCGCCGCACCGGGCGGTGCAGATCATCGCGGAGACGGCCAAGGCGCTGGACTTCGCGCACAGCCGCGGCGTGCTGCACCGCGACGTGAAACCGGCGAACATTCTCTTGGAGCGCGCCGAAGGCGGGCAGGAGCGCGTCTACCTCACCGACTTCGGCATCGCTCGATTCCGGGACGACACCGGACGGCTCACCCAGACCGGCTCCTTCACCGCCACCCTGGCTTACGCGGCGCCGGAGCAACTGTCCGGGGCACTGCTGGATCACCGAGCCGACCAGTATTCCTTGGCCTGCACGCTGTTTCGGCTGCTGACCGGCACGGTGCCGTTCGAAGCCACCAATCCGGTCGCGGTGATCCAGGGACATCTCAGCGCACCACCGCCATCGGTCAGCAGGCTGCGCCCGGGTCTGCCGGTGGCGCTGGATGCGGTGCTGGCCAGAGCCATGGCCAAGCACGCGGCCGATCGCTTCGACTCCTGTACCGAATTCGCCGCCACCGCATGGCAGGCACTGACCGCGCCCGCGGCGTCGTCATGGCAACCGCCGCCCCCGCCGAATCACCCGCTGCCCCAGCTGAATCAACCGGTGCATTCGCCGAATCAACCGGTGTCCCAGCCCGATTCGTCGTCAGGGCGGCGCGAGGCACGTGCCTATCTCGGCCCGGCGCGACGTTCCCGCTGGCACGCCTCGGTTGGCGGGTGGCTCGGCCTGCTGCTGGTGCTCGGGCTGGCCGCTTTCATCATCTCGACGGCGCTCGGCGACGACACCGGATCCTCCGGCGCCACTACAGCAACGACCACAGTGCGCGCCCAGAACACCGCCCCCTCGACCACCCGGCGTCCGACCACGACCGTCCCGGCCACGAAGGATCGAGCCGCGGTCGGCGCCCGCGCCGCGCAACTGAGCGCCGCATTCCCGGATATGCTGCCCGAGACCACCGCTGAACGCCTGGTGCACTCCGGCACCGGATACAACAAGGCGGGCTGCTTCGTCCACACACCGGACCAAGCGACTTCTCCCGACCATGACGACCCGGATCTCGGCGCCTGGGTGCTGATGTGGAGCTGCTTCGGCGGACCGAACAAGGCGGCCTTCGACTTCTACCTCTACGGCTCCCCCGCCGACGCGCAGAAGGTGCTGGACGCCTTGCCCGCCAACGACCGCGCGACCGCCACCAACCACAGCGGCCACACCTACACCAACTACACCCTGCACGGCAGCCGCAACCTGCGCCCACGGATGGTCACCGCATTTCCCGGCAACCCGCGCCGAACGTCCATGCTGATGTACAGCACCGGGTTCATCGCCACCGACGCCGAGTTCATGGACTGGTGGACCTCGGCGCCACTGAACTGAGCAATTACTATCCCTTGGGGAGACACGAAGGTGGAGACGTGGACGACACCCGCTTCACCATCGGACCAGTAGCCGAGCGAACCCGTCGCACCGTCAAGGCGATCCGGTTCTACGCCGACCAGGACATCGTTCCACCCTCGCGGTCGTCAACGGCTGGCCCGCCCCGCCGAGCCTCGCGTCGGTGTTCGCCTGGTTCACCGCGGCCCCAGCGCGTCGATCGGGCGAGATCTCAATCGAAGACGTAGTGCGCGAAGTCGTGGGTCGGGTGGAAGCCGATCGTGCGGTAGATCCGGTTGGCCGTGGCGTCGGCCGTGTCGGCGAACAGGCAGACGTCCAAGCCTTCGGCGCGGAGCAGCTGCGCCACGTGCGCGGTCACGGCGCTGGCATAGCCGTGCCCGCGCGCGTCGGGTGGGGTGTAGACCGGTCCGATCCGCGACCAGCCTTGGATCGGAATCTGGTGGGCGGCAAGGCTCACCGGCTCGCCGTCCCGCTCCCACAGCCACCAGCGGCCCGCTCGGACGCGGCGCAGGAGCGCGGCCTCGCCCAATCCGGGCGGTAGATCCGCGGATTCGTCGGTCATGGCGGCCATCCATTCCGCGCACAGCGCTACATCGGATTCGACCGCTCGGCGCGGTACTCCGGCGACGTCGGGGATGCGCAGCGCACCGAGCCGGTGCAGTCTGGTGACGTACGACTGATGGAATCCCTTGCTCACCAATGCCGACCAATGCTGGGCGAAGGCGGTCGCATCGGCGACGACGCCCTCCACGCCCGCACTGTCGGGCACCACTTCGACCAGCGCCCTGGCCACCGCGGCGATGCTGTCGGGCGGTAGCTCACCGAGATACACGTCGCGACCGGCCACCCGCATGGCAGCGCCGACCACCGAGGCATCCTCGCCGTGCACCGAGAGGAATCGCGACGCCTCGGCCGGGGCGTCCATGCCCGTAATGTGATTGGCGATGCTCGTGGTGATCACGGTGTGCCGCAATGGATCACGAAGCAGAAACGCCCCCGCGAGCGAGCGGAACTCGGCGGCGTCGGTGGTGATCTCGATCCTCATGCAGATCACGGTAAGGGCCTAAAGTGTTGCGCACCCTAATTTTTCGCGTACGACCCGAGGTCGGGGGACCGAGCGACCGGCCGGTTCTCTCAGTCGACTGCCCCACCACCCGCACGGAGCTTGAGCAGGACCAGCCCCGCGGTGCAGGCGAGAATGAGTCCGGCGACGGTGATTTCGACGTGCAGGCCCGCGATGCCGAGCACCGCCCCGACGATTCCGCCGATGAAGATCAGCCAGGCCAGCGTCCGCGACAGAATCGTGGATAGTCTGCGCGCCTGCTGGTTCGACGCCAGATGCTGCGCAGTTGCCGACACCGCATCTCCCGCGGCGTGGGATGACCCACGCCGGGACGCTGTCGAGTAAGCTCCCATCATCTACTCCTCGATGACGCCGGTCAGAGAACCACTGTCACGTTCTCACACAACGTGTCCCTCATCCTGAACAGGCGTCTCACGCGTAACTTTGCTCACACACGCTACGACTCCGGGACGCCGGAGGACAGCGACACGTGTCAACGACACGCCGATGAGACCAATTCGATATGTGAATTATGAGCGTTTGAAAGCGTCGTCCGGCGCATCCCCAGCGACCGTCATGCTCACCTCGCTCGGCCGAGCGCCCTCGAGTAAGGTGAGGCCACTCGATACACACGAGGAGTGTCACCGATGGAGAGCAGCAGGACCAAGATCGCCGGTCCGGCGATCGCCGCGGGAGCGGTTTCCATCGGACTCGTCCTGATCGGCGCGTGCGGCGTCGGCAAGCACGACACCTACGTCCCGCCACCGCCGCTGAAGGCGGGACAGCACGCCGAGCCGGTGGTCCGGGAGGACAACACCGGCCCGACCACCCCAAGGGTGGTCATCCCGCCATCGCCGACCTGGAGAGTCGCGCCGTACAACCAGTCGCGCCCAAGCCCATTCGCGGGCTTCGTCACCAGCACCTCCGCGGACCCCTCCGCCCCAGCCGACGACCCCGCGCACGCCGCGCCGCCCGAGGACGCGCGGCCATCGGCCGCGCGCACGACGACCGAACTGTCGGAGGAGCCCACCGCGACGCCGCGCAGAACCACCAGCGCGCGAGACGAGGACGAGTGACCTCCGGTGGTGCGCGCGAAACGCGCACCACCGCACGGTCCTACAGTTCGGGCAGCTGGTAGTCGCCGACCCGGGAACCGAGCACCCGCAGATGCTCCAGCCCACCCCCGAGGGTGCGCCCGATCGCGGTCAGCCGGGCCACGTAGTGGCCCACCGGGTACTCGGCGGTGACGCCGATGCCGCCGTGCATCTGGACGGCTTCCTGCCCGATGTGGCGCGCTGAGCGCCCGACCTGCAACCGTGCCCGCGAGGCGATCACCGGGGCATCGGCACCGTCCGCCAGCGACGCCGTGACATACAGGCTCATGCTGCGCGCCAACTCCAGCGAGACGTACATGTCGGCCGCCCGCTGGGTGAGGGTCTGGAACTTCGACAGCGTGACACCGAACTGCTTGCGCTGCTTCAGGTATTCGGTGGTCAGCCGCAGCGTCTCTGCCATCGCGCCGATCGACTCCGCACAGAGGCTCGCCTGCGCATGCGTGAGCACCGAGGCGATCACTCCGGCCGCGTCTGCCTCGCCGAGCCGCTCGGCGGGCGCATCGGTCAGTTCCAGCTGCGCGCCGCGCTGGCCGTCCACCGTGCGGTAGGACTTGCGGACCACGCCCGCGGCGTCCGGCGCCACCAGGAACAGCCCGACCCCGCCATCCGGCAATAGGGCGCTGACCACCAGCTCGTCGGCGCTGTCACCGTGCGGGACGGGATTCTTGACACCGGTCAGCGTGTACGAATCACCGTCCGCCGCCGCAGTGGTCGCCAGTTCGGTCGACGGCCAGCGCACCCCGGGCTCGGCGTGGGCGAACGCGAGCAGTTTCGCGCCCGAGGCGACCTCCGGCAGAATCCGCTGCCGCTGCTCGGCGCTGCCCGCCTCGGCCACCAGGCCACCGGGCACCAGCACCGCGTCCAAGATCGGTTCGGGCGCGAGCCTGCGGCCGACCTCTTCCAGCACGACCATGGTCTCCACCGGACCGGCGCCGACGCCGCCGTCCTCCTCGGCGAAACTCAGGCCGAGCACGCCGAGTTCGGCGAGCTGACGCCACACGTCGCGGCTCCAGCCCAGGTCGGAATCGGTGATCTTCAGCCGGGATTCGGCGTCGTAGGTGCGTGCGAGCAGGTCGCGAACCGTGTCGCGGAGCATGACCTGTTCATCGGTGAGATCGAAATCCATGGTGTCGCCTCACAATCCGAGGATCGTGGAGGCGATGATGGTGCGCTGCACCTCGCTGGAGCCTCCGTAGATGGTTGTCTTGCGGTAGTTCAGGTAGCCGGGACCGCTGCGCTGCGCCCAGCCCGGCGAGGCGATGTCGTCCGCGTCCACCGGGATCGCGTCCGGTCCCGCGATGTCCAGCAGCAGCTCGGTGGCCGCCTGCTGGAGTTCGGAGCCGCGCAGCTTGAGCACCGACGAGGCCGGGTTCGGCTTGCCGTCCGACGAGTTGGAGACCACGCGCAGCTGGGTGAGCTCCAGGGCGAGCAGCTCGTTCTCCAGCTCGGCGACCCGCGCCGCGAACACCGGGTCCTGCAGCAGCGTGCCGTTGCCGGAGCGGGTCTCGGCCGCGTACTGCTTCGCGACGCCGATCTTGACCTTGGTGCGGCCGACGCCGGTGATGCCGGTGCGTTCGTTGCCGAGCAGGAACTTCGCGTAGGTCCAGCCCTTGTTCTCCTCGCCGACCAGCTGGTCGGCGGGCACCCGGACATTCTCGAAGAAGACCTCGTTCACCTCGTACCCGCCGTCGATCAGCTTGATCGGGCGGATGGTGACACCGGGCGACTTCACGTCGAACAGCAGGAACGAGATGCCCGCCTGCTTCTTCGACGCGCTGGGGTCGGTGCGCACCAGGCAGAAGATCCAGTCCGCGTACTGGGCCAGCGTGGTCCAGATCTTCTGACCGTTGACGATGTAGGAATCGCCGTCGCGGACCGCGGTGGTGCGCAGCGAGGCCAGGTCGGAGCCAGCGTCCGGCTCGGAGAAGCCCTGGCACCACCAGATGTCCAGCGCGGCGGTGGGCGGCAGGAACCGCTCCTTCAGCTCCTGGGAGCCGAAGTGGGCGATCACCGGGCCGACCATCTGCGCGTTGAAGGTCAGCGGCTCCGGCACCGAGGCGAGCTGCATCTCGTCCTGCCAGATGTGCCGCTGCATCGGCGTCCAGTCCTTGCCACCCCACTCGACGGGCCAGTTGGGCACCGCGAGGCCGTGGTCGTTGAGGATCTTGTTCGCGGTGACGAAGTCTTCGCGGGACAGCTCACGGCCCGTGCGGACGCGCTCGCGAATGTCCTCCGGGATCTCGGTCCGATAGAACTTTCGCAGTTCGTCGCGGAAGGCGGCATCCTCCGGGGACAAGGATAGTTTCATACGTAGCTCCCTGTGTGTCTCGTACGTCCGAGTAGAACCTACCTCGTCGCAAACGTCCACTGTCGACTGGATCACACCGAGAGCTGGGGAAGGTGGTGCACGGTGTTCCGTCTCCCGGCACGACGGGAGCGGCGACCTGGTACGTTGCTGCTCGTGAGTCGGGGACCAGGCAGGTTTCGGTATCGAGGTGAACGAATGAACGGCAGGACCATCGCACGCGCCACGGCGGCCGCGGCATCTCTGGGCATCGGCGCGGTTCTGACTTTCTCCGCCCCGGCCACCGCCGAGCAGACCCCGGCGCCCGTGGACACCGGCCTGGCCCACCTGACCGAGATCGCCGGATCCGACCCGACCGCCCAGGAAGGCGTCGCCGCGCTCACCAGGTACGCCACCTTGGTCGACGCCGCCAACCTGCGCGACGTCTCCAGCGTGTTCACCCCCTTCGCGTACGCCGCGCCCACCTTCGGCTGCGGCAGCAACGGTCCGATCACCACCGTCATCGCCGCCGCGACCACCGATGGATCGGGCCCCAATCGGGATCTGAACGTCGAGCCGGGCACGTTGCGCTTCAGCGCCACCCCCTCGCACTCCGGCGCGCCGCTGGCCTCCGGCCTCGTCGTCGCGTGGGTCAATGTGAACACCGGCGCCAGCGGCCTCAGCCCCCTCGACGACGTCACCGAGTTCCGCTTGCCGTCGCTGTCCAAGACGGTCAACAGCGGTCCGGGCACGGTGCTCGCCTCGATGTGGGGCATGATCGACTACCCGTTCGCGCACTGCGTGATGACGCCCACGGTCGGCCTCTTCACGGTGCCCGACCGCCCGGCCCCCGCCCCGGCGCCCGCACCCGGTGCGGCCCCGCCCGCCCCGAACGGCGCCGCACCCGCGCCCGCCCCCGCGGCTCCCTAGCCTGCGACCTCGGCTGGAGTTCAGGCGCACGGTGCGTCTG
The DNA here is from genome assembly GCF_036346875.1 of Nocardia sp. NBC_00508. Taxonomy (NCBI): domain Bacteria; kingdom Bacillati; phylum Actinomycetota; class Actinomycetes; order Mycobacteriales; family Nocardiaceae; genus Nocardia; species Nocardia sp. NBC_00508. The sequence continues at coordinate 4,938,687 of NZ_CP107852.1, read as the reverse complement.
GAGTCCGCGTCCAGCGACGATGTCCGGTGATGCGGCCGTTCGACCACCGCCCAGGCAGGTCCGTGGGTGTACTTGCGGCGGGCGCGCATTGAATTCTTCGAATGCGGCATCGGCTTCCGCAAGCAATTCGGGGTCGACCGGACCTGTCTGCACGCCGAAAACCTGTCCGGCAACTCTCTCTTCCATATACCGCTTCTATTTCAGGACTTCCGTCATTTGAATAACGGTTCGGCCTGTTGTCCAGTCAGTAAAATATATTTGTCGGCTTGAACGGCGTGCCGGATTTGAACAGTACTTCAGCGCTCTTGCTGACGTTGTTCTGCCCACGCCTGTTGCCGCTGCGCTTCCCGCTCCCGGTACCACTGGTCATATTCGGTACCAGCTAGGTCGTCACGGAATCGTTCGGGCAGATCGGCCGGATGCATTTCCGGCGCCCGGGCGGCGAATTCCTCCAACATGGCATTCGCTTTCGCCAAATATTCGGGGTCGATCGTACGGCCGGGCCGGAACGTCTTCCCGAAAGCCTTTTCCTCGTACTGCTCCATCAGGGTCCTCCTGCTAGGGGTTCGATCATTTGAATCACCGTTCGGCCGGTAGACCAATCGGTGTATATACGCGTCGGCTTGAACTCGGTACCCGACCTGAAAAGAATTTCTGGATTTCCGGGCGCCGAATATGGAGTGATGTCTTTACCGGTGCGCGAGACATAATGGAATTCCACGTTGCCTTCTCGCACATTGCCGCCCTGTTTGAGCGGGCTTGTACTGGTGAACGCGTCCTCCATGACGTTGTCGCCTCTGTCCAGCGCGCGACGGTAGCGGTCGATCTGTTCCGGAGTCAGGTCGGTTACTCGGGTCACCGGGCCTTCATGGTTCGGCAATTTACTCAGCGCCGCATTCAGATCATCAATGTATCTCTGCTGTTCCGGAGTGACGGTCCCGCGCCGCAATTGCTATGGCCTCTCATCATGCTCCTGCTGACGTTGTTCTGCCCACTCCCGTTGTCGCTGCGCTTCCTGCTCCCGGAACAGCGCTTCTTTTTCGGTGCCCACGTAGTCGTCGCGGAACCGCGCAGGCAGGTCCCGTGGGTGTACTTGCGGCGGGCGCGCATTAAATTCTTCGAATGCGGCATTGGCTTCCGCGAGCAATTCGGGGTCGACCGGACCTGTCTGCACGCCGAAAATCTTTCCGGCAACTCTCTCTTCCATAAACCGCTCCTATTTCAGGACTTCCGTCATTTGAATAACCGTTCGGCCTGTCGTCCAGTCAGTAAATATATTTGTCGGCTTGAACGGGGTGCCCGATTTGAACAGGATTTCGGGATTTCCGGGTGCCGAATACTGGGTGATGTCTTTTCCGGTCTGTGAGAATATTTGGAATTCCACGTTGCCGTCGCGGACGCCGCCGCCGTTTGTGAGTGGGGATGTGCTGGTGAACGCTGGGTCCGTGTGGCCCTCACCTCGCTCCCATGCCCGCCGATAAGCCGCGATTTCTTCGGGCTCGAGATTGGTCACGCGAGTGACCGGACCCCGGTAGTCCGGCAATTTATCCAGCGCCCGGTTCAGGTCGTCAATATATCGCTGCTGTTCCGGAGTGACGTTCCCGCGCCGCAATGCTCCGTTCGCGTAGTCGGAGGCCGATCCGGTGTAGTCGGCGATCGTGTCCACATCTCGCCCGGAGAGCTGCGCCGGACGCGTATCCGTGGCCTTCTTGCCCATGTTCGCAATACGATCCAGGTCGGCTCGACGCTTGGCAACGTTGGCCAACGAGTTGAATTCGCGTACCTGCTTTGCTTTCCGGGCCGCCTTCCAACCATCGATCAGTCCACGAATCGGTCCGGCAGCTTTCGCGATGATTTGCGCGACTCGCGCACTGCCCACTGCCGCGCCGAGTCCGGCGGTGAGCACCGATGCGGCCACAGCAAGCGCAATGGTGATGCCGACTTCTGCGGCGATCTGTTTTCCGAGGTCTTGCAGCAGGACCATCAGTTTGTCCCGCAGCTCTGTGAGTGACTGCTTATGGTCCAGGCAGGCTGCCGACAGCTCGGCGAACGCGGCGATCAGGTCTCGTGACGAGTCGCGCAGTATCTGAAGGTCTTTGATGACGAGCGGAATTTCCGGTGCAATATTCCGTTCGAGCTCCGCGGCGATCTGGTCGAGAAACGCGGGAAAATCGGCTATAGCCGGATCGGTCTGGATCTGTTTCCACGCATCCGAAACGTTCTGTAATTTGTCGGTGTCGCCGTCGGGCACGGTCACACCGATCATCTCGATCAGTTCGACCGAGTCGGATACCAGACCATTGCCGGGACCGCCCGCGGACGGCAGCGGCACCCGGCACAAGTACACGGGAGGTGGGAATGGTGCGGGTTTCTCCGGACCAGGACCGCCCGCATTGATGGTCGCCGAGTGCTCGGCCAGCGCATAGTTGTGGCCCACCGTTTGAACGACGGACGCGAAATTTCCTGCGGCCTCGGCGATCCGCGCGCCTTCTCGCAGAACGGATGACGCCACGTCGTCGTATTGGGCGGCCCAGCCGCGCGCCTCCTCGTACGATCCGGCCATGCTGGCGCATTCCGACAGCGCACCATGACGGGCGTCCATTGCCGAAAACCATTTGGTAGCGGCGTCCTGGAGCCCGGCCGCGGTGGAGTAGTACACCTGTGGGTCGATACCGAGCACGCTCATTTGGTCAACTCTCCAGAATCTGCACGTTGACGGTAATGGCGTCGCTGTAGGCGGTGTGCGCCGCCACGGCGGCCGCGCGCATGGCCGCGATGCCGTCGCGCACGTCCGCGGCGCCCTCCGCCCAATCTCGATGTGCCTCGGCATGTTTAGCCGCAGCGTCGCCGGTCCAGGTGCGATGCAGCGCGTCTACCCGCCGATTGACACCGGCGAATGTGTCCTCCGCGAAACCGGCCAATCCGCCGATGCGGGCCGTGACAGCGTCCAAATGCGCCAGGTCGACGCCGAACTCGGCTGTCATGGCAGGTCCAGCGACGACGTGGCCTCGGCGCGGCCGGTGTCCACCGCGACCACCGTGTCGACCGCCACGCCGAGCAGATCACCCATACCGTCCAGCGCCTCGAGGATCTGCACCGCACCACGGCGCGCCTCATCCCATGCCGCCTGATACGCGGTGGCGGCTGGACCGCGCCATGTCGCCATGAGCCCGGCGACCTCGGCATCAGCCGACCGGAGGCCGGAGATGAGTTGGTTTGCCGCTTGCTGGACGTAGCGGCCCGCATCGCTGACTTCGGCCGGAACCATCGCGAAATCGGATCCGGCGCCTGCTGTTTCCGTCACTGAACTCCCCGGTATGCCTGCTGTACGGTACGTGCTTACCCACGTGATCTTGCAGAGTTGGACGTACCAACCAACTCGTAGGTTCCATTCGAGATGGTTTCGAGATAACTCCTGGCTGGATCCAATCCGGTTGCGCGCCCGCCGTCTGGCGATGTGCGAGGATCCCACGGTGCCGCATCTTTGACAGGCGACGATTGCGCGGTGGACGCGCTGGCGACAACGGAGGTCTTCTGCCCTGTGGTCGCGCTCGGCGTCCCGTCGGAAATGTCCCGGCAGGGCACGAGCACCCGCGCAGCACCGACCGCGAGATCGACAGCTCGAAGGGTGTTCCCCCTGTTCGTTATCGGCTCCCTCACTGCTGGTGGTGGCTCGTGCTTCCGCCGTGGGCCGGACCGGCTCCTCCGCCCCCATGACTGCGGCCGACTTTACCGCTCGGTTCAGTGAGGCGGCCAGCGCGGCCGATCGGGCAGCGGTGGAGGGTGGCGGCAGGACCGTGTGACGAAATTATGGCCCGCCGGGCAAACGCCGCCGACCGGCACGCACTTCCGCCGCCATGTCCTCATAGCCAATGGCCAGCTCGGCGAGGCGTTCCCAGACATCGCCCAGTTCACTGGTGGACGTGCTGGCCAGCGCGGCGTAGGCGCAGGCGGTGAGCTGGCCCAGACGGTCGATGACCGCGCCGATGGTCTCGGTGTGAACCAAGGCCGCGCCATGCGAGGGCGGGAGTTGCGCGGTGACCCAGCGGTCGATATCGCGCACCAGGCGGGCGCGCAGGAGGTCGATCTCGTCGGCGGTGTCGCGATCCGCGCACAGGAGTCGCTCGTGCAGGCAGGACAGTTCATGGGCGAAGCGCAGCAGCGGATGATCATCGGCAATATTGCCCCCTCAGGCCCGCAGCAGTTGATGTTTGGTGGGCAACGGATCGCTCACGGTCATGGCGCACCCCTCCGATGGCGATGTCGGCCGTTCACCGGCGCACCGCCTTTCCTGAACAGTCCAGCAGCGCCTCCACGACGGTGGTCATGTTGGGGCGGTCGGGATCTCGCGGTGGGACCACCCACCGGCGGTAGCCCGCCAGCTCGTCGGCCGGGCCGGGCAACGCGATCTCACCACCCGCCGGGACGATCGATGCGCTCAGCCGCATCAGCCGCGCCGCGATGACGTGGTCGCCCGCCAACTCCGGTGGCTCCGCCCTCGTCAAGAAGGTCCAGCGCTGCGAGCGGTGCCAGACGATCGGCCCGCGCAATCCCTGATGGGTAAGCCGGTCGCGAACCGACTCTCCCCATTGAGCAGGCATCGTCACCGCGCCCACCGGAATTCCCGCGCGTAGCACGATGCGGTGCGCCTCGCGGTCCACAAAGCACGGCAATCCACAGGCGCGCCGGTAGTAGTGGGATCGGTGTATGACGTCGGCGGGCGCGTGCATCGGTCTACCTCCTGCGGGCGATCGGTTGTGGTGCGCACGGCCTCTGGCGGGTATCGGATAAACACCAGATCGGAGAACGGAATCGGCGTAGGTTCTCTGCCGGACGCAGCTCAAGCACAGCACTGCTGACCTGCATCGCGTTCCGGAAACTGGGTATCCCAATCGCTTCCGCGCGAAGGGCCAGAGCGGCCCCCAGTTCGCAGAATCGTTTCACCCAGTACGGGCGGTCTGCACAGTCGAGATAGGGGGCTTCATCATGGACAGCGGATCAACTTTGCCGAGGCGGCAGCTCGGCCGATACCTGCGCGAGGCGCGCACGGCGCTCAATCTCTCGCAGGAGCGGGTGGCCGAACTGACAGGGGTGAGTTCTTCGGTGGTGCAACGGGTCGAGAAGGGCATATCGACACGGCTGAAAGCCCACGAGCTACAAGCGATTTGCGAAGTACTCGAAATGTCGCGGGAGATGACCGATGCAATGACCGGGCTACTCCAGCAAGGCGGCGAGATGAACTGGTGGCACGAATACGGCCACCTCATCCCCGCAACCTTCGACGTGTACGTCGGCCTCGAGACCGCAGCGCGGAAGCTGGCCGTGTACCAGCCATCGCTGGTACACGGTCTGCTTCAGACCGCAGACTACGCCCGGGCTCTCATAGAGGTTGGCACACCCGGGGAGAGCGCCGCAGAACGTGACCGCCGCGTTGAACTCCGGATGAAACGCCAAACGATCCTTACCAGAAGGCACTGTCCCCTCATGCTGGATGTCGTTCTACACGAGGCGGCACTGCGCAGCGCTATCGGCGGCCCCAAGATCATGTCCGCACAGAATCGGCATCTCGCGGAGATTGGAAAGCTACCCAATGTGACGCTCCGGGCGCTGCCCTTCTCTGCTGGCGCACCGGTCGGTCATCCCGTCGGACAGTTCGCCACTCTCGAGTTCGATAGAGATGCCAAAGGCGTGCCCGTCTCACCCCCAATCGTCTATCTAGAGACATTCACGGCGTGCATGTACCTGGAGAAACCGAACGATCTGCATCGGTACGATGAGGTGCACGACAGCATTCGACGTGCATCGCTCAATGAGACAGAGAGCAGGAGCCTGCTCCGGCAGGTAGCGAAGGAGTTCTCAGCATGACTGCCGACCTATCCGGAGCCACGTGGTTCAAGAGCAGCCACAGCGCCACCCAGTCCGACTGTGTCGAGGTCGCCTTCCTCGACGGAGGTTCGGTTGGCGTACGTGACAGCAAGAACCCAACCGGTCCGGCGCTGGTCTTCACCCCTGGCGAATGGGACGCTTTCACCACCGGGGTCATCGTCAGAGAGTTCCACCGACACTAGCTTCGAATGCGACGAGAGCCCTTGAATCCCAACGGATTCGAGGGCTCTCGTCCGTTTCACGCGCGGTCCGAGCGGGTCGGCACGGCGGGTGCCGCTCTAGGCGGCGGCCGATCAGGACCGAATCACCGGATGCGGTGCCGCTGCCGGGTATTCAGCCCAGTTTGGTGAAGAATGCGCGGATGTCCGCGGCGTGCGCGTCCGGGCATTCCATCGCCACGAAGTGGTTGCCGGTGTTGCCCTCCGGCCAGTGCACGATGGTGTTGCCCTGTTCGGCGAGTCGCCGCATCAGTGCGGAGCCGCCGCCGTAGGTGCCGGTGGGCACCGCTTTCTGGCCTTTCGGCCAAGTGAACCCGCGGTCGCCGAGGCCGTTGTACATCGGCCAGGACGACGAGGCCGCGGTGTTGGTGAACCAGTACAGGCTGATGTTGGTCAGCAGGTGGTCACGGCTGATCACGTCCTCGACGCGGTCGGCGAGCGGGGCGAACTCGGTGAACTTCTGCATCAGCCAGCCGAGCAGGCCCACCGGCGAGTCGGTCCAGGCGTGTGCGAAGGTCTGCGGCGCGTGGTGCAGCAGCACGTGGTGGTTCACGCCGGTCATCCAGGTCTGCATGAGGTCCCACTCGGCGCGTTCGTCCGGTGTCATGGTGGGTACGTCGGCCTCGGTCGGCATCCCGATCCCGCCGTCGAGGTGCACGCCGATCACCCGGTCCGGAGCGGCGATGGCGAGTTCGGGCGCGACGTAGGCGCCGAGGTCGCCGCCCTGGGCGCCGAAGCGCTGGTAACCGAGCCGATCCATCAGCACGAGCCACATCGCGGCTACTTTCCCCGGTGTCATGCCCGGTTCCCGCGGTCCTTCGGAGAACGCGAAACCTGGCACCGAAGGCACCACGACGTGAAATGTATGCGCCGGGTCGAGGCCGTGCGCGCGCGGATTGGCCAGCAGGCCGATGGTCTCGGTGAATTCGACGAACGAGTTCGGCCAGCCGTGGGTCAGGATCAGCGGCGTGGCGTCCGGCTCCGGCGAGCGCACGTGCAGGAAATGCACGTCGAGGCCGTCGATGTTCGTGATGAACTGCGGGAACTTGTTGAGCGCCGTTTCCTGTGCGCGCCAGTCGAACTCGGTCCGCCAGTACTCGGCCAGCTCGCGCAGGTAGTCGACCGGCACGCCCCGATCCCAGCCCGCCCCGGGCAGCTGGGCCGACCAGCGGGTGCGGCCGAGCCGGTCGTTCAGGTCGTCCAGGTCGGCCTGCGGGATCTCGATGCGGAACGGGCGAATGTCGGTGTTGCTGGTCATCGGTGCGGCTCCTTGCCGGTCGGTCCTGCGGGACAACCACGACACTAGGGATCATCTAGGACTGTTCAGGTCCTAGATCTCTGCGATCCTGAATTTCGTGAACGACACCCCAGCCCGATTGCTCCGCCTCCTGTCGCTGCTGCAGACTCCCCGCGAATGGCCGGGCAGCGAACTGGCCGAACGCCTCGGCGTCACCGACCGCACGGTGCGCCGCGATATCGACCGCCTGCGCGAACTCGGCTATCCGGTGGCCGCGACGCTGGGCGCGGCGGGCGGCTACCGGCTGGTGGCGGGCGCGGCCATGCCGCCGCTGCTGGTCGAGGACGACGAGGCCGTCGCCATCGCGGTCGGGTTGCGCGCGGCGGCCGGGTCCGCCGTGGCCGGAATCGAGGAAGCGTCGGTCCGGGCCCTGGCCAAACTCGAGCAGGTGCTGCCCGCGAAATTACGGCGCAGGGTACGGGTCCTGGGCACCGCGTTGACCCCGCCCACCGACGACGGCCCCGCGGTGGACCCCGAAGTACTCGCCACGCTCGCCGCGACCGTGACCAACCGGGAGCGGGTGCGTTTCGCCTATCGCGCCGAGGCAGGCACCGAAACCCGGCGCAATATCGAGCCGGTGGGCCTGGTGCCCCTCCGGCGGCGCTGGTATCTGGTCGGCTACGACCTCGACCGCGCCGACTGGCGGGTCTATCGCGTCGACCGGATCTCCCGTCCACAGCCCACCGCCGCGCGCTTCACCCCGCGCCCACTACCCGCCGCCGACGCCGCCGCCTACGTGACCGGGAGCCGAACCGACTGGGGCACACCGGCATTCCGGATTCGAGCGACCGTAGACGCCCCGGTCCACCGGGTAGCGGGGCGGCTGGGCGACGGTCCAGGCGAGGTCGTCGCGATCAATGAGCACTCCTGCCGGATCGATGCGGTCCGGGACGACTCGCCGGAATGGCTGGCGCACCGGCTCCTCGGGCTGGGAGCGGACTTCCAGGTGTCCGAGCCACCGGAGCTGATCGCACAACTGCGCGTCATCGCTCATCGGATCGACCGCGCGGTGACCACGAATCCAGGGCCGAGCACCGGCGCCAGACGAGCTCGATAAGCGAATCGCGCCGATCGCCGGTGCACGACTCGTGCCGGACCGTGTGGCAGACCCCGGCCGTCGCGATGACGAGCTGACGCCCGAGAGCCTCCGCCCGGCTTGCCACGACATCGGGACTTCAACCACGTGGCGCGGGTTCCTCCGCCCCACGACCAAGCGCGCGTCCCGGCGTTCGGTTGGCGCAGCCGAGGCGGATGGTCCGCGCAACGATCTGAACCTGACATACCCGCATCCGACGAGTTCAGGCCTGCCGATTCGGCATGATTCCGTCGAGCACCTTGCCGGACAGTCGGCCGAGGGTTTCCAGCTCCTCTTCGGACAACTGCGCCGCCAGCGTTTCCGCAAGGACCGAACCGTAGACGCGGCGGGCCTTTCGCAGCGCGACACGCCCCTCGGGGGATAGCGTCGCCCGCACCTCCCTGCGGTTGCGCTCCACTGGTCCGCGGACCACCCACGCGCGCTTCGCCAATCGGTCGACGATCCGCGTGAGCCCGCCAGGAGTGACGGCGAGCGCCTTCGCCAGATCACCCATCCGCAGGCCGTCCGACTCGGTTGCCAGCCAGGCCATCAGGTCGTGCTCGACTAGTGAGCACGCGGCCTCCGCGGTGAGGCGGGCGTCCAACTGCTGTCCCACCGCGGTATGGACCAGGTGGAGGTTGCGCCAGCTGAGCATGGCGGGGCTCGGTCGGCTCATGCCGGACAATGTAGCCGATCCGCTGATACTTTCCTCGACAAGTATTGTCGAGAAAAGTATCCTGGGCGCATGGTGTTCGACAGCAAACGCGGAACCTATGGCCGACGCAACCAGTCCTCCGGGCCGGTCACTCGATGGCTCAGCAAGCGCATGATGAACTGGCATCGGCGCAAAGGCGGGAAATTTCAGGGAATGGATGTGCTCGTCCTCACCACGACAGGTGCCAAGACGGGACAGACGCGGCAGACGTCGCTGGCCTGGTTCCCGGATGGTAAGGACGCGTGGCTGATCGTCGCCTCGGCGGCCGGAGCACGAGGTAATCCCGCGTGGTTCCACAATATCGCGGCGCACCCGGACCAGGTCTCAGCCGAGTTTCCCGATCGGACGATTCATGTTGTGCCGTCGCAACTCACCGGCGCGCGCAGAGCGGCTGCCTGGGAGCGGATCACCGCGGCCGAGCCCCGCTACGCGAAGTATCAGCAGGCCACCGATCGTGTCCTCCCGATTATCCGACTCGTTCCCGCGGAATAGGACTGAGCCTGTCCACTTCCACAGCCCAGAGCGACGACCGAGCATCAACGTCCGACGAACGCGGTGACCGGATCGCGCCGATCATCGGTGCACACGGCGCCGGATCGCATGCCTGGCACTACCAGCCACGTCCGATACTCGTGGCCAGCTCTGGTGTCCGGATGAGATCGACTGCGGCGGTTGGGTTTCCGTGAATGGGCCTGGAGCAGTATCGGATTGGTGCGCCCATGTTCGCGGTCGACGACAAGTATGAGCCGACCGCGTGTCCGGATCTGTGGGTAGGAAGTCCTTGAGCAGTCACGTGGGCATGAAGACACTGGTCTGTGGCGCCCGAGCAACTCGCGACTCGGCGGTTGCGCGGTTGCATTGTGATGTTCGTTCTGGAACAAGACATTCCGGCTCACGGCGGGTCGGTGCGCAATCGGCCACCGCGAGTTCTCCGGTCACGAAGAACCCACCAACGGATAGGCACTCGTATGACGGACAACGGAATCACCTTCATCAACGTCCTGGAAATACCTGCCGAGCAGATCGACGAATTCATCGAGAACTGGCACGAACGGGCAAAGATCATGCGGGAGGCACCCGGCTTCCGGGACGTACGTCTGCACCGGGCGCTCCTGCCGCACGCACGATTCCAACTCGTCAACGTCGCCCACTGGGACAGTGCCGAAGCCTGCGCAGCCGCCGGGGCCAACGCGACGGTCGTAGCGTCGGTGGACGCTGCCAGGCAGGTCGCCAGCGCAAACCCGGCACTCTACGAAGTCGTGGCCGAATACCTCTGAAACGCGGTGTCCTCCCGGCAGACCGCGGAGTCGAATGGTGGCTCAACCGTGCGGTTGAGCCACCCTTTCACTACGCTCGGCCCCATTACGCTGCCCGTCATTGCGGAGACGATGCCCTGGCCGGTAGTCGGGCGATAGGTCAGCGGGCGAGGTGGATGCGGAGGATGGCGCCGTTTTCAGTGCTCGCGAGCAGTTCGTCCGAGCGGCCGGGAACGGCGGCGACGGCGGTCATGGGCTGGCTGTCGAGGACGGCGCACGCGGCGCCGTCCGCGGGATCGACGCGGACCAGCTGGCCGGTCAGAGTGGTCACGTAGAGGACACCCGCCGGGTCGACCAGGAGGTCGTCGGCGAAATCCGGCAGGCCGGCCAGCGGCGAGGAGAGGTCGGCGACGGTGCTGCGGTCGGCGGGCGCGGCGAGCGGGATGCGGACGATCCGGCCGAGCGGGCCGCCGTTGGCGGTCACGTACAGCATGTCGTCGTGCACGGCGGCGCCGTTGGCGGCGAGTCCGGCCACGGGCTTGCCCCAAGCGGCGTCGACGACTCCGTTCGGACCGACCTTGACCACGCCGGAAAGCCCTGCGACGTAGAGGTTTCCGCTCGGGTCGAATGCCGCGCCATTCGGCATCGTGAAGCCGGAGACGAAGACTTCCGGCTTCGGCGCGGCCGCGCTCGGATCGAAGCGGATCACCCCGCCGGGACGAACAACGCTGATCGGCGCGTCACCGTAGACGACGTAGAGCAGTCCATCCGGGCCCGGCCGCACGGCGCCGGGAAATTCCACCGGGACGGCCGCGGTGAGCCTGCCCGCGGCGTCGTAGCGCTGGACCTCGTTGCGGTTGAGCCGGGAGACCCACAGATTGCCCTGCGCGTCGTACCCCAGGTTCTCCGCCCAGTCGAGCAACGGCAGCCCGGCGGGCACGGCGGTAGCCGCCACGGCGGGGCCGCAGGAGGCGACCGACGGGGCCGCGGAGGCGACCGGCGCGAACGCACCGGCAAGGGCTACCGCGGCGGCGGACAAGACCCAGGCGCCTCGACGGCAGATGGTTCGCAACGGGCACCTCGGCTCGGGAAAGGGGCGGGTCGCCGCGCAGTTTAGCCGCCTTTACCGAAAAATTGTGCTGTCCCATCCGCGACACGATCTTTGGCACTATCGGTGAATGCCATTCTTCGACGGCGCGCGCGGCCGGATGCACTATCGGCGGTGGCCGATCGAAAACCCGCTGTGCACGGTGGTCTTGCTACCCGGCATCGGTCAGAACACCGGGCATTATCACCGCTTCGCCCGCGCGATGCGACCCACCGAGGCCGAGGTATGGGCGCTGGATACCTCCGGACATGGACTGAGCGAGGGCGACCCGGAGCGGCCGGGCACCCTGACGGAGCTGGTGGACGACGCGACGCGCCTCGTCGGGCTGGTCCGGGCCGACCAGCCGCGGCTGCCGGTGATCCTGATGGGCCACTCGCTCGGCGCGGTCACGGCACTGGCCATGCTCGGCGCCGCGGTGCCGGATTCGGGGGAGGCGATACCGGATTCGGCCGCCTTCGCGCGGGACTACCCGCTGCGGCCCGCACTCCCCCCACATGAGCTGGCGGGACTCGTGCTGTCCGGCGTCCCGAAGCGCGCGCTGGGCGGCGGCGTTCCCGGCGCGCCGGGAACGCCACTGCCACGCGCACTTCCGGTGCTCGCGGTGCACGGTGTAGACGATCGGCGCGCGCCGATCGATGCAATCAGGGTATGGACTAGCCGCCACGAATCGGTAGATTTACGGCAGTACACCGACGCAGGGCACGACCTGCTGCACGAGCCGGTGCACACGCGGGTCACTGCCGACATCGCGGACTGGATACAGGGTGTCGTCGTGGGGTTGGCACGGCATCCTTGAAACCGAACACGCTCTTCGGACGAGGAAGGGGGACGGGCAGATGCCATCGCAGGAGAACGGGTTCGGCGGAGAGCCACCCGCCGAGGTCACCGCGCCCGGTATCGACGTCACCGCACTGAACCGTGCGGTCGACGACGGTTCACTGTGGATCGACGGCCTACTGGTCGCCGACGGCGCACACGAACGGTGCGCGCGCCAGTACGAGCAGCTCGCCGACCAGGTGGAGGCACAGATCCGCATCTTGAGCGCGGCCACGTCGCTGCCCGGCTTCGGCGGATTCGCCTCGGGTGACGCACTGCGCGACGGTTTCGAGCGCAAAGCCGACGGCGCGATCGCCCGGCTGAGCGAATATGCCACCGCGGCACGGGAACTCGCGCAGACCTTCCGCGCCGCCGCCGCGGCGTATCAGCAGGCCGACCAGGCGCAGGCCATGGCGGTCGAGCGGATCGACGTGACGGGAGCGGCGCATGCGTAAGATGCCGCGCGCCGGTGAGCGGGCGACCCATCGGCGCACCGACCCCGCGTACTCGCCGAACGTAGAGGTCTTCGACAACCTCACCCACGCGGAGATCCACGCCAAGGTCCAGCTGCTGCAGCCCGCTGTGCTGGCGGGCGGCCAGCAGGCCTGGGGCGACGCCGCGGCCAATCTCGCCGACGCGATATTCCAGGCGCACAACGCGATTCGCGCCGCCATCGCCGACGGCTGGCGCGGCGCCGCGGCCGAGAACGCGGACGCCGTGGTGCGCGTGTTCGAGCAGAGCGGCCAAGACCTCGCTGACGTCTTCGCCGTGGTCTCGCAACGCCTCGGCCAGGCAGGCGACGCGGCGGAGGCGCTGCGTGCCGCGGTGTCCGAACCTTCCGGCGGCACGCCGGATCTCGGTGCGGCGCTGCTCGATCCGGATCAGGCGACCAGCAATGTCGAGGGCCAGAAGGCGAGCGAGCACGCACGCCAGGATGTCGTGCGCGCGATGAATGACATCTACGCGGGCGTATTCATCCGGACCGGCACCGACGTGCCCGCGTTCCCCGATGAGGCGGACGACGACCCGACACCTGCGCCATCCACCGCCACACCGGCGAGCAAAGTAGCCGCAAACGTCTCGATTTCGCCTGACGCGCAGTCGATTCCGCTCGAACACACCCCGCAGCGCCCGAGCTGGACGACGGATCCGAGCGCGGCCCCAACCGACCGGGTCCTCGCCGAGGACAGCCCCACGACGACCACCGCAGGCGTCACGCAGGCGGGTACCACGATCACGGGCGATACTCCGGCGACGACCACTCCCCGGGTTGTGCCCGCCGCCGACACACCGCCCTCGACGGTCCCGGCCGCGTCCGGGATCCGCACCGTTCCCACCGCGAGCTCATCCGGACCGGCGACCGCCCCCGCATCGGTGGGCAACGAGTCGGTCATCGTGCCGGGCGCGGGCAGCCAGCTCCCACCAGAGGAGCAACGCAAGCGTGACGAGCGGCGCAAAGACAACGACAGCAATAATGCGGTCACCGGCCTCGGCGCGGGCGCGGTGGGCGGTCTGATGGGCGGTGCGCTGGCCGCGGCCGACACCCCGCGCTCGGGGGCGAGCCCGGCCGCGAACGCGGCGGGCGCGCGGGCGGTCTCCGTCGACGACGAAGACGACGAGTTCGACCTGGACGATCTCCCCACCTTCCTGGAGCCCTCCGACGACGGCGGTGACCTCATCGGGTCGCTCGACCCGACCACGCCGCCCGTGCTGGGCGAATGGGCCGAGTACGAGTGAACTGGACGCTGACCCCGGACCAGTTCGCGCTGGCTTGGTCGCGCACCGACGGAGATCGAATCCCGTATCCCCTCGCGGTGCGCCTGTCCGCCCGCGACGCCGGCGAGCGCGCCGCGCAACAGCCCGCGCTCGAGCATTGGTGCGATCAGGTGCTGGACGCGGATCTGGAAGCGGCGCTGCGCGTTCTCGCGCAGCCGGACCTACGGATCGAGGTGTTCGGTCAGCGTGATCCGGCCCCCGCCCCGCACACCTGCGCTCCGCGCGAGGACGGCGGGCCGCTGACGCCACCCCCCGCATCGGCGACAGATGGCGACGCACCCGGCGCGGCGGCGCGACCGGTCCGGATTCTCGGCGCCGTCTCCGGGAACGTCGCGGTGGTCGCGGCGCAGCGCCCCGGTGCGACGCCCGACCGCGGCGGCGATGTGCGGTTGTTCGTCGGCGGCTCGAAAAGTCTGTGCGCGCGGGTGGTTTCGATGCTGCCGGAAAACGCCCCTGGCAACCTCCCGCGCCTGACGGCTCCCCTCGCGCAGGTCGGCCAAGACAGCCGCAACCTGGTGACCGTCCCGGTCGCCGGTCCGTCCACTCCGGCCCGGATCCGCAGGTTGCTGAAACAGCCGCGCGAAGGCATCGGCCAGATCGTCGTCTCCGCCCGCCGCGGCGCGGGCGAGCCGCGCCCGTTCGGCGTGCTGTGCTGGATCGACGTCGTCGCGGACGGCCGATACGCGGTGCGCACCGGCACCGACGTCGATATCGTCGCCGTCACCGCGGAGCGGTTCGCCGCCCAACTGCGCCCCCTGGTCACCGCGGCCGCACGCACGTCAACGGCCTACGCTCAGCGCTGAACCGCCCGACGGCCAGGCTCGGTATGGAACTCCTCTGCAACGAGATTCCGGCCCGGGACGAATACGTCCCGGGCCGGAATCTGCTGGCGCAGTCGCGGATTCGAGTTCAGATGGCCAGCTGAAGAGCCAGGGTGGCGATCGCCGGGGCCATGTACAGCAGAGGGAACGGAGTGGTCTTGTAGGAGCGAGCGCGCAGGGTGGTCACAACGGCACCGGCGAAGTAGAGGATGAGACCGATGGCGGCGGCCACGCCCACGACCGGGATGAAGAAGCCGACTACGAGGCCTACCGCCCCGGCGCCTTTGGCCAAGCCGAGCCAGTTCCACCAGGACTTCGGTACGCCGTATTCCACCAAAGGCTCCACGACGAACTTCTGCCCTGTGACGATGGAGTAGGCCGAGAAGCCGATCCACAAGGCTGCCAGGACACCAACGATGTAATAAGCGGTGGTCATCGGAATCACATTCCCTTCAACAGTTTCGTTTTCCGTGTCTGTCGAGGTGACGATGTACCGGCCGCCGGTGTGACATCTGCTTAGCGCACGTCCGACACGGCAGCGTCGTATCCAGGCGCCGGGTTACCCCGACGCGGCGGCCATCGTGGGCCGACACGGCCGATCGGGGCATCGGGCCGACGCCGTGATCCGACCGCTTACGGTGTACGAGTGCCACTCTATGAATTCGAAGGCAAACGGCCCCAGGTCGATCCGTCGGCGTTCATCGCCCCGACCGCGACGCTGATCGGCGACGTGCGGGTCGAGGCGGGCGCCTCGATCTGGTACGGCGCGGTGCTGCGCGCGGACCTGGCGCCGATCGTCATCCGGGAACGCGCCAATATCCAGGACAACGCGGTCCTGCACGTGCCGCCGGACGTGCCGATGGAGATCGGCTCCGGCGCGACCATCGCGCACAGCGTCGTGTTCCACGGGGCCACGGTCGGCGCCGACACCATCATCGGCAACGGCACCACGGTGCTGGACCTGGCGAAGATCGGGGCGGGCAGCATGATCGCCGCGCATTCGCTGGTCCCGCCCGGCGCCGAGATCCCCGACGGTGTGCTCGCCGCGGGATCACCCGCCGAGGTCAAGCGCCCGATCGAGGGCACCCAAGCCCAGGTGTGGGTCCAGCTGAACCCCGGCTTCTACGCGGACCTGGCGCAGCGCCACCGCAAGGGCATCGCGGAACTCTGAGCGTCAGCACAACAGCGCGGTGACCTCGGCGTCGCCGAGCTGATGGAAGTCACGGTAGGCGCCACCGACACCGCCGAGCGAGCGTGGCACCCACGGGCAGACCACCTCGTCGGCCTCGGCCTCGGCTCGGCGCATCGCCTCCGTGGAGGCGACCGGGATCGCGGCCACGACCCGTGCGGGCTGGTGCAGGCGCGCGACCCGGCAGGCGGCCACGACGGTGGCGCCGGTCGCCATCCCGTCGTCGACGATCACCACGGTGCGGCCCTCCAGCGGGATCGGTTGGGCATCCCCGCGCAGCATCTGTTTGCGCCGTTCCAGCTCGGCGCGCTCGCGAGCCTCGATCGAAGCCACCTGCTGCGTCGATACCCCCGTGTGCGCCAGCACATCCGGGTTGAGCACCCGCACACCGTCCTCGCCGACGGCGCCCATGGCCAGCTCCGGTTGCCACGGCACACCCAGCTTGCGGACCAGGAGGACGTCGAGATCACCGCCGATCACCTCGCGCACCGCGGCGGCCACCGGGACCCCGCCGCGCGGCAGGCCGAGCACCAGCGGGTTCGACGCCCGCAGGTGTTCCAGATACGCACCCAGCGCGCGACCGGCCGAGGCCCGATCGGTGTAGACCATCGATCCGAACGCTACTCCGGTCCGCGCTCGGTGATCGTGAATCTGCGCAACGCGAGGCTCGGGTTGGTGACGCGCACCTTGCTCAGGTAGGCGAGGTCTATTCCGGCGGTCAGCACACCCGGCTCGTCACCCAGTTCGGCGAGCACCGCGCCGGTCGGGTCCACGATCATCGAGGCGCCCGAACCCCGGGGCGCGGCCTGATCGGCGGCGGCCACGTAGACCGTGTTCTCGATGGCACGCGCGCGCACCAGCGTGCTCCACTGGTCCACCTTCCCCGGCCCGGGAATCCACTGCGCGGGCAACAGCAGCACCTGCGCACCCGCGGCGGCCACCCGGCGCGCGCCCTCGGGGAAGCGCAGATCGAAGCAGGTCTGCATGCCGAATGTCACATCACCGACCAGGAATGTGGCGGGCGTCTCGATCGCGCCCGGCTCGACCACGTCGGATTCGAGGTGCCCGAAGGCGTCGTAGAGGTGCACCTTCCGGTAGCACGTAACCAGGACGCCATCGGGTCCGAGCACGACGAGAGTGTTTCGGATACGGTCACCTCCCGGGGCGACCTGCTCCACCATCCCGGCGACCAGGAACACCCCGAACTCGCGTGCGATATCGCCGAGGCCGGTGACGAATGGGCCGGTCAGCGGCTCGGCGACGGCCACGACCCGCTCGTCGAGCCGGGTCACGGCAAACATCGAGTATTCCGGCGCGACGACCACGCGCGCCCCGCGCTCGCGGGCCGTGCGCACGTGTTCGCGCAGCGCGGCGAGGTTGGCCGAGGGATCGGTCGAGGGGGCGAACTGGACGACCGCCACGTCCAGCTGTTCCGGCGTCCGATCCTGATGCGCGGGCGAGTCGTCCAGTTGCATAGGTCTCACCGTATTGGGGCGGTGGCCGGGACGACCAGCACGAGGCAGTAAACTCCTGGTCAATGAGCACCAATCAGGTCGACAGCGTTCCTGGCGACGACGACAGGGACAAAGACGGCCCGTCCTTCGCCGATCTCGGGATCGATGACCGCATCCTCGCGGCCATCGCCGACGTCGGTTACGAATCGCCTTCGCCGATCCAGGCGGCGACGATTCCCCCGCTGCTCTCCGGCGCCGACGTCGTGGGTCTCGCGCAGACCGGCACCGGCAAGACCGCCGCCTTCGCCATCCCGATCCTGATGGGACTCGAGGTCACCGGCCGGAGCCCGCGGGCCCTCGTGCTGGCCCCGACCCGCGAGCTTGCGATCCAGGTCGCGGAGGCGTTCGGCCGCTACGCCGCGCACATCCCCGGCCTGCACGTGCTGCCCATCTACGGCGGCCAGAGCTACGGCGTCCAGCTGTCCGGCCTGCGCCGCGGCGCGCACGTCGTGGTCGGCACGCCGGGCCGGGTCATCGATCACCTGGAGAAGGGCACGCTCGACCTGTCGCAGCTGCAGTACCTGGTGCTCGACGAGGCCGACGAGATGCTCAAGATGGGCTTCCAGGAGGACGTCGAGCGCATCCTCGCCGACACACCCACGGACAAGCAGGTGGCGCTGTTCTCCGCGACCATGCCCGCCGCGATCCGCAAGATCTCCAAGCAGTACCTGCACGATCCGGTCGAGATCACGGTCAAGGCGAAGACCTCGACGGCCACCAACATCACCCAGCGCTGGGTGCAGGTCTCGCATCAGCGCAAGCTGGACGCGCTCACCCGGGTGCTCGAGGTCGAGTCGTTCGAGGCGATGATCATCTTCGTCCGCACCAAGCAGGCCACCGAAGAGCTCGCGGAAAAACTGCGCGCCAGGGGCTTTTCCGCCGCCGCGATCAACGGCGACATCGCCCAGAACCAGCGCGAGCGCACCATCGGCCAGCTGAAGTCCGGTGCGCTCGACATCCTGGTCGCCACCGACGTCGCCGCGCGCGGACTGGACGTGGAGCGGATCTCGCACGTGGTCAACTACGACATTCCGCACGACACCGAGTCCTACGTGCACCGGATCGGCCGCACCGGCCGCGCCGGACGCAGCGGCGAGGCATTGCTGTTCGTCGCGCCGCGCGAGCGGCACCTGCTCAAGTCGATCGAGCGGGCCACCCGGCACCCGCTGACCGAAATGCAGCTACCCAGCGTGGAAGACGTCAACGCCCAGCGCGTCACCAAGTTCGGCGACACCATCACCGAGAACCTCACCTCGTCGAATCTGACGCTGTTCCGCAAGCTGATCGAGGACTACGAGGCCGAGCACAACATTCCGCTGGCCGATATCGCGGCGGCGCTGGCGATCGGCTCGCACGACGGCGACAACTTCTTCATGGAACCCGAGCCGGAGCCGGTCGAGCGGCCGCAGCGCGACCGGACGCTACGCGAGCGGCCCTCCCGGCGGTTCGACGAGGACCGGGGCGGCTCGCAGCACCGCGTCAGCGGAACCGAGCTGGCGACCTACCGGATCAGCGTCGGCAAGCGCCATCGCGTGGTGCCCGGCGCGATCGTCGGCGCCATCGCCAACGAAGGCGGCCTGCGCCGCAGCGATTTCGGGCACATCAGCATCCGTCCCGACCACAGCCTCGTGGAGCTGCCCGCGCAACTGCCCGCGGAGACGCTGGAGGCATTGCGGCGCACCAGGATCAGTGGTGTGCTGATCCAGTTGCAGCTGGACTCGGGTCCGCCGCAGCATCGCTCGTTCACCCGTGGCCCGCGCAGGGAGCGCGAGGGCGTCAAGCGACCGGAGCGCCGTAAGCCACGCTCCTGAACCGGGGAGGGTACGCCCGAGGTAGACGCATAGAAGACGCAGCCGGACGAAGTCCGTCCACAGCCCGCGCCGGGCCGAGCGCAGGCGAGGCAGCCGCATAGAAGACGCAGCCGGACGAAGTCCGTCCACAGCCCGCGCCGGGCCGAGCGCAGGCTCGAGCAGCCGCTCATGCGCCGGGCCGAGCGCAGGCTCGAGCAGCCGCTTATGCGCCGGGCCGAGCGCAGGCGAGGCAGCCGCCTAGCTACAGTGTTGCCGTCGGTGCGTAACGAGGCGCACGCGGCAGCGGGTGTCCCGCGAAGACACAGGAGGGCCGCGTTTGTTCGTTTTCGGTGATCGTGTCGTCTGCACCGCCGTCGATCTCGTGCGCGCAGCGCACTGCGAGTTCGCAGTGTTGCGCGCCCTCGACACCGAACTGGGCACCCTCCCGGCCGAACCCGGCACCGCCGCACCGGCGTCCGAACTCGAACACAGAATCGATGGTGTTCGGCAACGCCACCTCGCCGACTACCGTGCCCGCTTCGCCGGCGCGGTGGTGCAGATCGACCGGCCACCGGACGACTCGGGAGGCCCGGCCGAGCAGGTCGCGGCGCTGACGGCCGCGCACACCGACACCATCGCAGCCCTGCGCGCGGGCGCACACGTCGTTCACGGCGCGACTTTCTTCGACGGTCGATTCCATAGCTCCTGCGACTTTCTGGTACGCGCGGAACACCGAGTCCGTTACACCGTGCACGGTGTCGTGCCCACGGCGGCCGATCGAGTGGGCGCCGCGCTCGAGCTCGCCGCCTGTGCTGCGGCACTGGACCATTCGGGCGCGCTGACCGCACCGTTCGTCCGGCTGCACCTCGGTGCGGAGAGCACCGCCGAAGCGCTGAGCGAGCTCCTTCCGGTGTGCCGCGCACGCAGGCGCCGGGTGGAGCGCATCGTGGACGAGAAACTCGGCGAACTGCTGCCGGTCCAGTGGGGCGACCCTCGCTATCTCGCCTGCGGCCGCTGCCGGACCTGTACCGCCGCCCTTTCGGCCGCGCGCGATCTGCTGCTGGTGGCCGGCATGCCATCGGCGATCCGCGCTCGTCTGCGCGAAGCCGGAGTGAGCACCATTGATCGGCTGGCCGCCGCCGAGGTCGCGGTACCGGATGTGCCGGCGCGCGCCGTCACAGCGCTGCGCCGCCAAGCGGAAACCCAACTGCGACGTGAAGATTCGGGTGCGCCCACGTACACGCTGACCGACGCGACCGCGCTCGGCGCGCTGCCACCGTCCTCCCCCGGCGACCTCGCGCTCACCATCGAGGGCGGCGAACGGGTGCCCCGCACGGTCGAGATCGGCGGACCGGACATTGTGCACCTGTCGCTGCGTTGGCCGTTCGGCACGGACGAGCTCGACGGCGCCGCAGAACGCCGCGCGCTCGGGCAGGTGCTCGACTATCTGGCCCAGCGGCGGCGGATGTATCCGGATCTGCATATCTACCACTACACCTCGGCGGTGCGCACGGCGCTGCTGCGCTGCATCGGGCGGCACGGCATCGGCGAGGAGTTCGTGGACGAATTGCTCCGGGCGGGTGTCCTGGTCGACCTGTACCCGGTCCTCCGCAACGCGATGATCATCGGCGAGCCGTCCTACGACCTGAGCACGCTGCAACAACTGTGGCCCGATGCGGAGCATTCGCCCGATGCGAGCGACACCGACACCGTACTGCGGCTGCGTGATTGGCTGCTCGACTGTGGTTCCGGGCAGCGTATCGAACTCCACCGCCTCTCCGCGTCTTCAGACCGTACCAGTCGAGTGACCCGGGAATTGTGTTCAGGTCCCGCGTCGAATGCCATTCGAACCCTGGACGTACCCGGCGAGTTACCCATGTGCTTGCTGAACCCGTCATCGCGTCGGGACGCGATCCAGGTGAGGACCGTGTCGAGTCCGCGGACCCGAGCCAGTTCGTTGCACACCGTCCCGGGCGAGCCCGATCTCATGCCGCCGTCCCGGCCGTCGTCACTGGAGGCTGCCCTCGCGGAATACGCAGCGGGACTCGGTGTTCCGCTGCACCCGTCGGCTCTGATGGCCGCCGCGCTCGGCTATCACCGGCGCGAGCGGCAGCCGCTGTTGTGGGCACATGCCGACCGGCTCAGCCACCCGGTGGACGAATGGCCCGATGCGGCCGGGGTTCTGGTCGCCGACTGGGGCACGGTGGACACCAAATGGCATCGCCGCCCCGACCGCCCGGCCATGCGGCGGTATCTGACGCTGACCGGCCGGATCGGAACCGGCTCGAGCGGCGCCGCGGGGCCGAGCGTCCTCGCCCCCGGCACCACCGTCTACACCTTCTACGACCCCCCGCCACCCGTGGGCATGGTCACCACCGTCGGCCGGCGGGCCACCGCGACGGCGACGGTGCTCGGCTGCTCGGTGGACACCGAGTTCGACGACACCGTCCGGCTGGAGGAACTGCTGCCCGAAGGCTGCGAACCCTACGACGAGCTGCCGACCGCCATCGCACCCGGCCTACCCGCGTGGGACGAGAACGCCGAACTGGCGGTCGAACTCGCGGCGCAGCAGTTGCTCATGACCTTGCCGGACTCGCCCCGGGAGGCAATCTTCGACATTCTCACGCGCCGCCCGCCCCGGCTGCACGGCGGCGCCAGGCTGCCCGAGGTGCACGGCGACCACGCGGCCGCGATCACCGCCGCGGTGCGCGCGCTGGACCGCTCGTACGTCGCGGTGCAGGGACCGTCGGGGACCGGGAAGAGCTCGACCGCGGCCCGGGTGCTGGAGCGCCTGGTCACCCGGCACAACTGGCGGATCGGCATCGTGGCGCAGGACCACGCGACCGTGGAGAACCTGCTCGACGCGATCGTGCGAGTCGGCGTGCTGCCGGAGTTGGTCGCCAAGAAGGACGCGGCGGCTCTCGCCCCGGAGTGGGCCGTGATCGACGCCGCCCGCTACCCGCGTTTCCTGGACAACGCGATCAGCGGCTGCGTACTCGGCGGCACTCCAGCCGATTTCGCCAACGACGATCTGGTGCCGCGCGAGGGTCTCGACCTGCTCGTGGTCGCCGACGCCGGCCGCTTCGCGCTGGCCGAAACCGTGGCCGTCGCCGCGAGCGCGCGCAACCTGCTGCTGCTCGGCGATCCGGTGCCGTCCACCCCGCGCGGCACCCACCCTGCTCCGGTCGGCGAATCGGTGCTCGGCTGGCTGACCGAGGGCCGCCAGACCCTGCCCGCCGAGCGCGGCTACTTCCTGGACCGCACTTGGCGCATGCATCCCGCGGTGTGCGAACCCATTTCCCGGCTGTACTACGACGGACGCCTGCGGTCCAATGAAACCGTCACGCTGGCACGGCATCTGGACGCCGAGGAGCCCGGCGTGCACACCGTCCTGGTCGACCACTACGGCAATGCCACCACCTCGCCCGCCGAGGCACGCGAGGTGGTGCGCCGGGTCCGCGCGCTGCTCGGCATGTCCTGGACGATCGGCGCGACGACGCGCAGGCTGCACCCGCACGACATCTTCGTGATCGCGCCGTACGCCGCGCAGGTCGCGCGGATACGGACCATGCTCGCCCGAGCCAAGATCGAAGACGTGCTGGTGGGCACGCCGGATCGGTTCCGCGGCAGGGAAGCGGCGGTGGTGCTGCTTTCGATGACCACCTCCAGCCCCGCCGACGCCCCCTACGGCATGCCGTCGCTGTTGTCGCGCGGCTTGATCCGCGCCGCGCTGTGCCGGGCCATGTGGAGGGCGATCATCATCCGGTCCCCACTGCTCACCGAGTACTTGCCCGCCACCGTGGAGGAACTGGCCGACCTGGGCGCATTCCTGCGGCTGGCGGACAGCGGTCAGCCGAAGCAGACACCCTCGCCGCGGTAGGTCGGCACGGCGACGCGGGAGCCGTCGGTGTCGACCAGATACACCGTATCGAACCGCTCGCACAGTTCACCGGCCTTCGCGTGCCGGAACCACACCCGATCACCGATCCGCAGTTCCGCGGCGCCCGACAGCGGTGTCTGCACCTCTCCCGCGCCTTCGGTGCCGAGCAGCTTCAATCCGCTGGGCCACACCGGTTTCGGCACGCGAGACGGCCCAGCCGGGCCGGAGGCGATGTAGCCGCCCGCGAAGACGGTGGCGATCTTCCGCGCGGGCCGCCGCAGCACGGGCGTGGCGAAGTAGAGTGCGGGCCTCGGGGTGAACGATCGGTAGTGGTCGAACAGCGTCGGCACGTACAGGCCGGAGCCGGCGGTCACCTCGGTCACGTCCGGGTCGGCGACGCTGACTTCGATGGATCCGGAGCCGCCGCTGTTGACGATCTCCAGCTTGCCGGTCACCGAGCGGACCGCGTCGAGCACTTTCGCCCGCCGCTTGGCGATCTCCGCCGCGGACACCCGCTTCACCAACCGCACCGCGGCACTCGCGTCGGGCAGCCCGGCGATCTGCGCCTCGTAGGTCATCACGCCCACCACGTCGAAGCCACGACGCAGCGCGGCGCTCGCCAGGGCGGCCGCTTCCTGCGGCGTGCGCACCGGGGACCGGCGGACCCCGAGATGCAGCGGGCCGATCCGCAGGGAGGCGTCCACGTCCAAACAGACCCGGGGGTGCGCGCGGTCGGTGCCCAGGGCGGCGCGGATCAGGTCGAGTTGAGCGATGTCGTCGATCATGAGCGTGATCGATCGCAGCAGGATGTCGTCGGCGGCCAGTTCCGCCAGCGCGGCCCGGTCCACGCTGGGATAGCCGAGCAGGACGTCTCGGGCCCCGTGCCGCACCAGCCAGATGGCCTCACGCAGGGAGTAGGACATGATGCCCGCGAAGCCGCCCGCGGCGGTGAGATCCGTGCCGAGGACTTCGGCGAGAACGGCGCGGCAGCGCACGGATTTGCTGGCCACCCGCATCGGGACACCGCCAGCGCGACGCACCAGGTCGGCGGCGTTGGCGCGCAGCGCGGCCAGGTCGAGGGCGGCCAAGGGCGGGTCCAGCTCGGCGGTGGCCGCGTGCAGGCCCGGGATCGGCGACGTCTCGGTCACCAGGACAACTCAACCATCAAACTGGTCGATCGTCCAGTACTTCCGGTGTGCTACCGGTCGGTCCCTTTCGCGGCCATGGCGCCGACCAGGTCATCCAGCACCACCAGCATGGCCTCGTCGTTACAGTCAGCCAGCCAGCGCAGAACGGCGCCTCGGACGAGCGAGACAACATAGGCCGAGATCGACTCCACCGGTTCGAGCCATTGCGTGCCCGACCGCTCGGTGCACAGCTCCAGGAACGCGGCGACCTCGGTTTCCATGCCCTGGTAGGCCGCCGACGCGATCGGGTCGGCGACGCGGTCGGTCCGCATGTCCCAGCGAGCGCGCAGCAGCTGCACGGCCGCTTCGTATGCTCTGATGTGCTTGGACGGAGCGGCTGCGATCAAGGGCCAGTACGCACTGACCCCGGCGTGCAGCAGCACCCGCAGCGCGCGAACCCCGGTGTAATCGAGCGTGGCCGCTGCCTCTTCGACCGCCTCGCGTATAGCAGGCCGCAGCCGATCCTTCGTAATTACTTCTCCACCTGCGCTCAACGACGACTCCCTAGGCGAAAGAACTCACGCACCTCGGTCGGCGCGACTCGCTGAACATGGCGGGCAACTTCTGGAAAACCCGCGCTGCCCGGTCCAACGTGCATCAATGTTAGAGGTTTTTCCGGGTTTAGAAACGGATTCGGTGGGTAGTTTCAGACTGAAAGAATGTTTTGTTACCCAACCGCGATCGGGATGCGATCACCTCGTGTCGCCCCGAATTCCCGCCATGACGGGCGATCTCGGAGCCTCCCGCCATCCGGCAGACCGTAGAAAAGGTTACGGTTCAAACGCTCGGCGTCCCAAATTTTGTGACGAACCGCACACTGAAACCGACCAGATCGGGCAGCTCATCATGTGTGGTCCGATCCGCGACCGACATGTTTTCGTTCCGTGGTGCCGATAGCCTGGATCGGTGACTCTCTCGCCACCCGCCGATCAGTACTTCCTCTCCGGCACGTTCAACTTCCGGGATACCGGCGGCCTGCGCACCGAGGACGGCGCCAAGGTCCGCCCCGGGGTGCTGCTGCGCTCGGCCCAACTGAGCGGACTCGACGAGGCGGGTCACGCCGCGCTGCGCGAACTGCGCGTCACCGATGTGCACGACCTGCGCGGACACCGCGAGATCGCGCACATCGGCGCCGACCGGCTGCCCGAGGACGTCCGGCTGACCATCACGCCGTTCGACTCCAGAATGGCCGAGGCGCCGCCCCACGAGGCGACCGCGCGCACCGCCTACACGCACATGCTCGAGGTCTACCGGATGTTCCCGGCGCTGCCCGAAGCGCACGCCGCCATCGCCGCGCTCGCCGAATCCATCGTGCGCGGTGCGGGCGCCGTGCTGGTGCACTGCGCGGCAGGCAAGGACCGCACCGGGTGGGCCGTCGCGACACTGCTGCGCGCGGTCGGCGTCACCGAGGCGGAGGTGCGGGCCGACTACCTGGAGAGCAACGGGGCCATCCCCGCGCTGCGCTCCTTGATGACGACGAAACTGCTCGGCGGCGAGGAGGTCTCGGTCGACCTGCTCGGCGTCCGCGAGGAATACCTGGAGATCGCCACGACCTCGATGCGGGAACTGCACGGCGATCTGCCCGGCTACCTCGCGACTGTCGGCCTGACGCCCGAACTGCTCACGCGCCTGCGCACGCGCATGCTGGAGTGAGCGCGGCTCACTCGGCGGGCACCACTCCCCTTCGCACCAGGCCGTCGGCGCCGATCGTCACCTGATCGCCGGTATGGAACCAGGTTCCGGTGAAGCGCGCCGCGGTGGTGGTGGGGTCGTCCCAATAGCGTGGCGTGACGTTCGGCCCGCGGCACAGCAGTTCGCCGTGCCCTGCCGTTGCCTTCGGCCCCCACAGCGCCAATTCCGTACCGCCGAACGGGAATCCGAGCACCGCGTCCGCGTCCGAGTGGTCCGCTGCTTGCTCGGCGTCGTCCACCGCGAGGCCGATGCCGCTGGTCTCGGTCGCGCCCCAGACCGACCACTGCCGAGCGGCCGGGAACACGCCGTGCAGTTCGGCCGTCAGGTCCACGGGAGTGATCCGCGCCGCGGCGCGTTCGGCACGGTGACCGGCTTTGCTGATCCGCACGACGCCCTCGGTGCACAGCCCATCGGCGCGCAGCTCAGCCAGCTCGGGCAATAAGCCCGCGAAGATCCGCGGCGTCGCGGAGACCATGTCGATCCGCTCGGCCGCGATGGCTTCGGCCATGCCACAGGTGTCCCTGGCGAGCACAACGGTGCCACCGACCGCGAAGGTCGGCAAGAGCTGATCGACACAGCCGCTGGCGTGCGCCAACGGCAGCAGCACCAGGTTGCGCAGGCCATCGGTCGGCAGATCCAGCGCGGCGACCATGGAGCGGACCGCCGAGAGCAGGTTCTCGTTGGTCAGCTCCACGCCCTTGGGCGTGCAGGTGCCGCTCGTGTAGCACAGCAGCGCCAGATCGCTCAGCGCCGCACCGTCATCGATGTAGGCGGCGCCATCGGGCAGTTCGGTCTCGCCGCCCGCCCGACCGAGCACGAAATCCGCACGGCTGTCGGTGATCACGCGCTCGGCCACCGCCTCGGGCAACCCGTCGTGCACCAGCACCGGCACCGCGCCGCTGAGCAGAGCGCCGAGGAAGGTTTGCACCCAGCGCGCGCCAGTGGGCATGTGCACGGCGACCCGATCGCCGTAACCGATGCCGTGCTCCTGCAAGCCGCCGGCGATCCGGGAGGCGGCGTGCCACAGCTCCCGGTAGGTCAGGCGCGGGCCACCGATCTCCACCACCGCTTCGCGGTTGGAAAACGCGTGGACCTGCAGATCCAAGAGTTCGGTGAGCGCTGGCGTGAGGTTCCCGTAGCGCAGCACACCGTCTGCGCCCCTGGCTAGCGGGTTATCCCAGGCATGCGGGCCGGTCAGGGGGTATTCGACGAGAAACTGCGACATTCGTCCTCCGCGCGCCTCGAGTGAGCAGGCACCTGCGACTATATGACTCGGGTCACAATTTTGCTGGGATAGGCGACGAACGTGTCCTACCTGTCACCGCCCGGTGTAGCCGGCCTTCCCCGGACCCACCTCGAGGAAGCTGCGCACGGCGCCTTTGAGATCGTCGGTCTCGAACAGGACGCCGGATACCTCCGGGGTCACCGAATCCGCATGTGCCACACCGCCGGAACGCCACGCCTCGATGATCTGCTTCGTCGCCGCGTGCGCCTTGGTCGGGCCGTCCGCCAGCCGGTGGGTCAGCGCCTCGGCCGCCGCGTCGACGTCGTCGTGCACCTCGTTCACCACGCCCCACTCGGCCATGGTCGCCGCGTCGTAGAGATCGCCGGTCATCACGAATTCGCGGGCCCGTCCCGACCCGGCCCGCTCGGCGAGACGCTGCGGGCCGCCCATGGACGGCGTCAGCCCGACCACGGTCTCCACCAACCCGAACTTCGCCTTCGGCGCGGCGAGCAGGATGTCGCAGGCGAGCGCGATCTCGAAGGCCGCGGTCAGCGTCAGCCCGTGCGCGGCGAACACCACCGGGCAGGGCAGCGCCTCCAGCGGATGGATTATCTGGGCGAACAGCGTGCGCCACAGCTCGGCGCCCTGCTCGGCGGTCAGACCGTCGAACACGTGCACGTCGACGCCGCCGGACACCACCTTGCCCTCGGCACGCAGCAGCACGGCGCGCGGCGGTCGCGCCGACAACTCGGCGATGTCGGCGATCAGCGCGTCCAGCATCGCCCGATCGAACAGGTTGAGCGGCGGATGGGCGAACGTGAGGGTCGCCACCTCCGCGCCGCCCGCGGTGAAGTCGCGTTCCAGGCGGGTGGCCTTCGTTTCACTCATCCGGTCAGCCTAGGCGTACCTCCGCCTTCGCTCCGGCCATGCGCGGGGCTGAAGACGGACTACGTCCGACCGCGTCCTCTGTGCGTACTCCGCCTTCGCTCCGGCCATGCGCGGGGCTGAAGACGGACTACGACAGACAGCGCCCACTAGGACTTCGATCTGCGAAACTGTCCAGGTGACCAAGTCGGCCAGCGAAAACGGTTCCTACGTCGAGCCCGGCGAGTTCAAGAGGGACACGAACTACATCACCACCCGGATCACGGCCGACGGCCGCGAGGGCTATCCGGTCGAGGCAGGGCGCTACCGGCTCGTCGCGGCTCGGGCCTGCCCGTGGGCGAACCGCACCTTGATCGTGCGCCGTCTGCTCGGCCTCGATCAGGTGCTCACGCTCGGCCTGTGCGGTCCGACGCACGACAAACTCAGCTGGACTTTCGACCTGGATCCCGGTGGGGTCGACCCGGTGCTCGGCATCCCCCGGTTGCGCGATGCCTACCTCGCCCGGTTCCCGGACTATCCGCGCGGCATCACGGTGCCCGCCATCGTGGACGTGCCGACCGGCCAGGTCGTCACCAACGACTACGCGCAGATCACACTGGACTTCTCAACCGAATGGACCGACTACCACCGGCCCGGCGCGCCGCGGCTGTACCCCGAAGCGCTGCGCGCGGAGATCGACCAGGTGAACCTCGCCGTGTTCCGTGACGTCAACAACGGCGTCTACCGGTGCGGGTTCGCCGGCGCGCAGGACGCCTACGACACCGCCTACGACCGGCTCTTCAACCGGCTGGACTGGCTCTCGGAACGCCTTGCCGCGCAACGCTATCTGGTCGGCGACACGATCACCGAGGCCGACGTGCGGCTGTTCACCACGCTGGTGCGCTTCGACGCCGTCTACCACGGGCATTTCAAGTGCAATCGGTCCAAACTCAGCGAGATGCCGGTGCTGTGGGCGTACGCGCGCGATCTGTACCAAACCCCCGGCTTCGGCGACACCATCGATTTCGAGCAGATCAAGACCCACTACTACGTGGTGCACCGGGATATCAATCCGACCGGAATCGTCCCGAAGGGGCCCGATCTGGCGAACTGGTTGACCCCACACGGCAGAGAGACCCTCGGCGGCAGTCCGTTCGGCGACGGAACCCCGCCGCCCCCGCCACCGTTGGCCGAACGCGTACCCGCAGTGCATAGCCCCGCATAGCGAGCACCGCCGAACGAAGTCAGTCCATTGCCCGCGCCGGGCCGAGCGAAGGCAGACCCAGCCGCAGAACAAGACACAGCCGGACAAAGTCCGTCCATAGCCCGCGCCGAGCCGAGCGAAGGCAGACCCAGCCGCAGAACAAGACGCAGCGGGACGAAGTCCGTCCGTAGCCCGCGCCGGGCCGAGCGAAGGCAGAGGCAGCCGCAGAACAAGACGCAGCGGGACGAAGTCCGTCCGTAGCCCGCGCCGGGCCGAGCGGAGGCAGAGGCAGCCCCAGAACAAGACGCAGCCGGACGAAGTCCGTCCGTAGCCCGCGCCGGGCCGAGCGGAGGCAGAGGCAGCCGCAGAACAAGACGCAGCCGGACGAAGTCCGTCCATAGCCCGCGCCGGGCCGAGCGGAGGCGAGGCAGCCGCCTAGTGGAACCGATCCGGCTGGGTACTTCGTTGTCATGACGAGCTGACGGCAACCGGTGCCATACAGTTCAATCCAGGAGACCGGAAGAGGAGGATGCCGCCGATGCTCAAAGGCGCGTTCGAGAAGACGGTGGTCGAGCTGCTCGATACCGGGTCCCGCCTGCAGGCGCCCGCGGTCGCCAAGTACGTGGACCGGATCCGACGCTCCCATCCCGAGGAAAACCCCGCCCGGATCATCGAGCGGCTGGAGAAGCAATATTTGCTCGCGGTGACCGGCAGCGGTAGTGCGGTCGGCGCGACCGCCGCGCTCCCCGGTGTCGGAACCATTGCTGCGGTCGCCGCGGTGAGCGCGGAGACCACCTTCTTCATGGAGGCGTCGGCGGTGTTCACCCTCGCGGTGGCCGCGGTGCACGGCATTTCGCCGGAGAATCAGGAGCAGCGCAGGGCATTGGTGCTGGCGGTGGTGCTCGGCGAGAGCGGCATGGAGATCGTGCAGAAGACCGTCGGCACCTCCGCGAAGAACTGGGGCACCGTGTTCGCCAACCGGATCCCCGGGCTGTCGAGCATGAACGATTCGCTGCTGAAGCGGTTCATCGTGCGGTTCATCACCAAGCGCGCCGCGCTGATGGCGGGCAAGGTGCTGCCCGCGGGCATCGGCGCCGTGATCGGCGGTGCGGGCAACCGCGCGCTCGGCAAGACCACGATCACCAACGCGCGCAAGGCATTCGGGCCACCACCGGGCACCTGGCCCGCCGACCGGCACCTGATCGTCGACGCCGATCCGCTCACCGCGATCGACCCGGTGAAGCCGCAACCTCCGGCCACGCCACGATGAGCGTCCGCCGCACGCCCTCTGGAGGACGTCCGGTCGCGTTCGCGGTCCGGGGATTGACCAAGCGGTACGACCTGACGAGCGCCGTGACGGACGCCAGCTTCACCGTGCCCGCCGGCACCACCGCGGCGCTGGTCGGTCCGCAGGGCGCGGGCAAGACCACCGTCCTGCGGGCGCTGCTCGGCCTCATCGCCCCTACTTCCGGCACCGCGTCGGTGGGTGGACCGGGTTCGGCGCGCCCCGACGCCGCGCCTTCCGCGCGAGGCGTCGGCGCCGTGCTCGCCCCGCGCGGACTGCATCCGGCTCGGACGGCCCGGGATCACCTGCTGATCTATGCGGCCGCGGCGGGCGTCGTGGACGCGCGGGTGGGCGAGGTGCTCGAGCTCGTCGGGCTGGACGAGCACGCCGCGACGAAGTGCGGCGCCATGTCGATCGGGCAGCAGACCAGGCTGGCGCTGGCGACCGCGCTGCTCGGCGATCCACCGCTGCTGGTGCTCGACGATCCGATGGACGGACTCGAGGCCGCCGAACGCGGCTGGTTGCAGGAGTTTCTGCGCAGGCACACCCGCCGTGGCGGCAGCGCTCTGCTGTCCAGCGAGAGTCTCGCCGCGGTGCTGCCCGGCGCGGACCACCTGATCGTGCTGAACGAGGGCGCGGTCGTGTACCAGGGCAGCCCGGCGCGGCTGCGGCGCGGACATCCGGATCGGCTGGTGGTCACAGCGTCCCCGCCCATCGCGCTGGCGACCATGCTTGCGGCACAAGGGTTTACCGACGCGGTGATCCGCCCCGACGGTCGCCTCGCCGTCGCCGAGGCGACCGAGGCGCAGATCAGGGCTGCGGCCACCGCGGCGAAGGTGCGGATCGACAACATCATCCCCGACCCCATCCACCCCGACCGGGTGCTCGCGTCGCTGACCAAACCCACGGCCGCGCCCGCGCCGCACTATCCCGGCCTCGCCGCGCCCGGCACCCAGCAACCGTCTTCGATGCCCTACGGAATTCCACGATGATCGCCATCCTGCCCGCGGACCTGGTGCCGAACGTCAACTCCGAGATCCGCAAGGTCGTCACGATGCCGCGCGGCCAGGTGCTCGCTGGCCTCGTACTCGCCATCGCGCTGATCGCGAGCATCGCCTCGGCGAGCCTGGCCGGGCCGCCGGACCCGCGCGGGCAGCCTGCCACCGGCGCGGCGACGATCGGGCTCTACGTCGGTCTCGCCGTGGTCGCGCTGGCGGCCGCCGTCTTCGGCGCGGTTGGCACCGGCGCCGAGTACCAGTACCACACGATGCCGGTGAGCGTGCTGTTCACCGCCGACCGCGACCGCCTGGCCGCCGCGAAGTTCCTGGTCATCGGGTGTTGTGCGCTAGCGGCGGCGGTGGCGGTGGAATTGGTCGCGCTTGGCGGCCTGTTCGGCGTCGGTCGCCACAAGATCACCGTCACCGCGGAGTTGTTCGCCGTGCTCGGCGGCGGTCTGCTCGCGGTGGTCTGCTGGTCGCTGATCGGCGCGAGCGCGGGCATCCTGATGCGCTCCTCGTCCAGGGCGGTAGCGCTGCTGCTCGGCTGGGTCGTGATCGGCGAGCCCTTGCTGTGGCTTGTCGCGCAGGGACTCGGTATCCCCGGCATCGTGACCCTCCTGCCCGTCTCCGCCACCGTCGGCACCGTGGCCGTCGGCTCCTTCCCCGACAGCGATTTCCTCGCGCCCACCCCGGCCGCCGTCGTGGTCCTGCTGCTCTGGACCATCGGCTCGGGCGCCGCCAGCTGGTGGAGCCTGCGCACCCGCGACCTGTGACGCGAGCCCCGGCGGGGAACAAGTAGGTGTCGGTGGGTGTCGGTACCGTCGATGAGGAACGCGGGACGACAAAGGGGGCGAGCGGTCGACATGGACGGGGGCGGCAGACCGGGATGGATACGCAGGCTGTGGGCCGAGTGCCGGCCGCACCGCGCGGTGCTGGCCGGGATCGGGGCGGCGGTGCTCGGTGGCGCGGTCATCGAGACGGCCGGGCCGCTGCTGACCAAGAAGGCCATCGACGCGGCCGGTGTGGGTGACACTGCGGCGATCAGCGCGGTCGCGGGCCTGTTCCTGGTGCTGGCCGTCAGCCGCTCAGCGGCCGGATTCGGACGGCGCTTGCTGGCCGGGCGGCTGTCCTTGGACGTGCAGCACGCGCTACGCGTGAATCTGCTCGGCTCGCTGCAGCGCTTGGACGGCATCGGACAGGACACCCTGCGCACCGGGCAGGTGGTGTCCCGGTCGATCACCGATCTCCAGCTGGTCCAAGGCCTGATGGCGATGGCCCCGCTGTCGGGCATGGCGCTGCTGGAGTTCGTTCTCGCCGCCGCGGTCATGATCTGGCTCTCGCCGCCACTGGCCGCCGTCGCACTGCTGGTGGTGCCCGCGATCGGACTGGTGGTGTATCGAGTGCGCCCGCGGCTGCACGCGGCCACCTGGTCCGCGCAGCAGCGCGCCGCCGACCTCGCCCAGCATGTCGAGGAGACGGTGACCGGCGTGCGGGTAGTGAAGGGCTTCGGTCAAGAAGCTCGGATGGTCGACCTGCTGGAACGCCATGGCCGGAGGCTGTTCGCGGAGCGGATGCGCGCGGCGAAGATCGACGCCGGATTCGCACCGACGATCGCGACGATTCCGCAACTCGGCATGGTCGCGGTCATCGCGCTGGGTGGGCTGCTCGCACTGCACGGCAGCATCGGGATCGGCACCTTCGTCGCGTTCGCCGCGTACGTCGCGGTCATGACCGGCACCGCGCGCATCCTCTCGTCGGTGATCGTCATGGCCCAGCTGACCAGAGCGGCGGCCGAACGGGTGTTCCAGGTGATCGACACCGCGCCGGTCATCGCCGACCCGGACCGTCCGGTCGAGCTTCCGGATGGGCCGCTCGGCATCGAAATCGATGCCCTCACCTTCGGTTTCGATCCCGATCAGCCGGTTCTGCGCGAACTGGACCTGCGGATACGGCCCGGTGAGACGGTGGCCGTCATCGGCCCGGCGGGCTCGGGCAAGTCCACACTCGCCCTGCTGCTCCCCCGGTTCTACGCGCCGGATTCCGGCAACATCCGGCTGTTCGCCGATGCCGCACTCGCTCCGCCGCGCACCGAACCGGCCGACGGGTCCATCGACACGTGGAACGGTCCGCACCCCACGCCGCGCACGGACCCGGTTGACGCGTACACCGAGACGCGGAACGGTCGCGACCCCACGCCGCGCACCGACTCGGCCGACCCGTTCGCCGTCACACGAAACGGTCCGCACCCCACGCCGCGCACCGACTCGGCTGACCGGTACACCGACACGCGGAACAGTTTGCGCACCGCCGCAAGCGCCGAACCGGCCAACGCGTCGGCTGTCACGCGACGCGGGTCGAGCAACGCACCGAGCACCGACCCTGCCGGTGCGTTCACCGTTCCGCGGATCGGTCCGCGCACCGCGACGCTCACGGCGGACGCCGTCGGGGTCGACATCGCCGACGTGCGTGCCGCCGATCTGCGCGCGGCCATCGGCGTCGTTTTCGACGACCCCTTCCTGTTCTCCGACACGATCGCCGCGAATATCGCGCTCGGGCGGCCGGAGGCCACCGACGATGAGATCAGGCAGGCCGCCGTGCAAGCCGCGGCCGACGAGTTCATCACCGAGTTGCCGGATGGCTACGACACTGTGGTCGGCGAACGCGGCCTGACCCTTTCCGGCGGCCAGCGGCAGCGGATCGCCCTGGCCAGGGCGCTACTGGCGCGCCCACGCATCCTGGTTCTCGACGACGCTACCTCGGCGGTGGACGCGGTGACCGAGGCCGCGATCTTCGACGCGCTGCCCGACCGCGGCGGACGGACCACGCTGATCCTGGCGCATCGGGAATCGACGCTCGCCCATGCCGATCGCGTGATCAGGCTGCCCGGCCCCGCAGGACACGTCGCCCCTGGACCGGACGCCGCCCCGACCGGGGCCGGGAACCAGCGGGCGCTCGGTCGTTCCGGCGGCCACTTCGCGGGCGCGGCGGCCGACGTGAGCGAGACCCCCGAACTGCGCCGCACCATCGAGCGCTTGCCACCCGCCGCCGAACAGCCCAGCCTGAACGCACAGCGTTTGCGCGAGCCCGATCCGCGCTTCGGGCTGCGCCGCATGCTGCGCCCGGTGCGCCCACTCGTCCTGACTGTGATGGCTCTGCTGGCGGCGGACGCCGCGATCGGCATCGCGTTCCCACCTCTGGTGCGCTACGCGATCGACGGTGGTGTGCTCGGCGACAATGCCGCGGCGCTGGTTCGCGCCGCGCTGCTGGGCGTGGTGCTCGCCGCCGCGGGCTTGGCGGTCGGCGCGGCGACCACCGTGCTGACCGCGCGCACCGGAGAACGAGTGCTGTTCGCCTTGC
This sequence comes from Nocardia sp. NBC_00508, assembly GCF_036346875.1. Lineage (NCBI taxonomy): Bacteria > Bacillati > Actinomycetota > Actinomycetes > Mycobacteriales > Nocardiaceae > Nocardia > Nocardia sp. NBC_00508. The sequence continues at coordinate 4,903,534 of NZ_CP107852.1, read as the reverse complement.
GGGTCCGCAGCTTCGCGCATCTGCAGCGGCTCGGGCTGGACTACTACGAACGCGAACTCTCCGGCCGGATCATGACCCGGATGACCACCGACGTCGACGCACTGTCGACATTTCTGCAGACCGGGGTGGCGACCACCCTGGTCGGCCTGATGACACTGGTCGGCATCGTGGTCGCGTTGCTGGTCATCGATGTCTCGCTGGCGCTCGTCGTGCTGGCGACGGTGCCCAGCCTGGTGCTCGCCACAGTGCTGTTCCGGCGGGTGTCGTCCATCGCGTACACCGTCTCGAGAGAGCATGTGTCGGCGGTCAACGCCGATTTCCAGGAGAACGTGACGGGGCTGCGCGCCGTGCAGGCGAACCGGCACGAGCCGCGCGCGGCCCGTCGCTTCGCCGAGTATTCACAGCGCTATCGCGACAGCCGTCTGCGGGCGCAGCGCGCGATCGCGCTGTACTTCGCATTCGTCGTCGGGTGGGCGGACGCGGCGCTGGCCGCGGTGGTGTTCTTCGGTGCGCGCGAGGTCGCCGCGGGTGCGACCAGCGCGGGAACGCTGATCGCGTTCGTGCTGTATCTCCAACTGCTGTTCGGCCCGATCCTGCACCTGTCCCAGGTCTTCGACAGCTACCAGCAGGCCAGGGTCGGGCTGCGACGGATCGGGGACCTGCTGCGCACGCCGTCCTCGCTCACCGCGGATCCGGCCGATCCGGTGCCGTTCGCGCACGGACTGCACGGCGATGTCGCCTTCGACGACGTCCGGTTCCGGTACGCGGGCAGCCGGGGTCTGGCCCTGGACGGCGTTTCCCTGCACATCCCGACGGGTTCCACCCTGGCGCTGGTCGGGCCGACCGGCGCGGGAAAGTCGACCGTCGTCAAGTTGCTGGCGCGTCTCTATGACCTGCCCCGTGACGAGTCGAACCATTCCGGTGGGCATCCGAAGGGGGCGGAGACCCGGACTATCCCAGCGCTGAGCCCCGCCGGGTTGGCGAGTAGCTCGATCGAGCAGAACGGTGACCGTGGCGTAGCTCCCGGCGTCATCCGCGTGGACGGCGCCGACATCCGCGACTACCGCCTCGCCGACTACCGCTCCCGGCTCGGCATCGTCCCGCAGGAAGCTCACCTGTTCACCGGCGATGTGGCGAGCAACATTGCATTCGGGAAACCATTGGCGACACCCGAGGAGATCGCCGCGGCCGCCGCCGCGGTGGGCGCGACCGACATGATCGCTGCCCTCCCGCTCGGGATGGGCCATCCGGTCGGCGAGCGGGGCCGCGGTCTGTCGGCGGGGCAGCGTCAGCTGATCGCGCTGGCCCGCGCCGAACTGGTCGCTCCGGACTTGCTGCTGCTCGACGAGGCCACCGCGACGCTCGATCCGGACGCCGAGGCATCGGTGCTGGCAGCGAGCCGATCGCTGAGCCGGGACCGGACCACCGTGATCGTCGCGCACCGGCTCGGCACGGCCGCGCGCGCCGACCGGATCGCCGTGGTCGACCACGGGCGGATCGTGGAATTCGGTCCCCATGCGGAGCTGCTCGCCGCGGGCGGTCCGTATGCCCGGCTGTGGGCAGCGGCGCACGAGTCAGGGGGAATATTCTCGACTATTGACGAGTCGTCACCTATGAGGTCGGGGGTGTCGGGTGGTCAGTGAATCCGCCGATTTGCTGCTGGGCCTATCCTCAGATAGGGCGCATCGGCGCGCATCCGCTGATCCCCGTGCCGGGCACGTCACAAACGTCGCAGCGCAAAGAACGAAATGAGGCGAACACCTGCTGTGAGCAGCTCAACTTCCCAGTTCGGACAGAACCAATGGCTGGTCGACGAGATGTATCAAAAGTTCAAACAGGATCCATCTTCCGTCGACGAGAGCTGGCATGAGTTCCTGGCCGACTACACGCCTGAGGCGAGCGGCGATTCCGGCAACAGCCAGACCGCCCCCGCGCCCGCGCAGGCCGCCGCTCCGGCTCCGGTCACCCCGGCCCCCAAGCCCGCTGCCGCCACGCCTGCGCCCGCCCCTGCCCCCACGCCCGCGGCCCCGAAAGCGCCCGCCCCGGCTGCCACCAAGCCCGCCCCGGCGGCTCCGAAGCCGGCCGCGGTGACCGCTCGCACCCCGCAGACCACCCCGGCACCGACCTCGAACGCCGCGCCGACCTCCGGCCCGAAGCAGGCCGACACCGCCACCGACGAGTCCAAGGTCCTGCGCGGCGCCGCCGCCGCGGTGGCGAAGAACATGGCCGCCTCGCTGAGCATCCCCACCGCGACCAGCGTGCGCGCGATCCCGGCCAAGTTGATGATCGACAACCGCCTGGTCATCAACAACCATCTCGCCCGCACCCGGGGCGGCAAGATCTCCTTCACCCACCTGCTCGGCTACGCCATCGTGCAGGCGGTCAAGGCGTTCCCGAACCTGAACCGGCACTACGCCGAGATCGACGGCAAGCCGAACGCGGTCACCCCCGCGCACACCAACCTCGGCCTCGCCATCGACCTGCCCGGCAAGGACGGCAACCGCGCACTGGTCGTCGCGGCCATCAAGGGTTGCGAGGCCATGACCTTCGGGCAGTTCCACACCGCCTACGAGGACATCGTCCGCCGGGCCCGAGACGGCAAGCTGACCGCCGAGGACTTCTCCGGCGTCACCGTCTCGCTGACCAACCCGGGCACCATCGGCACCGTGCACTCGGTGCCGCGCCTGATGAACGGCCAGGGCGCGATCATCGGTGCCGGCGCCATGGAGTACCCCGCCGAGTTCCAGGGCATGAGCGACGAGCGCATCGCCGAGCTGGGCGTCGGCAAGCTGATGACGCTCACCTCCACCTACGACCACCGCATCATCCAGGGCGCGGAGTCCGGTGACTTCCTGCGCACCATCCACACACTGCTGATCTCCGACGAGTTCTACGACGAGATCTTCCACGGCCTCGGCGTGCCGTACGAGCCGGTCCGCTGGCGCAAGGACGTCCGCGAGCGCGGCGTGGACAAGAGCGCCCGCGTGCTGGAGATGATCGCGGCGTACCGCAACCGCGGCCACCTGATGGCCGACACCGACCCGCTGCGGCTGGTCAAGGACAAGTTCCGCAGCCACCCGGACTTGGACGTCACCCAGCACGGCCTGACCTTGTGGGACCTGGACCGCACATTCAACGTGGCGGGCTTCCACGGCCAGGACCAGATGAAACTGCGCGACGTGCTGTCCATCCTGCGCGACGCCTACTGCCGCCACGTCGGCGTCGAGTACACCCACATCCTCGAAACCGAGCAGCTGCAGTGGATCCAGGAGCGGACCGAGCAGAAGCACGCGAAGCCGACTGTCGCGCAACAGAAGTACATCCTGAACCGACTGAACGCCGCAGAGGCCTTCGAGACCTTCCTGCAGACCAAGTACGTCGGACAGAAGCGCTTCTCGCTGGAAGGCGCCGAGGCCGTCATCCCGATGATGGACGCGGTGATCGACCAGTGCGCCGAACACAGCCTCGACGAGGTCGTCATCGGCATGCCGCACCGCGGTCGCCTCAACGTGCTGGCCAATATCGTCGGCAAGCCGTACTCGAAGATCTTCACCGAGTTCGAGGGCAACATGAACCCCGCGGGCGCGCACGGCTCGGGTGACGTGAAGTACCACCTCGGCGCGCACGGCACCTACCTGCAGATGTTCGGCGACAACGAGATCGAGGTCTCGCTCACCGCCAACCCCTCGCACCTGGAGGCGGTCGACCCGGTCCTGGAGGGCCTGGTCCGCGCGAAGCAAGACCTGTGGGACAAGGGCGACGGGCCGGAGGGCTACTCGGTCGTGCCGCTGATGCTGCACGGTGACGCCGCGTTCGCGGGTCAGGGCGTGGTCGCCGAGACGCTGAACCTGGGCGGCCTGCGCGGCTACCGGGTCGGCGGCACCATCCACATCGTGGTGAACAACCAGATCGGCTTCACCACCGCACCGGAGAACAGCCGCTCCACCGAGTACTCCACCGACATCGCGAAGTTCATCGGCGCGCCGATCTTCCATGTCAACGGCGACGACCCGGAGGCGTGCGACTGGGTGGCGCGCCTCGCGGTCGACTTCAAGCAGAAGTTCCGCAAGGACGTCGTGATCGACATGATCTGCTACCGCCGTCGCGGCCACAACGAGGGCGACGACCCGTCGATGACCCAGCCGTACATGTACGACGTCATCGACACCAAGCGCTCGGTCCGCAAGGCGTACACCGAGAGCCTGATCGGTCGTGGCGACATCTCGCTGAAAGAGGCCGAGGACGCGCTGCGCGACTACCAGGGCCAGCTGGAGCGGGTGTTCAACGAGGTCCGCGAGCTGGAGAAGTACTCGCCGGAACCGAGCGAGTCGGTCGAAGGCGACCAGCCGGTGCCCGCGACCGTCGTGACGGCCGTGGACAAGGCCGTCCTGCAGCGGATCGGCGACGCGTTCCTCAACGTGCCCGACGGCTTCAACGTGCACCCGCGCGTCAAGCCGGTGCTGGAGAAGCGCCGCGAGATGGCCTACGAGGGCAAGGTCGACTGGGCCTTCGCCGAGCTGCTCGCGTTCGGCACGCTGATCGACGAGGGTCGCGCGGTGCGCCTGACCGGTCAGGACTCCCGCCGCGGCACGTTCACCCAGCGGCACGCGGTGATCATCGACCGCAAGACCGCCGAGGAATACACCCCCCTGCACAACATCGGCAGCGAGAACCCTGGTTGGTTCGCGGTGCACGACTCGGCCCTGAGCGAATTCGCCGCCGTCGGTTTCGAATACGGCTACTCGCTGGGCAACCCCGAGGCACTGGTGTTGTGGGAGGCGCAGTTCGGTGACTTCGTCAACGGCGCGCAGTCGATCATCGACGAGTTCATCTCCTCCGGTGAGGCCAAGTGGGGCCAGCTCTCCGACGTGGTGCTGCTGCTGCCGCACGGCCACGAGGGCCAGGGCCCGGACCACACCTCCGGCCGCATCGAGCGCTTCCTGCTGCTGTGCGCGGAGGGCTCGATGACCGTCGCGGTGCCGTCCACCCCGGCGAACTACTTCCACCTGCTGCGCCGCCACCAGCTCGACGGCATCCGCCGCCCGCTGATCGTCTTCACCCCGAAGTCGATGCTGCGCAACAAGGCCGTGGTCTCGGATCTGAAGGACTTCACCGAGAGCAAGTTCCGCTCGGTCTTCGACGAACCCGCCTACGAGCAGGGCATCGGCGACCGCGGCAAGGTCAAGCGCGTCCTGTTGACCAGCGGCAAGCTGTACTACGAGCTGGCCGCCGAAAAGGCCAAGCAGAAGCGCGAAGACGTGGCGATCGTCCGCATCGAGCAGCTCTACCCACTGCCCACCTACCGCCTGAACGAGGCCCTCGCCGGCTACCAGAACGCCACCGACGTCGTCTGGGTCCAGGAGGAACCGGCCAACCAGGGCGCCTGGCCCTTCTTCGGCCTCAACCTCCCGGAAGTCCTCCCCGCCCGCCTCGGCAAACTCCGCCGCATCTCCCGCCGCGCCATGTCGGCCCCGTCCTCGGGGTCCAGCAAGGTCCACGCGGTCGAACAAGCGGAAATCATCGCCGAAGCGTTCGAGCCGACGGCATAGTTCCCTGACCCGAAGCCGGGCCGAATCGCCTTCTCACGCGAAGCGATTCGGCCCGGTTCGCGTTTTCGGAACACGACGGTTCAGAGCGCCGGAATCAAGCCTCGCTGGGATGGCGGATGCGTGCTGCCGATAGCCGTCGGCGGTCACCACGGCGTCGGGCGAGCTGCCGAACTCCGACGGCAAGAGGAGGAGCCGGGCTATACCCTGCCCGGCTCCTCCTGTGTTACGAGCGGGATTCGAACCCGCACCCGTCGGATCAACCGTCCGATGCTCTGCCGATTGAGCTATCGCTGCACCATCTGTGACCACTACGCCCGCGAGTGTGGTTCAGCATGATGTACCCCGCGCGTTGCCATTACGCTACAGCGCCACGTAGAGGCGCTGCCCGGACTCGAACCGAGATTTCGGGGGTGGCGTCGCGTCCACACTCATGAGCTCGAGGTCGATGGTGGAGCCGACATCGCGTACGCCAGCGAATTTCCAGTTCTGCTAAGACTATTGGGCAAGGATCAGTCCCTGACGGCAACTCTGTGTCCAAGGTGGCGAGGCGGCGGAGGACAGCCGCCACCTCGCCGTACGCCGGAACAGTCGGCCCTGGGTTCGGACCGTCAGGACGGCGCGAGCGCCTTCATCAGCGCAGCAGCGGTAGCGTCGTCGATGCACGTCGGCTTACCACCGTTGTCGGAGTGGAATGCACCGCCTTTGGTGTTTCCGGTGAAGTAGCACATCGGAAACGCCGGTTTGCCTTCCGGGAAGGTCAGCGGCGGAGCGAGGCCTCCGAGGGTCTCGTCGCGCAGTGCGCGCAGCCCTTTGATCACATCCGCGCTCGTCGATGACGGCGAGAGGCCGGCAGCTTTGGCCGCCGCCAGGAAGAGCTGCCCGCCTGCCCACGGCCACAGCAGTGGTGAGCTGAAGTCCGCGCCATCCCGAAGGCCGGGAATGTACTCGGCGAGAGCGTCATTGAAATCCTTGATCGCCGGAATCGATTCGTCGGTGTAGAGCGCATTGGAGCCTGCGAAGATGCTGCCCTCGAAGTTCGGGTCCGTGGCCCACGCCTTCTGCAGGCTGACACCGGTAGGAGCCTGAATCGGTTTGTAACCTTGCTGCGCACAGGATGCCGCGATCCGCGAAATCGCCTCGACCGAGACGCCGGGGAATACGGCGTCGACACCCTTTTCCTTGAATGCCAGGCAGGGCGCGATGTAGTTCGGCGCCGCAATCGCGACTTTCTCCGAAGCGAATCCCAGACCGGCCTGTTCGGCCATCGGCTTCACCATCTGCGGTAGCTGCTCGCAGACCGGGATCTCGGCGCAATAGTAGACGCCGAGTTTCTTCGCACCCGCCTTCTTGGCCTGGGCGACTTCGCCCAGCATCAGCACCGGCAGCGTAGTTCCGGAGGCGAAGAAGTTCGGATCGGTGATGAACGGGGCATCGACCGGCTGTCCGCCGATGACCGGAATGCCCTTGCTGTCGACGTAGCTTTGCCAACTCGAACTGACCAGGCTGGTTTGGCCGACGATGGCGACCACCTTGTCCTCTTCGACCAGTTTCTTCGCCACAGCCAGCGCCGTCGTCGGATTCTGCTGGTCGTCGTAGGTGATGAGCTTGACCGGGTGCCCATTGATTCCGCCACGATCGTTGACCCATGACGCCCACGCCTGCAGCACATCGCTGCTGCGCCCCACCGATCCGGCGGCGGGGCCGGTGCAGCTGCAAATCGACCCGATGACGATCGGATCGCCTTTCAGCCCGCCGTCGGACACTTTCACCGGGCCAACGGTTTTGGCCCCGTCGCTCGTCGAGTCGGCGGAACACGACGTGAGCGCGAGCGCTGCCGCCAGTATCGGCGCCACGCACCACAGAAACCTTCTCTTCCTCATTACTCCACTCCTGGACCGAGTATTCGCTACGCCCATGGCCCGGCCGCGGTTCCGGATGGGTGTCCCGCCGGCGATGCCGGCAAGTCTGTGTGTCCCCCGTCGACGCCGAGATAGTTCTGCAGCACGACATCTCGGTCGATCCCTGCGGCGGGTCCGGCGAACGCGACGGTGCCGCGGCTGAGCAACACCACGTGATCGGCCATCGTGAGCGCGTGGTCGACGTACTGTTCGACCAGCACAATCGCCGCGCCCGTGGTGCGCAATTCGCCAAGGGCCACGAAGATCTCGTCCACGACCAGCGGAGCCAGGCCCATGGACACCTCGTCGAGCAGGACAACCGCCGGATCGGCCAGCCAGGCGCGCCCCAGTGCCAGCATCTGCTGCTGCCCGCCCGACAGGGAACCTGCCCGCTGATCGAGCTTCGCCCGCAGCGCGGGGAAGACATCGAGCACGTCATCGGTGCTGACTCGGCGCCACGGCGGCGTCAGCAGGCGCAGGTTCTCCCGGACCGTCAAGTCCGCGAACACACCTCGGCCCTCGGGGATCAGGCACAAACCGGCGCGGGCGCGTCGTGCCGGGCGAGCGCGGGTCAGATCTGCTCCGCCGATCGACACGGTTCCCGATCGCGCCCGCAGTAGCCCGGAGGCCACCCTGAGCAGCGTCGACTTTCCGGCGCCGTTCGGTCCGAGCAACGCCACGACCGAGCGAGGTGGAACGGCCAGGTCGACGTCGTGGAGCACCATCGTCGAGCCGTATCCCGCGGTGATCGAGCGCAATTCGAGTGCGAAATCGGTGCCGGTCGCGCTGTGTCCCTTTGCGCATGCCCCGGGATCCTGAGCTGCGGCCTCCTTGCCCTGGCCGGTCATGCTACAGGTTCCTTCAGCCGGTTCTCGCCCGTGACCGGTACGCCGAGATAGGCGTGCTGCACCACCTCCGAAGCCCGGACCTGCGCGGGCGAGCCCCGGAATATCAGGCGACCGAAATCGAGTACGAAGATCTCCTCGCAGATCTCCAGCACCAGCGACATGTCGTGCTCTACCAGGACGATTCCGACGCCGCGTTCGGCGACGACATGCCGAAGAATCTGCCCGAAGCGCGCGGTCTCCGCACGATCGAGACCCGCGCTCGGCTCGTCGAGCAACAGGATCCGGTACGGCCCGGCAAGACATCGCGCGAGTTCGACCAGTCTTCGCTGCCCGGTGGACAGTGCGCCGACGCGAGAATCCTTGATGGATTCGATACCGCACAACGCCATAGCGGAAGCCGCCGCGGCGCGCACCCTCCGGGCATGTCCGTGGGCCGCGAACAGTTGGGCCAGCGGATTCGCCCCGGCGAGTGGGCCTTCGGCTCCCATCGCGACGTTTTCGGCCACGGTAAGGGAATCGAACAGCTCCGTCCGCTGAAAGGTTCGCCCGATGCCGAGCCGCGCCCGGCGGGACGTCGAGACTCGACTGATCACCCGGTCCTGCAGTCGCACCTCGCCGGCGTTGGCCTGGACGAGACCGGTGCAGGCGTCGAACGTCGTCGTCTTTCCCGCACCGTTCGGGCCGATGAGTCCGGTGATCCGCCCGGTACGCGCCTCGAACGAGAGGCCGTCGACGGCCACCACGCCGCCGAAGCGGACCGAAAGATCCCGCACCTCCAGCAGCGCCGAGGGCTGGCTCGTGGATGGCTCCACCGCGACAACCGCCACCGACCGCTTGCGGCGAAACGCGCTGTCCAGCCAGGACCGGATCGGTCCGGGAACCTCCAGGCGGCTCGCGGTGGCGGCACGGAGCACCACCAGGATGCCGAACAGGACCTGGAGCCACAGCGACATGCCTGCGACGGGGACGTAGGACGGCACCAGGATGAGCGCGACCGCGGCCAGCAGCGAATACCACGGCTCCCGGCCCACCATGATGACAATGACCGCGAAATAGGTGACCGACAGTAGCGGCTGGTAGTTGGTCGCCGAGGCAGTGGTCTGGGCCATTCCTGCGAGTGCGCCACCCAACGCCGCGAGGAACGCCGACACGCAGAAGACGAGAACGCGGGTGACCTCGATCGAGACACCGTTGGTCCGCAGCGCGGTCGGCGATTCGGCCAGACCCCGGAGCAATCCTCCGAGCCTGCTCTTGTCCAACGCCACCACTATCAGCGTGCCGATCGTGGCCAGTACCAGCACGAGACGGTAGAAGGACGGGTCAGAGTCCAGTCCGAATACGCTGGGGCGCGGCATCGGCAGGCCGAGACCGCTGGTGCCGAACATATAGGGCTGGCTGTAGAACATCATCTGGAGCACGACGCCGAATCCGAAGGTCGCCAACGCCAGATACAGGCCGCTGAGCCGAATGGCCGGAATCGACAACACCGCACCGATCGGCACGACCGCCAGACCACAGGCGAGGAGAGCGAGCGGCCACGGCCACCGCCAGTCGACCGCGAAGTGCGAGAACGCGCAGGCGCCGATCGCGGTGAAAGCCACGTGACACAGCGAGACTTGACCGGACGTGCGAACCAGCAGACCGAGCGAGAGGAAGACGAGCGTCATCGCCAGCGCCACAGTCCAATCCGTCAGGTGGATGCCCGCGAACGACGGAACCAGCGCCAGCACGACCAACACCACCACCCCGCCAATGGATTGCAACGTCGGCGGAGCAGTCCAGCCGGATCGGATACGCCGGACCACCCGATCCCGGTCCAGCAGGAAGCGACGCGGCATGACGAGCAGCACGAGGAACAACGCCAGGAACGGCAATGCGGCGGGAACTCCCGCGGCCAGCCCGGTGGTGAAGTAGCGGGTAGCCAGGGCGGCGAACACCCCGATGAGCAGTCCACCGCCGAAGCTCCATGGCAGACTGGTGAACCGGCCGATGGCCGCCGCTCCGAACGCCTGGACGACCAGCAACGTCAGCTGCATGGGATCGAGCGGCATCAACGGCGCGAACAACACCCCGGACAGCGACGCCAGACCGGTGCCGACACACCAGGCCCATCGCCGAGTGCTCACCGGGCTGGTCCCGGCCAGATCCAGCAACGGCGCGTTCCCGACGACCGCGCGCATCGCGACACCACACCGCGTGAACCGCAGCGCGGCCGAGAGCGCGGCGGTCGCGAGTACCGCGACCCCGAACGTGGCGACATCCGACCACTGCACCTGCACACCGAAGGCGGCGAATCCGCCTTGCGGCAGGAAGATCGGAACTATGCGCGTCGTCGTCTGCCCGTAGTACAGAGTCACCCCCGCCTGGACAACCAGCAGAATCCCGACGGTCGCGGCGATCCGCAGTTCCACTGTCGCCTGGTCGACAACGCGGGCCAGCAACTCCAGCGCCATCCCCATGGCCGGACCGATACCGAGAACACAGATGGCCGCGGCGAGCTGCCAAGCAAGCCCATTGATGACATGCAACGTGTAGAACCCGTACGCCGACACCGTAGCCATGGCACCGTGGGCGAAATTGAACACTCCCGACGTCTTGTAGGTGAGCACCAAACCCACCGCGGCCAGCCCATAAACCGAGCCGGATACGATTCCCGCGATCACGAACGGCAAGAGATCTGCCACAACTTACTCCAATTTTCGCTGATCACCGACACTGCGAGACCGTGCGGAAGCGTCGGCGCACTCTGGCACTACCTGGTCGGCTGCTGATCGAGCGACCGCCCACACGGAAAGGGCGTCAGCGCTCTTTGGTATAAATGGCTCTATAGGCGAGCAGCTGGACGATTGACTCGGTCATGCCGTCTCCGGGGTTCGATGAACATATGGCACGCACTGGGTGAACGCGTGCCAGTCAGTGTTGATCGTCGTCCCGCACCACACCATGCAATCCCGCAGCTTCTGCCTCGCAACCGAATTCGACGGCACGAAAACGTAAGCCGGAAGCGAAGTCGATGCGGCAGCGGCTGAGTTCAGCTATCGACGGGCGGCCAACCGCGCGACCGTGTCCACGTCATCAACCAGCAGATCTTCCGGATCACCGCCTGCGACCCTGTCGAGCAGTCGATCTGTTTGCCGAATGTGATCGATCGTGAGGATTGCGTCGGTTTGGTATTCGGCGGCGAGACACAGTGAGCGCGTCGGAAGATTCGAGTTGCAGGTCGGCATAGCGCTTCTCGACCATCCGTGCTGCGCGAAGCAGCTGGATCTGAGTTTGCGGGGATGGTGAACCTGACGCGTTCGACTTGTGTGAACAGGTAATCCATGAGGTTGCGTGCATAGAAGCCGAAACGTCTACGAGCCAGGCGAACCGCTTCGGCCAACACCGGCACCGAGACGACGACCAAGCTTGCGCCTGGGTGCATCCATCGTGATCGGCTGGTGCTGGGCGACGGTGCCAGTCGAAAGTCGCCGAGTCCGCCGTCAAGGCAATAAAGCTAACCGAGGACAGGGACGTCGTAGCTGCCGCCGACCTTACGTAGCGTGATGTGTCGAGTTGGGAACCGGATCGACCCCCGTTCGCGTACAAGTAGTGTGGCAGCCAAGCCGACATGAGGGGGGACTTGGCCATGAGGGTGGCTCCAGATCAATTGCGGGCGCTTGCGGCGTCGATGGACGACATCGGCACCAAGGCCGACGCCTTGGACGTGCGCACCATGGCAGATGCCGTGACCGCCGCGATGTCGAGTTCGCCGTTGGGTGGGGTCTGCGCGACTGCCGGTGAGTACGTCGAGGGAGCGTGGCTCCGGATGGCGATGCGGTGCAAGCGGGTATCGAACATATGCAAAGGCGGCGCTGGCGCCTATGAGGTAACCGACCAGGAATTCCGTGACCGGATCGCCGCGATGGGCGGCGGTCGCTGATGGAGGGCAGTGTTCCGACATTGCCCCAGGTCCGGTCGTGGAAGCCGTGGACGATAACCGAAGCCGGCAACCAGATGAAGGCGCGCAATGCGGAGTTCCGCAGTTTGGCCGAGCGGATGGGCACCCAGATTCGGGATGCAGGCTCGCACTGGGATGGCGAGGCGTACTGGTCGGCCCACGACCGGGTCGCAGGCGATCGTGACACCGCCTACAAGGTGGCGGACGAAGTCGAGGTACTCGGCGACGCCATGGTCCACGGTGGAACCTCGATGACGAACTACCGCGAGGTGTGATCGGCAAGGTGACCGAAGCAACCGCGGCTGGCTTCAACGTCGCCGACGATTGGATTGTCACCGCCGTATCCGGTAACAGCGACGATGGCGTGCAGGCTCATCAGACGGCGATTACGACGGCGCTCAACGAGATGGTCAGTGCCCAGGATGACGCGGTGAACGTGATCAAGCAGGCCGCCGACGAGGTGCGGTCACGCGGTGAAATGTTCGGCGACGGCGATCCGGTGGCGATGGCGCCGATGGGCCTCTGTATCAGCGGCAGCCGGGTGTCAATATCGACGGCGGCTTCGACGCCGAACGCACCCAGGCCGCAGCGGCGGCGTTCGAGAACGTATTCGGTCGACCACCGACGACGCCGACCGACTGGCAAACTGCGCACGCGCTTAACCCGAACAGTTACACGCCGAAGTTCCAGGGTGTGCCACCCGAGATCCGAGTGGTGAGGATCGAGCCTGTGCATGGTCAGGGAGTGGTGCGGACGGCACAATACATCGAACAGCGCGACGTGACGAGTTGGCCGCCTCCACAACGAGACCTGGGCGACAACCGCACGGCCGACCCCAACTTCGACCCTGAGCACGCCAAGGTCGCCACCTACATAGATTACGAGAACGGGATTGTCGTGATGCGGCAGAACCCGTCGGTTCGCCAGAACCCAGATGGCACTCCGGGCGAGGTACAAGCCGGTGTCCCCACCGGTCAAGTCTGGCAGGCCGAGGACGGTTCGGTGCGGATCAGATACGAAGCCGGAAATCCCTTCGCACCAGACTGGACCGCCAACCCGCCGGGAACCACGAAAATCGACGACCACCCAGTGACCGTGAACGGCGACCTCGTCCTCAAGCCGGGAGACACGGGGGTCGAAGTGCACGGCACCCGCACGGACTACCCCTCCCTCGAGGTGTACCAGGACGATCCGCAGGGCAACACTCGTACGGTAGTAATCGACCCGGCTGTGTCCGGACGGTCATGGGGTCCCAGCGTGAACCTGCCGTACCACCACGACATTGGCCTCGGCGAGTCGGCATTTCGGCCGTTCCATGAGTGGAACAGTACCGACGATGTGCCGGGTCCGGAAAAGCCGCCGACACAATTCGGCCCGGTGCCGAACCCGCCGCATGTGCCGCTCCCGAAAGGAATGATCTGATGGCAGCGGGAAATTCGGTATCGACCTATTGGGCTGCCGCGACCGGCAGCTTGTCGCTGGGTTTCGTTGATTTCACCAAGGTCAGCGTAAACAGGCGAGTTCGTCTGCGGTCCGACGGACATGGGCTTGAAGATGGAGTGGAGTTCCGCGAAAGCTCATGAGCACGGCGGCAACGTGGCGAGACGCACCCTGCTGACGCTAACGATCGTGCCTGTTCCGATGACGACGGTGCGAGTCGCGGTCGCGCTCCAACTCGTCCAGACGATCGTTGAGTTCCTCCCAGTCGCTCTTACCACCCACAAACCACACGACCGGATGGGCGCCCGGTCCGCAGTCGCGGGTGACGTGCGTGCGGCCCTGCGGTGCCATTCGCTCTTGCCAGCCGGTATAGGCGAAGTTGGAGCACCAGGCGTCGATCTTCACTGTGGCCGGGGTGAAGTCGCGGTTCTCGCAGTCCACCTCCAGGCGGCTTTCCACCGGCCCGTACCAGCAGGGCACCAGATAGGAGGCGTTTGCCGCGCCTGTACCGACCAGAACCGGAGCAACGGAAAATACCGCGCAGAGCGCGACACCTGCCGCAGCTCGCTTACGCCCCCTCGATCCGATTCCCCGCGATCGCCCGAGTATGGCAAGAGGATTGGTGGTTCGTATACTCACCATGCGCACCCTATATTGTTCCCGCCAATGGTGAACTTGCCACGGCCACAGCAGATCTCGGACGTCCAATCACACGAGGGATCTCTCGTCCGGTTTGAAGGTGAACTACCGCAGGCGCACCGACGGCCCCCGAAGCAAGCGGAGGAGCCGGGCTATACCCTGCCCGGCTCCTCCTGTGAAACGAGCGTGATTCGAACCCGCACCCGTCGGATTAACAGTCCGATGCTCTGCCGATTGAGCTATCGCTGCACCATCTGTGACCACTGCACCCGCGAGTGCGGGCGATCAGATGATGTGGAGCCCGTCGGGAATCGGAGAGAATCTCATCTACCCGATACGATTTGTGAATCGTAATTCGTAAGAGAAATGAAGGCCGACCACAATCTCGGCAACCTATCCAGTCGGCTAGCGGTGTACCGACCAGGTGCCGCTGCGGGCCAACACCCGCAGCAGCGACCCCGTCATGTCTCTCACGACACCGCCGTCCACCGCACCTTGCGATCCCCGCTGCGCAGGGACAAGATCCGTACCCTGAGCTGTTCGGCTGCCGCGGGCTTGTCAGGCGCCAGCCGGATATACGCGCCGACAGAGTGCAGTTCGGCGATGTCACGGAGCAGGTGCCACTTCGACCAAGCCAGAAGGTCGTATCCGTAGGCGTCGAGGAACCGACGTCGGCCGTTCTCCGGCTCATGAAAATGATCAGGTAGCCCGCTGACCAGATCCAGTTCCCGTGGACCGATGCAGCACTGGTCCCAGTCGATCAGGACAAACCCGCGGTCGGTCTGGACGGCGTTCTCGGAGTGCGCGTCAGCGTGGATCAAGCCGTACCCCAGGGGAAATTCGGCGGCATGGTAGGCGTTGACGAGTTCTTCGGCGCGGGTGGCGATCCATACACGGTCATCGACGTTCAGTACGGGGAGCGCCCTGCTGGCATCCAAGGCCAGCGCCTCATGCAACCGATGCAACGGTCTGTATTCGGGCACCGGCAAAGGTGGGCGCGGCAGACGGTGTAACCACCGGAGCACGATAGCGATGTCCGTCGACGTTGCGGGCGTGCGTGTCGGACAGTATGGCCAGAAGGTGGCGACCGCCCCGGCCGTGATGACGGGTTGCTCACAGGGAAGAGGGCATAGCCCGATCGGCTCACCGTCACGTTCGTTCAGCCACCGTGTGATGGCGACGCTCGTGCTAGCGCGTGCCCGCCGAAGGTCTGTGTCCGGAGCGAGCCGCACAACCACGCCGCCGTTGCCCTCGCCCGGTAGCAGGTACACCGCATTCGACCGGTGGTGCAGCAGCTGCGCGCCATCCGAGGCAACCCCGAATGCGGCGCATGCAGCTCTCAGCGCATCAGGGCCGGGAAGTCCACTGTCGTCGATCACAGCGCGAGAGGAGTAACCATGCGGATCTCCTCACGCATGTCAGCGACCGAAGGGTTGCGATCGTAGCGAGCGGCGATGGTATCGAGGTGACGCAGCCGCGTGCAGCAGCGTTCTGATGACAGCGCCGCAACCGCGCTGATCGCGTCACGGCCACAGGTCGCCGCGCTGTCGTAGTCACCAGCCTGGAGGTATGCACCAGCGAGCGTCGGCAACGCTACGGCACGACTCCGGGCATGCTCAATCGCGTGTCCGTTGATCGCAGCAGTCAGTTGCTCTATGGCCGCGGGCGCGGCAGTCGAATCAGTCAACGACAGTAGGTAGTACGAGTGTCCTTGCTGCGCAGTAATTTCCGCATGCGTGACGAACGACGCCCATGGCGGAGTGTTGTCGACACTGGCGACTCCATAGAGGTCCTCGGCCGTGCCCATTGCCCGCCGCATCTGTTCAGCCTCACCGAGCGCCGCCCAGCACCACGCGGTCACGGCCGAAATGTATCCCGCCGTCATCGTGCTGACCGGATGCTTCCGGCTGCCAGCGGTTGTCGAGGCAAGTCGCGCGAGCGCCAGCGCCTCTTGGCGGCGCCGACCAGCATCGTCGTCGGGCGAGTCAGGCCGCCACAGGTGCAATGACTGGTGGGTCATGTCCAGCAGGATGGTCACCGCCAGATCGGTGCTGCGCGGGTGGTCCTGTCCCCTGTACGTAGCATCAAGCGCATACGCCCACAATCGGCGCGCCGAATCGTGATCCTCGACGTCATACGCCAGCCAAGCGGCGGTCGCGGCGAGCCCCGCCGCAGCAATCCAATACCGCGTCCGCACGTCGGAAGTGCAATCGGCGTTCTCGAGCGCACGAACCTGGTGTACCTGCGCAAATGCAGCTGCCCGGCAGAATCCACCACCGTGGGCCATATCCCAACGCCGGAATCCCTCACTGATGGCTTCGATCGCGTCGATGTCGGCCGCCCCGAGACGGGTTCGAATACTGGGCATCGAATCGCCAGGCAGGCTATTGCCCAGCCGAGCCAGTTCCGGGTGCAGGTTGGAGCCGAGCGTGGCGGCGGTTACCAGGACCAGAAAATCCCGTCGGTCCACCCAACTCACCTCCTTCATCGAAAGGCTACCGCCGCCTTCGACGGGAAAGCCCAGGAGATGTGGTGGAATTCCCAGTCGTGACGCCATCCGCGCCACCACCTTGACATGCCCGATCCGACGTTCACCGCGTTCGACCGCCGATACTCGTGGTTGGCCCAGATCGAGCAGCGCACCAAGTTGCGTCTGACTGAGACCCGTGTACTCGCGGATCGCCGTGAACACTATGCCGAAGTCATAGGCTGCCAACGCATCCCTCACGTATGGCTGGTCATACAACTCCGGCGACATCGGTCGGCGCAGCCCGGCAGAACGCATGCACGTTGAGCACATCGTGCCACGACTCACTTCCTTCAGCGTCCCACCGCATATCGTGCAGCTTCTCCCCGTCATAGCGCCGCTTTCTCACCGTCGTTGGTCGAATGGTCGGCCCTGTCGCGCTCGTCCCGTTCAGTTGCCCAATGCCTGCTCGTTCGGCATTGGTAACCCCGCCAGGCACCTGCGTTCTGCCACGTAAACCCACCGAACTGTCGACGTCAAGCCCCAATGGGGCTAATCCGGCGGGGCATAGCAAACCCGTCCTCGCTCCCCAACTATTGGCCCTGGCGCCCGGCACCGGGCTTGACGCCGCGCCTCCGCGGCGCACCAGCCCGCCAGGGTGGCGTGCCGGTGGCGAAACGCCCCCGGTGTCGGGCACCGCTACAAGGACGACAACAAGCATCCAGGGGGTCACCATGTCCGCATCCGTCGTGGCGGACGCGCTCGGCCGCTGTCACTACTACCGAACCGTATGCCAATTGCCTTGCCACATAGATGAATCCGGGCGTATCGCAGTCACCATAGGCGGTCGAGTCCGTGCGCTCACCACTCCGGAACCACTCGGACACGCGATCCGTGAGTACCTGCTCGCCCGGTCATGGGCGGGGCCGATCGTGTGGCACCGATCGCGGCGGTACACATTTCTCACAGGCTATTCGGCTGAGGCCGACGATCATTCGCCCTACGCGCGCACCCTGCTGCGAACCAACTCGCTGATCATCCCGTCCCTCGGCATCGTCGCACTCCCCTCACCTGCGGATCAAGGCAGCTACCGCCGATGGATAGAACCGGCTCGCGACGGCTACCGGCCATGCCTGAAGACGGTGCTCGACGCCCTGATCGCCTGCGCCCGATGACAGGTCCCTCCACACCCCGCCCCGGCGAGCCCGATCTCCACCTCAGCATCTTCCTGCAGGGAGCCCGTCTGGACTACGTCGCCTGTCGCACCGCTGCCCTCCGCTTCATCGCGGAATGGCACGCGCGCCAGCGCGAACCGATCACCGTCATTCCCGGCCCTACGCACGGCCTCGATCGCCTCCCCTGCGAACGCCTCTACCTCGAGCCGTGAACCTGTCGCGTTGGGCGGTGGCATCCCACTTTGTTCGTCCCGCTGTCGGAATGCCGTGCAGCGATTCAACAATCGGAACGGAACGGCAGGCACAGCGGCAGCAGATCGAATCGAGCCGGGGTTTCGGTGACGGTCGGCGGTGGTGGGGCCACCTCTGTGGGCGGCGGGGGCTCGGTGGTCGACGCGGGCGATGGGGTCTGTTGTACTGCGTCGCCCTGGGGGGTGGAGCAGGCGGCGGCCAGCACCCAGATCGTGCCGATGACAAGCGCTATCAATGCCACGGCCGCGATCTGTTGGGGACGATGGCGGATCGGGCGCGGTTGGTCGGCCGTGCGGGTGCGGGTGCGTGGAGGCACGGTGATCATGTGCCGGAGGTCGGCGATGCGCGGTCGACGTTCGACGAGGCGCGGTACGGTGGGCCGTCGCGGTGGACGCGGTTCGGCGTCGGCGGCGGACCACCACGGCGGCTCGCTCGACAGGGGTGATGGCGTGGCGGGTGGGCGCAATGGCTGGGTGTCGGACTCGATCCAGGACGACCACCGGTCGGTGAAGGGTGACGACAACGGGGGCGGTGATTGGGCAGCGAAATCCACTGTTGCGCCTGATGGCAGGGGCTCCGATGGTGGCGATTCGGCGGGTTCCAGCGTGTAGGGGTCCGGCTCGGCGGGTTTCGACTGTGCGAGCCTCGGAGGCAGGCGATCCGATGTCGAAACCGGCTCCGGGTCGTCTTCGGGTCCCTCAGCGGTATCGAACTGCCGATCCGCGATGGACGACGGCGAGCTGTGCACGCGTTGGCCGCCTTCTGGACCGGAACCGGCTGTTTCGTCTGACGACACAGCTTCCAATGCGTCGGATCGGGCTGGCATGGGTGTTTCGGCAAGCGGCGATACCGGCCGGTCCGACGCGGGCGCCGTCTCGTCTTGTGCGTCATCGCTCTCGGGCGCTTGCAACGAGCCGGGTGCGTTGAGCTGCGGTGCTACCGGCCGCTCGCGGGTGGAGTGCGACGACGGCACGTCCTCATGAGCAGGCACGCAGGCCGCGTCCGAGTTTTCCGCGGAAGGCGTGCCGCCACCCGGCGCTGCTTCTTCGAGCACCATCGCGCCCGCATCACCACGCAGCGCCCGCTCCAGCGGAAAACCGTCCGCCACAAGGTCTTCAATGCTGACCTGATCGACCAGGTTCAAATCGCTGAGCACGGCGTGCGCACGTTCGGCCGTCCAGATGAGATTGCGGCTCGCGGTGCGGTGGAACCACGCACGCAGCTCGGCGGGAGTGCTTCCGAGCACCACCCCGCAACCCTTACGCCGCGACTCGATGTTGAGCGTGACGGTCGATTCCCTGGGCGGCACTACGACGATCAGCCCGTCGACGTAGGTGTCGGGGTGATGTTTGCGCACCAGTTCCTTCAGGTTCGAGACGTTGTTCGTGACCTGGTCGAACGGGCTGCTGTCGCTGTCAGGCACGTCGATCGGGTCGCCCTCGAACCCGGACAGCCGCCAGCGCCCGTTGGCCTGCACCGAGAGGACGCCGGTCATGGCTTCCGGTACGGTGCCCTTCGCCTCGATCACCACCGCGGCCCTGGGCGTGATCACAACCAGGTCGGCTCCCTGCGCCTCGCCGTCGCCTTTGCGGTCCGGTAAGTAGCAACCCGAGATCGCTACTCCCACAATGACGTACTGCCCTGTCCAGCTACGCAGCCAGCCGAGCACACGCCGCTCGGATCGCGTTGCCGTCGTTCGTTCGTTGATGACCAGCATCAGCGGCCACCTCCATCACGTCCACGGAATCGACCATTCGACGGTATTCGACACGATTTCCGGCGAAAACGCGAAAAACACTGCAAGAGCGGTCTATTGGCAGCAGAAGGGCGTGTCCGGTGCCGTGTGGGGGCAGAGCCGCAGTCGGACACAGCTGCGACCCAGGTGGCGTTCACCGAACTGGCCCGCATACACGCCGACAACCGAGCCAGCGAGAGATGGATCCTGGACAAAGTCTGCGAGCTCGTCGCCCGAACCGGCTACGCCGACAGCGTCATCGCACTTCCGCTCGGCCAGATATCCCGCTCGAAGACGAGTGGGGAGCCAGCTGGCGCCGGACAGCGCAACAACTCTCATTCGAGATCCGAAACGCATGCCGGGCTCAACTCGCCACCAGCGACGCGGCCGACCACCACTGATCCGACGCCGGCTCGAGGCCCGGTCACCCGCGCAACGCGGCCGCGAGGGCCGGGTCGACGGAAAGCGCTATGGCGATAAGGGATTCGACCAGTAGATCGATGTGCTGTTCGCGGGAAATGGGTTCCGTACTCAACCAGGTGAGGGTGGTTTCCTCGACGAAAGCGATCCAGCCGCGCATGGCGAGCCAGAGCCGCGGGTGGTCGGCCTCGGAGATCGGGACCGGTACCTCGGCGAGGATGATGCCGATGATGGCGTCGCGGGTTTGGTCGACCAGGGCCGCGAGGTCGGGGCTGACGCTGGTGGGGCCGCGCAGCAACGCCAAGTATGAGGTGCGGTTCTCGCTGACGTAGTCGATGTAGCGCTCCATCGAGTCGCGCAGCATCCCGAAGACGCCCAGGGCGCGGTCGGGGGCGACGCGCTGGAGCAACTCGGCGTTGGCGTGGCGCGCGATCGCCAGCAGGAAATCCTGCTTGGTCGGGAAGTAGTGGAACAGCAGGCCGCGCGAGATCCCGGCCTGGATGGCGATCTCGCTGACGGAGATGTCCTCGATGGCGCGCTCGCCGAGCATCTTGGCGCCCAAGGTGATCAGCTGCTCGCGACGTTCGGCCGGGCTGAGCCGAGTGCGTTTGGTCGCCTCTCCCTGGGTTCTGGTCACCCGATCATCCTACTGAACGCAAGTCAATACACTGTTGACTCGCGCTCAATAGGACCGTAGTCTCGGTTACATGAGTCGCAAGGTCACAGACAATGCTGTCGCCGACCGACCCACGCGCCACGCCAGGACGATCATCATCGGCAGCGGGTTCTCGGGTCTGGGTCTGGCTATCCGGCTGACCCAAGAGGGTCGCAACGACTTCCTCGTCCTGGAGCGCGGCAGCGAGGTCGGCGGCACTTGGCGGGACAACACCTACCCCGGCGCGGCCTGCGACGTCCCCTCGCACTTGTACTCGTACTCGTTCGCGCTGAATCCGAACTGGTCGCGGTCGTACTCGCGCCAGCGCGAGATCCAGCAGTACATCGAGGACGTATCCAAGCGCTTCGACGTGCGCGACAAGCACATCTTCGATTGCGACGTGACCGGCGCCCGCTGGAACGACGACACCGCGCTCTGGGAGATCGACTCCACCCAGGGCCACTTCACCGCGAACAGCGTGGTCTCGGCGGTCGGCGCGCTCTGCGAACCCGCGCTGCCGGACATCAAGGGCATCAGCCAGTTCGAAGGCGAGGTCTTCCACTCCGCCCGCTGGAACCACGACGCCGACCTCACCGGCAAACGGGTCGCCATCATCGGCACCGGCGCCTCGGCCATCCAGATCGTGCCCGCCATCGCCCCGAAGGTCGGCCACCTGGACGTCTACCAGCGCACCGCGCCGTGGCTGCTGCCGCGCCTGGACCGTCCCTATACCAAGGCCGAGCGGCTCGCCTTCAAGCACGTGCCCGGTTTCCAGCGACTATCCCGCGCGGCCATCTACGCCGCGCGCGAGACCCAGGTGGTCGGCCTGGCCAAGCTGCCCGCCATGATGCAGGTGTTCGAGATGCTCGCGAAGGCCAAGTTGCGCTACGAGATTCGCGATCCGCGGCTGCGTGCCAAGGTCACGCCGAACTTCCGGATCGGCTGCAAGCGCATGCTGATCTCCAACGACTACTACCCGGCCCTGTCGCGGCCCAATGTCGACGTGGTCACCGACGGCATCGCCGAGGTACGCCGGAACTCGATCGTCACCAAGGACGGCACCGAGCGCGAGATCGACGCGCTGATCGTCGCGACCGGCTTCCACGTCACCGACTCGCCGACCTACGACACGATCGCGGGCCGCGACGGCCGCACCCTCTCGGAGGTGTTCGACGAGATCGGCCAGCAGGGCTACAAGGGCGCTTCCATCGCCAACTTCCCCAATATGTTCTTCCTGCTCGGCCCGAACGTCGGCCTCGGGCACACCTCGATGGTGTACATGATCGAATCGCAGATCAACTACATCGCCGCCGCGCTGGCCACCATCGACCGCCTCGACCTGCGTACCGTGGAAGTGCGCCGCGACGTGCAGGATGCCTACAACGCCGACCTGCAGGCGAAGCTGGCGGGCAGCGTCTGGCTGACCGGCGGGTGCTCGAGCTGGTACCTGGACAAGCACGGCAACAACACCACGCTGTGGCCGGACTTCACCTTCGAATTCCGTCGGCAGACCAGGACATTCGACGTGGCGGCGTACGACATCTCCATTTCCCGATCCGATCTGAAAGCAGTGGCACGGTGAGCAAGGACGCTTACTTCGAGAACAAAGTGTGTGTGATCACCGGAGCGGGCTCCGGGATCGGCCGCGCCTTGGCCGAGAATCTGGCCGGGCGCGGCGCCAAACTGGCGCTGTCCGATATCGACGTCGAGGGTCTGGCCGAGACCGTGCGCCGCTGCGAGCAGCTCGGCGCCGAGGTCAAGTCCGACCGGTTGAACGTGGTCGAGCGCGAAGCGGTCCTGCTCTACGCCGACGCGGTGAAAGCGCACTTCGGCACGGTGCACCAGGTCTACAACAACGCGGGCATCGCCCACCACGGCGAGGTGATCCGCTCGGAGTTCAAGGACTTCGAGCGCGTCATGGACGTCGATTTCTGGGGCGTGGTCAACGGAACCAAGGCGTTCCTGCCGATGGTCATCGAGTCCGGCGACGGTCACATCGTCAATGTGTCCAGCCTGTTCGGCCTGATCGCGATCCCCGGCCAGAGCGCCTACAACGCGGCGAAGTTCGCGGTGCGCGGCTTCACCGAATCACTGCGGCAGGAGATGCTGGTCGCACGGCATCCGGTCAAGGTCACCTGCGTGCATCCCGGCGGCATCAAGACCGCGGTGGCGCGCAACGCCACCTATGCCGAGGGCATCGACAGCAAGTCGGCCGCGTCGATGTTCGACAAGAAGCTGGCTATCCACAGCGCCGAGATGGCGGCGCAGACCATTGCCGAAGGGGTGCGCAAGGGCCACGGCCGGGTGCTGATCGGCTGGGAGGCCAAGCTGCTGGATCTGTTCGTCCGGGTGACCGCGTCGGGCTACCAGCGGATCGCCGCCAACGTCGAACGCCGCTTCCTGCCCTGATCCGGATTCGAGGGACAATCATGCGGGACATCAACCTTCCGCTGCCGGTCGCGCGGGCGGTACTGAATCCGATCTTCCGGATCACGCTCAACAAGCGGTTGCCGTTTCCGATGCAGCGCAGGCTGCTCGACATCGGTTCGCGGGCGCAACTGCTGCCCGAAGGCAGCATCGTGCAACGCCTGCGCCTGGGCGGCAGGCCCGTCGAGCGGATCAGCTTCGCGGACACCTCCGATCACGGCGCCGTCCTCTACTTGCACGGCGGCGGGTACGCGGTCGGCTCGACGGCGACCCACCGTTCACTGGCGGCCCGGCTGGCGCGCGACACCGGCTGCGCGGTCTACGTTCTGGACTATCGACTGGCACCGGAGCATCCGTTCCCCGCGGCGCTGGACGACGCCGAGGCCGCGTTCCTGGAGCTGATGGCGAGCTACCACGCGGGGCAGATCGCCGTCTCCGGTGATTCCGCGGGCGGCGGTCTCTCGCTGGCGCTGGCGCAACGGCTGATCGCGCGGCATGGATCCACTCCTGCCGCGCTCGGCCTGATCGCACCGTGGTCGGATCCCAACCGGATCCCGGATCGCGAGCGCGACTTGGTGATCAGCAAGCCGTGGTCGCGCGCCTGCGCGGCGGCCTATCTGGGCGACGGGGACCCAGCCGACTCGGTTTACGCACCCCTGACCGGCGAGCTGCGCGGTCTGCCGCCGACTTATGTGCAAGTCGACGTCAGCGAGCTGCTGCACACGCAGTGCGTGGATCTGGTCGCCGCGCTGCGGGCGGCGGGCGTGCATGTCCAGTTCACCGAGAGCAAGGGCTTGTGGCACGTCGCACAGCTGCAGGCCGCGCTGGCGGCACCCGCGGCGGCCGCGTTGGGTGAGCTCGCCGGATTCCTGCGCGAAGCGCTCCAACCCGCGGACCTGCGCGAACTAGGATGAGCAGCGGAGCGGATCCGTACCGGGCGGTAATGTGCGGATCCGAATTCGGTGGTCGACCTCACGGCCCTGGCACAGGTGTCGTAGATTACTGGCGAGTAAACCCACGTGGAAGGGCAGTGATGCGAGAGTTCGAAGTCCCGGCTTCTTACACCATCCCGGATGACGCGAACAATTCCGACAACGTCTTCCGCCACGCCGAGCAGACGCCGAACGCGGTGCTGTTCAACGTGCCGAACGGCAGTGGCGGCTGGCGGGACGTCACAGCCGCGGAGTTCGCGACGACCGTCACCGGCGCGGCGAAAGGCCTGATCGCCTCGGGCCTCGAACTCGGCGATCGCGTCGCCATCATGGCCCCGACCCGGTACGAATGGGCCGTCCTCGATTTCGCGATCTGGGCCGCGGGCGGCTGCACCGTCGCGATCTACGACAGCTCCGCCGCCGAGCAGGCC
This sequence comes from Nocardia sp. NBC_00508, assembly GCF_036346875.1. Lineage (NCBI taxonomy): Bacteria > Bacillati > Actinomycetota > Actinomycetes > Mycobacteriales > Nocardiaceae > Nocardia > Nocardia sp. NBC_00508. The sequence goes on along the minus strand of NZ_CP107852.1, from coordinate 4,878,726 downwards.
AAGTGGATCCTGCAGGACTCGGCCACCAAGCTGCTGATCCTGGACAGCGACAAGCACCGCAAGGTGATCGACGACATCGAGTCCGGATCGCTGCCGGAGCTGCGGGAGATCCTGCAGATCGACAAGAGCGCGCTGGACGAGCTGATCACCCGCGGCGCCGAGCTGGACGACCAGGCCGTGCACGACCGTCGCGCCCAGGTCGGCGCGCAGTCCCCCGCCACCCTGATCTACACCTCGGGCACCACGGGCCGCCCCAAGGGCGTCATGCTGACCCACGCGAACCTCTACGCGGAGTCCAAGTCCGACGTGATCGCGCTGCACAAGTACGTCGCCGAGGGCAAGAAGACCCTCATGTTCCTGCCGCTGGCGCACGTCTTCGCCCGCGCCGTCGCGCTGGCCGCGTTCGACGCGAAGGTGATCGTCGCGCACACCGCTGACTGGTCCACCCTGGTCGAGCAGTTCGGCAGCTACCGGCCGCACTTCATCCTCTCGGTGCCGCGTGTGTTCGAGAAGGTGTTCAACAGCGCCAAGCAGAAGGCGCACGACGGCGGCAAGGGCAAAATCTTCGACGCCGCCGCGGCCACCGCGATCGCGTGGAGCGAGGCGATCGACAACGGCGGACCCGGCGTGGTGCTCAAGCTGAAGCACGCGCTGTTCGACAAGCTGGTCTACGCCAAGCTGCGGGCGGCGCTCGGCGGCCAGTGCGAGGCGGCCGTCTCCGGCGGCGGCCCGCTCGGCGCGCGGCTCGGCCACTTCTTCCGCGGCGTCGGGGTGACCATCTACGAGGGCTACGGCCTCACCGAGACCACCGCCGCCATCGCCGTGAACACTCCGGAGCACATCCGGGTCGGCTCGGTCGGACGCCCGATCGAGGGGCACGCCGCCAAGATCGCCGAGGACGGCGAGCTGCTGCTGCGCGGCTCGGTCGTGTTCAGCGGTTACTGGGGCAACGCGGAGGCCACCGAGGAAGCCTTCGAGGCCGGCTGGTTCAAGACCGGTGACCTCGGTGCCATCGACCAGGACGGCTTCATCACCATCACCGGCCGCAAGAAGGAGATCATCGTCACCGCGGGTGGTAAGAACGTCTCCCCCGCGCTGCTCGAGGACGAGCTCCGGGCGCATCCGCTGATCAGTCAGGTGATGGTGGTCGGCGACGGCCAGCCGTTCATCGGCGCGCTGATCACGCTGGACCCGGAGGCGCTGCCCGGCTGGAAGGAACGCAACAACCTGCCCGCCGACACGCCCATCGAGAAGCTGATCGAGAACCCGGACCTTATCGCCGAGGTGGACGCCGCGGTGGCCGAGACCAACAAGAAGGTCTCGCACGCCGAGCAGATCAAGAAGATCCGGCTGCTGACCATCGATTGGACCCAGGAGACCGGCGAGCTCACGCCGAAGATGTCGCTCAAGCGCGCCGTCGTGATGAAGCAGCACGCCGAAGACGTGGCGGGCATCTACCACTGAGCTGGTTTCCGAGAGGCGCTGTCCGCGAAGGTCACTCGCGGACAGCGCCTTTCGCGTGCGAGGGCAGGGAGGCAGGCTTGTCGACCCAATCGGAGCCGACATCGTCGAGGACACCGGAGGTTTGCGATGACGAGATCGGAACGGACACAGCCCGCACGTGCACTGCTCGACCGGATCCGGGCAGAGCTGGCGCCATACGACGACAACCGCCTCGTCCCGCGAATCGCGGCAGGCACGGCGCCCCGAGCGACGTTGGCGGCCATCGCCGCCGAGGAACTGCGCATCACCGACAGCGACTGGCGCAGCGTCCATACGTTGGCCGCGCGGGCCGACGAGCCACACGCCCGCGCCTTCTTCAGCGCGCTCGCACCGGGCGAGCAACAGGCGCACCACTTGCTGGACGGTCTGGTGGCGGCGGCCGGTCCGGACACCGGCGCCCAGCAACCGCGGCCGGGCTGCCAGGCGTATCCGGCCTTCATGGCGTGGTTGGCGCTCAACGGCGCCGCCGCTGCGGTCATCGCCGCGTTGTACACGAATCTCGCCGCCTTCGGCCGGTATTGCGAGGCGGTCGCCGCTGGGATGCGCGAGCACTATGGCTTCGACGACGACGCGTGCGCGTTCTTCGACTTCTACACCGCCGACGCTACTGAGATCGAGGAGAAAGCACTCGCCGCGGTACAGGCCGGTCTCGATTCCGGGCGGCTCGACCCGGACGAAGCCCGGACGTACTCGCGGCTGTTCCAGAGCTACGAGCTGATGTTCTGGAATACCCTCGCCGACGAGTTCGCTGGATAGCCGCGGACTGCCGCACGTCATCGAATGGTCACAATCCGGCCAGCGGTTCGGCAGTAGCCTCGATGCCATGGCCGTGCTGCGACTGCGGGTGGTGGCCGGGATCGTCTCGGCGGGGCTGGCGCTGGGCATTGCCGAACTGCTCGCGGCTTTCTTCGGCGCGGACAGCGCCCCGCTCAATGCCCTCGGCTCGGCCGTGGTCGACCACACGCCCGACGGTTTGCGCGAGTGGGCCATCACCACATTCGGCACGAACGACAAGGCCGTGCTGTATCTGATCATGGGCGTCCTCGCCGCGCTCGTCGCCGGGCTGGCGGGAGCGGCCGAGCGCGGGACGCGCACCGCGGGATCATGGTTGTTCGCCGCCTTCGGCGTGATCGCCGCAGGTGTAGCCGTGGCGCGGACGGGAGTTGGCGGTGCATTGCCGACTGTCATCGGCGTCGCCATTGGCATTTACACGCTGCGCGTGCTGACCCACCGCATCGACCGAATGGCCGAACAGGCATCCTCCGACGCGCAGGCCGATGCGGCGGGCGCTTCGGCCGCGGCAGAACTTCCAGCGGCTCGGTCGACCGATTCGCAAGACCGCGGAATCCGCCAGACCGGAAACGAATCCGACGCAACGGAGCGCAGGAACTCCAGCCCGGAGCGGCGGCAGGTCTTGCAAGGGCTGTTGGTAGCCGGTGGGTTGGCCGTGGTCACGGGCATCGGCGGGCGGCTGCTGGGCCTGCGGCGGCGGGACGTGTCGGGTGAACGGGCCGCGGTGCAATTGCCGGAGCCGACCGCACCCGCTATGCCACTAGCGCCCGGTGCGGATCTGCGCGTACCCGGACTGACGCCGTATTTGACCTCCAACGACGACTTCTACCGAATCGACACCGCACTGATCGTGCCGCAAGTGTCCAAGGATGACTGGTCGCTGCGCATCCACGGCATGGTCGACCGCGAAATCTGGCTCGGCTGGGCGGATTTCGCGCATCGGCCGGTGGAGGAACGCCTGATCACCCTGGCCTGCGTGTCGAATCCGGTCGGCGGCGACCTGATCGGCAACGCGCGCTGGCTCGGCTACCGCCTGGACCAGCTACTCGCCGAAGCGGGCCCGCACCCGGATGCCGACATGGTGCTATCACACAGCACCGATGGTTGGACCGCGGGCACTCCCCTCGCTGTGCTCACCGATGGACGCGACGCCCTGCTTGCGGTCGGCATGAACGGCGAACCCCTTCCCGTGCAACACGGTTACCCGGCGCGTCTGGTCGTGCCGGGCCTCTACGGCTACGTCTCGGCCACGAAGTGGGTGACCGAACTGGAGGTCACCCGCTTCGATCGCGCCACCGCCTACTGGACCCGTCGCGGCTGGTCGGCGCTCGGCCCGATCAAGACCGGCACCCGCATCGACACCCCACGCGGCAGCAAGCGCCTCACGCCGGGTCGGGTTCCCATCGCAGGCGTTGCGTGGGCACAGCACCGCGGCATCCGCGCCGTCGAGGTCCAGATAGACGACGGCCCATGGCAACAGACCCGCCTGTCCGACGAACAGTCCATCGACACGTGGCGCCAGTGGATCTTCGACTGGGACGCCCCCGCAGGCCCGCACACCATCCGCGCCCGCGCCATCGACGGCACCGGCGAAACCCAGACCGCCGAACACCGCGATGTCATCCCCGACGGCGCCACCGGCCATCCCTCGATCACCGTCCGCGTGGGTTGACTTGCATCTCGGATGGTCTCGTAGTGGCAGGCAATGAACGCTTTGTCGACCGGATAGGATCGAGCGAGCCCGGTGGTCGTCGGCCGTTCGAGGAGGGGGCCATGTCCGAAGTTTTGGATTGGGCGCGGGAGGAGAACCTGCAGCCGGCGCCGATCACGTTGGAGATCTGGAAGAAGCTTCCCGAGGATTTCTGCCGCTTGGTGGAGGTGGTGAATGGGGAAGCCGTTCGGGCGGAGTCGCCTACGAGGCCGCATCAGAAGTCCGCTCGCCGGATAGCCGACTTTGTCGAGACCGCTGCCGAAGCTCACGTCAGTCGATACCGCGATGGCTGCTTGGACGTCGATTTGGATTTCGACGTGCTGCTGTGGGAGTTGCCGAGGGTGACAATTCGGCGGTCGGACATTGCGCTGTTCGAATGCGCCCCGCCCGAACTTCGGCCGTTGCCCGCTTCCATGGTCAAACTGGTGGTCGAAGTCGTCTCACCGGGCACCGAGCGTGTGGACACGGCCGACAAGCTCGCGGAGTATGCGCTGGCCGGGATCCCGTGGTACTGGATTGTCTGGGTGTCGAATAATCGCGTCGATTCGATCGAGATCTACGTACTCGACCATGTGCTCGGCCACTACCGACCGCATATGAAGCTGGAGCCGACCGGTTCACAGACCGTGATCGATGTGCCGATCGAGATCAAAATCGACTGGACTCGACTCGGCATGCTGACACGCTGACGCCCGCCCACCAACATTCTCCGGACGGGCATCACCGAGGGCTCAGCTGCTGAGATCGGCCTTGGCCGGTTCCGCCGGGGACGGTGCGCCAGCGGGAGCGGATTGGCCGTGGCGGATGAACAGTGCCGAGGCGATGGCACCGATCAGCAGGACGCCTGCGGGGAGCAGGGTGGACTGGCCGAGGGCGGTGCTGAAGGCGTCCTTCACGAAGTCCGGGATCGGGCCTTGGCCCGCGCCTCCTTCGGAGACCTGACCGCCGCCGCCGAGGTCGTTCGCTGTCATTCTCGCCGCGATCAGAGCGCTGATCGCCGCACTGCCGAGCACCGAACCCACCTGGCGGGTGGTGTTGTAGACACCCGCGCCCGCACCGGCCTGCTGCACCGGCAAGTTGTGTGTGGCGGTCGCTGCCAGCGGCGCCCAGATACAGGCGTTGGCGAATCCGGCCAATCCTGCGGCGACGAGGTACCAGACCAGCGACGAGTCCGGCTCCATCATCGCCGAGAACCAGAACACCGAGACCGCGAACAGGCCGAAGCCGACCGTGGGTACCGCCCTCGGGTGCAGCTGGTCGGCGAATTTGCCGACCAGCGGGGCCGCGACGCCGGTCACGATCGCCATGGGCGCGAAGACCAGCGCGGACTTGGTCGGCGACATCTCCCGCACGGCTTGCAGATAGAAGTACACCGGCACCATCAGCGAGGTCACCGCCGCGCCCATCGCGGCGATGGCGATATTTGACAGCGCGAAGTTGCGATCGCGGAACAGACCCAGCGGCAACAACGGCTCACCGGTGTTGCGGGCCTGATTGACCACGAACACCGCGAGCACCAGCAGGCCCGCGCCGATCATCAGCCAGATGCGCGGCGACCAGTCGTAGCTGTTGCCTTCCTGGATGCCGAATATCAGCAGGAACATGCCGACGCCGCTGAGCAGCATGCCGGGAATGTCGAATTTGTGCTCATGCGTCGGCAGCGCGGGCACCAGCCAGACGGCCAGTGCGAAGGCGACCACACCGACCGGGACGTTCACGATGAAGATCCATTCCCAGCCGAGTCCGTCCACCAGCACGCCGCCGAGGATCGGGCCGACCAGCGTGGCCAGGCCCGCGACGCCGCCCCACAGCCCCATGGCCGCGCCGCGCCGGTCCGGCGGGAACGTCCTGGTGATCACGGCCATGGTCTGCGGCGTCATCAGCGCGGCGCCGACACCCTGTGCGGCGCGGGCGGCGATCAGCATGCCGACGCTGCCGGACACGCCGCACCACAGCGACGCCACGGTGAACACCGCCAGGCCGATCAGATAGATGTTCTTGGGGCCGAAGCGATCACCCAGCCTGCCGGTGACCAGCAGCGGCACGGCGTAGGTGAGCAGGTAGGCGCTGGTCACCCAGATCACCTGTGAGATGTCGGCGTGCAGGTCGGTCATGATCGCCGGATTGGCGACCGCGACGATCGTCATGTCCAGCAGGATCATGAAGAATCCGACAACCAGCGCGACCAGCGCCGGCCACGGATTACGTTGGGTGGACATGTATTTCGTTCCTAACTCGGATCATCCGAAAAACTCGTGACGGAGTTCGCCACGGCACCGTCCGGCGCCGGTGGCCGGGCGGTGGAGGCGACGGCCGGACGTGCGCCGCTCGGTTCGGAGCGCGCGCCGGTCTCGGGGTCGAAGTCCTCCCATTCGAGTGCGCCGCTGTCCAATTCGGCGACGAACTCCTTGACCCAGGCGGCTTCGGCGGCGAGCATGGCCCGGGTGAACGGCAGGGCGATCCAGTAGCGACGCGGGACGGCCCGCTGCTCGGCCCACGTGATCAACATGTCGGAGTCGGCCAGTTCGATTTCCAGCTCACCGATCCGTTCGCGCAGCAGCGCGAGCACCTCTGGCTTGGGCAGATTGTGCAGCTCCCCCAGCGCCACAGGGAAGACCGGATACTCGGGGATGGGTTGCCGCACGATCTCGGCGATACGGTTGCGCAGCGCGTCCCTGCCACGCGTGGTGATCCGGTAGGTGGTGCGCTCTGGCCGGTTACCCGCCCGGTCGACGCCCTCCGCACGGACCAATTCCTGGTCGGCCAGCCGGGACACCGTGTGGTACAGCGATCCTGGCCGCACTTTTACCAGCTTGTCCTCCCGCCGGGAGATCAGCGTCTGATACATCTCGTACGGATGCATGGGTCGTTCCTCGAGCAGCGCGAGCACAGCGATCGCCAACGGCGTCACCGGTGCTTGGCCCATGCGTCGTCACCTCCGTCGATCATTCGTCCGGCCCTTGACGGATACGCCGAGCCCGCCCCTTCGACCCGAACGGTAGCTCCGAGCGCCGACATCCTCCGTACCGTATATTCCATACGGAATATACCGCGTGGAGCGGGCGGCCGACAAGGCTCTACCCCCGCGGTGATCGGCAACACATCATCTCCGGCGCGGCCACGCCAACCCATTCAGCCGAACCCACGACGAGAGGCCATCGAGATACGAGTCTCGATGGCCTCTCGATTCAGCTCCCGTCGCAAGGCCGACATCGTTGGCGACCTTCCACCAGCGCCGTTGCTGGCGCGGGAGTGTGTACTGCGTGGCTTCGCTTCCGGTGGCCCGATCGAGGGCCTGACAAGAAGCCTAGGCCGAGGATTGCCGCTGAGGCAGTGTCGGAGGCGACATCTATCGCGCGATTTCCGACATCTTCCGTGCACCACCGCCGAGACGAGTTCGTGGCATCCCGAACTCCCTGGCGAATTGATCTACGGCCACCCGCGCGGGCGACATCGAACGCAACCCGTTGCCGGAAGAAGACCAGGTCACGAAACCGGAGCGGATGCTGAACAGGCGGCAGCGCGACGGATCGGCTAGAGAGCGTGCTCGTCCAACCAGCCGCGGGCCACGTCGCCCGGCGCGACGCCGTCCTCCCGGACTCGCCGGATCATGGCGGCCAGTTCGTCGGTCGTCAGCTCACCCGCGACATAGTTCAGTTTCTTGATCTGCCGCTCGTCGAGCAGCCCTTTGCGAAACAACGGCAGCACGTTCTCGGCGGGCACGGCGTAGTCGTCGTCGGACAGCACGGTCAGCCCATCGGTCGCGCCCGGAGCGAGCTCGGGCGGACCGGTCAGCAGACCGGCTTGGATCTGCCCGTCCAGCAATGCTTTTCGCAGCGCGGCCGGATCGGCGAATGCCACAGTGGACGCGAACGCGCACCCGGTGACGCGATTGAGCGTGGCCGGACGCGGCAGCACGCCCGGCATCGACGCCACACCTACGGTCAGCTCACGGCAACGGGAGGCGAGATCGCCGACGGACCGTAGTTTGTCGCGCGCCGCCGCCTCCGTGGTGAGCACCACCCGCGGCCGTAGATCGGCGCCGTCGGCGATGTCGGAGATCACCAGCCCTTCGGGCAGCGCGGCGCTCAACGCGTCGGCCACCCTTTTCGGCGGGCGAGCGGTCGCGTGTTCGTCGAGATGGGCCAGCAGCGCGCCGCTGTGCTCGCCGACCACGTGGACCCGATCGGCGTCGAGGGCGGCAAGGTAGTCCGCTCGACCGCCCAGACGCGGCGCGACCGCCGTCCGTACACCGGTCCGCGCCAGCGCGCCCGCATAAATTTCGGCGAGCACCACCGACTCCGCCGAATCGCCCGCCCCGACGGTGATCGAGGGCCCCGGCTGGTCGTTCCCGCAGGATACGACCAGTGCGACCGACGCGAGGACCAGGAATCGGGCCAGTACCCGCTGTGACGCGGCCAACACCATCCGGCGACACCAACTCTCCGACGATTCGACTCAGGCAACGGAAAAACCTGGAAGCGGGCAGTATGGACACCCAGAATGTACCGGCGGCCGCTCGGCACCGAGACCGCGCACCGCCGTCTTGCCGGAAGGGACTCCCGTGAAATCCACCCGCACCTTCGACGCCGCCGGGCGTCGGCGCGTCGTGTTGCGTGCCGCTCGTGTCCTCGCCGCCGCCGCGGCCCTCGCCGTCGCGATGGTCCTGTCCGCGTGTGGCAATTCCGATCCGCTCGCCGCGAGCGGCGACTGTTCGGGGGACGGGCTGGTCGTGGGTTCGGCGAACTTCCCGGAGTCCGAAACCGTGGCCAATGTGTACGCGGAGGTGTTGCGCGTCAACGGATTCGCCGTCGACACCAAGCTCAACATCGGTAGTCGCGAAGCCTACATCCCGGCGGTACGGCAGTGCGCCATTTCGGTGATTCCCGAGTACACCGGCAACCTGCTGCAGTACCTGGACAAGAACGCCACCGCCACCAGCGCCGCCGACATCGACAACGCGCTCGGCACGGCACTCGGCTCGGGCCTGGCCATCGGCACGCCCGCGCCCGGCGAAGATTCCGACGCCGTCGTGGTCACCCGCGCCACCGCCGAACGCTGGAACCTGCGCACCATCGGCGACTTGGCCGCGCACTCGGCCGAGGTGAAATTCGGCGCGCCCGCCGAATTCCAGGAGCGCCCCGGCGGCCTGCCCGGCCTGAAGAAGAACTACAACCTCGACATCGCCGCGAACAACTTCGTGCCGATCGCCGACGGCGGCGGCCCGGCCACGGTGCGCGCGCTGGTCGAGGGCCAGGTGACCGCGGCCAACATCTTCACCACCTCGCCCTCCATCGCGCAGAACAACCTCGTGGTGCTGGAGGATCCGAAGCACAACTTCCCCGCGCAGAACGTCGTCCCGCTGTTCAACGCGGCGAAGAAGTCGGACAAGGCGCTGGCCGCGCTGAACGCGGTGTCGGCCGAACTCACCACCGCGGAACTGATCAAACTGAACGAGGCCGTCTCCGGCACGAGCAAGACCGAGCCGAAGGCCGCCGCCGCGGCCTGGGTCGCCGCTCAGGGGCTGAACAAGCCGGTCGGCTAGGGAGGGAAAACCGTTGTCCGATATCGAGTTCTCCGGTATCAGCAAGACCTATCCGGACGGCACACACGCCGTCGCCGACCTCGACCTGCGCATCGAATCCGGTTCGTTCACCGTGTTCGTCGGCCCTTCCGGCTGCGGGAAGACGACCTCGATGCGGATGATCAACCGCATGATCGTCCCCAGTTCCGGCACGATCAGCATTGCCGGAGAGGACATTTCGACGCTCGATCCGGTACGTCTTCGCCTCGGCATCGGGTATGTCATCCAGAGCGGTGGCCTGCTGCCGCACCGGACGGTCGTCGACAATGTGGCGACCGTGCCCGTGCTGCGCGGCGACTCGCGCCGCGCCGCCCGCGCCGCCGCGCTCGAGGTGCTGGACCGGGTGGGCCTGGACCGGTCGCTGGCCGGTCGCTACCCGGCGCAGCTGTCCGGTGGGCAGCAGCAGCGCGTCGGCGTGGCCCGCGCGCTGGCGGCGGACCCGCCGATTCTGCTGATGGACGAGCCGTTCAGTGCCGTCGACCCGGTGGTGCGCGCCGAGTTGCAGGTCGAAATGCAAAGACTGCAGGCCGAATTGCACAAGACCATCGTGTTCGTCACGCACGACATCGATGAGGCGATCACGCTCGGCGATCGGGTGGCGGTGTTCGGCCGCGGCGGTGTGCTGCAGCAATACGACCCGCCGCGGCATCTGCTCGCCCAGCCCGCCACCGATTTCGTCGCCGACTTCGTCGGCCGCGACCGCGGTTACCGCGGGCTGTCCTTCCGCGCCGCGAACGACGTTCCGCTGCACGAGATCCGGACCGCGGCGGCGGACGAGGTCACCGCACTGCGGCTGGACGAGGGCGAGTGGGTACTGGTGGTCGACGCTGCGGGTAAGCCGCTCGGCTGGGTGGACGTGACCGGTGTCGAGGGTCTGCGCGCCGGGCGCGCTCTCACCGACAGCGTGTCGGCGGGCGGCTCACTGTTCACCCCGGCCGGTGACCTGCGCCAGGCACTGGACGCCGCGATCTCCTCGCCGTCCGGAATCGGCGTGGCAGTGGACGATGCCGGTGCCGTGCGCGGTGGCGTGCTGGCCACCGAGGTGCTCGAACAACTGGCGGGGCAGCGCGCGCACGATGACGCCGAACGCAACCGGCACTTCTTCGAAGAGCACGCACGGTGAGCGAGCGTCAGCGAGTGAACCAGAAGACACAGCGCGCTCTCGCGAACGGCGGAGCCGAGCGCCAGCGAGGCGCAGTCGTGAGCGGCGAATCGACATGAAATATCTCGTCGCGAACTTCTCGGAGATCATGGGGTTCACCGCGACCCATCTCTACCTCGCGCTGGTGCCGCTGCTGCTGGCATTGGTGATCGCGGTTCCGGTCGGCGCGCTGGTGCGGCGGGTGTCGTGGCTGCGGCGGGTCACGGTGACCGCCGCGAGCCTGGCCTACACCATTCCGTCGCTGGCGCTGCTGGTGATCATTCCGCCACTGGTGGGGATTTCGGCCATCGATCCGCTGAACGTGATCATCGCCCTCACCGTGTATTCCACGGCGTTGCTGGTGATCGCGGTGCCCGCTGCGCTGGATTCGGTGCCCGCCTCCGTGCTCGACGCGGCCGACGCGGTCGGCTACGGCCCGCTGCGCCGCACGCTCACGGTGGATATGCCGCTCGCGGTCCCGGTCTTCGTGTCCAGCCTGCGTGTGGTGGTGGTGACCAATATCGCGATGGTGTCGGTTGGCGCACTGATCGGGGTCGGCGGGCTCGGCAAGCTGTTCACCCAGGGCTATCAGCGCGACTATCCGGACGAGATCGTCGCGGGCGTCATCGTGACGCTGGCTCTCGCGTTGGTCGCCGACCGCGTGGTGTACGCCCTCGGCCGCTGGTCGACACCGTGGGTGCGCGCGGATGCCAGGGCCGCGAAAGCGAAAGGCGGTGCCGCATGAATCTTTTCATCGACGCCTGGCACTACTTCACCGATGGCGCCAATTGGGGCGGACCGTCGGGCATCGAAACCCGCATCGTCCAGCACCTGTGGTACAGCGTCCTGACCATCGCCGTCTCAGCGGCCATCGCGGTGCCGCTCGGACTGGTCATCGGCCACACCAGGCGCGGGGCAGCGGTGCTGGTCGGCTTCGCCAACGCGATGCGTGCGCTGCCGACGCTCGGTCTGCTGACGTTCGTGGTGCTGCTGCTCGGGCTCGGCCTGATCCCCCCGCTGCTGGCGCTGGTCACGGTCGGCGTACCGCCACTGCTTGCGGGTGCGTACGCCGGAATCGCCAATGTCCCTGACGATGTCGTGGACGCCTCGCGGGCCATGGGCATGACCGAGCGGCAGATCCTGTTCCGGGTGGAAGTGCCCAATGCGCTGCCCATCCTGCTCACCGGCCTGCGCGGCGCCACGCTGCAGGTGGTGGCCACCGCGACCATTGCCGCCTACGTCAACCTCGGTGGACTCGGCCGCTACATCTTCGACGGCATCAGCCTCTATCGCTACGACCGCGTGCTGGTGGGTGCGCTCCTGGTGGCGGTGCTCGCGATGCTGCTGGACGGTCTGCTCGCGTTCACGGTGTGGGCCAGCGCGCCGGGGAGCGGCAGATTGCGCCGATCGCCGCGACTGGCCATCGCACCCGCGACCGATTTGCGGAGCGCGGACTGAGCTCAGTCGATGCCACCCATAGCGTTCCGACGACAAGGGCGCCCCGCTCGAGCGGGGCGCCCTCGGTCTCTGTGCGGAGATTCGTGTTACGCGACGCCCTCGGCGCGAGCCGCGGCCGCGACTGCCTCCGCGACCGCGGGGGCGACCCGGGGATCCAGCGGGCTGGGGACGATCTTCTCCGGACCCAGCTCGTCGAGGACGACGCTGAGGATGGCGTCGGCCGCGGCGATCTTCATGCCCTCGGTGATCCGGCGCGCGCCGGCGTCCAGGGCGCCCTTGAAGACGCCGGGAAAGGCCAGCACGTTATTGATCTGGTTCGGGAAGTCGCTGCGGCCGGTGGCCACGATCGCGGCGTACTTGCGCGCCACCTCGGGGTGGATCTCCGGGTCCGGGTTGGACATGGCGAACACGATCGATTCCGGCGCCATCGACGCGATGAGCTCCTCGGCGATCAACCCGGCGGACAGGCCGAGGAACACGTCGGCACCCGCCAGCGCCTCGGCCGCGCCGCCGGTGCGGCCGCGCGGGTTGGTGCGGGTGGCCAGCTCGGCCTTCACCTCGTTGAGGTCGCCGCGGTCGCGGCTCACGATGCCCTTGGAGTCGAGCACGGTGACATCCCGGACACCCGCGGCGAGCAAGATGTTCGTGCACGCCACCCCGGCGGCGCCCGCGCCGGACACCACGACCTTCAGTCCCTCGATGCCGCGGCCCTGCACCTTGGCCGCACCGTTGAGGGCGGCGAGCACCACGATGGCGGTGCCGTGCTGGTCGTCGTGCATGACCGGGCAGTCAAGCGCCTCGATGACTCGCTTCTCGATCTCGAAGCAGCGGGGGGCGGAGATGTCCTCCAGGTTCACCGCGCCGAAGCTCGGGCGCAGGCGGATCAGCGTCTCGACGATCTCGTCGACGTCCTTGGTGTCCAGCACGATCGGGATCGAGTCCAGCCCGGCGAACTTCTTGAACAGCGCGGCCTTGCCCTCCATCACCGGCAGCGAGGCGCGCGGGCCGATGTCACCGAGGCCGAGCACGGCGGTGCCGTCGCTGACCACGACCACGAGCCGATCGGTCCAGGTGTAGCGCTTGGCCAGCGTCACGTCCTCCGCGATCGCCCGGCTGACCTGGGCGACGCCAGGCGTGTAGGCGATGGAGAGATCGCGCTGGGTCTCCAAGGGCGCACTGAGTTCGACCGAGAGCTTGCCGCCGAGATGTCCCGCGAAAATTTCGTCGTTGGTGATTTCGGAAAGGCTTGCGGTGGCATTCGGTGCGTCAGTCACAGGTGACACGATTTCACTCCTGCTCGGGTCGGGCTAAACCGGGGGACGGTTACCACCGGGTAATCGATATAAGACGTTTCACTAGGCTCATCGAGTGCGCTGACCGGGATGTTTCGAGGCGGCTGCGAGCGAGCGAACACGGCTTGCCGATATCTCGATGGCATGGCGCGGCACTGATCCGCGGAGCAAGAACCGGACGGGTGGGTCCGGACAGAACATGCGGTGCGATCCCTCGGGCCGCGACGGTACGTCGCGAGGCGGAGGTCTCCGTAACTCCCCTACCCGGCGGTGGCATAGGTAAGGAATCCGACACATTCTGCCAGTCCGGTAGGCGAGTTGCCAAACCGGTTCCCCCTCGGCGGTGTCGCGCGTCATCATTTCACGGTAAGACGCGGGAATTACCCTGAGGTAAGCGGAAACTCGCACCTCACGGCCGCGATGCGGTGAGTTGTCGCACCGGTCGATACCTTGCATCTGTGAGACCTGGGCGGCGGCCTCAGCGATCGCTCGGCGTGCGCTACCGACGGACTCCATCCGACGACTCCCAGTATGCGGCTGCCGCCGCCTTTCTTCGACCCGGCGCGAACCGCGGAGGGAGTTCGTTCGACTGTGTCCCCTGTGCGGCTGCCTCGATCCTCCCTCGATCCCGGCGCTGACGGCGGACGAAACACCGCGCCGCCCCTAGGCGACGATATCGCGCGCCTGTTTTTCTGTTGTCGCGCTCGGCGCATCCGGACGCACCCACACGCGGCGCACCCCGCCAGACATCAGCCGCACCCGCCGATCATCCCACGCGCCACCCAGCCCGCTGAATCCGCTCACCGCGCCACTGATCGACTCGCGGCTGGCGACGTCGCCCGCGGCGAACAGGCCCGCGACGGTAGTAGCGCAGTCCGGTCCGGTGACGCGCAGTCCTCCGGTGCCGCGCACTGTGCCCGCCAGGACCGCATGCAGCGGCACCCGCCTCGCCCGGTCGGCCATACTCTCGCGAGTCAGCCCTGCGCGCACTGCCACCGGCACGTCGTCGAGCGCGGCGAATACCCGGCGGCCATTGGCGATGGCCGCGAGCGCAGCCGAACCGTGCGTTCGAGAAATGAGCGGGCACAATTCACCGACCCGCAACCAAAGCAGTTGCGTCAGCTCCACCATTGCGTCCATAGCAATAATCCAGCAGCCAGGAAAACCATCGCCGATCCGGTCAAGGCGGCCACACCCCGATGCCGGTCCGCGTAGATCTGCGCCGCGAGGGCCACGGCGGCGGCCGCCAGATGCCAGGCGACCGACTCGCCTCCCGGCCCGGGAAAGCCACGCCGGTCCGCGATCACCGCGGCGCCGACCACGACGAGCATGCCTGCGAATGTGCCCGCGGCGACGAGGCCGCTGAGCCCACGCACCAATCTCACGGGGCGATCACCGGCACGCCGGTTGCCTTGCTCGCCAGCTTCTCGAATTGCACTGGGTCGGTGGTGAATTCGCCGAGCCGGATGGCCTTGTTCGCGCCGTGGTAGTCCGACGAGCCGGTGGAGAGCAGGCCGAGCTCGGCGACGAGGGCGGTCAGCAGGGCGCGGTCGGCCGCGGAGTGGTCGGGGTGCGCGATCTCCAGACCGCCGAGTCCGAGCCCGGCCAGCTCGCGGATGTCGTCGATCGCGAGCAGCCTGCCCCGCTTGCGCGCCCTGGTGTGGGCGAGGACGCTGACCCCGCCCGCGGTCGCGATCATCTCGACCGCGCGGTGCAGCGGGGTGTCGGCCTTTTCGGCGTAATAGCGTCCGTGCGGAGCGAGCAACTCGGTGAAAGCCGCGTCCACGCTCGGCACCACACCCGCTTCGACCAGCGCTCGCGCCAGATGCGGTCGCCCGGCCGACGGCCCCGCCGAGGCGAGCACGGCGTCCGGGTCGATGGGCAATCCGTCGGCGGCCATTCGCTCGGCCATGGCGCGCAGACGCTCCACCCGTTCGGCGCGCAGGCGCTCGCGCTCCTCGGCGAAGGAGCGATCGGCAGGGTCGAACAGATACGCCAGCAAATGCACAGGAACCGGCCAGCCGTCCGCACCCAAACCGACGCAGGACATCTCCATGCCGCGGACCAGCGTGAGCCCCTTCGGTAGCGCGTCGACGGCCTCCGCCCAGCCGGCCGTGGTGTCGTGATCGGTGATCGCGACGACATCGAGTCCCGCGGCGGCGGCGTTGCGCACCAGTTCGGCCGGAGTGTCGGTACCGTCGGACGCGGTCGAATGGGTATGCAGGTCGATACGCACGCCCTCAGTCTTACAGTGCCCGGACTTCTGCCCTCACCCGCAGGCGCCCTTCCGCGCCCACGCGCAACGTAGCATCGTCGTTGTGCCGTCGTTTTCCCCGCTCTCGTCGTTTCGCGGCTCCAGCCGGACACCGCAACAGCGGTTCATCCCGGTGCCGACCGAACGGGCGATCGTCGACTGCGCGGTCTACGTGGAGGGCAAGCGTCTGCCCGGCCGGTTCACCCACAAGCAGGCACTCGCGCGAGTGCGCGACGAGGCAACCGGATTCGTCTGGGTCGGCCTGCACGATCCGGATTCCGCGCAGATGGCCGATATCGCGGCCACCTTCGGGCTGCACCAGCTGGCCGTGGACAACGCGCTGCAGAAGCACCAGCGGCCCAAGCTGGAGCGCTATGACGACATGCTGTTGCTGGTGCTGCGCACGGTCAGTTACGTCGAGCACGAACTCGGCGCCGTCAGCGAGATCGTGGAGACCGGCGAGATCGTCGTGTTCACCGGCTTCGACTTCGTGGTCGCGGTGCGGCACGGCGAGCATTCCGGGCTCGCCGAGGTACGTAAGGCGTTGGAGGAAGACCCCGCACAGCTGTCGCTCGGGCCGGGCGCTGTGCTGCACGCGATCACCGACCGGGTGGTCGACTCCTACATCAAGGTGGCCCAGTCGGTCGAGAACGACATCGATGAGATGGAAGAACAGACCTTCACCCCGCGCAGCAAGGTCACCGTGGAATCCATCTACCAGCTCAAACGCGAGGTGGTGGAACTGCGGCGCGCGGTGAACCCGCTCGCCGCGCCGCTGGAGCTGCTCGGCCACAATCCGGACCTGCCGATGCCCAAGGAGGTTCGGCGCTATCTGCGCAACGTCACCGAGCGCCACGCCGGCGTCACCGAGCGGATCAACGACTTCGACGAGGCGCTCAGCGCGCTGATCAGCGCGGCGCTGGCGAAGGTCACGGTGCAACAGAACACCGACATGCGCAAGATCTCGGCGTGGGTCGCGATCGCGGCCGTGCCGACGATGATCGCGGGTATCTACGGCATGAACTTCGACCACATGCCGGAGTTGCACCAGGTCTGGGGTTATCCAGCAGTGTGGCTGGTCATCCTCACCATCTGCACGGGTTTGCTGATCACCTTCCGCCGCAACAAGTGGTTGTAGCCTCGCCGCGGCTCACAGACTGGCTGCGCCCCGTCCCGGATCGCGCACATCGATCCCCGCCTCCTGCCATGCCTCCCGCAGCGCCTGCGCGCCGCGGACCCGCACCCACGCCGCCTCGGTCGCGGTCACCGGCGTCACCGCGAAGTACCGCACCGGCTCGGCCGGCTCGGGCAGCACGACGTCGGGAATCTCGCTGTCACCGAGCAGAACCGCGGTGAACGGCGCATCGCGCCACATCGGCTCACCCAGGTCCATCAGCGCATCCGCTTGCAGCACAATGCCTTCCACGGCGGGCGCGGCGGCGAGCACACCGAGCGACTTGGCCACCCCCGAACTCGCGCCGACGCCGGACCGCAGCGTCAGCACCAGCTCCGCGCGCGGGCCCCGCACCGGATCCGCGTGCAGCGCGGCGGGATCGCCCATCGGATGCCGGGCCCCGCCCAGCGTCGCATAGTGCACCAGATCACCGTCGACGATGCGCAGGATCTCGATCGGCTCCAAGCCGAGGAACGTCACCGACGCCGCGTCGACGCTCGCGGCCTCCACGTCGAAATGGCCCAGCACCGCGGTGCGGACCGTCCTCAGTACTTCCATGCGTCAGATGGCCAGCCGCGCGAGCATGTCACGCGCCTGCTCGGCCGACTTCGGGTCGCACAACACGTCGTAACGGCCCGCCACCAGCTGCATGGTGGACGCGAAATCGCGTTGCCCCTTGGTCGCCGCGTACGGGATCGAGGTCGAGATGACGCCGAAGATGATGCCGCCGATCAGGCCGACCAGCAGCGGGCCGAACGCGCCGCTGGTGGTGAACAGGCTCAGCAGCAGACCGAGGAACAGGCCGAGCCAGGCGCCCGACACCACGCCGCCGCCGATCACCTTGCCCCAGGTCAGCCGATAGAGCACCCGCTCGACCTGCATCAGGTCGACGCCGACGATGGTCACGTCCTGCACCGGGAACTGGTTGTCGGCCAGATAGTCGACCGCCTTCTGCGCCTCGGCATAGGTCGGGTAGGAGCCGACCGGCCAGCCCGACGGGGGCGTCGGAAGGCCCTGCCGCGCGCGGTTCGAGTTCCCCAAGGGATTCGTCATGTCTCTATTCTGCTATCGCGACGTGGACAGCGGTGGGGTGAAACGCGTGGTGCGCGTCATTCCGGCGGCCCGGCCCTGCTCCGCGATCACCTGGGCCATCTTGGCGCTCGCCTCATCGATCATCTCGTCGCCGAGCATGACCGCGCCGCGGGCGCCGCCGGTGGCAGACGTGTGGAAGGCGTACGCATCCAGGATCTCTTCGGCGCGGTCGTAGTCCGACTGGCGCGGGCTGAAGATCTCGTTCGCCGCCTCGATCTGACCGGGGTGCAGCACCCATTTGCCGTCGAACCCGAGTGCCGCGGTGCGCGCGGCCGCCCGCCGGAAGCCCTCGACATCACGGATCTGCAGGTAGGGGCCGTCGATCGCCTGAAGTCCGTGCGCGCGGGCGGCGAGCAGGATGGTCATCAGAATGTGGTGGTAGGCGTCGCCGGTGTCATAGCCCTCCGGCTGTTCGCCGACCACGAGGGTGCGCATGTTGATGCTGGCCATGAAGTCGGCCGGACCGAAGACCAGGGTCTGTACCCGGGGGCTCGCGGTGGCGATCGCATCGATATTGCGCAGGCCCAGCGCGTTCTCGAGCTGCGGCTCGATGCCGATCCGGCCGACATCGAGGCCGCAGGTCTTCTCCAGCTGGGTCAGCAGCAGGTCGAGAGCGCGCACCTGACCGGCGTCGGTCACCTTGGGCAGCAGAATCGCGTCCAGCGCCGCGCCCGCGCCCTCGACCACGGAAATGACATCGGTATAAGTCCATTCGGTGGTCCAGTCGTTCACCCGGACCACGCGCAGCTGCGAGCCCCAGCCGGAGTCGTTCAGCGCCGCCACGATATTCGCGCGCGCCTCGGCCTTGGCCACCGGCGCGACCGCGTCCTCCAGATCGAGGAACACCTCGTCGACGGGCAGCGTCTTGGCTTTCTCGATCATCTTCGTGTTGCTGCCCGGGCAGGCGAGCACCGAACGTCGCGGCTTCATGATCACTCCCGTCGATCGTGGCGCGGGTCGGGCACCCGCCCGCGAACCTCTAGCCTGGCAGCATGGCAGCAACCAGGGTGTACGTCGCCAGGCTGGCCGGCCTGGTGGTGCTGGGACCGGACGGCGAGTCTATCGGCCGGATCCGCGACGTGGTCGTGGCCATCCGCTACGACCGCCAGCAACCGCGCGTGCACGGACTCGTCGTCGAATTGCCGACCCGGCGGCGCATTTTCGTACCGATCCTGCGGGTCACCGCGATCGAGCCCGGCATGGTCACGCTGAACACCGGGACGGTCAGCCTGCGGCGATTCACCCAGCGGCCCGGCGAGCTGCTCGCCTTGGCGCAGATCGCGGATTCGGTAGTGCGGGTGCAGGACCCGGACCTGCCGGATCTGGTGGGCGTGGACGTGCACGTGGTCGATCTCGGCATCGAACAGACCCGCAGCAGGGACTGGCTGGTCACCCGACTCGCGGTGCGCGGGCACCGCAGGCTCGGACGCAGGCGCACCGTGCACGTGGTCGACTGGACCAGGGTCTCCGGCCTGACCCCCTATGAGATCGGCAAGCCCGGACAGGACGTCACCCAGCTGCTGGAACAGTTCGAGGGGATGCGCGCGGCCGACGTCGCCCAGATGTTGCGTGAGCTGCCGGAGAAGCGGCGCGTCGAAGTCGCCGTCGCGCTGGACGACGAACGCCTCGCCGACGTGGTGCAGGAGCTGCCCGACGACGAGCAGGTCGAGCTGCTCAGCCACTTGGAGGTGCGCAGAGCCGCGGACGTGCTGGAGGCGATGGACCCCGACGACGCCGCCGACCTGCTGGGCGAACTGCCCGAAAGCGAGGCCGAATCGCTGCTCGCCCTGATGGATCCGCAGGAGTCCGAGCCGGTCCGCAGGCTGCTCGAACACTCCCCCTACAGCGCGGGCGGTTTGATGACACCGAAGCCGGTCATCCTGACGCCGTCCACGACGGTGGCCGAGGCGCTGGCGCGGGTGCGCAACCCCGACCTCACCCCGGCGCTGGCCTCCATGGTGTTCGTGGTCCGTCCGCCCACCGCGACGCCGACCGGGCGCTATCTCGGTTCGGTGCACATCCAGCAGTTGCTGCGCGAGCCACCCGCCCATCTGGTCGGCGGCATTCTCGACACCGACCTGTCGCCGCTGCGCCCCGAACTCCCGCTGGCCGCGGTGACCCGCTACTTCGCGACCTACAACCTGGTCTGCGGGCCGGTGGTGGACGAGGAGAACCATCTGCTCGGCGCGGTCAGCGTCGACGACGTGCTCGACCACCTTCTGCCCGAGGACTGGCGTGATCAGGAAGCCAACGACGAGAGGGGCCGGGCATGACCGAGAGCGACACCGGCACGCGGCTCGGCTACAGCAGGGCCCGCCAACGCCTGGAGACCCCGGTGGAAAGCCGGTTCAGGTTGGAGTGGGACGCCGAAGCGATGGCCCGCAGCAGCGAGCGGGTGGCGCGGTTCCTGGGCACGGGACGGTATCTGGCGGTCCAGACGATCCTGGTGGTGGTCTGGATTCTCTTGAACGTCTTCGCGGTCAGGCTGCGGTGGGACCCGTATCCGTTCATTCTGTTGAATCTGGCCTTCTCTACCCAGGCCGCGTACGCCGCGCCGCTGATCCTGCTCGCGCAGAACCGCCAGGACAACCGGGACCGCGTCGCCCTGGAGGAGGACCGGATGCGGGCCGCTCAGACCAAGGCGGACACCGAGTTTCTGGCCCGGGAGCTCGCGGCGTTGCGCTTGGCGGTCGGTGAGGTGGTCACGCGTGATTACCTGCGCCGCGAATTGGAAGAAATGAAAGGAATTCTGAACCGGATCGATTCCGCGGAATCCTCGGAAAGCGAGATTCACGCGGAAGGAACCGGAAAGACCGGCCGCCAGAAAAGCCCCGGCCGAAAGTCTGTTCCGACACCGGCTTCACCGCCGGTAACCGATGATTGACCGGAAATACCCGACAACGACCTGACCGGTGGGTAACCTGGACAACGTTGTCCAGAGCGACCCGGGCAGGGGATGCCCCGGACAACCGCTCCCGTGACGTCGAGGATTGGGTGTGGCCGTATGCGTGTTTCTGCTCCGATAACGGTCTCGGCTTTGGTTGTTGCTGGTGTGGTGGTGAGTAGTTCGGGGGTGCAGTCGGTGCCGGGGGTGCGGGCGCCGGGTGTGTTGACGTCGGCGGGTGCGGGTGTGGTGGCGGGTGGGTCGGGGGTGGTGGGGTTGTTGCCGGTGGTGGCGGAGGGTCCGCGGCGGTTGCGGGCGGTGTCGCCGGGGTCGGGTCGGGTGGGGTTGGGTGGGGTTGGGGGGCGGGAGTTTTCGTTGCCGGGGGTGGGGGGTGTGTTGGGGATTCCGGAGGTGGTGTTGGCGGCGTATCGGAATGCGGAGTTGGCGTTGGGGTCTTCGGTGCCGGGGTGTGGGTTGTCGTGGAGTTTGTTGGCGGGGATCGGGCGGGTGGAGTCGGGGCATGCGCGGGGTGGGCGGACGGATGCGGCGGGGACGGCGGTGGCGCCGATTTTCGGTCCGGCGTTGGATGGGAGTCTGCCGGGTAATGAGGTGATCCGGTCGGGGGATGGGGGGTTTGTGCGGGCGGTGGGTCCGATGCAGTTCTTGCCGGGGACGTGGGGGGTGTATGCGGCTGATGGGAACGGGGATGGGGTGGCTGATCCGCATAATGTGTTCGATGCGGCGTTGGCGGCGGGGAAGTATTTGTGTTCGGGGGGGTTGGATCTGCGGGATTCGGGGCAGGAGTTGCGGGCGGTGTTGCGGTACAACAATTCGATGGCGTATGCGGGGAATGTGCTGAGTTGGTCGGCGGCGTACCGGAGTGGGGGTGGGCCGCGGCCGGTGCCGTTGGCGCCGGGGGTGGTTCCGCCGGGGGTGTCGGGGACGGTGCCGCCGTCGTCGGAGATGACCGCGACCGTTTACCCGAGGGTGGAGCAGCCGCCGCGGCAGCCGCGTCCCGTGCCGCCTCCGCCGCCGGTGATGATCAAGATTCCTGGTCTGCCGCCGATTCCGTGTGGGATCTTCTGCCCGGCCCCGCCACCGGTGCCGGTGCCGCTGGATCCGTGTGTGGTACAGCCGGTTCCCGCGCCGATGCCGCGGGTGGGGCGGCCCGGGATTCAGCCGCAACCGCTGGCTCCGGCGGAGCCCTACGGCCCCGCACCCGGGCAGCTACCCGGCCCGGCCGATCCCGAGGCTGCCCGCCGTCCCGGCGATGCGGGCGCAGCCGGGACCGCCGGGCAACCCGCTCCTGTTGACCCGCAGGCCGCTGCTTGCACCCCACCGGGTACCCGCCGCGCCGCACCCGCTCTCTGGGCACCCGGACACGACCCCGCGCCGGGCGCAGCCACCCACGCCGCGCCGGGCACACCCGGACATGAGGCCGCGCCCCGCAGCAACACCGAACCTGTCACCCCCGAACCGGAAGCAGCCGCCGAACCCGCACCACCCGCACCTCAACCAGCCATCACCCTGCCCTTCGGCATCGTCATCCCCCTCCCCGGACCGCCCGCGCCTCAACAGTGATTCAAACCTGCTATCAGATCACGAAGCAGTAACAAAAAGATCTCGGATACGGTAACCTTCCTCTCATCTATAACGAAGGGCTCACAGCGAGCCATGGGAGGGTCACCACACCGTGGGGCGTCACCGAAAACAGCCACCTGCCACCGTCAGGCGGAGTTCCGTTATCGCATTGACCGGACTGGTTCCCGCTGGGCTCGTGACCGTCACGTCCGCCTCCGATGTCGGCGACATGGCTCCCCTCGCAGTCGCGGTCCAGACACCCGAAGACGATCAAGTCGCGTACGGGGCCAGGCCGCAGACCGCGGAGCCGCTCGCCGCCACCGAATTCACCGCTCACGCAATGGCGAAGGCCGCGCCCACCGCGACGCCGGTGGTGAAAGCCGTTGCACTGCCGAGCGGTCGGCAACGCGCCGCGTTGCCCGCAGGGCCGATGGGCGTTCCCGGTGTGGCCGTCGCGGCTTACCAGAACGCGGAACGCGTTCTGGCCGCGGAGAATCCGGTGTGCGGGATGCCGTGGTCGCTGCTGGCGGGCATCGGGCGGGTCGAGTCGACGCACGCCTTCGGCGGCAAAGCCGATCTCGACGGCAACCCGCTCAGCCCGGTTTACGGCCCGGTGCTCGACGGCTCGCTGACAGGGAACCAGGTCATCAACGACTCCGACGACGGCGCCCTGGACGGCCTGGCCGGCTACGACCGTGCCATCGGCCCGATGCAGTTCCTGCCGCAAACCTGGAAGCGCTACGCGGCCGACGGCAACTCCGACGGCATCGCCGATCCGCAGAACCTCTTCGACGCGGCGCTGACCGCAGGGCGATACCTGTGTGACGGCGGTCTGAACATGCGCGATCCGGCTCAGCGGTCCAAGGCGATCCTGCGTTACAACCACTCCATGGCCTACGTCGCCAACGTCATGTCCTGGGCGACCTCCTACAACACCGGGGCCGCACCCTGGGCCGGAGACGTGCCGAAAATTTGACACGCCTAAAATTCCTGCCATGCCAGTAGTCACGGAATCGGATGTGCGGGGTGCCCTCGCGAAGGTCGACGACCCGGAGATCCGCAAGCCGATCACCGAGCTGGGCATGGTGAAAAGCGTCGTGATCGGCGCCGACAGCGATATCCACGTGGAGATCTACCTGACGACGGCGGGTTGCCCGCTACGCACCGAGATCACCCAGCGGGTCACCAAGGCCATCGCCGACGTGCCCGGCGTGGGCGCGGTGACCGTCGATCTCGACGTGATGAGCGACGAGCAGCGCACCGCGCTGCGCAAGCAGCTGCGCGGCGACTCGGCCGATCCGGTCATCCCGTTCGCCCAGCCCGGCTCGCTGACCCGCGTCTATGCGGTCGCCTCCGGCAAGGGCGGGGTCGGGAAATCCAGCGTCACGGTGAACCTCGCCGCCGCCATGGCCGCACGCGGCTTGTCGGTCGGCGTGCTGGACGCGGACATCTACGGCCACTCCATCCCGCGCATGCTCGGCACCGATGCCAGGCCGACGCAGGTCGAGCGGATGATCATGCCGCCTGTCGCGCACGATGTGAAGATGATCTCCATCGCGCAGTTCACCAAGGGCAATACTCCCGTGGTGTGGCGCGGCCCGATGCTGCACCGGGCCTTGCAGCAGTTCCTCGCCGACGTGTTCTGGGGCGATCTGGACATCCTGCTGCTCGACCTCCCGCCGGGCACCGGGGACGTCGCCATCTCCATCGCGCAGCTGATCCCGGGCGCGGAGATCCTGGTCGTCACTACCCCGCAGCCCGCCGCCGCCGAGGTGGCCGAGCGGGCGGGCGCCATCGCGCTGCAGACCCGCCAGCGCATTGCCGGCGTGGTGGAGAACATGTCCTGGCTGGACTTGCCGGACGGCACCCGGATGGACCTGTACGGCTCCGGCGGAGGTCAGGACGTCGCCGACCGCCTGACCCGCGCGGTGGGCGCCACCGTCCCGCTGCTCGGCCAGATCCCGATCGAGCAGGCGCTGCGCGAAGCAGGCGACGAGGGCACCCCCATCGTGCTACGCGACCCGGAGAACCCCGCCGCCAAGGTACTGCTCGAGGTCGCCGACAAACTCGCGGTCCGCCGCCGCGGCCTGGCGGGCATGTCACTCGGCATCGACACCACCCGCTCTGGCTCTGTCTAATTGCAGCGCCTGTTGCGCTGCGTGTTCGCGGCCCCCTTATGGCTCGCGTCCGAGCGGGCGAGACTCGCGCCTACGGCGCATGCGCTTCGCCCACTCGTCCGCGAGCCGGTGCCGCGTTGTCCACCTCACGCAACCGCACCGGACCCCCACCGCCGATTTCGAGGCAAGCGAGACCGGGCATTCGCCGTTCGCGGCCCGGCTCGCGCCTCGGTGACGGTCACGTCCGCGATCAAGCCGCCAGCGGCAGTCACCTGGCAAACAGCTACCGGAGGAGTCGGTGAACATAATGGTGCTGCGGTTTTCGCGCCGCGTAACACTCGGCCCAACGCCCGCTTTCGAGCGCAGCGAGACCGAGCATTCCCCGTTCGCAGCGCCGCAGGCACTGCAAATAAGATCACATTATGCTCACCATGCTGCTGTACGTGCTGATCGTCGGCTTGGTCGCCGCGGTGCTGTTCCTGCTCGCCAGTGCGGTGTTCGGGCGGTCCGAGGAGCTGGGCCCGTTGCCGGAGGGGACGACGGCCACTGTGCTGCCCGTCGAGGGGATCACCGGGGCCGACGTGCGCGCGCTGCGCTTCCAGCAGGCGCTGCGGGGGTACAAGGCCGGCGAGGTGGACTGGGCGCTGACCAGGCTGGCCGCCCGGATCGACGAGCTGCAGCATCAGCTGGCCGAGGTGCAGGCCGCGAGGTGGCAGACGCCGATCGCGCCGGAGTCGAAATGACCGTGCCCGCCGAGGACGGCCTGATCCGCTGTGCGTGGCCGCTGGAGTCCCAGCTGTACCGGGACTACCACGACTACGAGTGGGGCAAGCCGCTGCACGGGGACGACGCGCTTTTCGAGCGGCTGTGCCTGGAGGCGTTTCAGTCCGGCCTGTCCTGGCTGACCATCCTGCGCAAACGTCCGGCCTTCCGCGCGGCGTTTGCCGGGTTCTCGATCGAGCGTGTCGCGGAGTTCGGCGACGCCGACGTGGCCCGGCTGATGGCCGACGCGGGCATCGTGCGCAACCGGCTCAAGATCGACGCGGCCATCGCCAACGCTCGGGTCGCCCTGCACCTCGACATCGGCTTGGACGAGTTGCTCTGGTCGTTCGCCCCGCCGCCGCGCCCGCGCCCGCGCACCGGCGCCGACGTGCCCGCGACCACACCCGAATCCGTAGCTCTGGCAAAAGAATTGAAACGGCGTGGGTTCCGTTTCGTCGGCCCGACCACGGCGTACGCGCTGATGCAGGCGACCGGAATGGTCGACGATCACCTGGCCGATTGCTGGGTGGGCAGCGCTGAGCCCGACACGGGCCGACCGGTCACTTTTTGAACTCAGCTATCCGTCCACATCCGCGATAGGGAAGAATGGGACGGGTGTAGCTCGCCAAACGCCGGCGAGCTCACTGGTTGGTGACAACTGGAGTTCCAAGAAAGTGCGCAGCAGACCGCGCAGATCTGGAGGGAGCAGAGGATGGCGGCCATGAAGCCCCGCACCGGGGATGGTCCCCTCGAGGCAACCAAAGAAGGGCGTGGAATCGTTATGCGGGTTCCACTCGAGGGTGGCGGGCGTCTGGTCGTCGAACTCACGCCGGACGAGGCAGCAGCACTCGGTGACGAGCTGAAGAGCGTCACCAGCTGAGTGGCCCAAGCTGAGCACTCGGCTCTCGCCGATGCCGCCGGTCTCCTGGCCTGCCCCGAATGCATGCGGGCGCACCAGGATGCCGCGGCGCTCGCGCTCGAACCGCAGGATCGGGCGCTGCGCTGTCGGCGCGGGCACAGCTTCGACGTCGCCAGACAGGGCTATGTCAGCCTGCTGACCGGCGCGTCGACCAAGATGATCGGTGACACCGCGGCCATGCTCGATGCCCGCGCCGCCTTTCAAACCGGGGGACACTTCGCCCCGATCGCCGAGGCGGTGACGCATGCCGTTACGGCGCGACGGACGGCCGGCCCGGTGCTGGAGGTCGGCGCGGGCACGGGCTACTACCTAGCTCAGGTGCTCGACGCCGCTCCCCCGACCGTCGGCATCGCGCTGGACGTGGCCAAATCGGCCGTCCGGCGGTGCGCTCGGGCCCATCCGCGCGCCGCGTCTGTGCTGGCCGACGCGTGGCGCGGGCTGCCGGTTCGGGACGGCGCGCTGGACAGCGTGCTCTCCGTGTTCGCGCCGCGCAATCCTGGCGAGGTCGCCCGGGTGCTCGCCGAGGACGGCTGCTTCGTCGTCGCCACACCCACCGAACGTCACCTCGGCGAATTGGTCGGGCCGCTGGACATGGTGCGCGTCGACCCGGACAAGGACCGCAGGCTCGACGCCGCGATGACCGGGCATTTCGAGCCGGTCGAGCAGACGCTGGTCGAGTATCCGATGAAACTCGCCAGAGCCGATGTCGCGAACGTGGTGGACATGGGCCCTTCCGCGCATCATGCGGCCGCCGACGACGCGCGTCTGGCGCGGTTGCCCGAAAGTATCGAGGTGACCGCCTCGGTTGTCGTCGGCACCTACCGCCCTGGGGCCTGACCGCGCGCCTCGGCAGGCACTCAGCCCTTGCGGATCTGGTCGTAGACGTCGACCGTCCGCGCAGCGATCCGCGACCAATCGAACTCCGACACCGCCCGCGCGCGGCCCACGGCGCCGAACTCGGCGGCCAGGACGGGGTCACCGGCGACTTCGTTCACGGCGGCGGACAGTGCGCGCTCATAGTCCTCGGCGGCCCCCGCGTCATAGTGCACCAGTCGTCCGTTGCGGCCGTCCGCAACCACCTCGGGGATACCGCCCACGTCGGAGGCGACCACCGCCGTGGCGCAGGCCATCGCCTCCAGGTTCACGATGCCGAGCGGTTCGTACACCGACGGGCACACGAACACCGACGCGGCGGCCAGGATCTGCCGGATCTGCTCGGTCGGCAGCATCTCGCGAACCCAGAACACCGTGCCGCGCCGCTTCTGCAACTCCTGCACCGCCGCGGTGGTCTCCGCGGCGAGTTCCGGCGTGTCCGGCGCGCCCGCACACAGCACGAGCTGGATATCGGGATCGAAGTCGCGGGCGGCGGCCAGCAGGTGACCCACGCCTTTCTGCCGGGTGATGCGGCCGACGAACGCCACGATCGGCCGGTCGGTGCGCACGCCCAGATCCGCGAGCACCGAGGGCGAGTCCGCGGCCGCCGGGCCGGGATGCCAGATGCCTCCGTCGATGCCGTTGTGCACCACATGCACCCGGTCCGGGTCGATGGACGGGTAGGCGTCCAGCACGTCGCGGCGCATTCCCTCGCTGACCGCGATGATCGCGTCGGCGTGCTCGACCGCGTTGCGCTCCGACCACGAGGAGATCCGGTAGCCGCCGCCGAGTTGCTCGGCCTTCCATGGCCTGCGCGGCTCCAGCGAATGCGCGGTCAGCACGTGCGGCACGCCGTAGAGGGTCGCCGCCAAGTGCCCGGCCAGGCCGGTGTACCAGGTGTGCGAGTGCACCACGTCCACCTCGCCCACGGCGTCGGCCATCCGCAGCTGCGTGGACATCATCTGCAGCGCGGCGTTGGCGGCATAGAGCGACGGATCCGGTTGGTGCACCACGGCATCCGTGCGCGTGGCGCCCATGCAGTGCACGGTCACCTGGCACAGGTGATGCAGATGCGCCGTCAGCTGCGTGACGTGCACCCCGGCCCCGCCGTACACCTCGGGTGGATATTCGCGGGTCAGCATCGCGACGCGAAGGCGGTCCCGCTCGCCGGAATCCACCGACGGGCGACCGTCATCCGTGCCGAAACTCACTGGTCCAAACTAAACGTTCAGCTCCACGTGGGCCACTCACGCACGCCGCACCCGGTAGTTTGGCAGATGTGAGGAGCCAGCCGCACGTCCTGGGAATCGTGCTCGCCGGTGGTGAGGGCAAGCGACTCTTTCCACTCACGGCCGACCGCGCCAAGCCCGCCGTCCCCTTCGGTGGCGCCTACCGCCTCATCGACTTCGTGCTCAGCAATCTGGTCAACGCCGGCTTCCTGCGGCTGTGTGTGCTCACCCAGTACAAGTCGCACTCGCTGGACCGGCACATCTCGCAGACGTGGCGACTGTCCGGTTTCGCGGGCGAGTACATCACTCCGGTGCCCGCGCAGCAGCGGCTCGGGCCCCGCTGGTACACCGGGAGCGCGGACGCGATCATGCAGTCGCTGAACCTGATCTACGACGAGGACCCGGATTACATCGTGGTGTTCGGCGCCGACCACGTCTACCGCATGGACCCGGAGCAGATGGTGCGCCACCACATCGATTCCGGTGCGGGCGTGACCGTGGCGGGCATCCGGGTGCCGCGCAGCCAGGCGAGCGCGTTCGGCTGCATCGACAGCGACGATTCCGGCCGGATCATTCAGTTCCTGGAAAAGCCCGCGCATCCGCCGGGCACCCCGGACGACCCGAACGTCACCTTCGCGTCCATGGGCAACTACGTCTTCACCACCAAGGTGCTGGTGGATTCGATCAAGGCGGACGCGGACAACGCCGATTCCGACCACGACATGGGCGGCGACATCATCCCGTCGCTGGTGTCCGCCGGGCAGGCGGGCGTCTACGACTTCGCCGACAACGACGTGCCCGGCGCCACCGACCGCGACCGCGGCTACTGGCGTGATGTCGGAACCATCGACGCGTTCTACGACGCGCACATGGATCTGGTCTCGGTGCACCCGGTGTTCAACCTCTACAACAAGCACTGGCCGATCCGCGGCGCGGCCGAGAACCTACCGCCGGCCAAGTTCGCCCAGGGCGGGCTGGCACAGGAGTGCATCGTCGGCGCGGGCAGCATCCTCTCCGCCGCCACGGTGCGCAATTCGGTGCTCAGCGCCAATGTCATGGTCGACGACGGCGCCACCGTCGAAGGCTGCGTGCTCATGCCGGGCGTCCGGATCGGGCGCGGCGCGGTGGTGCGGCGCGCCATCCTGGACAAGAACGTGGTCGTCGGCGAGGGCGAGATCATCGGCGTGGACCTGACACGCGATCGCAGCCGCTTCGCCGTCAGCAACGGCGGGGTGGTCACTGTCGGAAAGGGCGTCTGGGTCTGAGGGCTCCCCCGCCTCTCCGCGTATTCAGGCTCACCCGCCTCTCCGAGTCTTCAGGCTCACCCGCCTCTCCGAGTCTTCAGGCTCACCCGCCTCTCCGAGTCTTCAGGCTCACCCGCCTCTCCGAGTCTTTAGGCCGTACTAGTCGGGGTGACGGGGGATTTGCGCTCAGGTCCTGCGTTGGGTGCAGCTCAGGTTCTGGGCGTGCCCGGTGAATTACCCATGTACTTGCGAAATCAGTCGTTACGTGGCGACCCGAATTTAGGGTTCGCCCGGCTCGGCGGCGGGGGTTCCGATGCAGAATGGCGCGCACGGGCCGGGGGTGCGCGGCACCGTGGTCTTCGAGGCGTCGCCGAAATCCGCGGTGCTGACCAAATAGACCGCCAGCAGGGCGAATAACAGCACCGCGGCGAAGGCGACCATCGTCCGACCCCAGTGGATCGGGCGTGGGCGACGCTCGTCCTCGTCCCACAGGAACATCATCACCACGGCACCGCACCCTCTTCCGGACCCGCTCGAACCATGAACCCACTAGTACCTGTTTCGTTGGCGCTCTGCTGCAGCATGCGCCGAACCGTGCCCGTACGGAGGCGGATTCGCGAACTTCACCCGCCGCGGCGACCGACTATCCGCGAGGCGCCGAGAGCCGGACACCCGAGGACGTTCCGAAGGTGTTCTACGGCAAGCACATAGAAAGGGGCCCAGCGGCCGACGATTACGGTCCAGGCGGGGCGACAGGCTGCGTGCAGAATGGCTCACACGGGCCCGGTGTCGGCGTGACTTTGGCGGGCCCGGTATCGAAATCGGTATTACTGACCACGATCAGCACCAAGACGGCTCCCAGCAGCACCAACGCGAGGGCCAGCATGGTCGGCCGCAGCCAACTCGTCCGACGCTCCGTGACGACTTCCCCCATGACGCCCATCTCGATCGCATCCAATTCGCGCATAACCGGTAAACCTCGCTGACTTGTTTCTCAGCGCATACCCGCGATTCGGCCGCGGAAAACGACTCCGCCCGTTGCGACTCGTCTAACCACGCACCTACTGATTTCGCAAGTACATGGGGTAACTCGCCGGGCACGCCCAGAACCTGAGCGGCACCCGACGCAGGACCTGAGCGCGAATCCCGCGTTACCCGACTTGTACGGCCTGAAGTCCCGGAGAGGCGGGGAGCTTCGCTAACCACGCGAGGCACAGAGCAATCCGTCACCGACCGGAATCAGCACACAGGTGAGTTCGGGATTCTCCGCGATGGCGCGGGTCGCGGCGCGCACCGCCTGGGTGGCCGGATCACGCTGCGCCGGGTCGGGCACCCGGCCCCCGAGCAGCGCGTTGTGCAGCAGAATGGCCCCGCCATTACGCAGTAATCGCACCCCCTGGGCCACGTACTCCGGATGCTCCAGTGGCGCGGCATCGATGAAGACCAGATCGTAGGCGCCGTCGGCCAGACGCGGCAGCACATCGAGCGCACGTCCGTTGATCAGGCGGGTTCGCGCGGGCGGGATGTCGGCGGCGCGGAACGCTTCCTTGGCCGCGCGCTGGTGCTCCGGCTCCGAATCGATGGTGGTCAGCGTGCCGTCCTCGCGCATGCCGTCGAGCAACCACAGCCCGCTGATGCCGGCGCCGGTGCCGACCTCGACCACTGCCCGCGCGCCGAGCAGCTGCGCGTACATGCTCAGCAGCGCGCCCACCGACGGCGGCACGGGCGGCACGCCGAGTTCGGTGGCCCGTTCGCGCGCGCCGACGAGGATCTCGTCTTCCACGACGGATTCCTCCACGTAAGCGAGATTTCGCTCCAGGTTCGATGCCACGGGTATGAGGCTAACGCCGTGCGGGTGGTCTGGGCGGTCCGGACAACACGCGCCGCCGCCATTTCCAGGGCCGTTTTTCTCAGGTGACCCTCAGGATCTCCATAACCCGGCCATATCAGAACCAGAAAGAGTATGGGGACGCAAGACCACCGACCGTGTATTAACACGGGACTCGGGAACAACGACATACCGGTTGTCGGTTGTATCCGTACGCGACGGTCCGTAGATCCGGTCCGGAGCGAGTCCCGACGTTTGCGGTCCCTAGTAGGAGGTAGCCCCATCCACATGGTCGATGCGGCGCGCGAGTACGCCACCTTGCCCGAGCAGATCCTGCCTGTCGAAGCCGACGCCGTCGAGGAATCCGTCGAGCTCAGCGGGACTGCCGCCTTCGATGCCACCGGGGACCGGTCGGCCATGCCGTCGTGGGACGAGCTGGTCCGCGAGCACGCCGACCGGGTCTACCGCCTGGCCTATCGCCTCTCCGGCGACGCACAGGACGCGGATGATCTCACGCAGGAGACCTTCATCCGGGTGTTCCGTTCGCTGTCGAGTTACCAACCGGGCACGTTCGAGGGCTGGTTGCACCGCATCACGACCAACCTGTTCCTGGACATGGTCCGCCGCCGCAACCGGATCAGGATGGAAGCGCTGCCCGAGGACTACGACCGGGTGCCCGCCGAAGGTCCCGGCCCCGAACAGGCCTACCACGACGCCCGCCTGGATCCCGACCTGCAATCCGCCTTGGACTCGCTGGCGCCGGAGTTCCGCGCGGCGGTGGTCCTGTGTGACATCGAGGGACTGTCCTACGAGGAGATCGGCGCTACGCTCGGCGTGAAACTGGGCACTGTGCGCAGTCGGATCCACCGTGGGCGGCAGGCACTGCGCGACTACCTTGCGCATAATGGAAGTGAGCAGCGGTTCGCCGCTGATGCGAACATAGGGTGATTCGTCGGAAGCCGGCATCGCCCCACGGACGGTCGATGGCGGTTGGAAGGGTGAGCACCGAATGAGTGGCGACTTCAGTACGTCCGGTCGTCGTCCGCCTCGCTTTCGCCCCACCGAGCATCTGGCGAGTGAGGCGATCGCGGCTTATGCGGACGGCGAACTGCGGATGAACGCCTATCTGCGCGCCGCCCAGCACCTCTCGCTGTGCCCGGAGTGCGCGGCGGAAGTCGATGCCCAGCAACAGGCGCGCATCGCGTTGCGGCATGCGGGCAATGTCGCGATTCCCACCGGACTGCACGACAGCTTGACCAGGATTCCGCTCGGGGAATTGCCGGGTGGCGCGTCCAGCGCGCGTACCCCCACCTCCGGCGTCGGCCAGACGCCTCGTAACGACGCGGTTTTCGGCTTTCTGACCGATTCGTTCACCGCGACCCGGTGGACAACCTGGTGGCGCAAGTAGAGTTTCCCGAGTGACCACCGAATCGACGAATTCCGGATCGGCCGACACCTCGGATTCGGCGGCCAACCGCGGGAATCTCCGTCCATCGGACGCGCCCGTGCTCGGCCCGCGCCCGGTCTACCGGCCCCATGTCGACACGCACACCGCGCGCGCCTTCCGCAGACCGTCCGGCCTGTCCGGTTCGTTCGCCGAGCCGCTGCCGGGCCGCTCGGCCGGCGCGGCCCGGACCGGCCCCGAACTGCAGAACCGTCCGCCCGACGCGCTACTGGCCGAGGCGTTCGGCCGCCCGGAGGGTTCCACCGAACTACTGCAGCGCGACCCCGACGCGACCGGCGGTCCCGCGCCGGTCGCCGGTCCCGCCGACCCGTGGCGTGATCCCGAGGCCGTCGCACGTCTCGGCGCTCCCGCGGTGCCGACGCCCAAGCCGCAGCCGCTGCCCCGGGCCGAGAAGCTCAGCGCGCGCCAGGTGCTGTTCGGCGACCGGGTCGCCCCCAAGGCACTGGCCCTGCTCGCGCTCGTTGCGCTCGTCATCGGCCTGCTCGGCGGACTGGTCGGCAGGCTGACCGCGGAGACCGCCTCTACGCTCACCTCGCGCAAAGTCACCCTGGAGCAGACCGGCGACAGCGATCGTCCGCACGGCCTCATCGCGCAGGTCGCGAACGCGGTGCTGCCCTCGGTCGTCTCGATCCGGGTGACCGTCGGCGACAACGGCGCCACCGGTTCCGGTGTGGTGATCGATGGCGGCGGCTACATCGTCACCAACAACCACGTCATCTCGATGGCCGCCCAGGACAAGAGCAATCGGGCCGCGATCCAGGTGCAGTTCTCCGACGGCACCAGGGTCCCCGCGCAGATCGTCGGCCGCGACCCGAAGACCGACCTGGCCGTGCTGAAGGTCGATGTGAAGAATCTCACCGTCGCCAAGATCGGCAAGTCGGCCGACGTCCAGGTCGGCGACGACGTGCTGGCCATCGGTTCGCCGCTCGGCCTCAGCAAGACGGTCACCTCCGGCATCGTCAGCGCCCTGCACCGCCCGGTGAAATTGGAGGGCGAGGGCAGCGACACGAAGGCTGTGATCGACGCGGTGCAGACCGACGCCTCGATCAACCCGGGTAACTCCGGTGGCGCGCTGG
The DNA here is from genome assembly GCF_036346875.1 of Nocardia sp. NBC_00508. Taxonomy (NCBI): domain Bacteria; kingdom Bacillati; phylum Actinomycetota; class Actinomycetes; order Mycobacteriales; family Nocardiaceae; genus Nocardia; species Nocardia sp. NBC_00508. Next base: position 4,844,747 of record NZ_CP107852.1, on the reverse strand, counting down.
TGGACATGGACGGCCGGGTCGTCGGCATCAACACCGCCATCCGCAGCGAGACCGGCGGCTCGGTCGGCCTCGGCTTCGCCATCCCGGTGGACATGATGACCGAGGTCGTGCAGACCTTGATCCGCGACGGCGCCGTGCACCACCCGATCATCGGTCTGAGCGCGCGCACCAAGCAGGTGGCCAACGAGGTCATGAGCGGCGCCGCGGTGGCGGACGTCTCGCCCGGCGGTCCCGCCGCCAAAGCGGGGATCGTGGAGGGTGACGTGATCGTCAAGGTCGGCGATCGCGAGGTGACCGGTCCGGACGAACTGGTCGTCGCGGTGCAGTCGCATGAGATCGGCGAGACGGTGAACGTGCAGTTGATCCGCGATGGCAGGCAGGTGGACGTGCCTGTGACGCTGGAATCCGACTGACCCGCCAGCCGGATCGCCGGGTAGCCTGATTAGGTGTTCAGCAACATCGGCTGGAGCGAGATGGTCATCCTGCTCGTCGCCGCCCTCATGATTCTCGGACCGGAGCGTCTGCCCGGTGCCGTGCGCTGGACCACGCGCAGCCTACGGCAGGTGCGTGACTACGCGAGTGGCGCGACCTCGCAGCTGCGCCAGGAACTCGGGCCGGAATTCGACGATCTGCGCAAGCCGCTGGCCGACCTGAACGAACTGCGCGGCATGACTCCCCGCGCGATGGTCACCAAACATCTTCTCAATGGCGACGATTCGCTGTTCAAGGATTTCAACAGCACATTGCCCGACCCGAAGGACTTGTACAGCACGAACAGCGGAATGCCGGACTATCCGATGCCGAAGTTGGATAAGCCGTTGGAGCGCAACGAACGTCCTCCGATCGACTCCGACGCCACCTGATCCGTCAAGAAGTCTAGACACCATGTGGTGTTCAGCTGTCTAGACTTCGCACATGTCGGCCGATGACGTTGCGCGCGTGTTCGCGATCGAGGACAAGGTCGAGCGACTGAAGGCGGCCACCGACGGGGTGGCGGCGGCCCAGCAGACCATCAACGAACTAACCAGGATTCGGCGTGCCGTGATCCGCGAGCTGCATGCCGAAGGCTGGACGTTCGCCAGAATCGGTGCGGCGGCGGGCCTTTCCCGCGCCCGCATCCACCAGGTGAGTACGCAGGGGCCTGCGCCCGAAGGACTGTTCTTCGGGCACGGTTCGCTCACCGTGCTCGTCCCTGAGGTGCGCGCGGGGCGAGTGATCGGTGCACCGGATCCGGCTGCGCCGCAGCGGTTGGCCGAATTACTCCGCGAACTCGGCTTCACGGTCGCGGTCGAGCATTTCCTGCCCGGCCGCCCGGTCGACCTGCGCCGCGACGGACTGATCGTGCTCGGCGGCCCCGAACTTTCCCCCAGCCTGCGCCAATTGGTGACTGCCGACCCGCGGCTGCGCCGCGCCGTGGCCAGAGTCGGCGACACGCGCCGGGGAATCGAGGACCGGGCGGCCCGGCGGGTGTACCGGCCGGGCGGCCCCGAACCACACGACATCGCCTATCTGGCCAGGCTTCCGCGCCCGGACGGGCGCGGCACCGTACTGATGATCGACGGTATGCACCCGCCCGGCTCGCTCGGCGCCATCCGCCTGCTCGCCACCCGGCTGGCCACGCTGCACGAGCGGGCGAGCACCCACCAGTTCTCGGTGTTGATCGCCTGCCGCTTCGACCGCGCCACGGGCGAACCGCTGGAGGCCGAACTGCTCACGCCGGTCTATCGCCACGATCCCGAAACCCGCTCACCCGCGGGGGGTCTGCGCCGCTGAGCGGACACATCCGGAGGGACTGACCGGACCCCTACCGTGCATCGCCTCATGCACCGCGGGGCTCGCGCGAGGCCCGTTCTCGGAGACCGTGATTCGACCTCTCCCCCGTTCGCATACTCGTGGGAGCCTCGGAAGCGTTCGCGCAAAGGAATTCAGCAAACCGCCCGCCACATAAGGCAACGCGCACACCCTTCGGCAATTGGCTGTGAGCGCATCCACGGCACAGTGTGCGTGCATCGCCTTCCGCACGCCACACTCCGGTAAGCAGCTGCTCGAGCGCGTCCGTCGAGCCGAGTTTCAGCACTCGTACACCGGTGTGGCACGGGTCACCGCATCCACCGATCCCGCCTCCTGCGGAACTGCGTAGGATAGCTGGAAGATAACCATTCTGATAGGTGAACTCAGGTGCTCAATCGAGGTTCGATGTCTGCGAGTTCCGTGCCCCTCCGCACCGTACCGCAGCGCGAGCCGCTCCAGCCCGCGGCCCGCGCCGAGACCGACGCACCCTATCGCCAGCTCCGCGAGACGGACGCGTGAGGCGTCCGGCAAGGAGGAAATAGTGAATCCGCTTCTGCTGATCGGTGGCGCCGTCCTGGTGACGGGGTTGCTGGTCTTGGTCGCCACCATGCTGCTGCGGCCGGCGTCGTCACGCGCCCACCTCTCTGTCGCCGAGCTCCAGGCCCGGCTCGCGAAGGAGCAGGAAGCCGTGACACCCGAGCCACAGAGCTCCGAGGAAGACGAACCGGCATCCGACGACTCGCGGACCGATGGCGAGACGCGCCTGGTGATGCCTCCGGTTCGTAGGCAGCTTCCGTATCCACTCACCGACGGCACGACGAGCGAATCCACGTCCACGACGGCCGAGGAGAGCTCCGACGACGCGCAAGCGGAGCGAAGGGCTGCCGCGGCGGCGTTGCTGCGCCGAATAGCCTCGGCGTAACCAGGCTGACGATACGGCGGAAACTCGCCGTTCGTCTCGAGCCCGATGCGCTGCGGCCGGACCCGCTCGGGAGCGGGTTCCTGTGCGCGCGATACTCGGGCACTTGATCACCCCTCCCGCCGCGCGGCTCAGTCGCGCCGACACGCGGGTCACCGCCTCCGCCCAGGCCACTCGTCGCCTCTCGAGCGGCGGATTGAAATCCGGTTTGCCGGGCATACCCCCGGCATAGCGGCACACGCAGTGCCGCGCCTCTCTTTCCACTTGCACGACGTGCTCGCTCGGCCCGCATTCTGTTTGCTGAAAATTAGCTGCAAGTAGGTGACGGTGCGTTGTGCTTTCGGCCCCGCCACGCTCTGCCCGGTCCGCCCTACCGAGAGGAGATCGCGCCGTGACCGCCACCCAGATCGCCGTCCTCTGCTCGCTCGCGGGCGCCGCAAGTCTGGTCGCCACCATCGGCCTGCTGCACGGACCGGCGACCCGGCGGCGCCGGGTCGGCGTCGCCGAGCACGGGATCCCGGAGGAGGTCCCGGCCACCCTCCTGCCGACCTGTCCGATCGGCCGACCGCAGCAACTGCCCACCGAGCCGTTGACCGTGGCGGAGGCACACGAACTCATGCAGCGCCACCGGATCTGTGAGCCCTCGGAATGCGTCTACAAGAACGCGGCCTTCCGCACCCTGATCGAAGCCGGGTACATGCGCGACCCGCGGGCGAACGGGTCCTGACCGGACCCGCACGCCTGGACATTTCGGGCGCTACCGCCCAGGCCGCGGGCATGCGGCCACGCCGAATCCGGTACCGCCGAGCAGCTCGCGGACGTTCAGGCCGCCACCCACGCGGGCCGCAGGGTGTTCATCGGCGGGCGATCGGTCAGCGATACCTCGGTGCTGTGCGCGGTGAATTCATCGCCGATCAGCGGGAATTGGGTCAGCGCGGCGCCGGAGTCCTGAACGCCGCTGCGGCCGAGGACCGTGCCGAGGATCTGGCGGCTCATTACCCCTAGATCGGCCAGCGGCCGGTTCCGATGGGTGCGTACGCCCAGGTTGACCTGGCCGATCGCGGACATCCCGAGCCGGTCGTAGGTGTCGAGCAGCAGCCCGATCTCCACGCCGTAGCCCGGTGCGAACGGCACCGAGGCGAGCAGCTCCCTGGTACCCGCGTACTCGCCGCCCAGCGGCTGCAACATCTGGGACAGCTCCGGCCGCAGCGCCGCCAGCAGCGGGCGCGCGACCAATTCGGTGACCCGGCCGCCGCCGTGCGCGTCCACCGCGCCGCCCTGCCGCAGCGGCCTGCGGTAGTAAGCCTTGGCCAGCTGCAGATCATTGACCGTGAGCAGCGGGCCGAGCAGTTTCGGGACGAAGGCCGGGTCCGGATCGATCAGATCGGAATCGACGAAGGCGATCAGATCGCCGCTGGTCACCGCCAGCGAGCGCCACAGCACCTCGCCCTTGCCGGGAACCGGCTCCAGCTCGGGCACCGCCTGCTCGCGGCTGATCACCTCGGCGCCCGCCGCGCGAGCCCGCTCGGCGGTGGCGTCGGTCGAACCGGAATCGAGCACGACCAGCTCGTCGACCAGCGTGCCGAGCAGCGGCCGGATGCTGGCCACCACGTCGGCCACGGTCCGCTCTTCGTTCAGCGCGGGCAGCACCACCGACACGGTGCGCCCGGCCTTGGCGGCGGCGAGCTCGTCCACCGTCCAGTTCGGGGTGTCCCAGGTATTGGTGGTCGCCCAAGCGGGCTCGAAGGATTGGAATGTCATACCAGACCTCGCAAGGTTCGTGCGGGGGGCCGGATGCCCTGGATCGCGGCGATCATGTCCACCACCCGCCGGGTCGCGGCGACTTCGTGAACACGAAAGACTCTGGCGCCGGCCGCCGCCGACCATGCTGTTGCCGCCAATGTGCCCTCCAGCCGCTCGGAAAGACCGACACCTAAAGTCTCTCCGATGAAATCCTTGTTGCTCAGCGCCATCAAGACTGGCCATCCGGTTTTTACAAGAACGTCGACTCCGCGCAACAGTTCGAGCCCGTGATAGGTGTTCTTGCCGAAATCGTGGGTCGGATCGATCAGAATCGAGTCCTTGCGCACGCCCGCCGCGAGCGCGTTCTCGGCGGCGCGCACCACCGTCTCGGTGACCTCGTTCACCACGTCGGCGTAGCGGACCCGGTGCGGCCTGGTGCGCGGCACCGCGCCACCGGTGTGGCTGCACACCACGCCCGCCCCGTTGGCCGCGGCCACGGGCACGAGTTCCGGGTCGGCCCCCGCCCAGGTGTCGTTGATCAGATCCGCGCCCTCCCGCGCGGCGGCCAGCGCCACGTCGGCACGCCACGTGTCGACGCTGATCAGTAGCTCGGGATAGGTCGCGCGGATGGCCGCGACGAACGGCACCACCCGGCGCGTCTCCTCGGCCGCGTCGACCAGATCACCGGGCCCGGCCTTCACGCCGCCGATGTCGACCAGGTCGGCGCCCTCGTCCACCGCCCGCGCGACGGCATCCATGGCCGCCGCGTCGGTGAAGGTGGCGCCACGGTCGTAGAACGAGTCCGGCGTGCGATTCACGATCGCCATCACCAGCGCCCGATCCGTCGCCACCGGCCGCCCGCACAGCGTGGGATGCGGCACCACCATCGAGCTGAACATGCCAACGACTTTAGCGAGCTGTTCCGCCTCTCCCGGCACTCAGACCATACGGTGACGGGGTTGCCCTCAGGTCCTGCGCTGGGTACCGCTGCAGCGCTGGCCGTCGCATCAACAGACGTGGTGGCGATGATCTCGCATTCGCCGCGCCCGTTCCAGTCGGAACGGAGCAACTGATCTCGCACGCACATGGGTAACTCGTCGGGTACGCCCAGAACTGCGGCCGCACCCGACGCAGGACCTGGACGCAATTCCTGCGTCACCCAACTGGTACGGCCTGAAGACCCGGAGAGGCGGAGGAGCGTCAGTTCTTGGGGGCTCGGCCTGCGGCGACGTCGGCCGGGTAGTCACCGTAGGCGGGGACATAGCCCTCGGTGCGTCCGGCGAGGACGTACAGGGTGCTGTCGGAGTTCGGCGTGTAGCCCTGCTTGCGGAGTTCGACCTTGCGGCTTTTGAACGTGGAGGTGTGTTCCAGTTCGGGAACGACACGGACGAACAGAGGAATGGCATATCCGGGGAGCTGTTCGTAGGCCAGCTTCGCCAGCGTGGCACCGTCGAACTCGGCGCCGGAGCACAGCGTCACCGCGGCCATGCCTGCCTTGCCGTCGGTGCGCGGGATGTCCACGCCGTAGACCACGGCCTGGGCGATCGACTCCGCCTTGCTCAGCGCGCCTTCCACCTCGGTGGTCGCCACGTTCTCGCCCTTCCAGCGGAACGTGTCGCCGAGCCGGTCCACGAACGCGATGTGATGCCAGCCCTGGTCACGGACCAGATCGCCGGTGTCGAACCAGACGTCGCCCGGCTCGAAACCGTCGCGCACGAGCTTGGCCTCGGAGGCGGCCTTGTCGGTATAGCCGTCGAACGGGGCGCGGTCGGTCACTTTGGCCAGCAGCAGGCCGGTGTCGCCGGTGCCCACCCGACGCAGCCGTCCGTTCTTGTCCCGCTTGGCCTCTCCGGTCTCGTCGTCGTACTCCACCACGGCGTACGGCAGTGGGCCGAAACCTGCGGTGCGGTCCACGCCGAAGACGTTCGCGAACCCGATATTCGCCTCGCTCGCACCGTAGAACTCCACGATTCGCTGAATGCCGAAGCGGGATCTGAACTCATCCCACAGTTCTGGGCGCAATCCGTTGCCGACGACGAGCCGGACCAAGTGCTGCCTATCGGTTGGTTTGGCGGGCTGATTGACCAGATAGCGGCATAACTCGCCGATGTAGATGAAGGCCGTCGCCTGCTCACGAATGACCTCGTCCCAGAACCGCGACGCGGAGAATCCCCGCCCGAGGGCGAATGCGCCGCCGGAGCCGAGCACCGCCGACAACGCGACGGTGACCGCGTTGTTGTGATAGAGCGGCAGGCAGCAGTACATGGTGTCGTCGCTGCGCAGGCGAATGCCGAGACCGCCGAACCCGGCCATGCACTTTGCCCAGCGCAGATGGGTCATCACGCTGGCCTTCGGCAGGCCCGTGGTGCCGGAGGTGAAGATGAGGAACGCGCGCTCGCGTGCGGTGACCTCGGCGCAACTCGGCGGGTCGGTGTCGTCGGCGCTCTCGGCCGCCCGATGCAGTTCGTCGGCCGACAGGAGGTTGTCGAGTGGCTCGGGCAGCGAGCCGATCGCCTCCGCGCATTCCGCGCCGACCACGTTCAGCACGCTGCCGAGCAAGCCGAAGCTGTGGGCGAGCACCTGATCGCGCTGGTGATGGTTGAGCAAGCCGACGGTGGCGCCGAGTTTCACCGTGGCCAACACGACGAACAGCGTCTCAGGTCGGTTGGTCATCAGCACGCCGACCACGTCACCGCGCCGCACACCGCGCGCCGCGAGCACGCTCGCATACCGGTTCACCTGGGCGTTGGCCGCACCGTAGGTGTAGGTGGCGCCCTCGAACCGCAGGAACGGACGATCCGGATGACGATGGGCATTGCGCTGGAAGTACAGCCCGATCGAGGACTTGGACTCCGGCTTGACCAGCACTTCCCGCGCGTTGCGCAACATGCCCGGAACCACCTCCGAGGCGATGGCGGGCAGATTGCGGGCGATATCGGCCAGCCTCACCGTCGAGCGGGCGTCGGTGCTCACGTCTGCAGTTCTCCTCGTCAAGCGGTACGCGGCGCCTCCAGTGCCGCGAAGGCGGACGGGAGATCGGTTACCACGGTAATCCGGGACAACGCTGTCTGGGGCACGAACTTTCGTTCGTACAACTCGTCTATCCAGGAGAACAAACCGGCGAAGAATCCATTGGGATCCAGCACAATAACGGGCTTCTCATGCTGTCCCAGATAGCCACCGGTCCACGTCTCGAAGAACTCCTCCAAGGTGCCGATGCCGCCGGGCAGGGTGAGGAAGGCGTCGGCGCGGTCCTCCATCACCTGCTTGCGCTGGCGCATGGTGTCGGTGACCACGAGTTCGTCGGCGTCCACGTCCGCGACCTCCCGGTGCACCAAGTGCTTCGGGATGACGCCGATGGTCTTCGCGCCACCGGCACGGGCCGCCGTCGCCACCGCGCCCATCATCGAGACGTGACCGCCGCCGGACACCAATTGCCAACCGCGCCGGGCGATCTCGGTGCCCACCCGGGCGGCGAGCGAGAGGTGATCCGGATCCGTGGTGCTCGCCGAGCAGTAGACGCAGACGGCGAAGGGCTGGTCGTTCACCACTCGTCCTCCGTCCCGATCGCGTCCTCGGCGCCGCCCGCTTCCGCGTTGGCCTGGATGATGCCCACGACCTCCTCCACGCTGTCGGTCACATGCAGCAGACCGAGGTCGCCCGGCGAGATCTTGCCGGAGGCGCCGAGCGAATCCCGCAACCAATCGACCAGACCGGACCAATACCTGCTGCCGAACAGGATGATCGGGAAACGGGTGATCTTGCGGGTCTGCACCAGCGTCAGCGCCTCGAACAGCTCGTCGAGCGTGCCGAAACCGCCGGGCAGGCAGATGAACGCCTGGGAGTACTTCACGAACATCGTCTTGCGGACGAAGAAGTAGCGGAAGTTGATGCCCAGATCGACCCAGTCATTGAGGCCCTGCTCGAACGGCAGCTCGATGCCCAGGCCGATCGAGTAACCGCCCGCCTCGCAGGCGCCGCGGTTGGCCGCCTCCATCACGCCGGGCCCGCCGCCGGTGATCACGGCGAAACCCGCCCTGGCCAGCGCGGCGCCGATCGCCCGGCTCGCCTGGTACTCGGGATGGTCGACCGGCGTACGGGCGGAACCGAAGACGGTCACCGCGCGGGGCACCTCGGCGAGCGCGCCGAATCCCTCGACGAGCTCAGCTTGGATGCGCAGCACGCGCCAGGGGTCGGTGTGTACCCAATCCGTGTCGCCGCGCTGGTCCAGCAGATTCCGGTCTGCGGTGCCGATGCCGTCCTTGCGGTCACGGCGGAACATGATCGGCCCGCGGAACTTCGCTGCCGACCTGGGCTTGGTGGTGACCTCACGGTCCGCGGCGTCGGTGGACATGCGATCCACGCTACCGTCCGGAAACGAGCACACACTTGCTGGACGTGAGAAGTCGTCCGACGTTCAGCCGGGCGCCGCGATGACGAGACGCATCCGCAATCTCCGCTCGTCGCGTCAGATCTCTCCGACCGAAGTGCCGGTCAGGTAGTTGCGCAGCATGGCGGTGACCGCGGTGATCTGGTCCACCGGAACATGCTCGTCGCGCTTGTGCGCGAGGTTGGGGTCGCCGGGACCGAAGTTGACGGCGGGGATGCCGCGAGCGGCGAACCGGGAGACGTCGGTCCAGCCGTACTTGGCGCGCACGCCGCCGCCACCGTGCCGCTGCACCGAGGCGATGAGGTCCTTGGCCGCGGGGGCGGTGAGGCCGGGCAGCGCGCCGGGTGCGGAGTCGGTCACGTCGAAAGAGAGTTCGAGTCCGTCGAAGACCTCGAGGACGTGCTCGACGGCTCGGTCCACGGTGCGGTCGGGGGCGAAGCGGAAGTTGACGTCCACCTCCGCGGCGTCCGGCACCACATTGCCCGCCACCCCGCCCGCGACACGGACCGCGGACAGCCCCTCGCGGTAGACGCAGCCGTCGATGTCGACCTCCCGCGCACGGTAATCGGCCAGCCGCTGCAAGATCGGAGCCAATCGGTGAATCGCGTTGTCGCCCAGCCAGGCTCGCGCCGAATGCGCCCGCACGCCCGAGGTGCGCAGCCGAACCCGCAGCGTGCCTTGGCAACCCGCTTCGATCCAGCCCGCGGACGGTTCGCCGAGCACGGCGAGATCACCGGTGAGCCAGTCGGGCAGCTCGCGCTCGACGTGGCCGAGCCCGTTGAACTCCGCGGCGATCTCCTCGCCGTCGTAGAAGATCAGGGTCAGATCGTGCACCGGATCGGCGACCGTCGCGGCCAGGTGCAGGAACACCGCGTCACCCGATTTCATGTCCACGGTGCCGCAACCGTAGAGCACCCGCTCGCCCGCCGGGTTCACGGCGAACCGGCCCGGCACGTTGTCGGCGATCGGTACGGTGTCCAGGTGTCCGGCCAGGATCACCCGGGTCGGCAACCCGCGATTGGTGCGCGCGAGCACCACGTTCCCGCGCCGCAGCACCTCGAACCCCACCGTCTGCTCCCGCAGCGCCCGCTCCACCACGTCGGCGATAGCGGCTTCCCCTAGCGAAACGCTCGGGATGTCGACAAGCGCGGCGGTCAGCGTGATCGGGTCGGCATGCAGGTCGATGGTCACGCCCTTCACCCTACGACCGCTGACCGGCCGCGCCCGCACACCATGTCTGGAGTGGTCGGGACCAGGTGCCGGTCGGCTGCTCGGCCACCAGTTCCGTGCTCACCTCCTCGACTCACCGCGATACGGGCACCGCGCCCGTCCGCCGTAGTCGGTTGTGCACCGACGCAACCGGTAACTACGGTGTCGGCCGTGTACCAACGGCGCGTACGAAACCGGCTCTCGCCCGGACGGCGCCGGAGTGCCCGTGACGTCGGATACACCGATCCGGTGAGCCTGGACGGATTCGACATCGTCCTCGTCGGTTTCTTCTCCGCGAAGCAGAAGGACTACGCAGAGAGGATGGACGCCGCGGCGCAAGCCGTCGCGGCGCGCGGCGGGCGGGTCGTAGCGCGGTTCGTCCAGCGTCGTGGCGTCTCCTCCGGCGGCGTCGGGCTCATGTCGCGTGAGTACTCGGCCCGGACGCTGCTCAGCGCCGGGAAGGTGCGCGAAGTGACGCAGGCGTGCGCGGATCACTCGGCGGATGCGGTGGTCTTCGTCAATCCGCTCACCGAACGGCAACGTCGTGTGCTGACACGGACATTCGGCCGACCGGCCGTGAGCCTCGCCTCGGCGGGCCGAGTCACGTAAGCGTGCGGCCAGGAGCAGCAGCACACTCGTTCGACGCGGGGCGGTAACCTGTAGTGCCGTGAGCATCCAGGGAGCAGCAGCAGTCGGTATCGCCAACGTGACCGCGGACGGGACCGTGCTGGACACGTGGTACCCGAACCCGCAGCTGGGCGAGTTCTCCGAGACCGGCACCAAGCGGCTGGACGACGCGCCCGCCGAGTACGCGGCGCTGCTCGGCTTCGACGAGGCGCGCGGGGTCGACGTGATCGCGGTGCAGACTACGATCGCCGACCTGTCCGCCGCGCCGGTCGACGCACACGACGTCTACCTGCGCCTGCACCTGCTCTCGCATCGCCTGGTCAAACCGCACGAGGTGAGCCTGGACGGCCAATTCGGCCTGCTGACCAACGTGGTGTGGACCAACCACGGCCCCGCCGCGGTGGAGGGCTTCGAGGCCACCCGCGCCAAGCTGCGGGCCCGCGGTCCGGTCACGGTGTACAGCGTCGACAAGTTCCCGCGCATGGTCGACTACGTGCTGCCCTCCGGCGTCCGCATCGGCGACGCCGACCGGGTCCGCCTCGGCGCGCACCTCGCCTCGGGCACCACCGTCATGCACGAGGGCTTCGTGAACTTCAACGCGGGCACCCTCGGCGCGTCCATGGTCGAGGGCCGCATCTCCGCGGGCGTCGTAGTCGGCGACGGCTCCGACGTCGGCGGCGGCGCGTCCACCATGGGCACGCTCTCCGGCGGCGGCACCACGGTGATCTCCATCGGCGAGCGCTCGCTGCTCGGCGCGAACTCCGGCCTCGGCATCCCACTCGGCAACGACTGCGTCGTAGAGGCGGGCCTCTACCTCACCGCGGGCACCAAGGTCGCCACCCCTGACGGCACCGTGGTCAAGGCGGCCGAACTTGCCGGGCGCGACAACCTCTTGTTCCGCCGCAACTCCACCACCGGCGCGGTCCAGGTCGTCCCCCGCAAGGGCACGGGCATCGAACTCAACGCCGACCTGCACGCGAACGACTGAGCGGTCCCGCGGACGCCGGGAACGGGGACCTGTTCACCAGGTCAGCGTCGCCCGGCAACCGCGCAGTGCGTGGCTGACTGTCCGCTTGCTGGCGCTTGTGTACTACGGCTTCGGGTGGTCCGCGAGGATCTCATCGAGACTGTCGACGGTGACGGCGCGGTCTATCCAGGTGTTGATCTGGTCGAGATCGGTGCACTCGGCAATGCGGCTGGTGGTGGCCTCGGAGAGAGTGAAGCCGCGCGTCCGCAGGATCCGCAACAGCGCAGCAGCCTCGCCGCGAGAGTAGTAACGCCGGGCGAACTCGCTCTTGTATTCGTAGATGCCGGTCGTCATGAGGCTCTCCAAGAAGTGCCGGGCCGCCTTCGGGAGTACGGCCATTACCAGGTCAATGTACATATCGCCGTTGGCCACGTCGACCATGTTCTCGGCGAGAGTGGTCAGGATGGCATCGCGTTCAGGATGGTGTCGATGCGCGATCGCCGACAGAACTGCCAACTCCGGATTGGTGGCGGCAGTCGAGGCATCGGTCACCACCGGGACGTCGGCCGGGCCGAGCGCCACGGGAGCCAGGGCGCATCCCGGCGCAATGAGGATGGGGCGACGGCAGCGGGCTGCCGTGCGCTCGCTCGGGCACATCACCAGCAGCATGGTGGGGCAGCGCAGCCGGGCGCGCAACGTGGTCAGGTAGACCGGCCAGCTCCAGGACTTGTTGCCGTCTGGCCGCAACTGAACTTCGATGATCACCGCAAGGGCGGGGTCGGTCCCGTTGGCCAGGACTACGACGGCGTCTGCTCGGTACTCGGTCGGGTCGATGTCCGGGAAATCGCCGGATTCCAGTCGGGCATGGTCGAATTCGGGTAGTGGGGTGTCCAGCACAAGCGCCAGCAGGTCGGCGGCGAGTCGCGGGCGTTGCCGGAACAGGTCGATGATCACCTCGTGCAGGACGGTGGGCATGCGGGCACAGTACCGATGCAAACCGACAGGATTCAGTGCCGGGACAAGCCCGCAGCGTCGAAGAGTTTCATTGCCCTGTCCCGAATTTCGCGTCGGCGGTCGGCGAGACGGACGATCTGGATGGTCAGCTCAGCTGCCACGGTCTCGACCTGGTCCATGCGCCGGTCGAACACCACAAACAGCGCCATGGGCCCACCGCGAGCCGCGGGTGATCAGCAGAGCTCGCCATGCGGCGGTCTACAGGAACCGATGGAATCCCCAGGGGCTCGTATCAGCCTGGACGACGCGTGCGCCGCTGCAATGCGGCGGTGATCAGTGCGCGTGACGCCTCTCCGCGAATCGCACTGGCACTGAGTGCTTGAAAAGTCTTCTCGTACAGGTCTATTTCGCGTGGCTGGGTAACGGTCAGCTCAGCGGCAACCGTCTCGACTTGGACCATGCGCCTGTCGAAAACCACGAAATTTGTTGTGGGATAACGAAATTTGGCGTCCCTGGGAATGATGCCCAGCACGACGCGAGGGTTGTCCAACTCCAGCAGGGAGGTCAGCTGCTCGACCATAACGTCATCATCGCCAACGGTGGTGTACAGACATTGCTCGGCGAGTAGGAAGCTGAATCGGTGCACTCCCTCCGACAGCACAGCCTTACGTGCCATGCGGGCATCCACGGCGGCGTCCAAATCGTCGGGTCCGTCGACCATAGCGATGCAGGCCCGCAATACCGCTTCGGCGTATCGACGAGTTTGGAGGAGTCCGGGCACCAGTTCCGTTTCGTACCAGCGTTGAAGCCGCGTACCGGCTTCCCATTCGATCGCCTGTTGCTGGCGCCGCGTGTGCCCGTTCGCGAGGATGCGTTTCCACTCGAGGTATGCCGCGTTGATGTTGCGAACAGAGGCGATCAGGTCGGGGATTTGGAGCGTGGAATCGGTCGCGGCACACCAGTCTCGGATGTCATTTTCGGTGGGTGTCTGTCGGCCGTGCTCGATTCTCGAAACCTTGGAAGGATGCCAGCCACAACGGTCGGCGAGTTGCTGACCGTTGAGGATGGCGTTTTTTCGGAGTTCGCGTAGGCGAGTCCCCAGGTTCTCGCGTGCTTCCCGTACTCCACTCACACCTGGGTGTGCTCGCTCCGGATGTAGTCCTCGTGGGGTATCGCCCTGTCCCACAGCTGATCTCGTACCGGACCGTAGACCGATGTGACGAGCGGGTCTTCGGTGACAGCGATCCCGGCCGCGGCACCGTCGGCGTCGTTGACGTTGTAAGCGAGCAATTCGTCATCGAACAGCCACCAGTCGTCCAGCGGCACCGGCAGCGACTCGGCAAGGTGACGCGGCAACCACCGGATATCCTCGTGCAGTCCGAGGTCGCCGTTTGCCGTAGTGGACAGTAGCCAGCGGACGTAGTCGCTGTGCGGGACCGTTACCACCCGTACCCGCTGCACGGCTACGCCGCGTCCGGTCGTCTCGGTCATCAAGGCTCGCCAGGCATGCCAGGTATCCGGTGGTGGTAGCGGTGGTTCGCCTGCCAGGAATCGGCGCAGTGATTCCACCTCGTCATCGACCAGGTAGGAATCCCTTGTCTCGCAATGGAAGGCGCGTCGCTTGGCACGGGTGAACAGTGGTGGGAACGGATCAGTGGTTACCAGTTGCATGAGGAGTCCTCTCTGCCGCTAGGCGCACTTCCACGGCGACCTCATGGTCGGGCAGGTTCAGTTGAGCGAGCGCTTCGGCATCGGTGACACACAGTCCGGACAGCCGGAAGCATCCGCCGCCGGAGTCCGATAGCGGCGTGTCCAGCCATGTACCCGGCTCGAGAAACGACAGTAGACGGTGCGGGATCTCCACCCTGTCGGTGCAGCCGGAGATCTCCCAGCCTTGGACGACGGCGGTGCCGTGATCGGTGGCCCACAGAGTGGGCGAGTTGCCGTTTCCACTGGGGCCGCCCAGCATTCGAAGCTTCATGGTGTTGTCCTGACGCGAGGGCTTGCGTTGCACCATCGATCGTCGCGCCTATGTCCCGTTCAGATCAACGATTCTCGGCTACGACTGCAATCTAGCGCAAGAAACTACCGAACAAGGCTATCGGCTTCCTAGCGTCGTGCCCGGCGACCTGAGGCCGGATGCGTTCAATCGGTCCTCCACTCGAGGGCAGGGCAGACCGGCGGAACACGCGCGCACTACCAGGCCTCGGGACGCCTCCAAAAGGCCCGGCAGGGGAAGGCAACGTGATGGGATTCGACTGGTGGCGGGAAGCCGAGCCGGACGAAACGTCGCCGCAGGCGATCATCGACCGAGTGCAGGCCGAGTGGCGAGCCAAGCGCCAACGTATCCAGGCCGAGGATGCCCGGCCCGCCGACGCCGGGCTATGGCCACAAGGCTGGGCGCACGAAGCACCCGACCTCCCATTCAGCGTGCCCCAAGCGCACGCCACTATGCAGCGACACCGGGAATGCCAGGTACAGGACTGCCCGCGCAAGGCAGCAGCAAGGCAAACGCTGATCGAGGCGGGCCGCATGAAGCCGGACACCTCACGGGAGTACTGAGCCGGATCGAGTCGGTGTTCGAGGAGCGGTAAGCCGAGACCGATGAGCCGTGGCCGCCGGGGCGGCGCGGGTGTGGGCCAGTCAGTAGGAGGCAGTGTCCGTTTCGATGATGTGGTCGCGGTTCGCGCAGCACAGCACAGAGGCGCGGATCTGCGAGCGGTCTCGGCAAGTATCGGAGATCACCGCGAGAGCTCACGTCGGCCGTGTTGACCTAAAGCGGACTCGAGATTCTAGGTTTGCTGTGTTGAGCCGAGCTGAGGTGGAAGAGAGCCGATGATGAACAATGCAGCGTTGCCCCTGCTGGTGCGGTACGAGGACGCTTTCAATGCCAACGATGCCGACTCCATGAATGCGCTGTTCTGGGAGGACAGCACCTTCGTCAATTTCGGCGGCGGTCTGGTAATCGGTCGGGGCGAGCTGCTCGTCAAACAGCGTCTCGTGTTTGCTCCGGGCGGGCCGCTGCACGAGGTCAGCGTTGCGTACCAGCATGAGGTGACCATTGAGCTCACGCCGACGGTTGCGCAGATGGTGGCACGGCAGCGCACCCGAGACAGCGTTGATCCGACGCGCGATCCGATGCATGGCGTGATCATCCTGACCGCCGAGCTCCGCGACGGTGAATGGCGGATCCGCACCGGGCAGAACACGCCCGTGAGCACAGGATAGCTATGCGGTCAGGCGTTGTCGGGGCCCTCACCCGACAAGCCGAAGGCGATGATCCGGTCCGGGTGGATGCGGATCATTTCGCGGGAGACCCCCGCGATGTAGGGGTCGACGTCAGTGAGTGCTTCAGCGGTGCCGCGGATTTCCAGGCAGCGGACGCGCCAGGGTTGCACCGAGGCGATGTCGTCGACGACGAATGCGACGTGGGCGTTCGTGGTGAGGTTGCGGAACTTTCGGGAGGCCCCCATGTTCCAGCCGGCGATGTCGATGGTGCCGAGGTCGGCGTTGTAGTGGAAGCCGACGGGGTTGTTCTGCGGCGTGCCGTCGGGGCGGACGGTCGCCAGGCGGCCGAGGTGCTGGGTGTGCAGGTAGTCGATCTGTTCGGGGGTCAGAGTCGAGGTCATGTGGCGACCGTAGAACCTTGACCTAACTCGAGGTCAACCGATCGACCCCTCAGCTCAGCAATTTCTTCTGCACCTTCCCCATGGCGTTGCGGGGCAGGGCGTCCACCACTCGGATCTCGCGCGGGCGTTTGTGCACTGAAAGTTGTTCCACCACATGATCGATCAGTTCGCGCTCGGGGACCGGGTCGCGCAACACGACGAATGCGGTGATGCGCTGGCCCAGGTCATCGTCGGGGAGGCCCACCACGGCGGCCTCCGCGACGGCGGGGTGGCCGAGCAGCACGGTCTCCACCTCGCCCGCACCCACGCGGTAGCCGCCGGACTTGATCAGGTCCACCGACTCCCGGCCGACGATGCGGTGGAAGCCAGATGGGTCGATCGCCGCCACGTCGCCGGTCCGGAACCAGCCGTCTTCGGTCCAGCTCTCCGCGGTCGCCTCCGGACGGTTGAGGTAGCCGTCGAAGAGCATCGGGCCGAGCATTTGGAGACCGCCGATGCTCTCCCCGTCGTGCGGGACCGGCGCGCCGGACTCGTCCATGAGCCGGGTTCGAACACCACGCACCGGCATGCCGACCCAGCCCGGCCTGCGCTCGCCGTCCGCCCTGGTGGACAGCGTGATCATGGTTTCGCTCATGCCGTAGCGCTCGATGGGCGCGTGCCCGGTCAGCTCACGCAGCCGCTCGAACACCGGAACCGGCAGGGGCGCACTACCGGAGACCAGGAGGCGGGCGTCGGCCAATTGCTTTGCCGCATCGGGGTCGTCGACCACCCGCGACCACACGGTTGGTACGCCGAAATACAGCGAACCGTTGGCCGCCGCGTATGCCTGCGGCGTCGGTTTGCCGGTGTGGATCAGCGGACTGCCCACGCGCAGCGGGCCGAGCACGCCGAGGATCAGCCCGTGCACGTGGAACAGCGGAAGTCCATGTACCAGAACGTCGTTCGCGGTCCACGCCCATGCGTCGGCGAGCGCGTCCAATCCGGCCGCGATGGCGCCCCTGCTGAGCACGACGCCTTTGGGCAGACCCGTGGTCCCCGAGGTGTACAACACGAAAGCCGTTGCGGCGGGATCGGGTTCGGGATAGGTGTGCCACGACCTGGCGTGCCGCCGCACCGGCACAACCGGCAGCTCGGCGCCCTCCGGCGCCTTACCCAGCCACGCCTGCGCGCCCGAATCGGCCAGGATGTGCGCCCGCTCCGCGGTTCCGGAGTCCGGCGGCACCGGCACCACCGCGACGCCCGCGATCAGACAGCCGACCACCGCGAGGACGGTCTCCACGGTCGGTTCGGCCAGCACCGCCACCCGCTCCGCGCGCGCGACGCGTTCGGCCACCGAGGTAGCCGCGCCCAGCAGGTCGCTGCGCGAGAGGGTGGTCCCGTCGATCGTGACGGCGTCGGGGATGTCCGCTCCGCCTGCGACGGCGAGCGGATTCAGAGAACTGAGCAGCAGCGGCGGGGCGAAGGACACTCGACCACGCTACTTCGTCGGCTCTCCGGCGACGCGGCGACATCCGGCCGCATCGGCAGCGCGAATCGTTGACACCCCGCTGACGCGGTGAGAACGTTATTGCATAGCCTTATCAGCACTGCGAGGTCAACGATGACCAGGCCACTTCGCGCGACGCATCGGCCCGAATCGCCGGACTCCTTCGACATCGGGCAGTACATCGACGGCATCGCCGGATTCCTCGGCGGCACCGCGAACGTCATCATGCAGCTGAGCGCGCCGGCGGTCGGCTATGGCGTGGTGGAGAGCACCGTTGATAGCGGGAAGGTCATGCTGCACCCGATCAAAAGGTTGCGCACCACCCTGACTTACCTTTCCGTGGCGATGCTCGGCACCGACGAGGACCGCGCCGTCTACCGAGAGGCGGTCAACGTTTCGCATCGCCCGGTCCACTCGACCGAGTCGAGTCCGGTGCGCTACAACGCCTTCGATCCCGCTCTGCAACTGTGGGTCGCGGCCTGCCTGCACTGGGGCGCGAAGGATCTCTACGAGCGAATGCACGGCCCAATGGACGAGACGACCGCCGATGCCTTCTACCGGCTCGGCGCCCGGTTGGGCACCACGCTCCAAATGCCGGAAGCGATGTGGCCTGGCGACCGGCGTGCCTTCGACGAGTACTGGGCCACGAACCTGGCCGAGACCAGCATCGACCCGACCGTTCGCGCCTATTTCTTCGATCTCGTCGACCTGCGCATGCTGCCGCGACCGGCGCAACTGGCGTTCGGCCGCCTGCACCGCTTCTTCGTCACGGGCCTGCTGCCTCAGCACCTGCGCGATGAAATGGGCCTGAACTGGACCGAGCGCGACGAACGCGCGCTCGGCCGGATCCTGCGCGCCCTCGGCGCCGCTGCTTCCAGACTGCCGGGGCCGGTCCGTGTGTTCCCGCTCAACGCCTATCTGCTGGATATGCGCATCCGGCGGCGGCTCGGCCTGCGCCTGGTCTGAGGCGACCGGACCGGATCCGCCGTTTCATTCCGGCAATCATTGGGCAATCGCTCCTGCAGCTGTCCGATTCGCAGGTTTGTCCCGAGTTTGCGGCCGATGCGCACCCAGCGAGCCAGGAGGAGAGATGGGCTATCGAATGACGACGACCGCGCTCGTCGCAGGCGCGTGCCTGGCACTGTTCGCACCGGTCGCGGGGGCCGAGCCGGAGCAGACCGACCAGGCGGCGGTGCCGTCTCGCACCGCGATCTCCGTGCGCACCACCTTCGGTATCGGATGGGGTACCGCCAATGAACACGAATCGCGCTCGAGCCTGTCGCTGGTCAAGCTGTTCATGGCCGACTACGCCCTGCGCCACGGGGACGGTTCGGCCGCCGACCGCGACTTGGCCGAGCGGATGATCCGCTATTCCGATGACGGGGCGGCCAGCATGATGGAGGCCAAGTATCCACAAGCGGTCGCCGCGATCGCCCAGGAGTACGGCCTCACCGAGACGGTTCCCGGTCCCACTTGGGGCGCGGGGGCGACGAGCGCCGCGGACGTGTCCGACTTCCTCGCCGCCAAACTGCGCAATGACCCCGGATCGCCGATCTTCGAGTGGATGGCCGCCGCGGGTTCGATGGCCCAGGACGGCACCGAACAGGATTGGGGCACCGCGCGCTGGCCGTTCGTGCTCGGCACCAAATGGGGCTGGTCGGATTTCGGTGAGCCGGAGGTCGCCTCGGCGTCCTTCGGCAACGGCTTCGCGGTGACGGCGCACACCCGCGGCACCGCGGCCGAGCAGACCGCCGACGTCCTCGCCGCGCTCGGCGCGATGACGAGCGGGCTCCCGCACTTCCGCTGACCCGCGCCGATCCGGACGCGCGTCAGGGCACCCGGAACGACACCACCACGTGGTCGCGCGCGAACCGCCGGATGGCCGCGTCGTCGCCGAGCGGGATCACCGTCTGCGGGGTCAGCGCCAGCGAAAGCGCTGTGCGGGCGATCATCTCGGCCAACGGCTCCGGGTCGTATTCCGGCAGCTTGCCCTCCCGCTGCAGCCGCGTGATGAATTCGGCGAGGTAGTCCCGCCCGAGTTCGATGACCGGGGCGCCTTCGGTGGTGAGGTAGGGCAGCACGAGTTCGGGCTCGGTCGCCAGCAGCCGGTGAATCAGCTGGTTTCCACGCAAGCCGGTGATGAACGCGGCGAACAGTTCGACGATCTGGTCTTCGGCGGTCGCGTCCCGATCGACTTGCCGTTGCAGTGCGGCGTCGACTTCCTCGATGAACTCCCGGGTCTGCCGCAGCCCGACGGCCTTGATCAGATCGGATTTGCTGGCGAAGCGCCGGTAGAGCGTGGCCAGCGACAGCCCGCAGCGGCGCGCGACCTCGACCATGCTGGTGCGCTTGATGCCGAAGTCCAGGAACGCCACCAACGCCGCGTCCAGCACTCGGGCCTGATTGCGGTCCTCCGGGGCCGCGCTGCGCACGAGCGGCAGCAGTCTGGTCAGCGTGGCCATGCCTCCACCCTCTCCGCGTCGGCGAAACAATGACACTTCCAGCATCGCATACCATCACACCCGACTCGGGACCATTGACAGCCCGTCGAGATAATGAGACGGTTGGGGCACAATCTTCTCATTGCCCGAACGTCAGGTCCGGGCGGACACCGAAAGACGAGGTCAACGATGACCGCGCCGCTGGGCACCACCGAGCACGAGCCGGATCCGAGCCTGATCCTGACCCCGGAGACCGTCGCGGAATACGTGGACGGAATCGCCGCTTTCCTCGGCGGCACCGCCAACGTCATCGTGCAGCTGAGCCTGCGCCCGGTCGGCCGCGGTGTCCTGGAGAGCACCGTCGACAGCGGCAAGGTCACCCTGCACCCGATCAAACGGCTGCGCACGACATTGACCTACATCGCGGTCGCTCTCCTGGGTTCGGACGACGAACGCGCCGCCTATCGTGCTGCGGTCAACGGCTCCCACCGCGCGGTGCGCTCGACCGCCGAGAGCCCGGTGAAATACAACGCCTTCGACCCGAACCTGCAACTATGGGTGGCCGCGTGCCTGTACTGGGGCATCGATGATCTCTACACCCGGATGCACGGCCCGATGGACCCTGCCACCGCCGACGCCTTCTATCGCTACGCCGCGCGCCTTGGCACCACGCTGCAGATGCGGCCGGAGATGTGGCCCGCGAATCGTGCGGAGTTCCAGCGGTATTGGGATGAGGGCCTGAAGCAGCGTGCCATCGAACCGGCCCTGCGGGACTACTTCGACGGTCTGATCGACCTGAAGATGATGTCGCGGCCGACGCAACGCGCCTTCGCCGGGCTCCAGCGCTTCGTCGTCACCGGCCTGCTACCCCAGCACCTGCGCGACGAGATGGGCATGACCTGGACCGAGCGCGACCAGCGTCGCTTCGATCGGCTGCTCCGGGCCATCGCGGCGGTGCACACTCGATTGCCCAAGCAGGCACGGATGTTCCCGATGAACGCCTATCTTTTCGACCTGCGCCGCCGGATCCGACGGGGGAAGCCGTTGGTTTAGGCCTACCGCGCCATCCCGTATCACGTGTCCATATGCGGGTAGCGGTATTCGACCGAGGGAACGAAAGTTTCCTTGATCGTGCGCGGCGCGACCCAGCGCAGCAGATTCAGCGGCGAGCCCGCCTTGTCGTCGGTGCCGGAGGCGCGAGCGCCGCCGAAGGGCTGCTGACCCACCACCGCACCGGTGGGCTTGTCGTTGACGTAGAAATTGCCCGCCGCGAATCGCAATGCGGCGTCGGCCTGTTCGACCGCGTTCCGGTCCTGCGCGAACACCGCGCCGGTCAATGCGTAGGGCGCGGCGGACTCGACTTCGGCGAGGATCGCGCTGTACGCGCCGGGTTCGGCGTCGTCGTAGACGTACACCGACAGAATCGGCCCGAAGTACTCGGTGGCGAACGATTCGTCGCGGGGGTTGTCGGTGACGAAGACGGTCGGCCGGACGAACCAGCCTGCACTGTCGTCGTAGCCGCCGCCGACCGGAATGGTGAGACCGGCATCCCTGGCACGCTGGATGGCCGCCACATTCTTGTCGAAAGCCCGCCGATCGATCAGCGCCCCACCGAAATTCGACAGATCCGCGACGTCACCGTAGCTCAGCCCGGCGGCAACGTGCAGGAAGTCATCGCCCATCGCGCGCCACACCGATCGTGCGATATAGGCGCGGGAGGCCGCCGAGCACTTCTGGCCTTGGTACTCGTAGGCGCCGCGAATCAGGGCGGTGCGCAGTGCGTCCGGATCGGCGGAGGAGTGCGCGACGATGAAGTCCTTGCCGCCGGTCTCCCCGACCAGGCGCGGATAGCCGTGGTAGCGGCCGATATTCGCGCCGACTTGCTGCCACAGATACTGGAACGTCTTGGCGGAGCCGGTGAAGTGGATACCGCCCAACCGCGGGTCGGTCAGCGCTACCTCCGACAACTGCACCCCGTCCCCGGTGACCATGTTGATCACACCGGGCGGCAGGCCCGCCGCCTCCAGCAACCGCATCGTGTAAAACGCCGACAAGGTCTGGGTGGGCGAAGGTTTCCACACCACGGTGTTGCCCATCAGCGCGGGAGCGGTAGGCAGGTTACCGGCGATCGCGGTGAAGTTGAACGGGCTGATGGCGTAGACGAACCCCTCGAGCGGCCGGTAGTCCATCCGGTTCCACACCCCGGCACTGGACTGCGGCTGCTCCGCGAGAATGCCGCGCGCGAAGGCCACGTTGAACCGCCAGAAGTCGACCAGTTCGCACGGCGCGTCGATCTCGGCCTGCTGGGCGGATTTCGACTGCCCGAGCATTGTCGCCGCGGCGACGGTCTCCCGCCATGGGCCGGCCAGCAGGTCGGCCGCGCGCAGCAGCACTGCGGCGCGTTCCTCGAACGGCAGCGCCCGCCAGCCGGGTGCGGCCGCCATAGCGGCGTCGATGGCGCCGTGTGCTTCCGAGTGCGTGGTGTCGGTATAGGTCCCCAGCACCTGTCGGTGCCGATGCGGCGCGACGATGTCGTGTCGTTCGCCGATGCCCGGCCGGTGCTTGCCGCCGATCACCAGAGGCACGTCGACGGGCTCGGCGGACAGCTCAGCGAGTTTGCCGAGCAATCGCTCCCGCTCGGGGCTGCCCGGAGCGTAGGTATGCACCGGCTCATTGCTCGGCGTGGGGACAACCGTGACAGCGTCCATAACTTCAGGCTAGCTCCCCCGGCCCGACGCGCGTGTCCGCCGACACACCAGTTCCACCGGCGCGCCATTTCAGCTACAGCGGTCGCTGAACAGAGGCGGATCGTCCCCGGACTGGATTCGTCGCCCCGGTCATCAGCCCGCGGTGCGCCGGCCCGTCGCCGCAGCAACTCGCTCGCCAGTTACGAGCGGCGCGGTCCGGACCGCCGACCCCAACCCGCAGTGAATCGTTCGGCCGCAGCAGCAACGCCCTCGCCGGTCACGAGCAGCGCGGTCCGGACCCCCCACCCCAACCCGCAGTCAATCGTTCAGCCGCAGCGGCAACGCGCTCACCGGTCATGAGCAGCGCGGTCCGGACCCCGCGCCCCTCAGCCCGCAGTAAGTCGTTCGGCCGCAGCGGCAACACGCTCGTCGGTCGCGGTCAGCGCGATCCGGACGTGCTCGGCGGCGCCGGGGCCGTAGAAGTCGCCGGGCGCGGCGAGGATACCGCGGTCGGCCAGCCAGTCCAGCGTGGTCCGGCACGGCTCGCCGCGCGTCGACCACAGATACAGGCCCGCCTCCGAGTGGTCGATCCGGAAACCGGCCTCAACCAGTGCCTTTCGCAGCACTTCGCGGCGTCCCCGGTACCGCTCGCGCTGCTGCGCCTCATGCGCGTCATCGCTCAGGGCGGCGGTCATCGCGGCCTGGATCGGGAAGGGGACCATCATGCCCGCGTGCTTGCGCACCTCGAGCAGCTCGGCCACCAGGGCCGGGTCGCCCGCCACGAACCCGGCGCGATAACTGGCCAGGTTGGAGGTCTTGGACAGCGAATGCAACGCGAGCAGGTTGGTGTGGTCGCCATCGCACACCTCGGGGTCGAGCAGGGAGACCGCACGGCCCTCCCAGGTCAGTCCCAGGTAGCACTCGTCGGAGGCGACGATCGCGCCGCGTTCCCGAGCGAAAGCCACCACCTTGCGCAGGTGGTCGACGCCGAGCACCCGGCCGGTCGGGTTGGACGGCGAGTTCACGTAGATCAGCGCGGGTGTCTGCGGACCGAGCCGGGTCAGCCCATCGGCGCGCAGCACCTGCGCGCCCGCCAGCAGTGCGCCGACCTCGTAGGTGGGGTAGGCGACCTCGGGGACGACCACCAAGTCGCCCGGGCCGAGGCCGAGCAACCGGGGCAGTCCGGCGATCAGTTCCTTGGTGCCGATCACGGGCAGCACAGCCGCCGGATCGAGACCGGTGATCCCGTAGCGCCGCTTCAGCGCGTCGACCGCGGCCGCGCGGAGCTCGGGGGTGCCGTGCGTGGTCGGGTATCCGGGCACTTCGGCGACCGAATTCAGCGCCGCCCGGATCAGCGGATCGACCGGGTCGACGGGGGTGCCGACGGACAGATCGACGATCCCGCCGGGATGAGCGGCCGCCTTCACCTTCACCGAAGCGATGGTGTCCCAAGGAAAATCGGGCAGCTGACCGCTGACCCGGCCACGCGGTGACACGTCAGGTCTCACTCACTCGCCATCGGGGGCAGTTCCTTGATGAACGGCGGGTCGTAGTCGACCTTGCCGACCTTCGTGGCGCCGCCGGGCGAACCCAGCTCGTCGAAGAAGTCGACGTTGGCGTTGACGTATCCGCTCCACTGGTCCGGGGTGTCGTCTTCGTAGAAGATCGCCTCCACCGGGCACACCGGTTCACATGCACCACAGTCCACGCACTCGTCGGGATGGATGTACAGCATGCGACCACCCTCGTAGATGCAGTCCACGGGGCATTCCTCGATGCATGCCTTGTCCTTCACGTCAACGCACGGTTCAGCGATGATGTACGGCACTGCCGCTCTCCTAGTCTGTCCTCGCCTGCGGGATAGTCCGCCCGGCGAAACCCTATCCCGACACCCCACGTTACTACTGGTCAGCCTGCCCTAACTCGTGGCCTTATGCACGCGAAAGTTGTCCCGCCTCTCCGGGTATTCAGGCGGTACCAGTAGATGCCGCAGAACCCGCGTTCAGGTCCTGCGTTCGGTGCTGCTCGAGTTCTGGGCTACCCGGCGAGTTACCCATGTGCTCACGAAATCACTCGTTTTCGCTGAGAATCCTGAGGTGGCCCGCCGTTGCGGACGGCGGGCCACCGCCTTACGACGTTTCGCACAACGCCGTCACCTCGGACGCTGCCGATTCGCGCTATCCGACCGTCAAGGGGAGTGCCGACATCGTCCGCTTCGGCACTCCGTAGGTCGTGGTCCGCTCCCTGGCCGGTCGACCGATGCCGGCGGCGATCTCGACCAGCTCGGCGACGGTCTTCGCCGAGCCGTGCTGCGACCCGGCCATCCGGGAGATGGTCTCTTCCATCAGCGTACCGCCCAGATCGTTGGCGCCGCTGTTGAGCATCACCCGGGTTCCGGTGGTGCCGAGCTTGACCCAGCTGGTCTGGATGTTCGCGATCCGGCCATGCAGCATGATCCTGGCCAGCGCGTGCGCGGCGCGGTTGTCCCGGTTCGTCGGCCCCGGACGCGCGGCGCCCGCCAGGTACAGCGGCGCGCTCTGGTGCACGAACGGCAGCAGCACGAACTCGGTGAAGCCGCTGGTCTCGTCCTGGATTCCGCGCAGTACCCGTAGGTGCCCGACCCAGTGCTTCGGATTGTCCACGTGGCCGTACATCATGGTCGAACTGGAGCGGAGGCCCACCTGGTGCGCCGTGGTGATCACCTCGATCCACGCCGAGGTGGGCAACTTGCCCTTGGTGAGCACCCAGCGCACCTCGTCGTCCAAGATCTCCGCGGCCGTGCCGGGAATTGTGTCCAGGCCGGCCTCCTTCAGCGCGACCAGCCAGTCCCGGATGCTCTGGCCGCCGCGCGAGGCGCCGTTCACGATCTCCATCGGGCTGAACGCGTGCACGTGCATCGACGGCACCCGCTGTTTGACCGCGCGCACCAGGTCCGCATACCCGGTGACCGGCAGGTCGGGGTCGATGCCGCCCTGCATGCACACCTCGGTGGCGCCGTCGACGTGCGCCTCCCAAGCCCGGTCGGCGACCTCGTCCATGCTCAGCGTGAACGCGTCCGCATCGCCCTTGCGCTGGGCGAAGGCACAGAACCGGCACCCGGTGTAGCAGATATTGGTGAAGTTGATGTTCCGGTTCACCACGTAGGTGACGTCGTCGCCGACCGTGTCGCGGCGCAACTGATCGGCCAGCGCGGCGACCGCGTCGAGTTCGGCGCCATCGGCCGTGGCCAGCGCGAGATACTCGGCGTCGCTGAGCCCGGCCGGATCGCGTTCCGCGGCGCGCAGCGCGGCCAGCACGTCCGAGTCCAGCCGGCGCGAGGTCCCGACGGCGAGATCGCGCGCCTGTTCGCGGATCGTGTCCCAGTCGCCGAACGCGCCGACCAGGTCTTGGCCGAGCCCGGCGTCGCTGCGGTGCTCGGTGTTGCGGCCCTCGGTGTCGATGGCGGTATTGAGATCGACGCGTCCAGCCGATTCCCAGGACTCGTCGGGCTCCTGCCAGGGCAGGCCGACCGGTATCGCGTCCGGATTCGCCAGCCCGGTCGCAGGGTCGGTGAGCGCGGCGACGTGCGCGCCGATGCGCGGATCGACCCACGGATTGCCCGCCCGCACATACTTCGGATGCGCCGAGGTCCGCTCCACCAGTTGATAGCCCGCCGCCTCGGTGATCTCGCGCAGCGTGTCCAGGTTCGGCCACGGCCGCTCCGGGTTCACGTGGTCGGGCGTCACCGGCGATACCCCGCCCCAGTCGTCGATGCCCGCCTCGATCAGCGCGCGGCACTCCGCGTGCGATACCAGGTTCGGCGGCGCCTGGACCGGCACGTCGGGCCCGAGCAGGATGCGGGTGACGGCGATGGTGGCGAGGAATTCCTCCAGTCCCGCGTCCGGCACGTCCCGCATCGCGGTGTCGTCCTTGGCGCGGAAGTTCTGGATGATGACTTCCTGGATGTGTCCGAAAGCCTTGTGCTGCTTGCGGATCGCCATGATCGACTCGGCCCGCTCGGCCACCGTCTCGCCGATGCCGACCAGGATGCCGGTGGTATAGGGCACCGACAGGCGGCCCGCGTCGGTGATGGCGCGCAGCCGCACCACGGGATCCTTGTCCGGGCTGCCGTAGTGGCAGTTGCCCTTCTCGGTGAACAGCCGGGTCGCCGTGGTCTCGAGCATCATGCCCATGGACTGCGCGACCGGCTTGAGGCGGGCGATCTCCTCCCATGACATCACACCCGGATTCAGGTGCGGCAGCAGGCCGGTCTCCTCCAGCACCATGATCGACACGGCGCGCAGGTAGTCCAGCGTGGAGTCGTAGCCGCGCTCGTCCAGCCACTGCGCCGCCTCCGGCCAGCGGTCCTCGGGGCGATCACCCAGCGTGAACAGCGCCTCCTTACACCCGAGCGCCGCGCCGCGGCGTGCGATGTCGAGCACCTCGTCGGGTTCGAGGAACATCCCCTTGCCCTCGGCGCGCAACTTGCCCGGCACGGTGACGAAGGTGCAGTAGTGGCACTTGTCCCGGCACAAGCGCGTCAACGGGATGAAGACGTTGCGGGAATAACTGATCGTCTTCGGACGGCCGGTCGAAGCCAGCCCGGCATCGCGCACCCGCGCGGCACTGCGACAGAGGTCGGCGAGATCGTCGCCGGTGGCGTGCAACAGCACCGCGGCCTCGTCCACGTTCAACGTGACACCGTCGCGTGCCCGGCGCAGCGCCCGGCGCATGGCCGATGGAGTGGGCGGCGCGGACGGGACACTCGGGTTCGGTAGGTCGGTCACGCCCTCGATCATGCGCTACACATCCGGAACTGTCTCCCTCCAGTGCTCGACAGTGAGGCGGAGCGGACCAGCCGCGCGGGCGAACGCTCCGCTCACTACGGCGCCCACGCTGGACGCGGGGCGCCGTTGAGCGTTGACAACTGCGCGGTGCCCGAGGCTATTCCGGAGCGGCTCCGGTGCGCGCTGCCCGGCGCACCGTGATGTCGCCTTGCCGCCCCGGTCCGCCGACGCTGGTCTGCGACAGCGGGTGCGCGATCGTGCAACCATGACAGCATGTCGCAGTCGCGCACGATCATGGCCGACCCGGCCTGGCGCCCCAGCCCGAAGGCGAAGCTCCTGTGGACCGTGCAGGCGACGCTGGCGTGGGTGATTCCCCTCGCGGCGCTGATCGTGTGGGCGGCGCTCGACTCCGCGCACCGCGGCTGGCAACTCGGAATCTTCTCGGTCACGCTGGTGCTGGCCGCGCTGAACGTCGGCGTCGTGCCGTGGTGGCGCTACGCGGTGCACCGCTGGGAGGTGACCGATGAGGCGGTGTACACCAGAGTCGGCTGGCTCACCCAGGAGAGCCGGGTCGCGCCGATCTCGCGAGTCCAGACCGTCGACACCGAGCGCGGCCCCCTGGAGCGCCTGCTCGGACTGGCGACGGTCACCGTGACCACCGCGTCGTCGGCGGGAGCGGTACAGATCAGCGCCCTCGATCTCCCGGTCGCCGAGGAGACCGTGACGCGGTTGACCCGGATCGCCGCCCAGCACCGCGGGGACGCGACATGAGCGAGCGTCAGCGAGTGAACGATCGACACAGCCGAGCACTCGCTCGTGCCGGAGCCGAGCGTCAGCGAGGTGCAGGCATGAGTTCCCTGAGTCAACCCCTATGCGGCGATCGGTTGTTGAGTCGGTTGTTTTTTGGTGGGGTCGTAGCAGGTTTTGGTGCGCCAGCAAGCCCAGATGATGCGCAGCCAGGCGCGGCCGAGGGTGCGGATGGCGTGGGGGTGTCGTTGGCCGCGGGCGCGGGCGGCGGTGTAGCGCTGGTCTGCCCAGTCGCTGGCGCGGCGGCTGTTGTCGATCCAGGTCACCAAGGCTTGTCTGGCTCGCTGGTTGGTGGCGTGGCGGAAGGCGACGGTGTGGATTTTGCCGGAGGAGCGGGTGACCGGGGCGATGCCGGTTTCGGCGGCGAGTTGATCGAAGCTGTTGGCGCGCTCCAGGATTGGGCCGACCTCGCCGATGATCTGGGCCAGGTTCAGTGTGCCGACGCGGGGCAGATCGGCCAGCAATCTGGCGTAGGGGTGTGCGGCGAGAGCGTCGGCGATCACGGCGTCGAGTGCGTCGATGCTGGTTTGGATCGAGCGGACGAGCCCGGTCTGGGCGCGGACCAGCTGCGCGATGACCGGCTCGCCGAGCCTGCTGGCCGATGTGGGTGCCTCGCGCAGCCGGGCGAGCAGCTCGGTGCCGGGACGGCGGCCGCTGTAGTGGTGGCGGCGGCAGAACGCCTCGAGGCGGGCCGCGGTGAGCCCAGCAGCGGCCTGCGGGCTCGGGTAGCGGTCCAGGAACGCCAGCGCGATCGGCGAGTGCAGGCTGGCGAAGATCGTCCTGCCTCCGGGCCAGTGCGTGTCCAGCAGCGCGGCGAGTTGATTGACCGCGGCGATGCGCATGCCCAGGTGGTCGCCGCGCTGACGGGTCAATGCCTGCAGTTCGAGCGTTTGCGGCAGGGTCGGGGCCAGTACCGGCAGCCGGTGGCCGTCGGTGCGGGCGTAGTCGGCCAGCTTGAACCCATCGCCGGGATCGTTCTTGGCGCGGGCGGCGCCCCAACGGGGGCGAGCGGCATGAAAAGCGTTGGGGTGCACCGGAATCACCGGATGCCCGGCGGTCAGCAGCCGGTCCACGACCAGCCCGCGGGTGGTCTCGATTGCCACCGGCAACTCACCGGGCCCGCCGTAGCAGGCCAGCCGTGCCAACGCGCGAGCGATGCCGTCTTCAGTATGCGGCACCGGGAAGCGTTCGATCTTGCCACCGGCATCGTCGATCACGGTCACGTCGTGAGTGGTGCTGCCCCAGTCCCAGCCGGCGAACGCCACAGGTGTGCTCCCTCGAGGTCGATGAACTGCCTCCTCGGAAGCGAGGGCCGCCGCCGGAAGCTCATTGATCGGCCCTCTGCGGGGCATGTCCCTGACGCCGGTCCGCGGCCCTCGGCCCGGTGGGGCTGGCAGAACTCATGCTGGCCATCAAATGGCACGCGACGAAGGCCATGCACCCACCGGAACCGAGAGACAACAACCCTAACTGTTCGGGCTGCAGAAGGGATGGTGCCCCAATGAGCGAGCGAACAGGCACAGTCTGGCACCCGCTCGTTCCGAGGGTGAGCGTCGGCAAGGGGGCGCCATGAGCGAGGCGGGCACCGCGCAGATGGAACAGCCCTGGCAGCGGCTCGACAAGCGGATGCTGCTGGTGCATCCGATCACCGAGGTGGTGAAGTTCATTCCGGTGCTGATCGGTTCGGTGATCCTCGGTACCAGCAGCGGCAACCATGTGTGGAGCGTCATTCCGGTGGTGCTGATCGTCGGGTTCGCGCTCACCCGCTGGTTCACCACGACGTACCGCGTCGGGCCCACGCATGTCGAGCTGCGCACCGGGTTGGTGCAGCGCAAGAAACTGTCGGTGCCGCGCTCGCGCATCCGGTCGGTGGACATCGAGGCGGACCTGCTGCATCGGGTACTCGGGCTCGCGGTGCTGGCGATCGGAACCGGGCAGCAGGCCGATTCCGGTGAGCAGTTCAAACTCGACGCCTTGGACGCACGGGTGGTGCCGCCATTGCGCGCCGCGTTGCTCGCGCACACGGCGGGCCAGGTCGACCAGGTCGAGGAACGAAAGGAACCGCCGGAGAACGCATCCGGTGGTTTCGCGACGACGCGAGCTCCGGCGCGTGAGATCGGGCACTGGCGTCCGGCGTGGGTGCGCTACGCGCCGCTGTCGCTGACCGGGTTCGCGATCGTCGCGCCCATCGTCGGCGTCGCCTTCCAGTACGGACTCGGTGAGATCGTGTTCCGCTCGGACGCGGTACACGACGTGGAAGACGGTGGCACGCTGGTGCTGGCGCTCGCCGGCGCCGCGCTGCTCGGCGCCATCGTCCTCGTGGTCAGCGCCGCCGCGTGCGCGCACTACCTGACCACCTATTTCGGGCTGCGCGTCAGCGATGACGGCAAGACCTTGCAGCTGCGCCACGGCCTGTTCACCACGCGCCAGATCACCCTCGACCTGGCCCGCCTGCGCGGAGCCACGGTGAAGGAACCGCTGCTGCTGCGCCTGGCGGGTGGCGCCGAGCTCGAGGCGATCATGACCGGTGAGAACCCGCGGCAGAAGATCCTTCCGCAGGCACCGCGCGGCGCCGTCGAGCACACCCTGAGCCATCTGCTCGCTCCGGACGAGGTGCGCGACAACGCTATTCTCCTCGCGCCGGGCGCAATCCCCAGTGGCGCAGGATCATCGGACGCCGGTCCGGCACCGGGCAGCGCGCCGCTGATCGCCCACGGACCTGCTGCCCGGCGCCGCAGGCACACACGGGCACTCATCCCGGTCGCTTTCCTCGCCATCGTGATGGCCTACCTCGCCCTTGCCGGAGCGGGCTTTTCGCCGTGGTGGTGGTCGGCGCCCGGCCTCGCCCTTCCGGTGGCGCTCGCACTGGCGGAAGACCGTTACCGCGGCCTCGGCCACGCCGTACTGTCTCGCACGGCGACCAGCCCGACCTGGCTGATCACCCGCTCCGGCTCACTCGACCGCGACCGGGACTGCCTGGAGGCGCCCGGTGTCATCGGCTGGACCGTGCGCCAGACGTTCTTCCAGCGCCGCGCCGGTGTCGCCACGGTGGTCGCGGCAACCGCGGCGGGCAAGAAGCGCTACGCGGTGGTCGATATCCCGGTCGACGAGGCATGGGAGCTCATCGAGGCCGTCACCCCGGGGCGGCTCGGCGTGCACTGACCCGCGGGCCGGCGTCGCCGACCGATTGCCGAACCGTTTTCCCCGTGATCTCCACTCTCGTCCGCTGAATTCAGCGCGGGCGGAACGCGCGGACGTTCATCTGGAAGTAGATGTACGCCAGCGGCGGGAGCAGTCCGCAGAACAGCAGAAGCGCCGTTCGCGCATCGCTGCCGAGCAGGACGTCGCCGCCCGGGCCGAGGCTCGCGCAGATCAGGAATCCGAACGCCCAGGCGGCCAGCGGAAGCCCTACGGCCGCGGTGCGCTGGGTGACCGACCGTGCTCCCGCGACGAGCAGCACGTTCACCACACCGGCCAGGACCGCGGCGA
Organism: Nocardia sp. NBC_00508; assembly: GCF_036346875.1. NCBI lineage: Bacteria > Bacillati > Actinomycetota > Actinomycetes > Mycobacteriales > Nocardiaceae > Nocardia > Nocardia sp. NBC_00508. Next base: position 4,812,842 of record NZ_CP107852.1, on the reverse strand, counting down.
CCGGGAACGCGATGGTTCCGAGATACGTCGGCAGATACAACACCTCGAGCGACAAGGTGAGCAGCGCGTCCAAGACCAGGAGAACGAGGATCACCGGGGCCAGCGCGCGGCCGATGGCGAGACGAGCGGCACTGGTTGCCACGGCAGCGTGGCCGTCGACGGTCGTCGTCACGGAACCGGTGGGTAGCCGAGGAGGGTCAACAGGTGGCTCTGCATGTCGGCAAACGCGTACAGCACCGTCATATACAGGTCGTGTTGCCCCTGCCAGTGCGGCTTCATGCTGTCGACGAACGCCACGATCGCGTTCTGGAGCTCCCAGTTGTACATACTGGCGAGTCTATTCCGGCGTTCTCCCGCACACGATCAGTTCCCTTCGTCCACCGGGAGGTTCGCGACAACCGGGAACGCGCCCGTGTCCCCCACTCGCTGCGCCGCGATGGCAAGCACCCGCTTGCGTGCGGCGAGCCAGCCGACGACCAATGCGGGGATGATCAGGGCGATGGTCGCGACCGTCCAGGTCCCCACCGGATAGTCGAAGCCGGTGAGCACGACGACCAGGAACGTTGCTGTCCCGGAAATCACCGGAACGGTACATGGCGCACGAATAACACCCGCGGGCAACCCTTCAGCAATGAGAAATAGCCGCTCGGATAGCTTGCGGAAACCAAGGGCGTTATATGCGAAATGTCCGGAAATACTGGGGATCATCCCCGCGACGTCTGCGGGATTCGGTCAGTCCAAGCCCGCGAACAAATCGTGCTCCCGCCCGTCCGGCCCGAGCGGACCGCGCTGACCTCGAGCGAGGATGAAGTGCTCTTCCGGCAGCACCGGTTGGGCAACATTGTTCGACAGGGCGAATTCCCGACCGGACGGCGCGACCGTGACCTGGGTGGCGTGCGCCCGCAGCGCGGCGCGCTTGGCCGTCAGCACATCGGAGACGTCGATCGTGGTGGTTACCGCGTGACTCGGCACGCTCGCGAGCTCCCCTTCGGCGGGCAGCCGCCAACCGGGTGGCAGCGCGCCGGGCAAGCCCTCGACCGTGCGCCGGCCCAGCGCGGCGGTGTGCAGGCGCAGCATATCGGCGTCGGTGACCGTCCAATAGAACTTCGGAGTGTCCCAACCCTGGCCGGCCGCCGCGTGCACGGCGGCCGTGGTGATCTCGTGCGCACGGATGTGGTCGGGGTGGCCGTAGCCGCCCTTCGGGTCGTAGCCGACCACCACTTGCGGCCGCAGCCGCAGCACCAGATCGGTGAGGGCGTGCACCGCCTCGTCCCCGGAACCCACGAACACCCGCGGCTTGTTCGCGGCAGGGGTTCCCGCCATACCGGAGTCACGCCAGCGCCCCGCACCGCCGAGGATGTGCGGCGGGCCCGCGCCCAGCGCGGCCAGCGCGCGGGTCAGTTCGAGGATGCGGTAGCCGCCGAGCTGGTCGGCATGCTCCGCCGCCAGCAGCGCCCATTCGTCGCCGATCACCTCACCCTCCTCGCCGAGGGTGCAGGTGACCACGGTGACCGGCACGCCGCGACGGCGGTAGTACGCGATCGTCCCTCCGGTGGTGATGGATTCGTCGTCCGGATGGGCGTGCACCAGGAGCAGGCCGCCCGTTGCGGCCGAGGTCACGGGATCCTGCGCCACAGCGACGCGTCACCGAAGATGCCGACCTGGATGGCGCCGCTGAGCGAGGCGCCGTCCACCCGGGGCCCGGACGCGGCGACGGCGTTGTCCTGCACGATCGGCAGCACCGTCGCCATGGCCCACAGTTTGGGCTCGGCCTCGACGATCACCCGGCCCACGTCGCCGCCACGCAGCGCTTCATCGATCGCAGGTTGCAGGCTCGGATCACACACGCCGGACAGGTTGCTCGGCGCGCGCTGCGCCGCCTCGGCGATGGCCTGCGCGGGGCCTGTGATCCCCGGCACCGCGGGCGGCGGGCAGCCGTAGCGGGACGCCAGCACGGTCGCCGGGTCCGAACCGGCCACCTCCCAGCCGACGATTGCGTCGACGGTGCCCTCGATCAATTCCGTGCCGTACAGCTCGTCGGCGGCGACGCTGCGCACCGTCGCGTCGATGCCCGCGCTGCGCAATTGGTCGGCGGCGGTATTGGCCACCGCGAGTGCGGTGGCGTCCTTGTCGACCGCGCCGATGCGCACGGTCAGCGGCTTCCCGTCCTTGCCGATGGTGCGCGGCTGCGGTGCGGGCGAGGTCGGCGAGGTAGCCGGCGGCGGCTCCGGCGCCCGGCCGTACCCCGCCGCGGCGAGCAGCGCGAACGCCTCGTCCGCGGACGGCCGAGGCGGCGCGGTCGGGGCATAACCGGGATCGGACGGGGCGAGCACCTGCGCACGAGCGGGTTCCACCCAATTGCCGGTCTGCGCGCCGACCGTCGCAAGCAGGTTGGGGTCGAGCAGCGCCAGTACGCCCGAGCGGACCCGCGGGTCGCTCAGCTCCCCCTTGCGCCCGTTGAGCACCAGGTGCAGCACGCGTGACTGCGGCATGATCGCCGTCCGCACCGACGGAATCGCACCCAGCTGCGCCTGGGTCGCCACGCCGCCGTGGACCAGCGCCATCTGCACATCGCCGGTGCGCAGCGAGCCCGCCAGCTGCGCGGTCGTGCCGCCGCGGCGCAGCAGGATCTGGCCGGGCATGGCCGGTGTCCCCCAGAAACGGTCGTTACGTTCCAACAGCAGCTCGTCGCGTCCCGGGTCCGCCGAGCGGATCCCGAACGGGCCTCCGGACACCCGGACGCCGTTGACCTGGCCGTTCATCCCTCGGGCGAACCCGCCGGGAGCGTCTTTCAGCAGATGCGAGGGCAATAGATCCGTGAACAACTCGCGCCAGCCGGGATAGGGCTGGGACATCACCACGGTGACCGTCTTGCCACCCGCCGACGAGTTCACATCCGAGATCAACCGGTATCCGGCCGGATCGACGACGCCGGGTTCGGAGATCATCTCCTGCCACAGGTAGCGGAAGTCCTCGGCCGCGATAGGCGCACCATCCGACCAGGACGCTTCGTTGCGCAACTTATAGGTGATCGTGAACGGCTCCTCCGCGGTCACGTCGGCGGAGATCAGCAACGACGAGTCCGGCACCCACGCCGTCGCTCCCGGCGTGGTCGGGCTCGGCACCGGCCGGAACGGGCTGGGCATCACCAGCGAGGCGATAGCCGAGGTGGCGGCGGACTGGTCGGAGCGCAGATGCGGATTGAAGGCCGTTCCGATGGTGTCCAAGGCGACGACGACACTGGTCTCCGCGGGCTTGACCGGCGTGGTCTTCGGACTGTCGGTGCTTTCGATGGGCGGCGGCGGGTTCGCCGCACAGCTGCTGATCAGCGCCAGCACCGCCATGGTCGGCAACAACGTACGCCACGCTGCGCGTTTTCCTGCGCCCACTTTCACGCTCGGGAACTCTACCGTACGGCCGAGTCCGCTCGCAGATTCCTGATGTCACGAGAGTGCTCGTCGATACCGATCCCATATCGGCGAAGAAGAAACCGCGCACGCACCACCGTGTCTGCGACACCGCGCGATGCCGACGCCATCGTCACCCGGCAAATATTCGGCGCATCTGCGACGTCCGCAATCCTCGACCATTCGCCGCATCGCAAGCGGAGAGCCCTATCGATATGCACGGCGATGACGCCGACAACTCCGGCGATCGATGGCGCCGCACTCGAAAATGAACAATCGCGCCGACATGCCGAACAGCAGGGAAGCTCCGCACTCGCGCGCGTTTCCAGGGTAGGCGCCGCTGGTTCCCCAGCCGCCAGTCCCCCTGCACAGCAAGGTTTTCCGTCCCCATGCACGCTGCCGGACGCGGCTGGTCGCAGGCGACCGCATGCGCGTAGCGCGATAAACGTAGTGAATATGCGGTACATAATTCCCGAACGAGACCACCGTAAAGATCAATTTCGATGAGCGAATTTCACAGCGAATTGCAGCAACGTCTCGAAGTCGAATCTCGGCCGCCGCAGAAGCGAGCCGGCACGAGTTCCACATTCCGAGAATCTGCGCACGAATCGGAACCAAACGAATTGTCGTGACAATTAACTGCTGAAGGCATCAATCACCCTCTACCAAAGAGGGCTCCCGGCCCGGCGAAAAACCGAAACCAAGCAATTCGATGACTGCCGGGCCGTCCCGCGATGGTGAATTCCTCGGAAAGTCGCCATGAATTGCCGACCAGCCCGCGACGTTTCACCGCTGCCTCTCCCCCAGCCGCGGCGGTCACGAGCACGCCAGCGGATGCCGCGTCATCGATCGGCCATACGAACCGCCCGGAGCCCCGGCGCCAGCGCGACGCCGGGTTCCGTTCCGAGGGAAGTGATTACAGCGCCGCGCGGTCCCGCGCCTTGCGCCGGGACAGTTCCCGAGCACGCTCGTTCCCCCCGAGCATCACCTTGCGCACCCGGACCACCTCCGGCGTGACCTCCACGCACTCGTCGGCGGCACAGAACTCCATCGCGCCTTCCAAATCCAGCTGCAATGGCTTGGCCAGGGTCTCGATCACGTCGGCCGTGGAGCTTCGCATATTGGTCAGCTTCTTCTCGCGGGTGACATTGATGTCGAGATCTTCCGCACGCGGGTTGATGCCGACGATATGGCCCTCGTAGGTGTCCGCGCCGGGCTCGACGAAGAACTGTCCGCGGTCGGCCAGCTGGATCATGGCGAACGGCGTCACCGTGCCCGACCGGTCGGACACCAGCGATCCGGTGTGCCGGGCCCTGATCTCACCCGCCCATGGCGCATACCCGTGCGACACCGCGTTGGCGATGCCGGTGCCGCGGGTCTCGGTGAGGAAGTCGGTACGGAAGCCGATCAGGCCGCGCGAGGGGACGATGAACTCCATCCGCACCCAGCCCGCGGCGTGGTTGTTCATCTGCACCATCTTGCCCTTGCGTGCGGCCAGCAGCTGGGTGATGGCGCCGAGGTATTCCTCGGGGCAGTCGATGGTCAGCTCTTCGTACGGCTCGTGCACCTTGCCGTCGACCTGCTTGGTGACCACCTGCGGCTTGCCGACGGTCAGCTCGAAGCCCTCCCGGCGCATGGTCTCCACCAGGATGGCCAGCGCCAGCTCGCCACGGCCCTGCACCTCCCAGGCATCCGGGCGGCCGATGTCGAGCACACGCAGCGACACGTTGCCGACCAGTTCCTGGTCCAGCCGCGACTTCACCATGCGGGCGGTGAGCTTGTGGCCCTGCACCCGGCCGACCAGCGGCGAGGTATTGGTGCCGATGGTGACCGAGATGGCGGGCTCGTCGACGGTGATGCGCGGCAGCGCGACCGGATTGTCCAGGTCGGCGAGGGTGTCGCCGATCATGATGTCCGGGATGCCCGCGATGGCGACGATGTCGCCCGCCACGGCGACCTCGCCGGGCTGGCGTTCCACGCCGATCGTCTGCAACAGCTCGGTGATCTTCACCTGCTTGACGCCGTCGGCGTGCATCCACGCGACGTTCTGCCCCTTGCGCAGCTCGCCGTTGTGCACGCGGACCAGCGCGAGACGCCCGAGGAAGGCCGAGGCGTCCAGGTTGGTGACATGCGCCTGCAACGCTGCGGCCGGATCGCCCTTGGGCGCCGGGATGTACTCCATCAGCACGTCGAACAGCGCGTCGAGATTCTCCGCGTCCGGCGCATGCCCGTTCTCCGGACGCTCCTTGGACGCCTTGCCCTCCCTGCCGGAGGCGTACAGCACCGGCAGGTCGAGCGCGAGCTCGGCGGCCTCGGCCGCGGCGTCGTCCAGGTCGGAGGCCAGATCCAGCAGCAGATCGTGGCTCTCCTCGACGACCTCCTCGATGCGGGCGTCGGGGCGGTCGGTCTTGTTCACGACCAGGATCACCGGCAACGACGCGGCAAGCGCCTTGCGCAGCACGAATCGAGTCTGCGGCAGCGGTCCCTCGGACGCGTCGACCAGCAGCACGACGCCGTCCACCATGGACAGGCCGCGCTCCACCTCGCCGCCGAAGTCGGCGTGACCCGGCGTGTCGATGACATTGATCACGGTGACCGAACCATCCGGGTGGTGCCGGTGCACCGCGGTGTTCTTGGCGAGAATGGTGATGCCCTTCTCGCGCTCCAGGTCGCCGGAGTCCATCACGCGATCGACGGGTTCGGCCCGCTCGGCGAAGGCACCGGACTGGCGCAGCATGGCGTCGACCAGGGTCGTCTTACCGTGGTCGACGTGGGCCACGATGGCGACGTTGCGAAAATCGCGTGCAGACGACACGCCTGAATCCTCCTGCTGTTAGGTGTTGGTGCTCGGCCGACCCCTGCAGACAGGTGGAGAATCGAAACTCACCGGGCATCGCGGCCAGGTACACCCTACCGGCAGTCCGGTTCCCGCAACGTTTCAGGCTTTGTACTAAGGGTATGCTAACCGCCGTGGGCAAGGTCAAAGCCAAGCAGGTGTCGAGCCTGAAGCCGAAGAAGAAGTGCTGTCGGAAGAAGACGCGCTGCGTAAAGTGCCCCGTTGTGATCATGCGGATGAAGAAGTGCGAAGCCGCAGGGATCTGCGGCAAGGATCTGAAGAAGGCACTCAAGCAGGCGCGCGCCGCCTGATCAGCGCCGCACCCTTTTCGGGGCGGCCCGATGCGAGGAGTAAGGAGCTATGGCGCAGCAGACACTGCTCTCCGATACCGAAATCGCCGAGGCCCTCACCGAGCTGCCCGAGTGGGCTCGATCAGGGGACAGCCTGGTCCGCACCGTCAAGGCGCCCACGTTTCCGGCGGGCATCGAACTCGTGCGCCAGGTCGCCGAGGTCGCCGAGACAGCAGGCCACCATCCGGACATCGACATTCGTTGGCGCAACGTCACCTTCACACTGTCCACCCACTCCGCGGGTGGGCTCACCGCGCTGGACGTCGCGCTGGCGCACGAAATAGACCGCTGTGTCTGATTTGCGGCACCTGCGGTGCCGCGTGTTCGCGGCCCCCTGATGGCTCGCGTCCGAGCGACCGCCGCTGGCGACTTCGTCGCGGACGCGGCGGCCGCTCGGACGCGAGCCGGGCCGCGAACAGGCAATGCTCGGTCTCGCTTCGCTCGAAAACGGGAGTCGGGCCCAGTGGTCACGTAGTGCGGAAACCACAGCACCTATGTTCGCCGACACCCGTGTGGGCTAGTGGCTGCCGCTGGCGATTCGTCGCGGACGCGGCGGCCGCTCGGACGCGAGCCGGGCCGCGAACGGACAATGCTCGGTCTCGCTTCGCTCGAAAGCGGGAGCTGAGCCGGGGTGTTGCGCTTGCACCTGCGCTGAAAACCCGGATGTTCGGCCTCTGGAGATGGCCACCGGGCTCGACGGCTGTCAACACGCGAGGCCATCCACAGTTACGTCGGCTCCTCCTCCGGGTGGGCTAGCCCCACGCAGCGGTGTCTAGGCGCCGCGTGCGGGGCCCTCCGCGGCAACGCGCGCTTCCTGCTCTGGGCTCGACCGCGCGCGGCGGTGTCCGGACCGGATCATCCAGAGGAAGAACACCACGACGCCGAGGACGTCGACCGCGCCGAGCCAGGCCAACACGCCCGGACGCGAAATGGTCCAGATCGAATCCTGGAAGAACGACAGCACCCACGGCACGCCGACGAGCATGGTCACCACCCAGAATCCCGCCATGATCCGCGCGCCCGGTGCGGAGCGCAGCGGCCCGTAGACCAGCCACAGCACCGTCGGCAGCAGCCACACCCAGTGATGCGACCAGGAGATGGGCGAGATCATCAGTCCGAACAGCTGCACCACGATCAGTGTGCCGAGCCGGTCGTCCGGCTCGAGCGAGCGCCAGGCCAGGAATCCCAGCACCGCGACCACCAGCACAGCCGCGATCCACCACGGTCCGGATTCCACGTCGTATCCGAGGATTCGGCTCAGCGCGCCGCGCAGCGACTGGTTCCACACCGAGCCCACCGGCCCGATCCGATCGGCGTCGCCGAGCAGCGTGCCGAAGTACCTCCGCGCCTCGATCGGCGCGATCAAGAAGCTCAGTCCCACCGTCGCGCCGAAAACGAGCACGCACCACGCGACGGTCGCCCACCGCCGCCGCGCGACGAAATACAGACCGGTGATCGCGGGCGTCAGCTTGACGCCAGCGACGATCCCGACCAGCCCGCCGGAGACCCACCATCGCGAACTGCGCACCGCGAGCATCGCGCCGAGCACCAGGAACACGTTGACCTGGCCGTAGTCCATCGTGGTCCGCACCGGCTCCAGCCACAGCCCCAGCGCGGTCCAGCCGACTGTCACCGCCCGCCACTGGGGCGCCCGCAGTGTCTCCGCACCGAACATGAGCTCGAAACTGACGTGCACCACGGCATACAGTGCCGCGGCGATGGCCAGCAGCCAGGCCACCGCGACGACGGTGAACGGCAGGTAGTGCAGCGGGAAGAACACCAGTGCCGCGAAGGGCGGATAGGTGAACGGCAGCGGGAAGTCCGGGGTCTTCTCCGCATAGGTGAAGTCGTAGAGCTGATCGGTCAGCAGCGCGGCCGATCCGCCGACGTAGACGTGCAGGTCGACGAGGTTCATGCCGTTCGGAGACAGCAACATCCAGAGCAACCGCGCCAGCACGGACAGACCGAGCACCGACACAGCCCATCGGAGGTGACGATTCAAATCGCTGCTTTCGGTTCGGGTGCGGTGCGTCGGTTCGGCACGCCCGAACTTCGGAGTGTTCCGGCGACAGCGCGGACGGCACGGATTAGATTAACCGCAGCGCGAATCAACCCCGCGCCACCCTCGAACCACTGGTAACATTTGCATCAAATTTCACACCAGTAACACCAGTGGCGCACTATCGTCTGTTAACACTGATCGTCCACAGCGCCATTCGGACGTCGCGGCTGTACACATAGCCGCAATGTCCCTAGAGTGACCCCCGAAACGATGCCTTTTAGGATCGAACCCAGTTGTACCCCGAGGTAAGGACGGCCAGACCAGTGCTTCGCACCCGAGGATCGCGGATTGCATTGTCCGCACTCGCCATCGCGGCGAGTGCCACGCTCGCCGCACCGACGACAGCAATCGCTGCCCCCGCCCCCGCGGCGACCACGCAGAGCGTTCCGATGGTCCCCGAGGGCGTACCGGTGGACGCGCTGGCCGCGCTCGCTCCCGCCATCGTCGGGGCCGTCGCGGGCCCGGCGGACATCGCGAGCCCGGCAGGTATCGCCGGCCCGCAGTCGGCGATTCTGGACCAGGCACGCAGGCTGCTCGCCACGCTGAATCTGCCGCCGCAGATCAAGTCGACGCTGGAGCGGATCATCACCTTCCTGGACGGCAGCGGCGGCGGTGGCCCCGAGGTGCCGCAGGACGGCCCGGTGATCGCGCAGTTCCTGTACCCCACCATCGGCAAGGGTTGCATCAGCCCGACCGCCGACTCGATCGGCACCGCGCTGGCCGTGCCCGGCCCGGCCACGCTGCCGCCGCCCGGCCCGCAGGCCGGTCAGACCGGATTCGTGTTCACCGCGCTCGGCACCAAGTCGCCTACGCCGGTGCAGAACCCGCCGATGACGGTGCAGTGGCTGAACCTGGACACCCGCCAGTCCGGCGTCCTGCCGCTGACCGACGAGGCCAAGATCAACCCGGACGGCCCCGCCACGCTGTCCGCGATCGCCAATACCGGTTTCGGCCGTGTCGTCGCCGTCGTCGGCGGCTCACTGACCACCCAAGCCGGCGACGCCGCGCCGCGGACCTGCTCGTTCCTGCCGACCCTCGGGTTCTTCACGGTCGGCTGATTTTTCGGTCGAGGGCGGCGACTCCATCGGGGTCGCCGCCCTCGCTGATTCCTACGCCGATGACATCCCGGAAGTATCTGCCGCGATGGCGCATGAGTCCGCCAGGACTGTGGTAGACCGCTAACTATGGCGACCCTCGATAGTTCGATACACCCGGGTCATTCGATCCGGAGCAAGCGCTCGCGCCGCTCGATCTTGTCGATCCGCTCCGAAGGTTCGATTCTGTCGATCGGCTCGGCCTATTCGATCCTGTCCATCGGCAGCGTCGGCTCGGTGCTGTCGATCGGGTCCGTGGGATCGTTCGGGTCGGCGATCTCGTCGTTCTCGTTCACCAGCCTCGGTTCCGCGTTCTCCGGTTTGTCCCGGTGGTCGCTGTTCTCCTGGCGGGCCGACCACGAAGCGCCGGACGGCCGCCCATCACTGCGGGTCGTCCCGGACGACGAACCCGACTTGCGGGTCGCACCGCTCAGCCATAGTCAGACGTAGCACCTGCCCCGGCCGATCACTCTGCACTTGCATCCGAGTGCTCCGCACCGCGAGACCGGGCATTCACCACTGCCCATATTCCGGTGCGAGCACATTGTTCAGATCTATCCCCACCCCGTCGATGGATCGCTTGTCGATTTCGAATTGGTGCAGGTGCGCCGCGGGGTGCACGAAGCCGTCCGGCGTGCCCCAATCGTGCTGCCAGTACCAGGAACACAACCCTGCGGCCGCAGCCAGCTCGATGGTCGGGGAGTTCGCGTAGACGCCGGTGTTCTCCTTGCCGAGCACAGCCTGCCAGCCCAGCAGGTACGGCCCGATCATGGTGGCGAAGTCGACCGCGGAGGGGTTGTCGTCGATGGACGCGTAGATCGGCGCGTTGTCCGGGCCGCCTGCGGCGCGATGCAGCGCGAGACCGCGCTCGGCGTGCCGCTTGCCCGCCTCCAGCCCGCCACGCCAGTCCGCGGTCGGCCCTTTGCCGAACTGGTAGTTCGAAACGATCCGCAGACCAGCTGCTTGCAACTGCTCGACTTCGGCGACGCGCAGCGGCTTGCCGACCATCCACTCGGCGCCGGGCCTGCGATCGGAGACATAGCGAATCACGCCGAGGTGTCCCGCTTCTTTGATCGCAGCGGCCGAGGGAACGCCGCCCGCGTAATCGACGAGGGTGCCGAGCGAGGGCCGCCCGGAGGCCGGGGCCGCCCCGGCGGTCACGCCGACCACGGCGGCCGCGGCCGCATAGGCGAACAGATCACGCCGGGATACCGAATTGGAACGCATCGTGGACTCCTTCGCGCAACCCGACCTGGATAGCAGCGTGCCCGGCGCACCTTCCCCTGTATCTCTCGCGCGCCGGGAGCCTCGAACGTGTACTTATTTCACCACATTCACACGGGAACCGCTAGACCCAGGAGACACATGTTTCACATTGGCCACACGCGGCAGCGTGGTCAGGCGATACCGTCGATGCGGGCGGCAACGTCGATGGTTCGCATCGACGGATCGGCCAGTTCCTTGCCGATCACCGCGACGACCTGCGCCACGACCTGCTTCTTGATCCCCGCCAGCGCACCGAGCGTGGCCGCGCGAGCACCGTGCGCGGTGAACTCCATGCGAACCTCGGCCGGGTCCGGCGGCGGAACGTCGATCACCACCTGCAACGGGTCGGCCGCTCGGGCGGTGAGCACCAGCGGCACTTCGACGTCGGCGCGATAGCGATTGGCTTTCAAGATATCCACAGTGATGTCCAAGCTGACCGGCAGCGTCAGGTCGAAAGCGACCGGCTCGGCCGAGCGATCCGCCAGCCGCGGGATCCGCACCGCTCCGCGGACCGTCACCGTCGCGGCGCCCCGCGGTCCGGCCCGCAGCGGGCCGACCTCGATCGGCCTGCCCGCCAATCGTTCCACCACGTCGAACACGCGCTGGCGGGTCACGATGTGGGAGAAGAACCGATGACCGAACTCGTCGTAGCAGATCCAGTCGAACCCGGCAGAGTTCCGATGCGGCGAGCGAGTGCCCGCGACCATCGCCTCGATGTCGAACACCAGATTGCGGCGGGTCTGCGGATCGGCCAGCATGGCGTTCACCCGTGAGGCGACCTCGCGCTGCACCACCCCCGCGATCGGGTCGAGCAGCCACTCCCAGGCCGACTCCACCGCTTGGGCGCGCAACACGAAGCTGATGTCACGCTGGGTGATCGGAGGGATGTCGATGACGATGAGCACAGGTTCCGCGGTGCGGGCATGCAGCGTCAGATCGATTTCGACCCTGGCCTCCAGCCGCAGTTTCCGGCCGCCCAGCAGCACCTTCAGGGTCAGCGACACCGGAACGGTCACCTCGAACGTCACACGTGGACCGCTGTGCAGGACCTGCGGCGTGCCGACTTTGCCTTCGGCGACGAAACCGGCGAGTCCGGCCGGTCCGATCGACACCGGGCCGATGGTCAGTCCGCGGCCCGCCATACCGGAGACGGCGGATTCGATCCGGGCCGCCGTCACGGCGTGCGTGACGAAACGCTCGCCGAATTCGGCGTAGTCGATCCAGGCCGGCTCGCTACGCGGTTCGTCGGTCGGCTGCATCAGTAGTTCCGAAACCCTCACCTCTCGATGGACAACCGACACGGTACGCGACCGATCTTGTGGCACCACCGCACGCGCGCCCTTGACCCGAGATCCCCGTCCTGCCGATGAGGGGGAAGCAGGGCGGGGATCGGCGACGGCGCTGCCGGGCGCCGCCGACTCCATCGTAGGACTATTCGGCACGCTGTTTCACCCGCATATCCCGCTGATTCGGCTCGCACCGGCGCAATGGTCACAATTGGCCGAAACCGACCACGCCCGGCACGTCGGCCAGGGTGAACCGGTGGATGCGCACCTCGTCGAACTCGTTGCCGCCGATCGTCGTCACCTGACCCGCCTCGGCCCGCAGAACGATGTTCGTATGCTGCCCGAACGGGCTGGACTCCGCGTACAGCAGCACGTCACCGGTGCGCGGCTGGTATCCGGACTCGATCGGAACGAACCGGCCCGTGCTCTCGTAGTACTCCTGCAGTGTGTATACGCCGGGGATCCGCCAGGACCCCGAGTTCGGGTTGACCAGTGGCGCGCCCGCCGCGCGTAGGACCCAGCTGACGAAATCGGCGCACCA